>CAMVDU010000006.1 GCA_947166345.1 uncultured Prevotellaceae bacterium
CGCATGTTCAGCGCTCAGTGGTAACTTTTCCAATTGCAAACATAGTAACTCCGTCACCATCCCCAACAGTGTGACGAGCATTGGATGGAGCGCGTTCTCTGGCTGCTCTGGCCTGACCTCCGTCACCATCCCCAACAGTGTGACGAGCATTGGAGGTTCTGCGTTCTATAAATGCTCAGGCCTGACCTCTATCACCATCCCCAACAGCGTGACGAGCATTGGACAATCTGCGTTCTCTGGCTGCTCTGGCCTGACCTCTGTTACCTTCCATTGTAAAAAAATTGGAACATGGTTCTCGAATATCTCGTCTATTAAAGAAGTGACAATAGGCGAAGAGGTGACGAGCATTGGACAATCTGCGTTCTCTGGCTGCTCTGGCCTGACCTCTGTTACCTTCCATTGTAAAAAAATTGGAACATGGTTCTCGAATATCTCGTCTATTAAAGAAGTGACAATAGGCGAAGAGGTGACGAGCATTGGACAATCTGCGTTCTCTGGCTGCTCTGGCCTTGAGAAAATGGTTATTCCTGCGATAGATAAATGGTGTTCAGTAAATATAGGAGCAGAAGCCCTGCCTCAAAAATTCCATATTTACTCTGACGAAGAAACTGAAATAACTTCTGTGGAAATTCCTGAAGGAGTAACGAGTGTTAATGCTGAAGTGTTCAATGGATGCGCCTGGATAACCTCTGTCAGCATTCCCAATACTGTGGAAAAAATCGGAGTGGCTGCGTTCCAAAACTGTTCTGCTCTGACCTCCATTACGATACCCAACAGCGTGACGTACATTGGGGAAGCTGCATTCCGATATTGCTCTGGCCTAACCTCAATTGATAGCAAGATAGCGAATGTTTTCATAATAAATGATAATACATTTAGCAACGAAACTTATAACAATGCAGAATTACACATTCTGGGAGGCTTGAAGTCAAAGTACCAACAAGTATCCGGTTGGAAACAATTTAAAAACATCGCTGAAGACCCGAATATTTTTGCCTGCGGTGACCGTTTGACTTGCACATATTCTGATTCGGATGCAAAACTGACAATTCAAGGCGATGGTGCTATGTGGGATAATAGTTCCAGTACGTCAGTTCCATGGAATTCATACAAAACGAATATCTCGACAATTATTATTGAGGATGGTGCGACATCGATTGGTAAAAACGCATTCAATGGTTGTACAGACTTGTACTCCGTTACTTTTGGTAAAGGCATAACGAGCGTGGGAATGAATGCATTCTACAACTGCTCTAATGTTAAGAAAGTGATTGCTTCTGACGTTGCTGCATGGTGCGGCATTGATTTCGCTAATGGCAACGCAAATCCTCTCTATTATGCTACAAAACTCTATCAAGATAAAACCACAGAAATAACCGCACTTACTATTCCTGACAAAGTAACGCACATCGGTTCTTATGCATTCTATGGTTGCACAGGCCTGACCTCCATCACCATCCCAAATAGTTTGACAAGCATAGGAGATGGAGCGTTCAGGGGCTGCTCTCGCCTGACCTCCATTGCCATCCCCAACAGCGTGACGAGCATTGGAAATGAGGTGTTCTGGGGTTGCTATAAACTGAACTCTATCACCATCGGAAACGGTGTGACGAGCATTGGAGATTATGCGTTTTATCAGTGCATTGGCCTGACCTCCGTCACCATTCCCAACAGCGTGACGAGCATTGGAGAAAATGCATTCAATGGTTGCTCTGGCCTGACCTCCATTACGATCCCCAACAGTGTGACGAGCATTGGACAAAGTGCGTTCAATAGTTGCTATCAACTGAACTCAGTTACTTTCCTCTGCAAAGAGATTGGAGCATGGTTCAGCGGTTTTACGTCTATCAAAGAAGTGGTGATTGGCAATGAGGTAACGAGCATTGCTCAGCAGGCATTCGCCGGATGCTCAGGACTGCAATCTGTATATAGTAAGGTAGAGGATGTCTTCACAATCAATAAGAATACATTTGATACCAATACGTATAACAATGCTAAGCTGTATGTGCCTGTAGGCAAGAAGGCTGTTTACGAGGATACTCCCTGGTGGCTGAGCTTCACCAGCATCGAGGAGTACGACTACAATACGGGTATTGCTGCCCCACAGATGGGCAAGGACGTGAAGGTGGTGGATGCCTACCAGCTGAACGGCCTGAAGCGCAACGGCGTGCAGCACGGTCTGAACATCGTCCGCATGAGCGACGGCACCACTCGCAAGGTCGTGGTGAAGTAACCACCGCTCGTCAACTTGACTGACTCATCAATCCGCAGCGTTTACAACAGGCGCTGCGGATTTTCTTTGGTGAACCTAAATATGTGACATGGGGACAGGTACATTGACATAGACCCCGCTATTGTCTTAGGAGTATAGTATTTAAAAAGACACAGGGATAGACCCGTCCAGCATCACGTTTTATTCTGCAGCTACGACTTCAATCTCTACCAATGCGCCTTTTGGCAAAGTCTTGACTGCTACTGCTGAACGGGCGGGATATGGCTCTGCAAAGAACTCGGCATAGACAGCGTTCATGTCGGCAAAGTCTGCCATGTCAGCCATGAAGACTGTTGTCTTTACCACATTTGCCATTGTCAGACCAGCTTCTTCCAGAATGGCCTTCACGTTGGTCAGCGACTGACGGGTCTGTTCCTTGATGCCACCTTCAACAAAACTGCCAGTGGCAGGGTCGATGGAAATCTGCCCAGAGGTATAAACCAGATTTCCCACTTTGATGGCCTGACTATACGGGCCGATGGCAGCAGGAGCCGCCTTTGTACTGATGACTTCTTTCATATTCGTATTGTTGTTCAAAATCCTAAATATCCTAAATAATTGGTGCAAAGGTACAAATAATCAAGGAATTATGAGTACCTTTGCAAATAAAAATAAGAATATGGAGAATTTTGAAGAGCAATTGCGCAAAGACCTGCACCAATTCCTGCTGAACATGCAGGAGGTTGATGAAAGGATGCCAGAGTGTCCTGACGTGGAAGAAAAATGGGAAGAGATTGCTAAAGCATATATTCCAGACGGTATTAAGGAGTTCAACGACTTCCCTTCAGCCTCGCTCGGCTGGATGATGTATATCGGTATGGCCGTTGCGAAGATGTGGGATACGGAGTGGGAAATCTACTCAAAAATAGAAGACCTCTATGCCTATATGCGCGACAAGCGGGGCTACGATGCAATGGACGAATACATCCGCGAGGAGGTACTTCTGTTGCAGGGTGTGGACTACACCGTTCTTGAGAAGGTGACTGGTGAATGTGCCTCCCGGGTCTATAATGCACTTCGTCACCAGAACATAGAACCAGGAACAAAAGAAGCTTTCAATGCTTATGTTTCCTGTCTGCACCAGCTTTACCTGTTTGGAGCCGCTATGCAGTTGAACAGGATGGGCTACCACATGACAAAGATGAATTAGGATGAAGAAGATTCTGTTCCTTCACGGATTCTTTGCCAGTGGCCAGTGCGTGCCAGCGATGGCTCTGCGCGAAACTTTTGAGGGTCGTGCGGAGGTGATAACGCCCGACTTGCCGATACATCCGAAAAAGGCTGTCCGATGCATCCACGAGTTGATAGATTGTGAGCAGCCTAACCTTCTGATTGGCAATAGCTGCGGGGCGTTCTATGCTCAGATGGTAGCTCCCATTGTGGGCATTCCAGCCTTATTGGGCAATCCTCATTTCAAGATGACAGAGTTCCTGAAGCAGCGCATTGGTGAGCATCAGTACAAATCGCCACGAAAGGACGGCAACCAGCATTTCGTCATCGATGAAACCTTGATTGAGGAATTTGCCGAAATGGAGGCTATCCAGTTTGACAACTGCAAACCTGACTTCCGAGACCGTATCTGGGGTTTGTTCGGCGAGCAGGACACGCTGGCGCACTTTGAACCGCTCTTCCTGCAGCACTACAACCGCTCGTTCCACTTCCCTGGCGCTCATACCCCGACGGCAGAGGAAGTCCGTGGCTGGTATGTGCCGTTGGCCGAAAAGCTCCTTAATATTTAGTTATCTCTTCAATTGCCTTGCGTCCCTTTACCTTCGGCTCGTCAGCAGCATAGCCAATGGGAATCAGAACAGCAGGCTCCTCGTTGTCTGCGATATCGAAGAGCTGCTTGCACTTCTCGGCATCGAAATTGCAGACCCAGCAGGTGGCGAGACCCTGCTCCGTAGCTGCCAGACACAGATGTTCTACAGCAATGGCAATATCGATGTTACCATGATGCTTGCCGTCTGAGCGCACCCATTCCTCATCGTGCAGAATGGAGCAGATGATGTACATCGGAGCCGTCTGAAACCACTCGCGATTGTAGCACTCCTGCAGTTTTGCCTTGTCAGCCTCATTCTTGACTACTCGGAACATCCACGGCTGCTTGTTTACTGCTGATGGTGCAAAGCGGACACACTCCATCACGTAGTCCAGCTTCTCCTGTTCCACACTCTTCTCCTGATAGCTTCTGCAGCTATATCTCTGCTTCACTAAATCCAAAAATGCCATATACTTTTTCCTGTTTTATGGGTTTTGTTGATAAACTATCCTAAATATCGTTGCAAATTTAGCAAAAAGTCAGCAATATTTCGTAAATTTGCCGACAGATTTAAGTGTATTTAGATATAATGAGCATGATAGACGACAATTTAATGAGCGGACAGGCCGAAACGCCAAAGCCCACAAAGGACATTTATCTTGCTGGAGGATGCTTCTGGGGAACGGAGCATTACTTCAAGCAGATTGAGGGCGTAGCTCTGACGGAAGTAGGCTTCGCCAACGGACATACGAAGAATCCGACGTATAAGGAGGTATATACCGACCAGACAGGCTTCGCAGAGACGGTCTTTGTACGGTTCTATCCTGATGTGGTCAGCCTGGAGTTCCTGTTGCGGATGTTCTTCAAGGCCATCGACCCAACGAGTCTCAACAAGCAGGGACACGACGAGGGGACACGCTATCGTACAGGCATTTATTATACCGACCCTGCGGATTTGCCTGTCATCGAGAAGGTATTCGCTGAGGAGCAGAATAACTACGAACAGCCTTTGGCTGTAGAGAAACTGCCTCTGCAGAACTTCTATACAGCAGAAGAGTATCACCAGGATTATCTCGACAAGAATCCCGATGGTTATTGCCATCTGCCCCTGGAGCTATTCAAGTTTGCAAAACAAGCCAAGGATAATAAAAGAAACGAACAATGAATAAGAGATTCATCGCATACGAAAAGAAGCAACCCGAAGGTTGCTTCTTTTGCGGAGAGAGAGGGATTCGAACCCCCGGTGCCTCTCAGCACGACGGTTTTCAAGACCGTTGTAATCGACCACTCTACCATCTCTCCAGTGCCCGAATTGCTTCAAAGCGGGTGCAAAGGTAGTAAAAATAGTTCATAGTTCATAGTCCGTAGTTCATAAATTTGACTGAATTAAATATTTTTAACCCATTTGGGACAAAACTGCGAATTATGAACTATGAACTATGAACTAAATTTCGTACCTTTGCACCATGATTTATCCTAATAACTACGAAAACAAGATAGGTTTTAACGATATACGCTCGTTGCTCAAAGAGCGCTGTCTGAGTTCACTGGGGCGTGAAATGGTTGATGAGATAACGTTTTCTGCCGACTGTGACGAGGTGAACGAATGGTTGGAGCAGGTGCGCGAGTTTCGTCAGCTGATGGAGAAGGACGAGAACTTCCCCCTGCAATTCTTCTTCGATATGCGCGAAGCGGTGGCACGCATCCGTCTGGCTGGTACCCATTTTGAGGAACAGGAGCTGTTCGACCTGCGTCGCTCGCTGGAGACCATTGCCAACATCGTGACATTCCTCTCAAAGGACGAAGAACCTCCCTACCCCGCTCTCTACCGTCTGACAGAGAATATCCAGACGTTTCCTGCCATGATACGGCGAATAGACTCCATACTCGACAAGTTTGGACGCATCAAAGACGGAGCCACGATGACCCTGGCAGGCATACGCCACGAATTGAAGAACACCGAAGGAAACATCTCGCGTACATTATATACTATATTACACGCAGCACAACGCGATGGACTGGTTGACAAGGATGCTGCCCCCACTCTGCGCGATGGCCGCCTGATGTTACCGGTGGCGCCTGGCGTGAAGCGTCGCATCAAGGGCATCGTTCACGATGAGTCAGCTACAGGTAAGACGGTGTTCATAGAGCCTGCCGAGGTGGTGGAAGCCAACAACCGCATACGTGAGCTGGAGGCTGAAGAGCGACGCGAGATTATCCGCATCCTGACGGTATTCTCTGACGAGGTGCGACCTTATGTGAAAGACATCCTCGACTCCTACCGTTTCCTGGCCACCATCGACCTGATACGAGCCAAGAGCGAAATGGCAAAGCTATTCAAGGCCTACGAGCCAAAGGTCGTGGATAGGCCCCACATTGACTGGATTAGTGCCATTCACCCGCTGCTGCAGTTATCTTTAGAGAAGCAAGGCAAGAAGGTGGTGCCGCTGGAGATAAGCCTCCAAAGCCTCTCCCCCCGCCCTCTCCAAAAGGAGGGGGAGCCACAATTCCCCCTCCATTTGGAGGGGGCCAGGGGAAGGCTTCTTATCATCTCGGGTCCTAATGCCGGTGGCAAGTCCGTGTGTCTGAAGACCGTTGGTCTGCTGCAATACATGCTGCAATGCGGACTGCCCATACCTGTAAGCGAGCGCTCCACCTGCGGACTCTTCAAGAACATCATGATAGACATTGGTGACGAGCAGAGCATAGAGGACGATCTGTCAACCTACTCCTCGCACCTGATGAACATGAAGCAGATGATTCGTTATGCCGACCACCACACCTTATTATTAATAGATGAGTTTGGAGGTGGTACGGAACCTATGATTGGCGGAGCCATAGCCGAAGCCGTGCTGAAGCAATTCTGGCAGAAGAAAGCCTTTGGCGTGATTACCACCCACTATCAGAACCTGAAGCATTTTGCCGACGAGCACGAGGGGGTAGTCAACGGCGCCATGCTCTACGACCGTCATGAGATGCAGGCCCTGTTCCAGCTCTCTATCGGTCAGCCCGGCTCCTCGTTTGCCATAGAGATAGCCCGCAAGACAGGACTGCCCGAAGAGGTCATCAAGGAGGCATCCGACATTGTGGGTTCTGAATACATTCAAAGTGACAAGTATCTGCAGGACATTGTGCGTGACAAACGCTACTGGGAAGGCAAGCGCCAGACCATCCATCAGCACGAGAAGAACCTTGAAGGCCACATACAGCGCTACGAGACCAACCTCGAAGAGATTGAACGCGAACGCAAACAGATTCTGAAACGTGCTCAGCAACAGGCCGACGAACTGCTGGCTGAAGCAAACAGAAAGATAGAGAACGCCATTCGCGAGATCCGTGAGGCACAGGCCGAGAAGGAGCGCACCCGCGAGATTCGCGAAGAGCTGCAGGAATTCCGTGCACAGGTACAGAGCGACGACACCCGAGGTCTGATGAGCGAGGAGGACTTTGCCAAGAAGCTGCGTCAGATGGAGGAGCGCAAGGCACGCAAGGCGCAGCGTAAGGCCGAGAAAGCCCAGAAGAAGGAGGAGGACAACAAGCGCCAGCAAACCTTTGGAGCAGAGAGAAGTAGCGCGAACGATAGCAACCGTCCCCTGCAGAAGGGCGACAGCGTTCGCATCAAAGGTCTCAACACCGTTGGCACCATCGAAAGCATTCAGGGCAAACAAGTTACTGTCATCTTTGGCGATGTGCGCACGAAGATGAAGACAGAACAGTTGGAACGTGCTGATACTGGCAGAGTTAAGAAGGAAGAGGCTAACACAGCAGACAAATATGCCCATCTGGCCATTCAGACCTCCAAAATGACGCGTGCCACGATGGAAGACCGCAAGCACAACTTCCATCAGGATATCGATGTGCGTGGCATGCGTGGCGACGAGGCTATTGACGCCGTGATGCACTTTATAGACGATGCCATCCTCATTGGAATGTCAAGGGTGCGCATCCTTCATGGTACGGGCTCAGGCATCCTGCGTCAGCTGATACGCCAATACCTGAACACCATCCCCAACGTGAGCCACTTCCGCGATGAGCACGTGCAGTTTGGCGGGGCTGGCATCACGGTGGTAGATATTGAATAAAGTAAAAATGAATAGTGAAAAGTGAATAATCTGCTACCGCTATTGGAAAGGGAAAAGGAAAAATGAAGAATCTACTGACAAGACGGTCTATCCGTCACTATACAAAGCAGGCAGTCAGCGAAGACCTGCTTAACAGACTTCTCGAAGAGGCAGCACGAACGCAGACCATGGGCAACCTGCAACTCTACAGCGTAGTCGTCACACGCTCTGACGAGATGAAACAGCGCTTGGCACCTGCCCACTTCAACCAACCCATGGTGACAGAAGCATCCGTGGTGCTGACCATCTGTGCCGACTTCAACCGCACTAGCCAGTGGGCCCGCTGTCGTAAGGCAGAGCCAGGCTATGACAACCTGCTATCGTTCATCAACGCCTCCATCGATGCCCTACTATACACGCAGACCCTCTGCAACCTCATGGACGAGGAGGGACTGGGCTACTGTTATTTGGGCACCACGGTCTATATGCCCCAACAGATTATCGACACACTGCAACTGCCCCGTCTGGTGATGCCCGTAGCCACACTTACCGTGGGCTGGCCGGCAGAAGAGCCTCCCCTCTCTGACCGTCTGCCTGTGGAGAGTTTCGTGCACCAGGAGACCTATCGCGACTACACACCCCTGGACATAGATCGTTTCTATGCCTACAAGGAGCAACTGGAGGAGAACCGCCATTTCGTGGAGATCAACAAAAAAGAGACGCTGGCACAGGTATTCACAGACATCCGATATAAAAAAAAAGACAACGAGGCTATGTCGGCCGGATTGTTAGATACGCTTAAACACCAGGGGTTTATCAGTTGATATACGTCAAGAATTGTAACATTTTTTGCATTTTAAACGCTTCTATGCTTACACACCTTAAATAAATGCACTACCTTTGCAGCGATTTGGAAACAACCACTTCAATTAGTGTATTAATATTTATAAGTATTATGGCAGAAAAGAAAACTACAAAGAAGGCTACTGAGGTAAAGGCTCCCGCTGCAAAGAAGGAGGCTCCCGCAAAGAAGGCCGCAACCGTAAAGGCTGCAAAGGCTACAGTAGTAGTGAATGCCGAGAACGCTGGTTTTAAGGCAGGAGATGTTTATCAGGCACTGGCAGCAGCTCAGAAGGCTCTCACCGTGAAGGAGATTGCCAAGGCTGCAAAGATTTCAGAGGAAGAGACTCTGCTGGGTCTTGGCTGGCTGTTCAAGGAGGGTAAGCTCCAGAACGCTGAGAACAACAAGGTTGCTCTCGCTTAATAGACTTGCAGAAACGCATAAAAAGAGGATGTGCCTATTTGACACATCCTCTTTTTTTGTCATATTCTCTTTTTATTGTCCTTCGCGATAGAAGTCGAGGGCATCCTCTATCTCTTTCTTTGTTGCCGTTTGATTGATGCGGATATCTCCGATGTTGCCTAGCAGGGTGAAGTTGATTTCGCCTGCTGTGTTCTTCTTGTCATGCGTCATCAGTTCGAGCAGCACAGGATAGTCGTCGCAGGTGATAGGCATGCGTCCATAGTTCTCGAAGATAAAGCGAACCGTCTGACGCATTTTATCGACAGGGAAGCCCGTCTTGACGACACTCAGATAAAGTTCGCACACCAATCCCCAAGCCACAGCATAGCCGTGGAGAACAGGATGACGTTGAAGTGCCAGCGACTCGAAGGCATGACCAAAGGTGTGTCCAAGGTTGAGGGCCTTGCGGATGCCCTTTTCTGTAGGATCTTCCAGTACGATGCGTTGCTTCACAGCAACGCTCTTTTTCAGAAGTGCGGAAAGCTTGTCATGAAAGCCGGCACCATCAGGACTTTCCGGTATTTCCATGTTAAGCAGTTCTGCCCAATGGACTCCAGTGTCGATAAGTCCGTGTTTAAGCATCTCGGCATAGCCAGAGAGGATGTTTTCTTTGTCGAGTGTTTTCAGAAACTGGGTGTCAAGGATGACGGTATTGGCATTACAGAAGACACCAATCTCGTTCTTTAGTCCACCGAAGTTGATGCCCGTCTTACCACCCACCGAAGCATCGACCATTGCCAGCAGCGTGGTGGGGATATTGATGAAGGCGATGCCCCGCTTGAAAGTCGATGCTGCGAAGCCTCCCAGGTCGGTCAGCATGCCGCCTCCCAGGTTGATGAGCAGAGAATGGCGTGTAGCGCCCAGATGCTGCAGCTCACTCCACACGTGACTCAGCGACTCCAACGTCTTGTTGCTGTCGCCAGCGGGAATCATGATGACGGGTGTCTCGTGCATGCATACAAAGTCCTTGACAACTGGCAGACACAGTCTTTCTGTGGTGGTATCTACCAGCACGAACTGTTTATCGGCCCTGCATTTTCTGATGGCAGCGCTAAGTTCTTCTTCCAGGTTTTGCGCAAATATAACTTCCTGTCTCTCCATAACGAGGACAAAGGTAAAACAAAAATCCCAAACAGCCAAACGATTGGGAAGGAAAGTAAGAAAGAACGATTTTTTTTAGCGATGATTAAACCTTTAAAAAACAGATACGTCATAAGAATCGTAAAGGTTATATAATGAGACATTAATCATTTCAATTATACAGGATGAAACGAATACTACTCTTGATGGCCGTAACGCTTTCGGCGGCCCTCTCGTCACAAGCGCAACAGGCGCTGACAGGTACTGTGGTCGACAACAATGACCAAGAACCTGTGGTACAAGCTACCGTCTCGCTGTTGAGAACAGACAGTTCAACAGTAAAAAACACATTCACAGACGCCGATGGCAAATTCTCGCTGACAGCCCCTCAGGATGCTCAGTACATTGTGCGTCTGTCTTACGTGGGCTACAAAACGGTCTATAAGAAGGTGACCGTCAGCGGCAAGCCCGTCAGCCTTGGCACTATCACTATGTCGATGGATGCCATCATGCTGAAGGGTGCCGAGATTGTGAAGAACCAGGCCCGTGTTTACTCGAAAGAGGACACCATTATTTATAATGCGGGCGCGTATAAGACCCCCGAAGGCTCTGTCATCGAGGAACTGGTGAAGCGTCTGCCTGGTGCCGAGGTGGGTGATGATGGTAAGATCACCATCAACGGCAAGGAGGTGAAGAAAATCAAGGTGGACGGTAAAGAGTTCATGACTGGCGATACCCAGACGGCTATGAAGAACCTGCCTACATCTATCGTAGAGCGCGTGAAGGCCTACGACGAGAAGAGTGACCAGACGCGCATCACGGGTATCGACGATGGTGAGGAACTGACGGTTCTCGACTTCGGACTGAAGCGTGGCATGAACCGCGGTACCTTCGGCAATGTCGATCTGGGCGTGGGTACCCACGAACGCTACACTGGCCGAGCAATGGGTATGACGTTCAAGGACAACTTGCGACTGATGGGCATGGGCAATGCCAATAATGTTGGCGACCGCGGCTTTGGAGGCGGAGGCCCAGGTGGACGTTTCGGTGGTGGCGGCGGTCAAGGTCTGCAGTCGCCCAAGTCATTAGGTGTGAACCTGAACTACGAGAAGGCTGACCGTCTGCAATTGGATGGTAGCGTTCGCTGGAACCACAACAACACCAACCACTGGAGCCGTTCGGCAACAGAAAACTTCGTCAGCAGCACAGGCGCTTTCAGCAATAGTGTCAGCCAGAGTTATTCTCGTTCAAACTCATGGAACGGACAGTTCCGTTTGGAGTGGACGCCCGACTCAATGTGGAACATCCACTTCCGTCCTTCGTTCTCTTGGTCAACCAACGATTCGCGTTCAAGTTCTATTTCAGGCAGTTTCCGCGAGGATCCCTACAACTACGTAAACTATGCGCTCAACTCACCTGCTAAACTGAAAGCTGCCATCGACCTCATGAACGATGAGCGTTATGCCGATGACGCACTCGTTGTGAACAGCCGCGACAACAAATCACTTTCTTACAGCGACAACAACCGCATGGGTGCTGAGTTGCAGGTGGTGCGCAAATTGGGTAACAATGGACGTAACATCACCTTCCGCCTGACTGGTAACTATCAGGATGGTGACTCCAAGCAGTTGTCCCTGCAGGATGTGAACCTCTATCAGACCACGATGGCAATGTACGACGACAACTATAGCGAGTACTACCGCAACCGTTATAACCTGACGCCCTCAAAGAACTACGACTATTCTGCACGTCTGGCCTACAGCGAGCCCATTGCCAAGCAGACCTATCTGCAGTTCTCGTATAACTTCCAGTATCGTTACACCAAGAGCGACCGCTCTACCTATGATTTCAGTGAATGGCCAACCAGACTGGTTGCTGATGGAGGATTGTTCAGCATGGATGACTTTAACATGCAGTATCGCCAGTGGGATTCGAACCTGAACCAGCTGACAGAGAATGGTATGACACTGGCAGATTACTTGGACGACCAACTGAGCCGCTTCTCAGAATACAAAAACTATATACATACAGGCGAGGTGATGCTGCGCGTGGTGCGCAAAGCCTACAACTTCAACGTGGGTGTGCAGATTGTGCCCCAGACCTCGAAGTTCACCTATCGCTACCTGGGTGTCGATTACGGCACCACTACCCGCAACGTCGTGAACTGGAGTCCTACGGCTAACTTCCGCTGGAAGATCTCCGACCAGGGACAGATGCGTTTCCAGTATCGCGGTAATACCAGTCAGCCTTCCATGAGCGACCTGCTGGCCATCGTGGACGACAGCGACCCTCTGAACATCACCGTGGGTAATGCCGGTCTGAAGCCCTCGTTCACGCAGACCTTCAACTGGCGCTTCAACAACTACTACCAGAAACACCAGCGTTTCGTGTTTGCCAACCTGCAGTTCCAGACTACCAGCAACAGCGTAACAAGCAAGGTGTACTACGATCCTCTGACTGGTGGACGCACCTCGACCCGCGACAACATCAACGGCAACTGGAGTACACGTGGCGAGTTCATGTTCAACACAGCTCTCGACTCTCTGGGAAGCTTCAACATGAACACTCGCACATCGGCCCGCTACACACACAGCGTCAGCTATCTGGATGCTAACCGTGATGGCAACATCTTGAAGAATGCTGTCAATGAGACCTCGCTGAGCCAACGTTTAGGCTTCAGCTATCGTAACGACTGGTTTGAGTTTGAGCCTAATGGTGCAGTCACCTATACCTTCGGCCGCAACAAGCTGCAGGCACAGGGCAATCAGGACACGTGGAACTTTACTTACGGCTTCAACACCACAGCACAGCTGCCTTGGGGCATGCAGCTCACCACCAACCTGAACATGACCTCGCGTCGTGGCTATAGCGATGAGTCAATGAACACCAACGAGCTCATCTGGAATGCTCAGATAGCACAGAGCTTCCTCACAGGCAAGCCCCTGTCGGTACGTCTTGAGTTCTACGACATCCTGCACCAGCAGTCCAACTTCACCCGCACGCTCAACGCCATGATGCGTAGCGACTCTGAGTCGAACGCCATCAACTCATACATCATGCTGCGCGTGAACTATCGCCTGAACCTCTTCGGAACGAAGGAAGCACGTCAGGGAATGCGTGGTCCTGGTGGCTTCGGTGGTCCTGGCGGTGGCAACCGCGGAAACCGTGGTAATCGTGGCGGCGGTGGAGGCTTCGGTGGTCCTGGAATGTTCTAACCAACAATAAAGGGGTTGCGATTGCACCCCCTTTATTTATTATTTCAATTCAGCATCCTTGCGTTATTTCTTCTCCGCATCCTTGCGGTCGTCAATATTGTCGCCCTCCGTAGGTTTCATCTCTTCCTTGAAGTCGGTAATGCCGTTCTCAACGAGGATGTTGTACCACTGGATGAGCTTCTTGATGTCGCTGCTGTGAACACGCTCACGATCGAAGTTGGGCAGCACCTTGGCGAAGTACTCCTGCAGCTCGTCACCACCAGCCTTCTTGTAGTCGATGGCAGACTTCTTTCCACCCTCAAGCTTCTTCAGGCTGTCCATCACATCCATCAGGGGAATATCCTCAGTATCGGTAAACATAGCGATATCGGCCAGCGAGGTGATGCGGTCGGTAGCAAAGGCGGGCACACGACGATGCTCAGCATCGAGCGATTCCACGATAAGGCTGTTCTTACCGCGCGAAATCAATTTGTAGAGGCCGGGCTTGCCGGCAATTGACAAAATAGTTTGTTGCATAGTTCAATTATTTTTTTCGTTTATTGATGTTCTTTTTTTTGTTTTCGTTTTTGTTTTCGTTTTCGTTATTTCGTTATCTCGTTATTACGACATGACGTTATTTCGACTTAAAAAGTCGTCTATCTGGCGATCAAGGTCGGTGTTGCCATCATTGACAATCCCGTAGTCGGCATGTCGCAGCACTTCCTCTTGGAGCCATTGTCGTCCCATCCACTCCAGCGTTTTCTCGCGAGAGATGCTGTCGCGCTGCATCACGCGCTGGATGCGTACCTCCAAGGGGGCCGTCACCACGATGACCTTGTCAACCAGGCGGTCGAAACCCGACTCATAGAGGATGGCACACTCCATCCATTGTTGTCCGCTGGCCACGAAATCGCGGGCTACGGCAGGGTGAACGATAGCATCAAGGGCCTGGGCGTTCTCTGGCGACGCCAGCAGGAAACGGGCCACCTCTGCCTTGTTGAGAGTCATCGAGGGCTCCGAGGGCATCGAGGCCTTCGAGGGCTTCGAGGTCTTCGAGGCCCCATAGGCCTCAGGGCCTATCAGCTCTATCAATTGCTGCTGCAGTTCCGGCGATGTGCGCATCAGTCGCTTGGCGGCAGCGTCGCAATCGTAGACCGCAATGCCACGCTTTTTCAGCAGACTGCACACAAAGCTCTTTCCGCTTCCGATGCCTCCTGTAATGGCGACCTTCACGCTATTGGGAGTTTTTGTTAACAATCAGTTCCACCTTGTTGGTGCTGAGCGTGGC
Organism: uncultured Prevotellaceae bacterium; assembly: GCA_947166345.1. GTDB lineage: Bacteria > Bacteroidota > Bacteroidia > Bacteroidales > Bacteroidaceae > Prevotella. The sequence continues at coordinate 14,958 of CAMVDU010000006.1, forward strand.
ATTCTTCACGCCTTCCGGCATCTTCTGTATCCAGATACCGCACTCCAGCAATGTAGAGTCGCCAACGATATCGTTGTAGTCGAGTACCACAGCAAAGTCGGCTGGTGTAATGTTCTCAAACACCTTCAGACCCGCCACAAAGTTGATCTTCACCTTTGCGGGGAAGGTGACGATATGTTCCCCTTCGGGCACGTTGATGGGCACTATGGGCACCTCGTTGTATGACAGCTGGGCCAGGATGTCGGTAGTAAAGCTGAAGGTGACGTGGTCGGGCACCATCTTCACACCCTGAATGCGCTGCAGACGGGCATTGACGGAGAACGAGTCAGCCAGGTTGCGCTGATAGACAGGTTCCGTGAACACCTCCTTGATGCTGTCGAGCATGCGTGGCGATGCATAGATGATGACGCTGTCTGCTGAGGCGTGAGTGGAAGAGATGAAGTGCATGTTGTCGGGAGTCACCTCGCCTCTGAACCTCACAGGAACCTTCTTGGTCTCACCATAATTATAATAGAAGGTGAAAGTCTCTGGTTTCACGCTGACAACGGTAGCCGAAGCTGCCAGATGACTGCTCACCAGCTTCTGCAGGTCGGTGGCGTTGATGGTTCCCACGCCATTCTCGCCGGCATACTTCATGAAGTCTATCTCCAAGGGCGCTGGCGACTTGTCGTAGAGGTAGGTAAGCAGACTGATACCGCGGTCAGAAACATGAACCCGCAGTGTGTCGGTATCGCCAGAAGTGAGGATGGCGTTCTTGGGGATGTTCTTATAGCGTATAGGCACCAGTATTTCCTGTTCAAATGTCTCGTTCAGGGTCGTCATCAACCAGAAGATGCCCGAGAGGAGTACAAAGAACAAGAAAATCAGCAATTCCCTGTTTATTTTGTTAAACAGGAAATTACCGATGATGCGAAATACGTTAAACACCTTCATGAATTACTTCTGGAGCGGCGTGTTTGCCATGTCTTTGAAGACATAGCCCTTATCGACAGTGATCACCACGTCGCGAGCAATCTTCACCTCGACGGTGTTCTTGTTCAGGTCAACGCTCTTCACCGTTCCATAGATACCGCCACCGGTGACCACCTGGGTACCCTCAGTCAGTTGGTTTTGGAACTTCTGTATCTCCTTCTGACGCTTCTGCTGCGGACGAATCATGAAGAAATACATAATGGCAAAGATGGCCACCATCATGAGAATCATAGGCATGGCGCTACCGCCCTGCTGTGCTGCTAAAAGAATGTTTGTCATTGTTGTTATTGTTTTTATTGATGATTGATTTCGTTTGTTTCAGGAACGGATTAGTCGTTCGCATCTCTCTCGGGAATGGACTTCAGTAGCTGTCCTGTGTGGTACAGATGACGGGCTATGGCGTCGAGCATACCGTTGATGTAGCCGGCAGAGCGAGGCGTAGAGTAGTACTTTGACAGCTCCACAAACTCGTTGATGGTCACCGACACGGGGATGCTGGGGAAGGTCATCATCTCGGCCAGAGCTATCTGCATGATAATCACATCCATATAGGCCAATCGCGAAAAATCCCAGTTGCGTGATGCCTCGCTCATCATGCGCTGGTAGTCCTCGGCATTGAGGATGGTGGCACGAAACAGCTTGCGGGCATAGTCCTTCTCTTCCTCCGAGTCGTATTCAGGCAGCAGTTCCTGCTTGGGACCGTTGCTTTCCTCAAAACGCTTGATGGTCTTCAGCACGAAGGTATCCACCACGTCCTTGTCGTCGTTCCAATACAGGCTCTGCTCCTCCAGCATGTCGTCGAGGTCGCGGTTCTCCTGTATCAGGGCGCGATAGAGACGACGCCACAGCTCACGGTCGGTGGCATAGTCATCTTCGCTGCTCTCCATATACTCCTTATATATCTGACTCTGTTCTATCTGTTCAAACAGTCGTCCCACGAACTCTGCCTCGTCAGCCCAGGCATGCTTCTGCGTCTCCATGAACTCACACAACTGGTGGTTCTCTTCCAACTGCAGGGCAAAACGGTTGAAGGCAAACTTAGCCGACGGCTCGGGCTTACCCTCGCGCTTAGCCTTAGCCTGAAGCAACTCCAGACGGCGGCGCGACTCGCGGGTGATGGCCACAATGAGCGTCAGCAGGTGGTTGTACAGGTCGTAAGCCTTCGACAGGCTGAAAAACAACTCCTTCTCTGCCGCATCAATATTCTTGTTGCCGTTCTGATAGTACGCGTAAGTTAGCTGAACAATCTTAATACGTATTAATTCTCTGTTTATCATCGATGAGCGCTATGTTTTTATAGTTATCGGATGCAAATTTAGCTATTTTTCCGCTATTACACAAGAAAATAGTGCTTTTTTTTGAAATTTTTCAATTATCCATTGTCAATTATCAATTATTATTCGTACCTTTGCACCCGCTTTTTTCGTGTGATGGCGAATTAAGTCAAGAAAACATTATTAAAAACAACTTAATTTAGAGTAACACAACAGTTATGAAAGAAATCGCAATCAATGGCCAGAAGCGCGAGCTGACTGGCAAGAAGGCTTCAAAAGAACTTCGCAAGGAAGGTCTTGTTCCCTGTAACCTGTATGGTGAGAAGAAGGGTGAGAACGGTCTGCCCGAGGCAATGTCATTCACCGCTTCATTCGCAGAGCTGCGTAAGGCTGTTTACTCACCTCACGTATTCGTTGTCAACCTCAACATCGACGGCAAGGAGCACAAGGCTATCATCAAGGAGCTGCAGTTCCACCCCACAACCGACGCTCTGCTGCACGCTGACTTCTTCGAGATCAACGAGAAGAAGGACATCACCGTAGGTATCCCCGTGAAGCTCAATGGTCTGGCACAGGGTGTGCGCGAAGGTGGTAAGCTGAACCTCTCTATCCGCAAGATCGACGTGACCGCTCCTTATAAGAACATTCCCGAGATCCTCAACATCGACGTTACCAACCTCGGTCTGGGTAAGGCCATCAAGGTGGGCGAGCTGAGCTTCGAGGGCCTCAAGCTGGCTACTCCCGCTCAGGTAGTGGTTTGCTCTGTCAAGGAGACTCGTGCATCAAAGGCTGCCGCTGCTGCCGCTGAGTAATTGAAATGGACAAATTCTTAATTGTCGGTCTGGGCAATATTGGCGACGAATACGCCATGACCCGCCACAATACAGGATTCATGGTGTTGGACGCTTTTGCTAAGGCGTCCAATATCGTTTTTGAGGACAAGCGCTATGGCTTTGTCGCCGAGACGTCGCTCAAGGGTCGCAAGGTCATCCTGCTGAAGCCCTCCACCTTCATGAACCTGAGTGGCAACGCCGTGCGCTACTGGCTGAACAAGGAGAGCATCGACCAGCAGCGCCTGCTCGTGGTGAGCGATGACGTGGCCCTGCCCCTGGGTGCCTTCCGCCTGAAGGCCAACGGCTCCAATGGCGGACACAACGGTCTGGGCCACATTCAGCAGCTCATAGGTCAAAACTATGCCCGTCTGCGCATGGGCATCGGCAACGACTATCCCCAGGGCGGACAGATCGACTGGGTGCTGGGCCGCTACTCCGAAGAGGAAATGAAGCTGCTGCAGCCCCGCATCGACCTGGCCGTCGATGTCATCAAGAGCTTCGTCCTGGCAGGCATCGACATCACCATGAACCAGTATAATAAGTTGGGAAAATGGAAGCCAGAATAGACAAGTGGCTCTGGTCGGCCCGCATCTTCAAGACGCGGACCATTGCCGCCGATGCCTGCAAGAACGGGCGAGTGGCCGTCAACGGCGTCAACGTGAAACCCTCGCGCATGGTCAAGGTGGGCGACACCATCAGCGTGCGCAAGCCTCCCGTCACCTACTCGTTCCGCATCCTGAAAACCATCGAGCAGCGCGTGGGAGCCAAGCTCCTGCCCGAGATCTACGAGAACGTCACTCCACCCGACCAGTACGAACTGCTGGAGATGACACGCATCAGCGGCTTCGTGGACCGTGCACGCGGCACAGGACGACCCACCAAGAAAGACCGTCGCGCTATGGATGCCTTCACCGAACTGTCGTTCGACAGCTTCGACTTTGACGAATAACCCCCAAACACGCAACAACCATGATACCAGAAAATAGAAAAGACGAAGGCCTGCAGCAACTGGGCCAGAAGACCAGCTACTCGACAGACTACGCACCCGAGGTGCTCGAGACCTTCCAGAACAAACATCCCGAGAACGACTACTGGGTGCAGTTCAACTGTCCCGAGTTCACCACCCTCTGCCCCATCACGGGTCAGCCCGACTTCGCCGAGATCAAGATCATGTACATCCCCGACCAGCGCATGGTGGAGTCGAAGAGCCTCAAGCTCTACCTCTTCTCCTTCCGCAACCACGGCGACTTCCATGAGGACTGCGTCAACACCATCATGAAGGATCTCATCCGCCTCATGGACCCCAAGTATATTGAGGTCACTGGCCTCTTCACCCCTCGTGGCGGCATCAGCATCTATCCCTACGCCAACTACGGACGCCCTGGCACCCGCTACGAACAGCTGGCCCAGCAGCGTTTCGCCAATCACTAAACAACTAAAGTACCCAAAAGGACTCAACTCGGATTCAATCACAGTTTGACTCCTTTTGCTACACAACCTGACGCCCCTTCCACAACAAGTTGCGTCACCCCGCATGAAATTCTCTAGAGAATTTTGTCCAAGATGACGCTCCTTGCTCACCAAAGTGACGCACTTTGCGCAAAATTCTCTAGAGAATTTTTCACAAGGTGCGTCACCTTGCGCTTCAATCCGAGTCACTTTGCGCTCCAAACCATGTTTTTTTGCGCTATTTCCCATATTTCTTCCCTGTTTCTATTGATGATTTGTCTTTTTTTTCGTAACTTTGACCCCAAAAACAAGGTATATGAAATACAGAATCAAGAAAGAGACCAAGCCCCATCTACCCACTTGTGGCAAGTACAAGGCAGTAGCCGTTCATCCTCAGACCATCAGTTCAAAAGAACTTATCGAAGAGGCATGCGACGGACGTTCGTTCAGCAGGGGCGAAATGATTAGTGCCGTCATCAGGCTGGCTGACACCATCAAGCGACATTTGCAGAACGGCGACCGCGTACGTCTGGAGGACTGGGGCCTGATGAAACTCGAGATTGAGAGCAAGAAGGTGGACAACCTCAAGGACTTCCGTGCCAAGAAGCACATTCGTGGCGTGCGCCTCCACTTCATTCCTGAGAGCAAAGACGGCACTCAGGCCCTTTACGATGGCATCACCTTCGTGAAGGACAAGGATTACAAAAGCGAGTGATTTCCAGGTCCCAAACATCTGTTAATGAAATAATTTTGCGATTTTCTTTGCCATTTTCAAAATAATGTTTATCTTTGCAATCGAGAAACAACATTGTTGAGCTATGTTAGGAATTGATACGCCACATGTACCTGTAGAAGGTAAGTTCGCCGAAGAAATCCGTGCGACTGTTCGTCGTGTGAGTACTGGTCAGCTGAATGCGGATGACAAACGTCGTATTCGTCGTTCACGCAAAGTGCTTCAGAATTACGATGCAGTCTGGGAATAAGCCAAATACTAACAAAGAGACCCTGAGAATGTATAAGACAATTCTTCCACTTGCTCAGTTTGAGAATGTGGATGATGAGTAATAATGTTGAACCCTAAAACCACGATGCCTATGGGCTGAGAAAGATATAACTGAAAAGGACATATAGGATGAATATCCACTTTTAGATTCTTGTTCCTGAAAATCTGCAAAATTATCAAGGATATTGCAAGAACTGAAGTAGGAGTTCACGCCGAATGGCGTGGACATTTACTCGTTTAAGCAATATAGGTGTTTGCAGATACCTCAGGAACGTAGACGAAGTAAATTGTCCACGTTTTTTGTTTTATCCCAACCTAAACGGAAACAAATAAAATAACACCTAAAACAAAAATATTATGGAATTTGTTGCTATTGATTTTGAAAAACTGAACAAAAGTCAGTTGAGCGTATGCGAGGTTGGTCTCGTAGTATTTAAGGATGGCAAAGAAGTTGGGGCTCCGTTTCATTCTTATATAAATCCTTATGGAGGACTTGAGCGAAATGATTGGGCAAAGGGGAATTTAAGCCATATTTCGGATGAATTACTTCTAAAAGCGCCCACGTATATTGAACTTTTTCCTAAATTGCAACAGATAATTCAAGACAAGATACTTGTAGTTCATTACAAAGGTGCCGACCTAAATTACATATATAATCTGGAAGAACATTATAATCTTCCCAAACTCTATTTGAAATGGGCTGATACTAATGAAATCGCTAGCTTTCTCGGGAGATGCGAAAATCTGTCCGATTTATATTCTGAGTTATTTGATGTCCCATTTATTGAGCACCACAAAGCTTTAGATGATGCACGGGCTTGTGGACAAATATTTGGGCAACTAAGTTCACAAGTTAATATCCGCCAATTTATTCATGAAGAAGATTATTTGCCAACTGAAAAGAAACGTGAATTCAATGCTACCAATACTCGTCATACACAATATGGCACAGCTACCGTAGCACCTGACGGTTTGGTATTCAACTATGACAAGATTCTTGACAAATACTTTTTTAAAGACAAAAAAGTAGCCCTATCTGGAATGTCTGTCATTAACAACAATAGAATTAGATCTATTCTCACGGATAGTCTGGGGGCAATATGTACTTCAAAACCTTCTAGAAAGACTGATGTGTTTATTATTAATCAGAACAACGTCGGGCCTAGTAAAAGAGTTGATGCCATCAGATTCCAGCAAACTACAGGGCTGATAGTAATCACCGATGATTATTTTTGGGAATTAGTCCAAGGATAGTTATAACGTTCTGGATGAAGATTATATAATCCAATAAAAAATAGGTAATCCATCTTTATATGATAAATAATTAAAAATATGAGATATTATGAAAAAGTTCTTTGCATTACTTGTCGTAGTCATATTTTTGGGCTCCATTCCTGCTTATTCCGAGGAGTTCATAGAAAATGGAATTAATTACTTGATAACATCTTCAGAACCACCAACAGTTTCTGTTTGTAAATTGCCAAATGGTGGTCGTTATTCGGGTGATATAGACATTCCGTCATCAATAAAACATAATGGTATAACTTATTCTGTAACAGGAATTAGGGGCGGTGCTTTTTATGATTGTAAAAATGTCACGAGCATAAATATGCCTAAAGACATTAAAACAATAGGTGAAAGTGCTTTTTCGGGTTGTGTTCAATTAACTCAGTTGGTATTTCCTGACAGTGTAAAATATCTGGAAATTTTAGTTTGTTACAATTGTGAAAGTTTACAATTGGTGGAATTACCATCTGGCATTGAAGCAATTGGAAGATCCGCCTTCAATGGATGCAAATCTCTTGAAGAATTTACCATACCAGATTCTGTAAAGGTTATTTATGATATGGCTTTTAAGAATTGTAGTAATTTAAAAAAACTTTATTGGGGGGATTCTGTTGAAGAAGTTGGTATACGTGATGGAAGCAACCAATACACTTCATATGAAGGAACGTTCAAGGGATGTAACAATCTTAATGAAGTGCATCTTAAAAATCTTTCAACGTGGTGTAAAACATATTATCCTTCATATGTATCAAATCCTTTATACAAAATAGTTAATGGAAGAGTTGATTTGTATTTGAATGGTGAAAAGTTAGATACACTTTATGTTCCCAATGACATAGATGTTATTAAAAAATACACATTTTATCACTGCACTCAATTGGTGTCAATAAAATTTCCAAATTCCGATATAAAAGTTGAAGATGAGGCCTTTAGTGAATGCCGTTCGCTTAATTCAGTTTATTTTGGAGAATCAACAATTAAGTTAGGTAATCAGGTTTTCAATCTCTGCGAGAATATTCAATATGTAGTTTCTAAAAGTCGAGAACCATATATGTTTTGGGACTGGACATTTTACAAACCGATATTTGGGAAATGTACTTTGTTTATCCCAACTGGGACCAAAGAAATATATGCAACAACAAATGGATGGAAGAATTTTACAAGAGTCATGGAAACAGATATTGACGACCCAGGTCTAAAAGTATCTTTGAAAGTGTCTGGCGAAGGTGAAGTATCAGTTAATAATACAAACGTTGATGGTAACAATACAATTATTGCGCTTTATGACACGAACGTCAGTTTTTCATTCAAGCCTCAATTGGGATATCAATTAAAATCGTTTCTGATTAATGGTGAAGAATTTGCTCAAGATGTCTTAAATGACACTTATGTTATAAATCAAATACATGATAACATAAATGTTGACATTGTATTTGATGAAACACCATTGGCAGATGGTGTACTCTTTAGCGACAATAGAATATTTTATAGTATCATAGAGAAATCAGACGGCTTTTGTTTGGAGGTAACGAGAAAAATGAAATCAGGTAATACATGGTCGTATATAGGAGACATCGTTATTCCTGAATATGTCGTTTTTCATGGAGACACACTATTTGTTGAAAGGATAGACGAAAATACGTTTAAAGGAAGTAGTTCGCTTTATTCCGTAACCATGCCAAATACTATAAAAGCCATTGGAAAGTCTGCTTTTGAAGACTGCCCATACCTGTCGTCTATCACCTTTTCTAATTCACTTTGTGATGTGGGGCGCGATGCTTTTTATGGTTCAAAGTGGTATAACTCAAAATCAAACGGTTTGGTGTATGCGGGTCCAGTAGCATATAAATATAAAGGAACAATTCCACAAGGAACGTCCATTAACATCAAAAATGGCACACTTGGTATAGCAGAACAATGTTTCCTCGATTGCACAGGTCTGTCTTCTATTACTATTCCAGAAACTGTAATCAATATTGGCATCAGCGCATTGCAAGGCTGTAAAGGTCTAACATCAATTAAAATCCCTGAATCTGTTACCCACATAAGTAATTATATGCTAAGTCTTTGTAGTAATATTACAGAGATAACTCTTGGCGGAAATGTTGAAACAATAGGCTCATATGCTTTTGCCAATACAAATATAGGTACAATTAATTTGCCAGAAGGATTGAAAGAAATAGATAATTTTGCTTTTGTCCTTTGTTCTAACCTTGAATTCTTGACAATTCCCGAATCTGTTAATTCCATTGGAAAAAGTGCCTTCGAGGGATGCTCAAAAGTATCTTCAACAAATATACCTTCATCTATACAGTTTATTGGAGAAAGAGCATTTTATATGAGTGAACTAATTACTATTGAATCACATCTTTTAGAACCATTCCCCATATCTAATGATGTCTTTAGTGAATCCGTTAAAAACAATACAATTTTAGTCGTACCTACTGGAACAAAGGCTCTTTACGAACAGGCTGATGGCTGGAAATCGATTAAGAACATTAAGGAATATGGAGGTGTGAATGGAATCGTAAATTGTCATTTAAACCAAGGACGCATTTTATCAGATAGGACTTCTGTTATAATATTAGGCGGTTCAATGGATGTGATTCAAATATTCGATGTCTCGGGAAGGTTCATAAAACGAGTAAATCCGTCTGTGGAAGACATTAGGATTGAATTGTATCCACAAGGAACTTACATTATACAAATGGGAACAGAGTCATACAAAATAATTATTTGAGCCCCAAAATATGGTATAGTAACAATTATCCCCAGCAGTTCTTTACCTAAGAATTGCTGGGGTCCTTTGTGTACACACTGGAACAAAGCCCGTAATGTTCCAGTGTGTATCCTGTTTCAAGTGGAAGTGGTGCACAAAAAACTATGGGGACGGAGAATCTGATCACAATCTCCGATCTGAATGAATATCAGAAGTTTTCGATGAGCCGTAACCCTTGCCTACGATAGAAAGGAAATTTTGTGTCAGAACTGACGAGTGTCATTTTGTGTGAGATGGCCTGAGCAATAATGATATGGTCGAAAGGATCTTTATGTTCCTGAGCTTCGTTAACCTGTAATGCGGCAAGGGTGCGGATGACATTAACGTCAGTATTATCGATTTCAACGGATGGGTCATTGAGAACAAATGAAATCATTTCTGCTTCAGTCTTCCAAATGTTAGAAAGGAGCTTCTTCGTTCTGAATGCCGTAATCAGTTCTTGGAGACTTACAATACTCAAATACTTCAAATTCTCTGGGTCTTCAATGTATGTGCATACATCTTTAGTCAACGACTTACGATCGCTGACCATATAAACATAAATGTTTGTATCGAGTAATAGGCGCATTAATCAAGTACAGCAGGATCGGTAATAGTAATAGTGCCCTGTGTAGCCTCGTAATACTCCCAGAACTCTTTAGCCTTTGTCTCCTTTTCTTGTTTACTCATATCAATACGCATTATATCCGTTGCAAAAATACAATGTTTTAACGACATCTCCAAATTTTTTCGCAACTTTTTGTATCTGTAGTTATCTTTTCAGATATCATTTTTCAGTCTTTCTGTAGTAGCCGCGCTCACCATCGGCGAAGCGAAGGACGAGGGTGTCGGGCGTCAACTTCACAAACTCGGCGGTATCGCTGAGTGCACGGTACTGGCGGTTCAGCGAATCGACAGCGAGCTCGGAGAGGATAAGCTTGCCGTTATGGATGGTCCACTCCTGATAGTGGCGCACGGTGGGATACTCAATAAACATTTCCTCGTCGGAGGTGGTTGTGCGGCGGTAGGCACCAATGCTGTAGGCCACATGGTTGTCCTTCATGGCAATACCGTATTCGCGCTCTACGGTAAGTAGTTCCTGCAGGGAGTCGGGCAACTGTTCGAGAATCTGACGGTCAGTCAGTCCTTCCATGTCAGCACGGCGTTTCAGGGTGGGCAGCACCTTGTAGCACCAGTCGCCCATCATATCCTTGGTCACGATGACGAGGTCGGCCACCTCTGGATCGTTCTCGTTGCGAATCATGGCCACCTTGTTTCCTATGCGCAGTTGTCCGAATACCTGATGGTTGCGCGAGGCCTCGAGGATATTGAGCGTGTCGGGGTTGCTGCCATCATAGCTGCCCTTGAACGACATGGGCAGATAGATGATGATAGTGTCGTTACAACCGTCGCACACCATGCCGTAGATGGTCTTGTCGCCTGCGGCCTGTTCCACGGATACGAGGGTCACTTCTTTCGTTTCTTCCTTGCTGCCGCAACTTGTGAGCAGCATGGCGAGAAGTGCTAATGTGATGAGGAGTTTTGATTTCATTCTACGTTGTTGTTTTGTGTGCAAAGTTACTATTTTTTGCCCACTTCCCTCTTCCTTTTAACTCCTTTTAACTTGTTTATATACTCTAACTCCTCAAAATATCGTAACTTTGCAGTCAAATTGCTGAAATAAGAACCAGAAAATTGAAACTATGGGAAAGAAAAAGATTAAGTTCAGTCTCGTCTATCGTGATATGTGGCAGTCGAGCGGCAAGTTCCAGCCACGCAAAGACCAGTTGGAACGCATCGCTCCAGTCATCATCGACATGGGCTGTTTTGCCCGCGTAGAAACCAATGGTGGTGCCTTTGAGCAGGTGAACCTGATGGCAGGTGAGAATCCTAACGATGCCGTTCGCGCCTTCTGTAAGCCGTTCAACCAGGTGGGCATTCAGACCCACATGCTGGACCGCGGCCTGAATGCGCTTCGCATGTATCCTGTGCCCGACGATGTGCGCGAGCTGATGTACAAGGTGAAGCACGCCCAGGGCGTCGACATCCCCCGCATCTTCTGCGGTCTTAACGACACGCGCAATATCATTCCATCCATCAAGTGGGCCAAGGCTGCCGGCATGATTCCGCAGGCTACGCTCTGCATCACCACCAGCCCCGTGCACACCGTGGAGTACTATAGCGCTATTGCCGACGAGGTGATTGCCGCAGGTGCCGAGGAGATCTGCCTGAAGGACATGGCAGGTATCGGACAGCCCGCTATGCTGGGTGCCCTGACGAAGTCAATCAAGACCAAGCACCCCGATATCATCATCCAGTATCACGGTCACTCAGGCCCTGGCCTGTCGATGGCCTCTATCCTGGAGGTGTGCAACAACGGTGCCGACATCATCGATACCGCCATAGAGCCGCTCAGCTGGGGCAAGGTGCATCCCGATATCATCTCGGTACAGTCGATGCTGAAGAACGAGGGCTTCGAGGTGGAAGATATCAATATGAACGCCTACATGCAGGCGCGCACGCTCACGCAGGAGTTCATCGACGACTGGCTGGGCTATTTCATCAACCCTGCCAACAAGCACATGTCCTCGCTGCTGCTGGGTAGCGGACTGCCTGGCGGCATGATGGGCTCGATGATGGCCGACCTGGGCCCCATCCAGACCATGATCAACAAGCTGCGCGAGAAGAAGGGCGAGGCTGCCTTGACAATGGACGACATGCTGGTGAAGCTGTTCAACGAGGTAGAATATGTGTGGCCTAAGGTGGGCTATCCCCCACTGGTGACCCCGTTCTCACAATATACCAAGAACATCGCCCTGATGAACCTGCTCACAATGGAACAGGGCAAGGGTCGCTACGTGATGATGGACGATGCCATCTGGGGCATGATCCTCGGCAAGAGCGGCAAGGTGCCTGGCACCATCGCTCCCGAGCTCATCGAGTTGGCAGAGAAGCAAGGTCGTCAGTTCACCGATGCCGATCCCCACACACTCATCCCCAACGCCCTCGACGGCTTCAAGAAGGAGATGGACGAGAACGGCTGGGACTACGGCAAGGACAACGAGGAGCTGTTCGAGCTGGCCATGCACCCCGAGCAGTACCGCCCCTTCCGCAGCGGACAGGCCAAGAAGCAGTTGCTGGCCGACATCCAAAAGGCAAAGGACGCCAAGATTGGTGCCAAGGTGTCGCCCGAGGAACTGGCAGCCTTCAAGCACGCCAAGGCCGACGCCCTGGTATGCCCCTCAGCCGGACAGATCTTCTACGAGTTCAACGGCGACGGCGAGTGCGCTCCCTGCGTAGAGCCCTTCATCGGACAGAAATACAAGGAGGGTCAGACCTTCTGCTACCTCGTGGAGAAATGGGGCGAGATTGTGCCCATCCCCGCTGCTCTGGGCGGCAAGCTGGTAGAGGTGAGCGCCAAGCAAGGTGCCAAGGTGCGCAAGGGCGACACCCTGGCCTGGATAGAACGCGAACAATAACCATTAACAACGGGGGGACACACAAAGTTCCCCCCATAACTTTTTATAAACACAAATGAAAAAAATTCTTTCTTTCGCAGCAGCTGCCATGATGCTGACTGCTGTTTTCTCATGTGGCGAAGGCAATCCCAAAGATGAGGAGAAAAAAGTAGAGGTTACAGGCGAAATCACCTTCAAGACCCAGTACGACTCTCTGGCCTATAGCTATGGCGTGATGATGGGTACTCAGTACAGCAACTTCCAGGACAAGGACGTTGTGGTGCCCGGTGAGACCATGAACGTGGAGACCTTCCTCGCTGCCTTTGTTACTGCTATGCGTCGCGACTCTGCCAACCTCAAGATTGACATCAAGACTGCCGAGGCTTTCATCAGAGACTTCCAGACGCAGCAGCAGAAGAAGATGATGGAGGAGCGCGAAGCCAAGGTGCAGACCAACAAGACCCAGGGCGCTGCCTTCATGACTGAAAACGCCAAGAAGGAAGGTGTGAAGACGCTTCCCTCAGGACTGCAGATTCAGACCATCAAGGAAGGAACTGGCAAGAAGCCTGCTGCAAATAGCACCGTGAAGGTCAACTACAAAGGCACACTCATCGACGGAACGGTCTTCGACCAGAATAATGAGGTAGAGTTTGACATCGCCCACGTGGTAGAAGGATTCAGAGAGGGACTCATGAACATGAAGGAAGGTGGCAAGGCCATCCTGACCATCCCCTCAGACCTGGGCTATAAGGACTACGGCGCTGGCCAGACCATCGAGGGTGGTTCAACCCTGCAGTTCGAAGTAGAGCTGTTGAAGGTGGTTAAGTAAACAAAAAAAAGAACAACGCATACAAAAGCATGAAAGTATCGTTGTGCTTCATAATGATGCTGTCGTTCATGACAGCCTGCAACAGAGCGACTTCCCACGAAGAGAAGTCGCTCTCTGCTGAAGAAAGGCGACTGGACAACAGTTGCACTATCGACACCGTCTCAGTAAGCCAGGCATTGGCACTTGAAACCATCGAGGGTTGGGACAGTCTCAGTCTCCTGACTGCCGACGCCTGGATTCTCGTAGAGGGTTCAGAAGGCTTGCTCATCAGCGAGAAGAATGCCGACAAGCGCATGTTTCCAGCCAGTCTTACCAAGATGATGACCTGTCTGCTGGCATTGGAGAAAGGCACGATGAGCGACACCGTTGAGATTACCAAAGACGTCTTCGTCACCCGCGACGCCCGAGTGCGTCCTGGCGACAGTTACGAGATGGGCAATCTTGTCAACGAGATGATGATGATCAGCGACAATGTGGCTGCCTATGCGCTGGCCAAGCACGTTGGAGGCGACACGCTGGCGTTCTGCAACATGATGAACGAGAAGGCCCACTATCTGGGAATGGACAACACCCATTTTGCCAATCCCAACGGCATGCCCAACGACAGCAACTACTCCACGGCACGCGACCTGTTGGTGCTGTCGCGCTATTGTATGCACGACTCCACCTTCGCCAGCATTGTGGGAACTCCTTTCATGGACATTCCCCTTCTGGACAAGCGCCATCTGCCCTGTCACAACACCAACACGCTGCTCACCAGTTATGAGGGCTGCATGGGCGTGAAGACCGGTTTTACGCGAAAGGCTGGTGCCTGTCTGTCCTCTGCAGCCACCCGCAATGGTGTGACGCTCTTCCTCGTTCTGCTGAAGAGCAAGGACCAGGCCTCGCGTTTCTCGGAGTCTGCCACCCTACTCAACTACGGTTTCCGAGTGATGGAGGCCTATCGTTCGAAATAATCACTTTCCTACCTTTTTATTTCTTTATTTCAAGAAAATACACTACCTTTGCAGACTGAAACAGCAAATAAAGAGTGGAACTGAAGATACTCAACACGATAGAAACACCCGACGACCTGAGACGGTTGGACGTAGAACAGCTGCCACAGCTCTGCGATGAGCTGCGCCAGTTTATCGTTGAGGAGCTGTCGGTGAACCCTGGTCACCTGGCATCGAGCCTGGGTGTGGTGGAGCTGACGGTGGCCCTGCACTACGTGTTCGACACGCCCGAGGACCGCATCGTGTGGGATGTGGGGCATCAGGCCTACGGTCACAAGATTCTGACAGGCCGTCGCGACAGCTTCTGCACCAACCGCAAGCTGGGCGGACTGCGCCCCTTCCCCACCCCTCAGGAAAGCGAGTACGACGCATTTATCTGCGGTCATGCCTCGAACAGCATCTCGGCAGCTCTCGGTATGGCGGTAGCCAACGCTCACCACTCCGCTCTCAATTCTCATCTTGACCGCCATGTTGTGGCAGTCATCGGCGACGGTGCCATGAGTGGCGGTCTGGCCTTCGAGGGACTGAACAACGTGTCGTCGAGTCCCAATGACATGCTCATCATCCTGAACGACAACAACATGTCGATAGACCGTTCGGTGGGCGGCATGAAGCAATACCTGCTGAGCATGAGCACCAACGAGACCTATAACAAAGTGCGCTTCAAGACAGCCCGCTGGATGCAGCGTCACGGCATGCTGAAAGACGACCGCCGCAACGGACTGATTCGTCTGAGCAACGCTCTGAAGAGTGCCATCTCGCACCAGCAGAACATCTTTGAGGGCATGAACATTCGATACTTCGGCCCCTTCGACGGACACAACGTGAAGGAACTGGTGCGCATCTTGCGACAGCTGAAGCAGATGAAAGGTCCCAAGCTGCTGCACCTACACACAAAGAAAGGTCACGGCTATGCACCGGCAGAAAACTACAAGCCCGTGTGGCACGCACCTGGCAAGTTCGACCCTGAGACAGGCAAACTGCTGGAAGGCGATTCTGAGAACCTGCCCCCAAAATATCAGGATGTGTTTGGCGAGACGCTGGTGGAGCTGGCACGACAGAACGACCGCATCGTGGGCGTCACACCCGCCATGCCGACAGGCTGTTCAATGAACCTGATGATGGACCAGATGCCCGACCGCACCTTCGATGTGGGCATTGCCGAGGGTCACGCCGTAACATTTTCGGCAGGTATGGCCAAAGACGGGCTGCAGCCCTTCTGCAATATCTACAGCGCCTTTGCACAACGGGCCTATGATAATGTCATCCACGATGTAGCCATCCTGAAACTGCCCGTCGTACTCTGTCTGGACCGTGCCGGACTGGTGGGCGAAGACGGTCCTACGCACCACGGTGCCTTCGATCTGGCCTACTTGAGACCTATACCTAACCTGACCATCTGCTCGCCCATGGATGAGCACGAACTGCGAAGGATGATGTTTACTGCACAGTTGCCCCACAAGGGACCGTTCGTCATTCGCTACCCTCGTGGACGAGGCATGAAGGCCGACTGGCGCTGTCCGCTGGAAGCCATCGAGGTGGGCACAGGTCGCAAGTTGCACGACGGCAACGACGTGGCTGTACTCAGCATCGGCCCCATCGGAAACGAGGTGGAGAAAGCCATTAGCCTAGCCCCCTCCATCGCCCACTACGACATGCGCTTCCTGAAGCCGCTGGACGAGAACATCCTCCATGAGGTAGGCCGCAAGTTCAAGAAGATTGTCACGGTAGAAGACGGTGTGCGCAACGGCGGACTGGGCTCTGCCGTACTGGAATGGATGAGCGATCACGGTTACAACCCGCAGGTGGTGCGACTAGGATTGCCCGACACCTTCGTGGAACACGGTAGCGTGGCTGAACTCCGCAAGATTGTAGGGTTGGATGTGGAAAGTATAAAAAAGTCATTAGCAATTGGACATTAGCTTTAAGCCAATAGCCAAAAGCCAAAAGCAAAAGAATATGAAGATAGTCATTGCAGGCGCAGGAGCCGTAGGAACACACCTTTCGAAGCTCCTTTCAACAGAAAACCACAACTGCGTGCTCATCGACGACGATGAGGAACGACTGGGAGGCGTCGACTCCAGCTACGACATCATGGCTGTGTGCGACTCGCCCACCAGCATCCGCGTGCTGAGAGATGCTGGTGTGGGCTCTGCCGATCTGTTTGTTGGCGTTACCCGTCATGAGAGCAACAACCTCAATGCCTGCATGTTGGCTCATGCTTTGGGCGCACAG
This sequence comes from uncultured Prevotellaceae bacterium, assembly GCA_947166345.1. Classification (GTDB taxonomy): domain Bacteria; phylum Bacteroidota; class Bacteroidia; order Bacteroidales; family Bacteroidaceae; genus Prevotella. Next base: position 32,051 of record CAMVDU010000006.1, read on the forward strand.
AAGACCGTTGCCCGCATTGACAGCTACGAGTACCTGCAGCCCCAGAACCAGGAGATATTCAAGAAGTTAGGCGTTGACTCGCTGGTCTATCCAGAGGTGCTGGCAGCCTCGGACATCATCAACGGTCTGAAGCTGTCGTGGGTGCGCCAGCGCTGGGACGTGCACGATGGTGCCCTCGTATTGCTGGGCATCAAACTGCGCGAGACATGCAAAATCCTGAACCGTCCGCTGAAAGACCTCTGCGGTCCGGACGACCCTTACCACATCGTGGCTATCAAGCGTGCCGGCGAGACCATCATCCCTGGCGGTCTGGACACACTATGCAACGGCGATCTGGCCTACTTTATGACTACCAGCGAGTATATCCGTTTTATTCAGGAGATTGTGGGCAAGGAGCACTACGAGGAGATACACAACGTGATTATCATGGGAGGCGGCAAGACCGCTGTGCGAGCTGCCCTGACGATGCCCGACAATATGCACATAAAGATTATCGAGAGCTCGTTCGAGCGCTGTGAATTCCTGAACCAAGTCATCAATCGCGACAACGTGTTGGTGATTCACGGAGATGGACGCGACCTGGGTCTGTTGAAAGAAGAGGGCATCAAGCACACACAGGCCTTCGTCTCGCTGACAGGAAATGCAGAGACCAATATCCTGGCTTGTCTGACTGCCAAGAAACTGGGGGTACGCAAGACGGTGGCAATGGTCGAGAACCTCGACTACGTGTCAATGGCCGAAGGTCTGGATATCGGTACCATTATCAACAAGAAGACGGTGGCTGCCAGCCATATCTTCCAGATGATGATGAAAGCCGACGTGCGCAATGTGCGTTCGCTGATGATGGCCGACAGTGACGTGGCTGAGTTCGTGGCTGCCGAAGGCTCAAAGGTGACCAAACAGCCCGTGAAACTGTTGGGACTACCTACTGGTATCGCCATCGGCGGACTGGTACGTGACGGCAAGGGCATTTTGGTGAATGGTAACACGCAGATTATGCCTGGCGACTCCGTCATGGTATTCTGCCACAAGCACACACTCGACAAAGTGGAACGTTTCTTCAAGAAGTCGCTATTTAATCTCTAAACTGTAAACTCTAAACAGTAAACTAAATAAGGTGGTCAACTGGAAGATCATATCAAAGATTCTTGGATCGTTGCTCTTCATCGAAGGCTCGTTCATGGGGTGGTGTCTGATCATGGCTATCGGATACGGCGAGAGTGACATTCTGCCGTTCATCATCTCGATGATTATCATCTTCGGCGGAGCCTTCGGTTTCCGACGTCTGGGACATTCTGACGACAACATGCTGTCACGTCGCGATGCCTATGTTGTCGTGACAATCACATGGATTGTGTTCAGTTTATTCGGTATGCTTCCTTTCCTGCTGTCAGGTGCATTGCCGAGTATCACCGATGCTTTCTTCGAAACCATGTCGGGCTTCACCACCACTGGTGTCACAGTCATCAAAGATGTAGAATCCCTACCCCATGCCCTGCTGTTCTGGCGGTCGCTGATGCAATGGATTGGCGGTTTGGGAATCGTGTTCTTCACCATCGCCATCCTGCCCTCGCTGGTGGGAGGAAGCGTGAAGGTGTTTGCTGCCGAGGCCACCGGTCCCATGCGTTCGAAGATGCACCCCAAACTGAGCACATCGGCAAAGTGGATTTGGAGTATTTATGTGTTGCTGACGGTGGTCTGCGCCCTGTCGTTCTGGCTGGCAGGCATGGGATGGTTCGACGCCATCAACTACTCAATGTCAACAACGGCAACAGGCGGTTTCTCTACCCATAACGGCTCTATCTTCCTGGCATCGCCACTCATTGAGTATTTGGCCATCCTGTTCCAGTTCCTGGCAGGTATCAACTTCACCCTGCTCTACATGACGTTTGTGAAGTTCCAGTTCCGTCGCTTCCTGAACAACTCCGAATTCAAGTTCTACGTGATTGCCATCATCGTGTCAACGGTGTGGATCATGATACTGCTGATTACCCGCATGGGCTACGACATAGAAGGGGCCTTCCGCTCGGCATTGTTCCAGGTGGTGTCATTCATCACCACGACAGGTCTGTCGAATACCGATGCCGGTTTCTGGCCTCAGATTACCTGGGTTATTCTGGGCGTGCTGATGTTTATCGGTGCCTGTGCAGGTAGTACAACTGGCGGCTTCAAGAGCATTCGCGTGATGATGCTGATCAATGTGCTACGCAATGAGTTCCGTCGCATCCTCCATCCCAACGCCGTATTGCCGGTCAAGGTGAACGGCCAGAACATTCCTCAGGAAAAACTGACTACGCTGTTGTCCTTCTTCACCATTTACATCATTATGATGCTGTTCATCTGCATCGTCATGGTGTTGTCGGGCATCGACTTCGCCAACGCAGCCACCATCTCACTTAGTCTGATGAGCAACGTGGGAGCAGGTCTCGACACCAACATCGGACCAGTAATGTCATGGGCCGACCTGAGTATCGGGATAAAGTGGTTCTGCTCGGCTCTGATGCTGGTAGGACGTCTTGAGGTGATTGCCGTTCTGGTGCTATTTACCAGAAGTTTCTGGAAAGAGAACTAAAGAGATTAAGAGGTAAGAAATGAATACTGACGAGCGATACATGCAAAGATGCCTGCAATTGGCACGTTGCGGGCAACAGAATGCCAAGCCAAATCCGATGGTGGGGGCAGTTATCGTGGCGTCAGGAACCTCTGAAAACGCTCCTGAAAGGATTATCGGTGAGGGCTATCATGTGCGCTGTGGACAGGGTCATGCTGAAGTAAATGCTTTTGCATCGGTCAGGCCCGAGGATGAGTCCCTATTATCTCAGGCCACGATGTATGTGTCGCTGGAGCCCTGTTCGCACTATGGAAAGACACCACCCTGTGCCGACCTCATTATCAGCAAGGGCATCAAACGTGTAGTGGTGGGTTGCATAGACGAGTTTGCCGAGGTACAGGGGCGCGGCATCAAAAAGCTTCGTGAGGCAGGTATTGACGTTACCGTAGGGGTGCTCGAAGAGGAGTGTAAGGCGCTGAACCGCCAGTTCTTCACGTTCCATCGTCTGCAACGTCCCTACATTATCTTGAAATGGGCTCAGACAGCTAATGGCTTTATTGATGACCATCATCAGCCTATTGCAATCTCATCGCCTTTCACCCAGATGCTTTCACACAAATTGCGTGCAGAGTCGGATGCTATTCTTGTGGGACGTGTTACCGATATGCGTGAACACCCCCAGCTCACAGTACGCCATTGGACTGGCAACAATCCCAGTCGTCTGGTCATCGACCGTCAGCACCCATTGAACCTCGACAGCCTGCATGCCCATGGCATTCACTCGCTGATTGTTGAAGGTGGAAGACAAACTCTGCAGTCGTTCATCGACGATGATCTGTGGGACGAGCTGCGCATCGAGACCAACCACCAGCTCACCGTCAGCGACGGCACGCGTGCCCCACAGGTGCCAGCTAACGCGCAGGTTATCTTGTCAGAGACCTTTAACAGCAACACCATTGTCACCTTCACACACGCTGAACTCTAAACACTCAACTATAAACTATAAACTATCAACTTTATAATCATGGGATATATTCAGAAAAACCTGATGCAGAACGAACAAGTGGTCTATGAGGCCCGTCTGCACAAGATTGTGTTCCTGGCACCTTGCTTTATCGCCTTTTGTGCCCTAGGCATCCTCTTTATCAGCAGCTTCAGCTGGACAGTACGACTCATTCTGTTGCTCGCCGTATGGCTGGGCGCCTTCATCTGGGGCGTCAACATTCATGGTGGTAAACTCTATGTGGTAACCACACGCCGACTCATCTTCAAGCGTGGCATCATTCGTCGTCGTTCGTTGGAACTAATGCTACGCAAATGTGAGGGTATTCAGATTGAACAGTCTATATTGGGCAGAATACTCAATTATGGTACCGTACTCGTCACCACGGGCGAAGCAACCAACCGTTATGATTATGTGCAGTCGCCCCTGAAATTCAGCACCTGCATTAACCAACAGATAGAAAACGCAAAAGAGACCGTCTGATTACGGCTTATCTAACCGTAATATGGAAACAGGGTTGCTTTACTTCGTATTTGATGTAACAGCGACCCTGTAATCGTAGGTCGTTGAGCACCTCACTCAGAATCTGTTTCAGGCGCACATCACCCACATCCTCACGTTGGTTGGAGTTGGGTTCAACAGCACGGGAATAGAGATTGTAATTGATATCGAACGTGGTGCCATAAAGGTGGCATGATTGTTCGGTGGCGTTTTTATTGGAACGTCGCAACTTGGTTACATCATCCTCAGTACGCAACACACTGGTGACAACTATACGATGAAGAGGCACACCTTTCACCTGAAGGCTATCCTGGAAATTGCGACCTATATCGTCGAGCAGTAAGGCGGCATGAGGCACGAGATATGGGATACTGGCGTCAAGTTTGGCAATTTTGTAGCTAGGCGAGCCACCAACATATACCAGCTCGTTCTTTCGCTTCTCAGCATCAGCACGGTTTTTCACAGGTTTCACACCCCATTTCGTAGCGGCAACTATCTGAACATGATTACTGTCGGGGAAAGCTTTGGCATAGTTAGACACGCTGCGAATACGACGATATTTCTCGCCATCTTTCACATAACTGACAGTAGGAGCCACCGTAGTAATGCTCTCATCAGCAACATCTTCGGTAATAGTATTATCTGTTATAACGCTTTCTGTTTGAGCGCTTTCTACTTTAGTACTTTCCATGATAGTACTGTCAGAGGAAATGGCAGTCGAGTCTGCTATTGAGGCAGTCTGATTATCTGCTCCATGATGATTGTCGGCCACACGCGGAAAGACACAACGTACTAATGCGAAAATGATGACCAGTACACCGATAGTCTCTAGGTAGCGATTTCGTATTTTGTTATTCATAATCAATAAGCTGCTCTATATTTTCCCTCCTCCTTGTCGTCAAGCATAGAAAGATAGCTTTGGTAACGGCTCTGGGCGATATAGTGGTCTTCAAGAGCCTTAAGCACGGCACACCCAGGTTCATGGGTATGGGTACAGTTGGAGAAACGGCATTCTTTTGAGAAACGGAATATTTCCTTGAAATAGCTCGTCAACTCTTCGCGCTCCATATCGAAGGTACCAAATCCCTTGATTCCTGGTGTATCTATAATATAGGAGGTCTCTCCCGGCAGGTCAATCATCTCACTAAAGGTGGTGGTGTGCATACCCGTATTATGGGTATCGCTTATCTCAGAAGTACGCAGATTGACACCAGGCGCCAAACAATTAATGAGTGTTGACTTCCCCACTCCACTATTGCCACTAACCAACGTGATTTTGTTTTCCAGCATAGGCAGGAGTGACTTTATTCCTTCTCCTGTCTGGGCAGAGACCTGCACACAAGTATAACCGATATTCTCATAGAGATCAACCATCATCTGCTGATATCGACGCTCGTCGTCATCAAGGAGATCGGTTTTGTTGAATACCAGCACAACAGGTACTCGATAGGCCTCAGCTGACGCAAGGAAACGGTCTATGAAGGTTGTCGATGTCTGAGGATAGTTGACTGTTACGATAAGAAACGCCTGGTCAACATTGGCAGCCAGGATATGACTCTGCTTCGACAGATTGATGGACTTGCGGATGATATAGTTGCGGCGGTCATCAATGGCAGTGATGAAGGCTGTAGGCTGTTGGCTGTTAGCTGTAGGTTCCTGACACAGAACAGTAACCCCATCGCCTACGGCGACAGGGTTGGTTGACCGGATACCCTTCAGTCGGAAATTACCTTTTATCTTACAATCAAGCAGTTGGCCATCGTCTGTACGGACGGTGTACCAACTACCAGTATTCTTGATAACAAGTCCGTGCATCAGACGGTCATGATTTCCTTATTCTTGGCCTCAATCAGCTCGTCAAGCTTCTTGATATACTTGTCGTGAATCTTCTGAAGTTCCTGTTCGGCATCCTTCTCGTTGTCTTCCGACAAACCGTCCTTGATTGCCTTCTTCAACTTTTCCTTGATATCAGCACGCACATTGCGCACCTCAACCTTAGCTCTCTCAGCAATCTTGTTACATTGCTTCACCAAGTCACGACGGCGTTCTTCCGTGGGCTGCGGAATAGCCAGACGGATAACCTCACCATTGTTCTCAGGAGTGATACCCACATCGCTGTCCATGATAGCCTTCTCAATGTTGCGAATCTCCTTGCGGTCCCAAGGTTTGATGGCAATGGTACGCGCATCAGGGCAACTCACATTAGCCACCTGATTCAGGGGAACACGTGAGCCGTAAGACTCCACGCGAACACCATCAAGAATAGCCACGTTGGCACGTCCGGCACGAATACGATTCAGTTCTTCTTCTAAATAGAGAGCAGCCATTTCCATGCGCTCCTCACTTTGACTTAAAGTTGCTTTAACGTCAATCATAATATGCAGTATTGGTTTTTCTGTTGACAAATTTAGGTATTTTATTTGAATTGAGCAACAAAATGGACAGATTTTTACAAAAAATCGGCAGTAAAACATGTTTTTTTGAAAAAAATGCCTATCTTTGCAAGCAAATAACACAAAACATCAATTCAAATGAAATTATTGAGATTTATTTTGCTGACTCTGACGATAGCCATTGGAATGCCAGCAATGGCGGATGACTACAAGTTCCTGTCTATTTCGCAGACTGATAACGTAGCCACTGTTGAAGTCGACAATATTGACAAGATCACGTTTGATACCGCCGACATGGTGCTTCATCTGAGCAATGGCACAGAGCAGCGTTTTCCTCTGGCTAACCTGTCGAAGATATCTTTCACCAACGACCCTTCAAGTATCGTCACCTTGGAGCATTCTAGTTCCAGTATCTACTACGACGGTGATGTGCTTCGTGTCAACGTAGCTGCTGGTGAGCGGATGAGTATCTATAATATGAAGGGCGAACAGGTTTTCACATCGAACCATACCACTACCCTGCAACTGAACAACCTACCGAAGGGTATCTATATTGTCAAGGCAGGTCAAAACGAGACCAAGAAAATTCTGAATAAAAGATAGGAAACATGACACCCAAGATCGTCACTTTCGGCGAACTACTCCTGCGCTTCTCCAAAAACGACCACCTCAGGCTGTCGCAAGGTGATTATTTTACCTGTAAATTTGGTGGCAGCGAGGCCAACGTAGCAGTATCGCTGGCCACTTTGGGCGACGAGGTATCTTATGTCACCCGTCTTCCTGACAATGCTGTGGGCCATGCTGCTGCTATGAGCCTGATGCAGTTGGGTGTGGACACGCAGCATGTACTCTATGGTGGCGGCCGCATCGGTACCTATTACTTTGAACCTGCAGCAGGCATGCGCTCTGCAAAGGTAATCTACGACCGTTCTGGGTCAGCTTACTATGAGCTGAAACCAGGCATGATTCCCTGGTGTACCATTCTGCGTAATGCCCAAGTGCTTCATGTATCGGGTATCACGGCAGCCATTTCACAAGATGCTGCTGATGCCACCTTTGAGGCTCTCGACATTGCCGACGAGTTAGGATTATTTGTTTCTTTCGATATCAACTACCGCAAGAACCTGTGGCGCTATGGTGCAGACCCGCGTCAGACGCTGAAGCGTATGCTGAGTCGTTGCGACTTTATGTTTGGCGATGCCATAGAGTTTGAGTGGATGTGCGAACGTCAGCAACCGCCATACACAGCCATCGACAGCTCTTTCGAGATGCAGATGGACGAATACAACGAGTGGTTTCAGCAGTTGCACGAGGAGTTCCCACGTTGTAAGAAATGGCTCATGGGCATGCGCAACATGGTGGCCTCGAACCACCACCTGCTGACGGCTCTACTCTACACCGACGGTACACTATTGAAGGCGCCCATCATGGATATTCCCGACGTTATTGACCCTGTAGGCGTTGGCGACGCGTTCATGGCGGGTTTGCTGCATGCCATCTATGCCTTCCCTGGCGATGACCAAAAGGCTTTGAATTATGCCCTGGCTGCAGCAACAGTGAAGAACACCATCAATGGTGATTTCAATCTGGCAACAGATGAAGAAATAATGGCGCTGGTTTAACATTCCGGCGCCATTTTTTTGAGAGGACAATCCTCACCTCATCAGAAATCAATGGTATCAACTACCTCCCAATCTGTTTCCGCTGTAAATACAAAGGTATTCATAGGATCGAAGAATCGTCCTTTAAACTGCGTCAGTTTGGTGTGAACAACGGGCACGTCTTTATAGCTGCGTTCCATAATAATTTTATTTTCTTTATCCATCGCTTTCACAACCATATTCAGAGAGCAGGAATCACTCTGAAGGAAAGTATAAATGTAAGCGGCGAATGGTTCCTTGGCAGCCACCTTTTTAGAAACGCCAACCGATACTTCCTGTTGGGAATTCACGTTGCCACCATATCCTGTCACGGCATTCAGTACACCAGAACCACCGGTATAGAACACGTTCACATAACAAAGATTCTCTGGAACCGTTTCCTCAAAAACCATTTTCACAGCTGTTGTAGCCCGTTCCAACTGGATATAGTGAGTCTCAGGGTCATCAGTCACGACAAGTTCACCATAATAGTAAAAGGTGTCGGAATAATGATCTTCGTTGGTAAACTGAAGTTTCTTGGGGTCAGACAACGAGGGATTGCCCGTACTGCTATGAGCAAGTACCAACAACTGATATGTGCCAGGCTCAAGCATCATCGACACCTGTCCGAAGTCAGTATCAGTATTCTTCTGAGTGATGGCTTTCACCTTCTTCTCGCCTTGATAGAGTACGAAGTTAAACGTTTTACAATACTCTGTGATATTGACGACAGCTCGTGTCTGCGCTTCAAGTGGCGTAACCGTATTGGATTTCACGTTCAACACAACGTTGGCCCCAACAACAATAGTCCCAGGAGTATCCTCCTCTTCTTCTATTACTGCCTTCTCGCATGCGCAGCACAACATGGTGGCAACAAGAAGGAGCGCATATCTACATGGTTTTAGAATCATATTATTCTGCTTTAGGTTTTAGTTACTGGTAAAAAGAAAATTAATGTTTGATCTCGATGTCGCGTTTCACGTTATTCCTGATCTTTGCCAGATAGCGTTTCATACCCTCGGCATCTTTCTGGTCGATAATCTCAAGCAGTTCCTTCAGTTCCGTACGGATCTGAGCCACTTGATCGTGGGTATATGGGTTGAAAAGTATTTCCTGCAACAGGTAGTCATCCTCGTTAAGAACGCCCTTGGCTATACGCATGTGGCGTTTGAAGGTAGTGCCTGGCGCATCTTGATGCTTCATCACAGCAGCAAAGACGAAAGTGCTGACGAAGGGGATAGACAGCGAATAGGCCACCGTCTTGTCATGCTCTTCAAACGAATATTCATAGATATTCAGGCCTAGGCGCTGATAAAGGTCCTTGAAAAAGATGCGCCCCATGTAGTCGCCCTCGCTGATGATAATAGCGTTCTCCTCGGAAAGCTGTTGCAGGTTGGCAAAGGTAGGACCAAACATCGGGTGAGTTGACACATAGCGCATACCCGTCTGCTCATAGAAGTCCTTCAGGTCAGTCTTCACGCTGGCTATATCGCTGATGATGCACTCCTTGGGTAGGAAAGGAATCACCTCTTTGAACACGGGAATGGTGTATTTCAACGTCACGGCATTAATCAACAGCTCAGGCTCAAATGCCTTGATTTCCTCATAAGTAGTGAACCGTTGACAGTTATAGGTAAAGCGCATGCGCTTAGGGTCTTTTTCGAAGACTGCCACCTCATGGTCAAAACTCAGCAGGTCGATGAAGAAACTACCCATCTTACCTGCTCCCATTACTAATATCTTCATGCTATTTGCTATAGGCAATTGGCTAAAAGCTAAACGCTAATAGCCAAAAGCCATTTATTTGTTAATAATTTCCATCTGTTGACGCACACTCTCCTCGTGGATACCTTCGAAGACCTTAGCCACGAACTCGGCTCCCATACCCAGGAGTGAGCCTTGGGCACCACGCTTCGACAGGATCTCGTTATAACGTGAGGTTTGCAGCACGGTCATATTATGATCCTTTTTGTACATACCGATTTCACGACACACACGCATGCGCTTGGCCAGGATATCCATAATCTGGTTGTCCAACTCGTCAATCTGCTTACGTAGCTGAACAATGCCCTCTGTAGTGGTATGCTCATCACGAATCACCAGCAACGACAGGATATAGTCAAGCACGTCGGGTGTTACCTGTTGGGAGGCATCACTCCACGCTTTGTCAGGATCGCAATGGCTCTCCACAATCAGACCATCGAAGCCAAGGTCCATCGCCTGCTGACACAACGGAGCGATAAGCTCACGCCGGCCACCGATATGACTGGGGTCACTAATAATTGGAAGTTCCGGTATGCGACGATGTAACTCTATGGGTATCTGCCACATAGGCATATTTCGATAAATCTTTTTCTCATACGATGAGAATCCACGATGGATGGCTCCCAAACGTTTCACGCCGGCCTGGTTGATACGTTCCAAAGCACCAATCCACAGCTCGAGATCGGGGTTCACGGGATTCTTTACAAATACGGGAACATCGACACCTTTCAGAGAGTCGGCCAATGCCTGCATGGCAAAGGGGTTGGCCGAGGTACGGGCACCAATCCACAGGATGTCGATGCCATATTTCAATGCCAGCTCCACATGTTCGGGTGTAGCCACCTCGGTAGCCACGAGCATCTTTGTTTCTTCCTTTACCTGTTTCAGCCATTGCAGGGCAGGTTCACCATGCCCCTCGAAACCTCCCGGCTTGGTACGAGGCTTCCACACGCCTGCACGAAAGTTGTGGCAGCCTTTCATGGCAAGTTGCTTGGCTGTTGTCATCACTTGTTCCTCAGTCTCGGCAGAGCAAGGGCCTGCAATCACGAAGGGACGTTCGTTGTCACTTGGCAAATTCAATGGTGCTAATTCTAATTCCATAGGTATATTTACGTTTTACTTGTTTACGATTTCTTTGATGCGCTCCAGAGCGACTTGTATCTTTTCCTCTTTGGCACAAAGCGAGATACGGATATAGCGTTCACCGTTCGAGCCGAAGATGAAGCCTGGGGTGATGAAAACACGGGCCTCATGCAGAACACGCTCCGTGAGATCTTCTACGTTCTGAATACTCTCGGGAATCTTGCCCCAGAGGAACATGCCCACCTGATTCTTGTCGTAGGTACATCCAAGCACATCCATGATCTTCTCGGCCCACTGGCGGCGACGGGCATAGGTTTCGATATTGTATTCGAGATGCCAGGCCTCGTCGTTCTTATAGGCTTCGGCAGCAGCCAGCTGGATGCCACGGAAAATGCCACTCTCTATGTTCGACTGTACCTTCAATATCCACTGGATGAACTGCGCATTAGAGGCACAAAGACCCACGCGCCAGCCAGGCATGTTGTGACTCTTCGACATAGAGTTGAACTCTATGCAACAGTCCTTGGCGCCAGGAACCTGCAGGATACTGAGATGTTCCTCGCTCAGAATGAAGCTGTAGGGATTGTCATTCACCACAACGATGTCGTAATCTTTAGCGAACTTCACCAAGCGCTCATAGGTCTCCTTGCTGGCACGACCCCCTGTGGGCATATTGGGATAGTTGGTCCACATCAGCTTCACCTTGCTCAAGTCCATCTTCTCCAACTGATCAAAATCGGGCTGCCAGCCATTGTCTTCGCGCAGGTCATAGTTCACGATCTTAGCACCCAGAATCTTGCTCAGCGACGTATAGGTGGGATAGCCAGGATTAGGCACCAGCACCTCATCGCCAGGATTCACGAAGGCAAGCGTTACGTGTAGGATGCCTTCCTTCGAACCAATCAGAGGTAATACTTCCGTCTTAGCATCAAGGTCCACGTTATACCAGCGCTTGTAGAAGCCACTCATGGCCTCTCTCAGCTCAGGTGTTCCCTGTGTGGGCTGATAGCCGTGGGCGTTGGGTTGCTGGGCAACCTCACAAAGCTTATCGATGGTCTGCTTTGACGGGGGCATATCGGGACTGCCAATGGCCAAGGAGATAATGTCCTTACCCTCAGCATTCATCTGTGCCACCTCTTTCAGCTTACGGCTGAAGTAGTACTCCTGTACCAAACTTAATCTATCTGCTGGCTGTATCATAATAATTATCAATTGGATTTATACTCTCCTAAAATTTTCAGGTCGCGTGTCAACGGGATGATGGCATCCACCGCCTGACGATAACGTGTCAAGTCACTATAGGTCACATCAACATAGAACAGGTACTCCCACTCCCTACCGATGATGGGCAACGACTGAATCTTCGTCAGGTTAATCTTGTAGAACGACAAGATGGCGAGGATGGCCGACAGCGATCCCTCTTCGTGAGGCAGGGCAAAGACAATGCTCGACTTGTTGGTATCGACCAGCGGACGCAACATGTCTGCCTTCTGTGGAGCCGAGCACACCAAAAAGCGGGTGAAGTTGTGCTTATTATCCTCAATACCGTCCTCCAGCACCTTCAGTCCATAGAGTCTGGCAGCCTCAGCATGACAGATGGCCGCCCATCCCTTGTGCTGCCCTTCGGCAATCATCTTAGCCGAGCCTGCAGTATCGTCACCTTCAACGATGCGCAGGTTGGGATGGTGCTCCAAATAGTGGCGTGTCTGCATCAGGGCCACAGGATGCGAGTGTACCTCGGTAATGGTATCCCAGTCATCATCGGGCAGACAGCAGATACAATGAGTGATGTGCAGTTTATGCTCGCCCACAACGGTTGTACCGCTATCACGCAGCAGCTCATAGTTGTGTAGCAACGAGCCTGCAATGGTATTCTCGATGGCGGCCATAGCCACCACAGTTGGGTCTTTGCGGATGCTGTCATAAACCTGCTCGAAGGTCTGGCAACAAATCAACTGCAGTTGTTCACCCTTGAAGTACTGATGGGCTGCGATGTCGTGGAAAGACCCTATTTCTCCTTGTATTGCTATTCTCTTCATATCTCAATTATTCACTTATCATTTAATAAGAAGCCCCACTTTCACTCTTCGTGAAGCGGGGCCTTATTTCAATTCTCAATTTTCCATTAACAATTATCTATTACATACGACTACCCGCTTCACAATGGCTTGTAAAGTAATAATAATAGTAATAGTATGCATTGAATTTCGACATAAAATCTTACGATTTATTATTATTCGGGTGCAAAATTATAACAATTCCTTGAATCTGCCAAACTTTTTGCCAAAAATTTTCAAATTCCAAACGGATTCATATTGGAATAGGCCTGTTTCACCCGCTGTTCGACACCCTCGGCAGAGTAATCGCCGCTTACATCCGACGTCTCTTTGGGGTTCAGTTCCAGCACCTTCTGCATATCCTCCTCGGCACCCTGCTTATCACCTTTGTCGAATTTTATCTTTCCGCGCTCACGGAAGGCATCAAGATGGAAGGGATTCGCCTCAATCACCCTATCATAGAAACTGATGGCCTTGTCGTCATCACCCTTGGCATGCTCCAGTCGGGCACAAAGCATCAGCACGTCCTCCTGTTCCTCCGTACGCTCCAGCAGGTAGTTGGCATCTTCCGCGGCCCCGTTCAACTCACTCATCTTCAAGAGTGTCTGTCCACGCAGCAGACGGGCATCCAACAGATTCTCGTCAAGAGCCACCGCCTTCGTCAGCCGTGCAATACCATTGATCAGATCCTGCTTGCCCAGATAGGCCTGTGCGTACTGATAGTTCACCTCGGCGTTCTCAGCATCCGCCTGCTCTGCCTGCTGACATGCCTCCAACATCTCGTCGTAGTTCTCTTCCTGATAAGCCAGATGAGCGATACGTTGCCATAGCGACACATTCTCAGGCTGTGTCTGAGCCATCACCTTCAGCTCAGCAACAGCCTCATCCAGGTTACCCTGTCGCGTCAACGCCTGCTGCAGGTAGTCGCGCGTTTCCAGGTCATCCTGTATCTCCAGCGCCTTGCGATAGCACTTTACGGCATAGTCCGTCTGTCCCATGCGCATAGCCTTTACCCCGTCATATTTCAGCAGGTCGAAGTTTTTTGCCTCGGCATTCTTTTTCTCTTCTTCGGGACTCAGTTCTGCCCCTCCAAACAATGTTTTCCAAAAGCCCATAGTACTGTATTCTTTGTTTTTGGCCACAAAGTTACCATTTATTTTCCATTCAATAAAGGAAAAACAAAGAAAAATAATGCTCTAAAACAAAATAAAACCGTAAAATAATTTGCTACTTTGCAAAATAACCTGTATCTTTGTACTCAAATTATCAGCAATTATAATCAACAACGACTATGCTAAGCCTAAAAACATTATTGTTCTTTGGTGGACTGGGCGCACCTGAGATTCTGATTATCGCCCTGATTGTGTTGCTATTGTTTGGCGGCAAAAAGATTCCTGAGATGATGCGCGGCCTGGGAAAGGGCGTGAAGAGCTTCAAGGACGGAATGAAAGAAGGAGAAGAGGAAGTGAAGAGTGAAAAGTGAATAATGGGCTACCGCCTTTGAAGTGATGAGTAAGCAGGCCACGTTCTGGGAGCACCTTGACGAACTGCGGTGGGCCATCCTGCGCTCGCTGGGGGTGACGGTGGTCTTTGCCGTAGCCTTGTTCTGTCTGAAAGACCAACTCTTCAACGTGGTGCTGGCACCTCGCACAAGCAGCTTCATAACCTACCGACTGATAGGAGCCGACAGCTTCAGCATCCATTTGATGAACATCGGACTGACAGAACAGTTCATGACCCACCTGCGGGTGGCCATCTATGCCGGACTGCTCTTTGCCCTACCCTACGTGCTCTACGAACTGTTCCGTTTTGTGTCGCCAGGACTCTATCAAAATGAGCGAAAGGCAGCCACGTGGATTGTGGGTTCATCGTATCTGATGTTTTTATTGGGTACACTCATCAATTACTTCATTATATTTCCTTTTACTCTCAGATTCTTAGGAACTTACCAAGTGAGCGAGGATGTGGTAAACATGCTAACGTTGCAGTCATATATCGACACACTCATCACCATGAGCTTCGTTCTTGGGCTGGTATTCGAGTTGCCTGTTGTATGCGCCATCCTCGGCAGGATGGGCTTCATCAACGGCAATCTGATGCGACGCTATCGCCGTCATGCTATCGTAGCTATCCTGATCATCGCCGCCATCATCACCCCCACCACGGATATGTTCACCCTGCTAGTGGTCTCCGTTCCCATCTGGCTGCTTTACGAAATGAGCATCCTGCTGGTGCCTTCACAGAGCAACAGGTCCTCATAAGCCCCATTAGACCCAAAAGACCCATTAGACCTATTAGTCCAATAACTCCATTAGACCCAAACAACAAAAGACTATGCTTAGAAAAATCAGATTAACCCTTGCAACCGTCTTCCTCATAGGACTGACACTGTTGTTTCTAGACTTCACGGGAACAGCCCACACATGGCTATCGTGGATGGCAAAGGTGCAGTTCCTGCCTGCAGTACTAGCTATCAACCTATTGGTCGTAGTAGCGCTGGTGGTGCTGACACTCGTCTTCGGCCGCATCTATTGTTCTATTATCTGCCCATTAGGGGTGATGCAGGACCTCTTCGGATGGCTAGGAAAGAAAGCCAAGAAAAATCGCTACTCCTACTCCAAGGAGATAACGTGGCTGCGCTATATCATGCTTGGCCTGCTGAACATCGCCGTCATTGGAGGCATCGGCAGCATTATCCAGTTGCTGGCACCCTACAGTGCCTTCGGACGCATAGCCACCACGCTGCTACAACCGCTGTGGCAGATGGGCAACAACGTGCTGGCAGGCTTTGCCGAGCGTGCCGACAGCTATACCTTCTATACGGTCGATGTGTGGATGAAGTCGCTGCCCGTTCTTATCATAGCATCGGCGACACTCATTATTCTTGCCATCCTTGCCTGGCGGGGAGGTCGCACCTACTGTAATACAATATGTCCCGTAGGTACGCTGCTGTCGTTCTTTGCACGCTACTCATGGATGAAGATACAGTTCGATGCTGATAAGTGTCGCAACTGCTCGCTCTGCACCAAGAACTGCAAGGCCTCGTGCATCGACTTCAAGAACCATAAGGTGGACTACTCCCGCTGCGTGGTCTGCGGCGATTGCTTGGAGAGCTGTCACTTCGGGGCTCTGAGCTATAAACCGGCCCATAAGCCCAATGGGGCTAATGAGGCTAATGAGGCCAATGCGACCAATAAGACCAATAAGACCAATGGAACCAACGAGTCGCATGACGCTTCCAAGCGCGGTTTCCTGCTCTCTACAGCCCTGCTCACCACCGCCCTGCTTGCACAAGAGAAGAAAAAGGCTGTCGATGGCGGACTGGCTCCTATCAAGAAGAAAATAGCTCCTGAGCGGCAGACACCCATCACCCCGCCGGGCTCACTCTATGCAAAGAATATGCAGACCCGTTGCACCGGATGCCAACTCTGCGTGTCGGAATGTCCGAACCATGTGCTGCGTCCCAGCACCGACCTCATGACCCTCATGCAGCCCGTGATGAGCTACGAGCGCGGCTACTGCCGTCCTGAATGCACCCGCTGTTCAGAAGTGTGTCCCACGGGAGCCATCCAGCGCATTACGAAAGAAGAAAAGCCTTATATCCAGATAGGCCACGCCGTAGTCTCCAAGAAGCATTGCATCTCGGCGTTGGGCGAGGATGAGTGCGGCAACTGCATGCGCCACTGTCCCGTGGAGTTCGAGGTGAAGGACGAAAACGGCGAGATGGTAAAGCACAAGGCTATTGAGATGGTTCCCTCCGATCCCAATGATGACCTGTCGCCCCTGATACCTGCCGTCGACGAGCGTCGTTGCATCGGCTGCGGCAACTGCGAATACGTCTGTCCCGTGCGCCCGCTGTCGGCCATCCACGTGGAAGGACACCTACAACATAAGATGATTTGAGATTTGAGATTTGAGGTTTGAGATTTGAGATTTAAATTATGGATAGAAGAGAATTCCTAAAATATATGGGAGCCGGAGCTGCCACAACAGTCGTTGCAGCTTGCGGAGGCGGCAAGAAGAACGATAAGCAGACCGTGGGTGAACCGCCAGTAGGTCAGATGACCTATCGCACCAACCCTACGACAGGCGACAAGGTGTCGCTTTTGGGCTATGGCATGATGCGTCTGCCCAAGAAGGACGGCAGCGACGAGTTCGACCAGGAGTTGATCAACCAGGAGATAGACTATGCCATCGAGCACGGCATGAACTACTTCGACACGTCGCCCGTCTATTGCCAGGGACAGTCGGAACGCTGCACGGGTATCGCCTTGAAAGCTCAGAAACGTTTACAGCGCCATCAGTACTATGTGGCCACCAAACTGTCCAATTTCGACAAGAGCTACTGGTCGAAGGAAGCTTCAATACAAATGTACCACGACTCCATGAAAGAGTTGCAGGTGGATTATATCGACTACTACCTGCTGCACGCAGTAGGCGGTGGTGGTATGGAAAACTTCAGCCAGCGCTATCTTGACAACGGCATCCTCGACTACCTCCTTGAAGAGCGCGAGGCTGGACGCATCCGCAACCTCGGCTTCTCGTTTCATGGCGATATCGAGGTGTTCGACTATCTGCTGGCCAATCACGACAAGTACCGTTGGGATTTTGTACAAATACAGCTGAACTACCTCGACTGGACCTATGCCAACGAAATGAGCGATGCCAACACAGATGCCAGCTACCTGTACGAAGAGCTTCATAAGCGCGGCATACCTGCCGTTATCATGGAGCCACTACTGGGCGGACGACTGGTGAAGGATGTGCCTGCCTACGTCGTTGACGAGATGAAACGTCGTGAACCTCAGCGCTCAGTAGCCTCGTGGGCCTTCCGCTATGCAGGCACCCCCGAGGGCGTGCTCACAGTTCTCTCTGGTATGACCTTCATGGAACATCTGAAGGACAACCTCCTCTCCTACTGTCCGCTGAAACCGCTCACAGAGGAAGAACAGCGACTCCTCGACACTAAGATTGCACATCAGATTATGGAGGGAGAGACCATCCCCTGCAACAACTGCGAATACTGCATGCCTTGTCCCTATGGCATCGACATTCCTGGCAACTTCCTGCACTACAACAAATGGAAGGTGGACGGGCGACTGCCCGAGAATCCTAAAGACAAGAACTACCAGAAGAACCGGCGCGACTTCCTAATCAGTCTCGACCGAGCCGTACCCCGAGACCGTCAGCCCGACCATTGCATACAATGCAACCGCTGCATACGACGCAATAAGGACAGCGGCAAGGCTGACCGCTGTCCTCAGAAAATCAATATTCCACAGGAATTAGAAAAGATTGCCCGTCTCATCGAAGATGCCCGCAGACACGGGTAGTATGAGCATCTGCGTCATTCGCTCCAAGTAAATACGTCATTCGCTTGGAGCGAATGCGTCATTTTAGCACGCCTCGAGTGCCAGTTCTATATGGTGCTCCTTGGCCATGCGGCGCATGTTGATCAGGGCATAGCGCATGCGACCCAGAGAGGTGTTGATGCTGACGCCTGTGAGTTCGGCAATCTCTTTGAATGAAAGTTGCTGATAGTAACGCATATAGACCACCTCGCGCTGAGGAGCGGGCAGAGTCTCCATCATTCGCTTCACGTCGATGAGCACCTGTTCGTTGATAAGTTCCGACTCGCGGAAAGTGTCGAGAACCGATGCACCACGAAGGTTTTCAAGGTCGTTGTCCTCATTGGGTTCCACGATGTGGCGCGACTGCTGCTGGCGATACCAGTCCATAATGACATTATGGGCTATACGGGTGAGCCAGAACTGGAACTTACCCGAGTTGACATACTGTCCTTGCTGCAGTTTGGTAATCACCTTGACGAACGTCTCCTGAAAGATATCGTCAGCCAGATCATGATCGCGAACGACGAACATGATATAAGTGAACAACTTGGTTTGCGTGCGAGCTAATAACTCATCAAATGCGCTGTTGTCTCCATCAACGTAAAGTAGTGCCAACTGTTCGTCGGTCACACCTTCGAAATTCTTCATATGTTAAAGTTTTTTATGAAGTAAATTTCACGTCGATAGGCAATATTTTTTAGTTTTACGAGTTATTTGTTTGAATTATCGGCTGCAAAAGTAGGCATTTTATTTGGAACGACCAAATTTTTAGTCATTTTTTTTCGTTTTTAGTACGATTGTGGTTGGCAGTTTCATCCATTTACTGCCCTTAGGAACCTTCATCGTGCTGCCCCTACCCTGCTTCAAAACATAGACGGAATCGCTCTGGCAAGTGAGTGTAGCCACCAGGTCTTCGCTACCTGCATCATTGATGATTACCAGTTGGGCAGAGCGGTCGTCTGTGAGCTCGGCCTCGGCAATAATCCAAGGGTAGCTGGTACGGCTTTTCACCAGATAGCCAGGCTGTTGACCAAACATCTCCATGCGAGGCACGTTGACGTTATTATCGTAGAAATTGATCTCTGCCTCAAGGTCAAACTCTTCGTTATATAGTTTGGCTTTGAACAGCGAATCGGTCTGTGCATACAACGATGAACATGCACAAAGAAGGCATAGGGCTAAAAGTAGTTTTTTCATTCAATTATCATCTTTTGGCGACAAATGTACCAAATCTAAATCAATTAATTCTACTAAAACGAGAAAAAACTCATATAATAATGGTATATTTAGGAAAATTTTAATTATCTTTGCAGCCGTTTATAAACAATTGCAATGAGTAAAAAGCCATTAAAGCCCGATTATGTCTTTGAATCGAGTTGGGAAGTATGCAACAAGGTTGGTGGTATCTATACCGTACTTTCCACACGGGCAAAGACATTGCAAGAAGCGCTTCAGGATAGAGTCATCTTCATTGGTCCTGACTTTTGGAAGAAAGAGAAGGTGGTTGACGGCGCGACCACATTGACAGAAGAGAGTCCCTATTTCCGCGAAGAGAAAGCGCTCTTCGCCGAATGGCAGTGGGAAGCCAAGGAACAGGGTATCAACGTCAGAGTGGGCCGTTGGACCGTACCTGGTGAGCCTATCGCCATCCTGGTTGACTTCACCCCCTATTTTGAGAAAAAAAACGAGATATACACCTGGCTCTGGGAAAAATACGAAGTGGATTCCCTGCATGCCTATGGTGACTATGACGAGGCCTCAATGTTCTCGTATGCCGCAGCTCTGGTCGTAGAGAGCTTCTACAACTGGATTACCTCCCCACGAGTTCCTGCTGACATTCCTCAGATCTCGAATCTCAAATCTCAAACCTCAAACCTCAAGGTCGTTTATCACGCCAACGAGTGGATGTGTGGCCTGAGTGCCCTCTACATCAATGATAAACTGCCTCAGATAGCCACCATCTTCACAACCCATGCCACCAGCATAGGCCGTTCCATTGCCGGCAACCAGAAGCCGCTCTACGACTACCTGTTTGCCTATAACGGTGACCAGATGGCAGGCGAGCTGAACATGCAGTCGAAGCACTCGATAGAGAAGCAGACAGCCCACCACGTGGACTGCTTTACAACAGTTAGCGACATAACGGCTCATGAGTGTCTGGAACTGCTCGACAAACCTGTCGATGTGGTGCTGCCCAACGGTTTTGATAACAGTTTTGTCCCCAAGGCAGCAACCTTCAATAAGAAGCGCAAGGCAGCCCGTCAGCGCATGCTTCAGGTGGCTAACGCCCTGCTCGGCGAAGATCTTGGCGACGACACGCTGATTGTTTCTACCAGCGGACGCTATGAGTTCCGCAACAAGGGTATTGACGTGTTTGTGGAAGCCATGAACCGTCTGCTTCGCGACCGTGAGCTGAACAAGAAGGTGCTGGCATTCATCGTGGTGCCTGGCTGGGTGGGCGAACCCCGCAAGGACTTACAGGAAAGGCTTAATAGCAATCAGCCAACAGCCAACAGTCCTCTGGAAGTGCCCCAAGTCACCCACTGGCTTCACAACATGGGCCACGACAACGTGCTCAACATGATGAAGTTCTACGATATGCACAACCGTCACGAGGACAAGGTGAAGGTCATCTTCCTGCCCTGCTACCTCGACGGCAACGACGGCATCTTGAACCTCACCTACTATGACGTGGTGCTGGGCAACGACCTGTGCATCTATCCCTCCTACTACGAGCCCTGGGGCTATACCCCACTGGAGGCCGTAGCCTTCAAGGTGCCCTGCATCACCACAGACTTGGCAGGTTTCGGACTCTGGGCCAACCAGGAGTTTGGTCATCAGGGTGAGATCAGCGATGGCGTGAAGGTAATCCATCGCACGGACTACAACTACTCTGAGGTGGCCGACATCATCAAGGACACCGTAGCCGACTACTCAAACCTCTCGCAGCAGCAGGTCGATGCCTGCCGCAAGAATGCTGAGGCATTGTCGAAGAAAGCTCTCTGGAAGGAGTTCATCAAGTACTACTGGGAGGCCTACGACATTGCCCTGCAACGTGCTGAAGAACGAATGGCAAAGAAACAATTGCCAAATAAATAGCAAATTATAAATTGTCAAATAGTAAATTCAATTATGAAGATCAAAGCTGACTACGTCAACGCTCCTCAATGGAAGGAGCTGACAGTGAAATCGAGCCTTCCCGAAGAGTTGAAGTGTCTCGACGAGATTGCCCACAACCTGTGGTGGGTATGGAACTACGAAGCTCGCGACCTTTTCCGCGACCTTGATCCCGAACTGTATCACGATGTGAAGCACAACCCCGTGATGCTGCTGGAACGTCTCAGTCTGCCCCGTAAGGAGGAGATTGTGAAAGACAAGACCCTGATGAAGCGTATCAAAGCCGTGTACCAGTTGTTCCGTGCCTATATGGACGTGGAGCCCGACAAGAAGCGTCCCTCTGTGGCTTACTTCTCAATGGAGTACGGCATGCACTCGGCCTTGAAGATCTACTCAGGCGGTCTCGGCATGCTGGCTGGTGACTACCTGAAGGAGGCCAGCGACTCTAACGTAGATATGTGTGCCATCGGTTTCCTCTATCGTTTCGGCTACTTCACACAGAGCCTGTCGATGGACGGTCAGCAGATTGCCAACTACGAGGCTCAGAACTTCACCGACCTGCCCATCGAGCGTCAGTTGGACCAGAACGGTCAGCCGATGGTGGTCGAGGTTCCCTACATGAATTATAATGTACACGCATACGTGTGGCGCGTAAACGTGGGCCGCATCAAGCTCTATCTGCTCGATACCGACAACGAGATGAACTCTGAGTTCGACCGTCCCATCACCCACTCACTCTATGGTGGTGACTGGGAGAACCGTCTGAAGCAGGAGATCTTGCTGGGTATCGGTGGTATCCTGCTGTTGAAGCAGCTGGGCATCAAGAAGCAGATCTACCATTGCAACGAGGGTCATGCTGCCCTGTGCAACCTGCAGCGTCTGTGCGACTATATCCAGGAGGAAGGTCTGTCGTTCAACCAGGCCATCGAGCTGGTTCGTGCCAGCGGTCTCTATACCGTTCACACCCCTGTGCCTGCTGGTCACGACTACTTTGACGAGGGTCTCTTCGGCAAGTACATGGGTGGCTATCCCCAGAAGTTAGGCATCTCATGGGACGAGTTCATCGGCATGGGTCGCACCAACCCCGACGACCACGGCGAGAAGTTCTGCATGTCAACCTTCGCTTGCAACACTTGTCAGGAGGTCAACGGTGTGTCGAAGCTCCACGGATGGGTCAGCCAGAAGATGTTCGCTCCCATTTGGAACGGTTACTACCCCGAAGAGAACCACGTGGGCTACGTCACCAACGGCGTACACTTCCCCACATGGGCTGCTACCGAGTGGCGTAAGGTCTATTCTAAGTATTTCGATGACAACTTCATGTTTGACCAGTCGAACCAGAAGATTTGGGAAGCTATCTATAATGTGCCCGAAGAGGAAATCTGGGCTACACGTCAGGCATTGAAGAACAAGCTGTTCGACTACATCAAGACCCAGTTCCGTGAGACGTGGCTGAAGAATCAAGGTGATCCTTCGCGTGTGGTTAAACTCATTGAGCGTTTCAACCCCAACGCACTGGTCATCGGCTTCTGCCGTCGTTTCGCCACCTACAAGCGTGCTCACCTGCTGTTCACCGATCTGGAGCGTCTCGATCACATCGTCAACAACCCCGAGCGTCCTGTCATCTTCCTCTTCGCAGGTAAGGCTCACCCCGCTGACGGAGCAGGTCAGGGACTCATCAAGCGCATCTTCGAGATCTCGCAGATGCCACAGTTCCAGGGCAAGGTCATCTTCCTCGAGGACTACGACTTCCTGCTGGCTCGTCGCCTCGTGTCAGGTGTCGATATCTGGATGAACACCCCCACACGTCCTCTTGAGGCTTCAGGTACCTCTGGCGAGAAGGCCGAGATGAACGGTGTTGTCAACCTCTCCGTGAAAGACGGATGGTGGCTGGAGGGCTATCGCGAGGGTGCCGGATGGGCACTCACCGAGAAGCGCACCTACCAGAACCAGGGCTTCCAGGACCAGCTCGACGCAGCAACCATCTACTCGCTGCTTGAGAACGAGATTGTACCCCTCTACTACGATCGCGACAAGAAGGGAATCTCTAAGGGCTGGATCAAGGTCATCAAGAACTCTATCGCCCAGATTGCGCCTCACTACACCATGAAGCGTCAGCTCGACGACTACTACAGCAAGTTCTACGAGAAGGAAGCCAAGCGCTTCAAGGAAGTCTCTAAGAACAACAACCAGCTGGCCAAGGAGATTGCCGCCTGGAAGGAAGCTGTCGCAGAGCGCTGGGATTCCATCAACGTGGTGAAGGCCGAGTGGGACTATCCCGCAACTGGTATCTTCACAGGTCAGAAGTACACCCTCCGCTATGTCATCAACGAGCAGGGTCTCGACGATGCCATCGGACTGGAGAAGGTCAACGTCTTCGTGAACAAGGACGGCGAGGAGCGCATCTTCTCTATCGAGCCGCTGAAACTGGTGTCCAAGGATGGCAACAACTTCACTTTCGAGGCTGAGCTGTCACCCCGTCAGGCTGGTCAGTACAAGTCGGCAGTCCGCATGTATCCCAAGAACAAGAACCTGCCCCACCGTCAGGACTTCTGCTACGTGAAGTGGCTCGAACTGCCCCAGGCTTTCTAAGCCAACGGCTCAATCCCTATAAGCAATCGCTCAGAGAATCCCTCTGGGCGATTTTTTTGTCTATTCTCCAATAATAGAGAGTGACCACCGATACGCTCCTTGATACGCCAGGTAAATCTCCTTGCTGACCACCGAGACGCTCCTTGTAAGGCAAGATGACGCTGATGACGAGGCAAAGTGACGCAGAAGGCACCCTTTTGACTTAAGTCGGAAGACCTTTTGACTTAAGTCGGAAGACCTTTTGACTTAAGTCAAGCGACTCTTTGACTTAAGTCAAACGGTGGGGAAGTGCGTCAGTTTGGGTTAAAGAGTGTGTCAGGTTGGATTGCGAAGTGTGTGTGCTCGCGTTGCGAAGGGTCTCTGCCAGTATAGGTAGAGGCGTCTGGAAACAAAAAAGAGGTGTGCCATGATTGACACACCCCTTGTGTAAAACTGCTGTTTCTATTCCTTTGATTAGAAATTGAAATAGAGACCGAAAGTGAGGTTAGAACCACTCAGGTTCAGACCGAAATTAGTGGTATTGTTGTCGTCACCATCGGGGTTGAACTCGTCGAAGCCAATGAAGCCCAGGTGAGACACGAAGCTGATATTGTCGGTGAGGCTCACAGCCAGACCGGGCTTGAAACCAATAGCCAGCTCAGTCCAGTCAGCCTTAGAAGCAGTAGTGAAGTCAACACCACCGTCAACGAAGAGGCTCACTCTGCCGCTCTTCAGGAAAGTGTAACGAGCATAGGGAGCAAACTTGAAAGCGCTCTCGCTCATTTCTTCAACACCCTCCCACTTGTCGTTCACATAACCGATAACGGTACCAATGGCGAAGTCCTCGGTCAGGTTGTAACCAATCTCAGGGAGAATGGCGAAAGTGGTCTCGCTCTTGTCAGCATTAATAACAGCGTGTTCCTGGCTGCTCCAAGCGTTAACGCCGAGGCTACCACCAACATAAACCTGTGCGCTCATGCTCACTGCAACAAAGGCAGCTGCAAGGGTCATCATAATCTTTTTCATTTCTTTTTTCCTTTCTTAATTTGGTTAAACGTTTACCACCCCAAGGGATGGCGTTTCTATTAAGCGGGTGCAAAGGTAGGCTATTTCAAAGGAATAAGCAAACACTTTTTATGCATTGTGTGCGTAAACAACGGCTTTTGTTGATTTAAATCAAAAGAAAAGGGCGGTTTAGGGGGATTATGTCGATTAAAAGTGTTACCTTTGCAGTCTAATAATGAATCATCATAAAAACGAAGAAATCATGCAGAAACCCGTCATCATAGCAGGCCCCTGCGTCATCGAGTCGGCAGAGCTACTCAATACGGTGGCAGCCGAGTTGGTGCGCATCAACAAGCAACTGGGCACCAACATCATCTTCAAGGCCTCGTTCGACAAGGCCAACCGCACCAGCATTCACTCGTTCCGCGGTCCTGGACTGGAGAAAGGTTTGCAGATGCTGAGCGACGTGAAGACGAAGTACGGCCTGCGTATACTGACCGACATTCACGAAGCCTGGCAAGCTGAGCCCGCAGGCCAGGTGTGCGACGTGTTGCAGATACCCGCCTTTTTGTGCCGACAGACCGACCTGCTGGTGGCTGCCGCCCGTACTGGTCGCACGGTGAACATCAAGAAGGCGCAGTTCCTCTCTGGTCGCGACATGCGCTACCCTGTAGAGAAGGCACGCGAGGCAGGCGCCAAGGAGGTGTGGCTGACAGAACGCGGCAACATGATGGGCTACGGCAACCTGGTGGTTGACTTCCGCAACATCAGCGACATGCTCGAGATTGTGCCAACGGTGGTGATGGACTGCACCCACAGCGTGCAGCGTCCTGATGCCAAGGACGGCAAGACAGGGGGCGACCGTCGCTTTGTGCCTTCAATGGCGCTGGCTGCCAAAGCCTTTGGCGCAACGGGCTATTTCTTCGAGGTACACCCCACCCCAGACCAGGGATTGAGCGATGCTGCCAACATGCTGGAACTGGACAAGCTGGAGGGGCTGATTAAGAAAATACTGTAAGACCGGAATATCCGGAAAGACCGGAATATCCGGAAAATCCGGAGAGTCCGGAAGAATCATAAAATCCAAAAAATGACCCTAAAAGACTACGGCATACAAGCCATCAAAGACGAGGCACAGGCACTACTGAGCCTGGCCAATCAGATAGACGAACAGTTTGAAAAGGCTGTGGAGCTGATGTACGGCTGCAAGGGCAAGGTCATCGTGACAGGTGTGGGCAAGAGCGGACACATCGGCGCCAAGATTGCGGCCACCCTTTCATCGACAGGCACACCGGCGTTCTTCATCAACCCCCTCGATGTGTTTCACGGCGACATCGGCGTGATGTCCAAGGACGACGTGGTGCTGGCTATCAGCAACTCAGGACAGACCGACGAGCTGCTGCGCTTCATGCCAATGGTACAGCACATGGGACTGCCCATCATCGGCATGACGGGCAACAAGCACTCGCAACTGGCGAAATATGCCACATGCCACATCTATGTAGGCGTAGAGCGCGAAGCCTGTCCGCTGAACCTGGCACCCACCAGCAGCACAACGGCACAGCTGGCTATGGGTGACGCACTGGCTATCGCCCTCATTGAGAAGCGTCATTTCCAACCGCAGGACTTTGCCTGTTTCCACCCAGGCGGCGAGCTGGGACGCAGACTGCTGACAACGGCTCAGGACGTGATGCGAACGGAAAACCTGCCCGTGATGTCGCCCGACATCCATCTGGGCGAGGCCATCATCCTGGCAAGCAAAGGAAAGATGGGCATGGGCGTAGCGATGACTGGTGACCATATAGACGGCATCTTTACCGACGGAGACATCCGCCGTGCTATGGAACGCTGGCAGGCAGCCTTCTTCGACCACACCGTCAGTGACATTATGACCCGTCAGCCCAAGACGGTGTCGCCCGACACGAAGGTTACCGAAATACAGCGCATCATGCAGCATCACAACATTCACTCCATGATTGTGGTGAACGACAAGAACCAGCTGCTGGGCATCATTGACAGTAACTCATGTATGATATGAAAAGAAAGCTTTTAGCTATTGGCTGTTGGCTTCTGGCCTGGACAGCGGGGGCGCAGAGCATCACCTCCGACTCGCTCATCCGCATGCAACTGCAGGACTATGGACTGACATCATCAGCAGACAACAGCATCACGCTGCTGATGTCGGGACAGGAGAAGTTTGACGACATGTTTGCCGCCATCCGACAGGCACGCGAGAGTATCCATCTGGAATACTTCAACTTCCGCAACGACTCCATAGCCTTCCTGCTGTTCGACATCCTGAAGGAGAAACGCAAGGAGGGCGTAGAGGTGCGCGCGCTGTTTGATGCCTTTGGCAACGACAGTAACAACCAACCCCTGAGGAAGCACCATGTGACAGCCCTGCGTAACGACAGCATCGACATCTGGGAGTTCGACCCCATCCGTTTTCCCTGGGTGAACCACATCTGGCCCCGCGACCATCGTAAGATTGTGGTCATAGACGGACGCGTAGCCTATACGGGCGGCATGAATGTGGCTGACTATTATATAAAAGGTACGGAACAGGTGGGTGCTTGGCGCGATATGCATTGTCGCATAGAGGGAACGGCAGTCAACGAGCTGCAAAGCATCTTTGCCCGCATCTGGTACAAGACCACTGGCGAAGTTCTCTATCAGGATAAATATTTTCAGGGAGGTCAGCCATCGGGGATGAAAGGTCTGAAGCCCGACACCAGCGCCACAGCAGGACACAAGCGCGTGTTCATCGTGAACCGCGAACCAAGAACCACTAACGACGTGATGCGCTATTTCTATGTAAATGCCATTGACGATGCCCGTGACTCGATACGCATCATCAACCCCTATTTCACGCTGATACCATCGGTGAGCAAAGCCCTGAAACGTGCTATTAAAAGAGGTGTGAAGGTGGAACTGATGATCTCGTCGAAGAGCGACATTCCGCTGACACCCGACTGTGCCTTCTACCAGATGCACCGCATGATGAAGCACGGTGCCCGCGTGTGGCTATACAACGGAGGCTTCCACCACTCCAAGATCATGATGGTCGATGGACGCTTCTGTACTGTTGGCAGCACCAACCTGGATGCGCGCAGCATGCGTTTCGACTACGAGGAGAATGCTGTCATCCTGGACAGGGAGACAACACGCGAACTGGACCAGATGTTTGACCGCGACAAACTGGAAAGCGTCTATCTGACGGAGGAGGAATGGGACCGTTTCCGCACAGGCTGGCAGAAGTTCCGCGGATGGTTTGCCCATCTGCTCACGCCATTCCTGTAACAGTATCGAGCATCAATAGAATCTCGACATCGGTAATACCTCGACTGGTGAGCGTCGGGTGTTCGTCATCCATGAAGAAAGCTAACAGTTGCTGACGGTTGCCACCTTCTTCCGAAAGATAACGGCGGAAGAGGTCAACAGCACCACTGATATCGTGCGACAACCACAAGCAGACACCATTATTGAGAAGGTCCTCAGGGGCTTTCTCAATTATTTTTCCGTAGCGGGAAAGCGCCTCTTCATATTTGCCGCTTAGCGTCTCGGCCCATGCCAGCGAACGCAGCACCACAAGGTCGTCGGGGTATTCATAGTTCAGACGATACAGCAACTGCAACGCCTCGTCATAGCCATTAGTATGAAGCAGGCACACAGCAGTATTGAGGCGATAGCCACGATGATCGGGTTTTCGTTGAAGGAGCGTCTTGAACTGAAGAAGTGCCTCGTTATACTGCTCTGTACGGAACAACAGACGCGCATAACCCGCCAAAGCCTTCTCATTATCGGGTTGCAACCGACAAGCCTCACGATAGGCAGCACAAGCTAACACAGGATTATTGAGTGATGCATTCAGGTGGCCCGTAACCAGGAAGTATCGAACATCGTTCTCGTTGGGTGGATAGTTGTTGATTACGCTCTGTGCCTCAACAAACAGTTTTCGCTTCATTAGGAACGATGCTATCTCAAGGCAATTGCCTGTCAAATCGGTCTTCTTGAACAGCGGGTTGGCAAAGATAATGTATTCGGGCTTCTGCTGCTCCTTACGGAAAGGATTACGGAAATGACTGCGGGCAGGGAACACGCGATAGAAACGATAGACATCCTGCAGATACATGCGACGCATGAATGCCGGCTGTTGCTGTTCCTCAAAGGATATCTCGCCACCAACGGGTGTGGGAACAGCCTCACCATCGTCAATGAGTTTCAGCATACTATCGGGAATACGGCCAAGTACTTGGTTGAAGCCCAGCACAAACGAGTATTTGTCGCTATCGCAGAAAGCACCCACACGGGTGATAATGTTCAGGAACTTCTTGCCTCGCGTATTCTGCAGGATGGGACTGATGGCAGGATGGTCTGCATAATAGGGCATGAACCAGTTGGATACCTGGTCGAAGAACGGAAAACGCTTCATCTGCGAGAAACCGCCAAAATAGATATCGGCACCCTGTTTCTGCATATCGACCATGCGATGCATACTCGCCTCCATGCGTTCCATATTCTGTTCTGCAGCCTCAGGATGCAGAATTTCCTCCAGGCGATCCTCTTCCATCTCAACAAGTCCGTGTGAGGTCATGCTAAGATTGTTGCCTTTCATCAGTTCTGGCATAATCTCCTGTTGGATGACCTGCGTATCTTTCTCAGCCTCCAGGCAATAAAGCAGCTGCATCTGCAACTCGGTAAGCTCTTGACGGCAACGCTTATCACGGCACACAGCGTTCAACTCGTCTTCCAAAGAGGAATAGATAGCGCTGAGCGAACTGTCGGCAGCCAATGCCCACCCCACCAGAGCACGCTGACGGACCACCTCATCGGCATGTTGGCGATAGATGGTTAACAGGGCATGAAACTTCTCATAGTCGAACATCTGCATACATGACAGCATGACGGCACTCACCAACAGTTGTTGATCAATAAGACTGATAGTAGGCGACAATAGCAGTTCGGCAAAAGCCTGTCCCTCGGACTCCTTCCACTGGCCCGCCGTCAAGATACGACAGAAAAGCAGATTCATATACTGCTGGTGACGCTGATGCAGGTCGATACTCTTCTGCTGGCGCACATGTTCTTGTTCAAACTCGAGCAGAGCTACTGCTGAGACATGCTCCTCCAACTCACGACGAACGGTAGGCAGCGACCAGTCATAACCCGCCTGTTGTACCTGTTTCCTCAAGCTATTCAGGTAAGGACTGTCGGCAACCTGTATATCCCAGTCAATATTGGCAACCAGGACATAGAGACGTCTGACCAGCTGGCGATAGACCTCGCCACGCTGTTCATCGGGATAGCCTTTGCAATAGTAGTCAAGCATCAGCCGATAGTCGTCATTGATGGCATTGAACATATCGTAATAGACGGTCTGATGCATCAGCAAGAAGTTCTGGGTCAGGACAAGTGCCTGTCCCAACGCTCCCGACTGCAATTCAGATAGTATCTCCTGAAGGGCTTTGTCTTTCATTGGCATGGGCTTAACGATTATACATGTTCCAGTTCCTGGCACGTTCCACATCGGCAGGACGTGGCGGAGCTGCATGTTCAAAATGAAACTGTGACAAGGAGTCAACAGCAGCCTGACTGACGCCACAATACTGACGGATGATAGCACCATAGGCACGAACCCCGTATTTATTCAGCGAATCGCAAGCCTCATCATAGGATCTCAGGAAGCTCTCCACCTGAAACTGGCGGGTGGAATTATGCATGGTCTGTTCACGGAAGGCAATAACACCAAGACGGATATCAGCCTTGCGACTGTCAAACAGCACACGACTCTTCAGCAGACGTGCCTCGGTAGCCTGAGGCTCAGGCAACACCAAGGCATCCATGATATTGTTCTTCAACATATCAAGACGCACAGTCAAGTTATTGAATTTCACCTTGAAAACAGATGAAGAGTCGAGCGAGGCCTCAGCCATCACCTCGTCAGCCAGCAGGTCGTCGGCAGAGAATTGCGCAATGGCAATCATCTTGTTTTTCAGCTGACTTGAATTATTGATGTTAGCTGATGCGTTTGTCAGCAGTTGCCACGAAGCTGCCGTAGCAGAGACAAAACGCAAGGGAAGCGCATCATGCTGCTGCAAGCGTTCGGCCTTAACCAGATCCGTTACAAGTCCGTCAACACGCCCTTTCAGAAGGGCTTGGTCCTGATCCGTCTGTGACTGGAAGGGAATGAGTCTCACATTCACACCCTGATGTTCGAAGAAACCACGTTCACTTGCCACAAAGAGAGGCAGGCAATCGAGGGTAGGCATGACTGCCACCCGCAGCGCCGTTGAGTCGGCACTCTTAGCGTTCTTTCCTTTATTATTTGCGTCGCCAGAAGACTTTCCGCAGGCTGACATCAGCACGACAACAGCCATCAAGATAAAAATATTCGTCTTAATCATGATGCAAAAGTACAAAAATGTTTTGTAACCACGAAAATTATTCGTACTTTTGTACCATCATTCAACAAAAAACCTATGGCAAAAGATAAAACCATGTATGTCTGTTCGAACTGCGGACAGGAGTCGGCCAAGTGGATTGGCAAGTGTCCGTCGTGCGGTCAGTGGAACACCTTCAAGGAAATCAAGGTGCCTGGAGACACGGCCAGACAGACAGCAACGACGGCAGCATCGGCAGCAGGCAGGGTGCTACGCAAGAACAAGCCAATGCGACTCAGCGAGATTAGTAATCACGATGATCCGCGCATCGATATGCATGACGGTGAACTGAACCGTGTGCTGGGAGGCGGACTGGTGCCTGGCAGTATTGTATTGTTGGGTGGCGAGCCAGGCATCGGTAAGTCCACATTGTCACTACAGACCATGCTTCGACTGCCCGAGAAGCGCATCCTATACGTCAGCGGTGAGGAGAGTGCCCACCAACTGAAGATGCGAGCCGAACGTCTGGCAGGCGGTGGTCTTTCCAATGACGACAACTTTCTTCTTCTCTGCGAAAACTCTTTGGAGGCTATCTTTGAGCACATCAAAGAGGAAAAGCCGGAGCTGGTGGTCATAGACTCTATACAGACCATATCGACAGAAGATGTAGAGTCAAGTGCTGGTTCTATTGCCCAGGTACGCGAATGTGCCTCTGCCCTACTCCGCTTTGCAAAGACCAGTGGCGTTCCCGTGATTCTTATTGGTCACATTACAAAGGAAGGAACCTTGGCAGGACCTAAGATTTTGGAGCACATTGTCGATACTGTCATCCAGTTCGAAGGCGACCAGCACTACATGTACCGCATCCTGCGGAGTATGAAGAACCGCTTTGGAAGCACCTCAGAACTGGGTATCTACGAGATGCAACAGACGGGCTTACGACAGGTGAGCAATCCTTCCGAATTGCTTTTGACACAGGATCACGATGGTCTCTCTGGCATTGCCATCTCAAGTGCCATCGAAGGTGTACGCCCGTTCTTGGTAGAGACACAGGCACTGGTCAGCAGTGCTGCCTATGGCACACCGCAACGATCTGCTACCGGTTTTGACCAGCGGCGTCTGAACATGCTGTTGGCAGTATTGGAGAAACGTGTCGGCTTCAAACTGATGCAGAAGGATGTATTTATTAATATTGCTGGCGGTTTGCGAGTAACCGACTTGGCTATGGACCTCTCCGTGATTGCTGCGGTCCTGTCAAGTAATGTTGATACCCCCATCGAGCAAGGATGGTGTATGGCTGGAGAGGTTGGATTGAGCGGGGAGGTTCGTCCTGTGAACCGTATAGAACAGCGTATTGCTGAAGCAGAGAAACTGGGTTTTGCCCACATGATTATTCCTCAGCACAACCTTCAGGGCTTCAATCGAAAGAAGTTCAATATTGAACTACATCCTGTTAGAAAGGTAGAAGGGGCCCTACGCGAACTGTTTGGATAACTATGGTTTGAGGTTTGAGAATTGAGATTTGAGGTTTGAGATTTTATAATAGAGGGTAAAGATGAAAAAATTATTAGCATTTACATTGATAGTGATGACGGCAGTCATCGGAATGAGTGCACAACCTCAGGACGACGATGCCAAGTATGCCACCGAACTGTTGAAGCCCGGAACACAGGCACCCGAGATCAAACTGAAGGACATTGACGGGAAGAAGTTCCAGTTGAGCAAACTGAGAGGCAAGTATGTGGTCCTCGACTTCTGGGCATCATGGTGTCCTGATTGTAGGAAAGATGCGCCCAACATCGTTCGGATGTATGAGAGATTCCATCAGAAAGGAGTGGAGTTCGTAGGTTTCTCCGTAGATACTGATATCAATGCGTTGCGCAAAGCCATTGAGAATTATGGCATCAGCTACACTCAAATGAGCGAACTGAAACGGACGAAGGAGTCTGCCACAGCCCAAGCCTATGGTGTGCGTTGGATTCCTTCCATGTATCTGATAGACCCTGAAGGCAAGATTGTGCTGGGTACCGTTCTCTCTGACAAACTGGAGAAGACACTCTACGAGGTGACCGATTCAAAGTACCAACCGACAACAGAAAAGGTGACTATCGACGGTTCAAAAGGAAAGTTGCAGGCCTTGATTCAGAAACCGGAACTGAAAGCTGGCGAGCAATGTCCCATGGTGATACTCTGTCACGGATTCACAGGCAACAAAGAAAGCAAGCTACTGACACTTGTAGCCGACTCTCTGCAAAAGAACGGCATTGCCTCTATCCGTTTTGACTTCAACGGTCACGGCGAGAGTGAAGGTCCCTTTGTGGAAATGACAGTACCCAACGAGATTGAGGATGCCAAGAAGGTGTTTGAATATGTTCGCGACCTGCGCTATGTGTCGTCCGTTGCTATCGCGGGACACTCACAAGGCGGTGTAGTGGCGGCTATGACTGCCGGAGAACTGGAACCCGACGATTTGAAAGCTGTGGTACTCTTTGCACCTGCAGGTGTTATCCCCGACGATGCCATACGCGGCATCACCCCCGACGGTAATATGGCCTATAACCTCAATCCACTTAACCCGCCAGAGTATTTGGAGTTTGGACATGGTTTAAGACTGGGACGCGACTACATCACATCGGCACAGCAA
This sequence comes from uncultured Prevotellaceae bacterium, assembly GCA_947166345.1. Taxonomy (GTDB): domain Bacteria; phylum Bacteroidota; class Bacteroidia; order Bacteroidales; family Bacteroidaceae; genus Prevotella. The sequence goes on from CAMVDU010000006.1 coordinate 66,111, forward strand.
TTGAAAATCTATCAAACTGCACGTCGCTATCAGGGACCAGCCCTTATCCTGCATGGAACAGGCGACCGTGTGGTACCTTTCACCTATGGTGAGCGCTTTCATGAGATATGGCCCAAGAGCGAACTGCTCATCTACGAAGCTTTCGACCACGGGTTCTCACAGTGTCTCTACCGTGCATGCAACGAAGCAACGGCATTCCTGATTAAAGTACTAAGATAAGATTATTTAGCTTTCGCTTCCTTTGCCTGTCTTATAGCGACCGGTCAGTTTATTCCATAACGAAGTCTTGCTGTGGAGAATATAAAGGGAGAATGCTAAACTGACACTCACCATCACAATGGCGAGAATCCAAAAAGCCAGTCCTTGGGTGTGTATGGAGACAATAAGTCCCAACACACCCAAGCTTATTTGTGGTACAGCATATTTCACGACACTTGCCGTCATGATATAGCCATAACGGAAATAGGTCATGACCATAATCAGCAGGAACTCAAACATCGCAGCTGCCAACAATGCGATACCCGTGCCTGTCAGTCCCCACCACTTATAGCCGAAATAGATAGCAACAACCATTACCACATAATAGCTCACCTCTACCAGCATGAATGTTTTGGAATCGCCCTTGGCCAGTGGCATATAGCAAATAGGGAGTTTAATGGCCCGAAGATAAAGGGCCAGAGCCGTGATACGAACCATGGGAACTACAGGCAGGAAATCACTGGTAAAAAGTAACGGGATGATAATGGGCGCACCAAAGATGAGCGCCAGTAACATGGGAGAGATAATCAGCAGCGACACCTCTATCTGACGGTTTACTGTTTGGTTGGACAGCAGACGGTCAGTATTAACAGCAGACAATCGGGGAAAATAGTCAGTCTCCATAGCCGAGAACACCATGCCGCCATAGGTCATTGTCAATAGGAATCCTGCATTATAGAATCCCACAATATCGAGGTTGGAAGTCACGTTCAGATAAGAACGCACCAGCATTTCTGCACCACTGCCTATAGCACCTGCAATAATGAAGGCCACCCCAAGACGTACCATCTCCATTCCTTCGCCCAGAATACCTTTGGCACCACGTAGCCGTAAAGGGTACAACCTATAGGAATGCCACAGCGTGAGTAACATCGTTGACAATGCCATCAGCACAATAACTGGTACAATTGCGGTTTCACCAAAGAAATAATAGAGCGGAATGGAAATCAGAAGAGCAACAAAGACATTGATTACCTGAATGACAGCCAATGACTTCAGACGATGGGCTCCTTTCAAGATGGCCGTTTCGCCACCCGTGATGGCAAGCATACCTACTGCAGGGGCCAGCAATATGAAATGAAGAGTGTGATCACCCCACGAGAACGTATAATTACTCAAAGCCGGTCCCAATAGCACACATACCAGCATACCCAAGAGAGCAGCCAACAGACTCCATCCCCTGACCACTTTCACGAAATGGGTAATCTTCTGCTGGTTTCCCTCTTCAAAAAGCTCAGAGACATGACGCACAGCACTGAACGAGATGCCAAAGCCTGTACTAGTTGAGATAAAACTGACGGACGAGTTGAAAAGAGAAGTCAAGCCCATACCACCAGGACCCAGCAGTTTGACTACAATCTTATTGCGTATAAGGCTTATCAGAATGTTAAGTCCTTGTACGCCGCCAAAGATGCCAGTATATTTTAATACGTGGCTATAATTCTCTTCGTGCTTCTCTTTCATCGTTTTTCTAAATGAAAAACGCAAAAGTACAACATTTATTTTGTTTTCACGTTATTATTTTATACTTTTGCATTCATAGTTTGGAATAAAAGGAATATGCAGACTCAACAGAACCATACACAAGGCGACGGACAGGTGTTCATAAGCTTCATCATACCGGCCTACAACGTGCCTACAGACATGCTGCGCCAGTGTCTTGACAGCATTAAGGCATTGTCGCTCCGACCTTACGAACGGGAAATCATCGTGGTGGACGATGGCTCGGACCTGCCCTTCATCAGTGCACTGACGGAGTATCAGGACGACATCATCTATATCCGCAAAGCCAACGGTGGACTGTCCACAGCACGCAACATGGGCATCCGAATGACCACAGGAGCGTACATACAATTCATCGACGGTGACGACATGCTCATACGGGCACCCTATGAACACGTCATCGACCTCATCAGATACGGCAAGTCAGACCTCGTGATGTTCCACCACACTGACAAGCTACCGGTGAAGATGGACTATAACGACAATGACCCCATAAGCGGCACTGAACTGATGCGCAGTCGCAACATACACGGCACAGCATGCGGAATGCTGTTCAAAAGAACAGTCATGGGAAGTTTGCAGTTCACACCAGGAATATACCACGAGGACGAGGAGTTTACCCCACAGCTACTGTTACGGGCTGAAAGGGTCATCACCACCGATGCCAAGGCCTATTTCTACAGACGACACGCTGGCACCATCACCACCAGCAACGACATGCGCTCAAGACTGAAACGGCTGAGCGACGCTAAGGGTGTCATCCTCAGACTGAATACACTCGCATCCACACTCCCTGCCCAGGAACGCATGGCCATGCAAAGACGTACGGCTCAGCTCACCATGGACTATATCTACAATATCATAACGCAAACAAAGAGTGAGCACTATCTTAAACGCCGTCTCGAAGATCTGCGCCGAGAAGGACTCTTCCCCCTACCCGACCGCGACTATACCACCAAATACAAATGGTTCCGCCGGATGACGAACACGAGTGCTGGACTGAAGATGCTGCTTCACACACTGCCTTACATAAACCGAGAACGATAAAATGAGATTAAAAACTATTCTCAACCAGTTCTATAGACAGTATGAAGCTATTGTACAGAAAGATGAAAGATAAAAAAAATACTACCGCCATTGGCAACCAATAGCGGTAGTATAATATCATTTTTTAAATCTTTCTCTTTCTATTCCCTTATTTGAAGAAGTCCTTTACGGCCTCATTGGGAACCATCTGCTCGTCGAAGATGTAAGCACCCGTCTTAGGGCTCTTCACCATCTTGATTACTTTTGTATAAGCGCGACCATCCTTCGAGCCTTCATGGAGGGTAGCGACGGTTTTCTTTGCCATAGTTCGATACTTTAACCTTTAAACCTTAACCGTTAACCCTTATTTGATCTCCTTGTGGAGAGTCATCTTCTTCAGGATGGGGTTATACTTCATCAGCTCCATGCGCTCAGGCGTATTCTTACGATTCTTGGTCGTAATATAACGGCTGGTGCCAGGGAGACCACTGTTCTTCATCTCGGTGCACTCCAGAATGACCTGGACGCGATTACCTTTTGCTTTCTTGCTAGCCATGATTTTTAGTCTCCTATAACTTTAATGTCTTTCCAATCGACGAAGCCATTAGCAACAGCCTGCTTTAGGGCAGCGTCAAGACCTACCTTATTAATCAAACGAAGGCCAGCAGCACTGATCTTCAACTGAATCCAGCAATCCTCCTCTACATAGTAGAACTTTTTGCTGAACAGGTTTACGTCAAAGCTGCGCTTTGTGCGATGCTTTGAGTGAGACACATTATTACCAATCTGTGCCTTCTTTCCTGTGATTTGACAAACTTTCGACATTGCTATCTACTTTCTTTTTAAGTCTTTTAATACTCACTTATTCCAAACAGGGTGCAAAGGTACAACTTTTAATTGAGAATTGGAAATTGAGAATTAAGAATTACTTATATCTTAAAGTTTTTTAACTTTCTATCGTAGCATCCTCAACATCTTCGGCCTTCAAGAAGTCACAAAACAGTTGTGTTGCCTTGTTGGTTGCAATAGCCAAATTGATGTCACGACCATGATCCTCCTCCACCTTACATGTTACCACATTTTCTTGTGTTCCACATGCCAGCCAGATGGTGCCAACAGGAATCTCTTTGGTACCACCCCCAGGACCTGCAAGACCAGTGGCTGCGATGGCATAATCAGTATTCATGGTGCGACAAGCGCCCTTCACCATTTCGATGGCAACCTCCTCGCACACAGCGGTTTTCTCCTCCAGCAGTTCATGGCTGACACCCAACAGGTTCTCCTTCACCTCGTTGACATAACAGATGATACCACCCTTGAAGTATTTCGATGCACCAGGAACAGCAATAATTTCCTCGGCTATGCGACCGCCAGTACAGCTCTCTGCCGTACTCAGCGTTTTTTCTCTTTCCCAAAGCAGCTGACTGATTTCTCTGCTAAGAATCTTTCCTTCAAAATCCATATAGTTATTTACAATTTGACGATTTACAATTGATACGGTTACTTGAATGTTACCTTCGAGAAGGCAGGAGCATCTATCGAACAGAACTCCTTATCAAGATACTTGTAATAACCCACGACACCGATCATGGCAGCATTGTCAGTGGTATAGCTGAACTTAGGGATATAGATAGTCCAACCATAGCGACGGGCATGGTCATGGAATGCATTACGCAGTCCGTTGTTGGCACTCACGCCACCAGCCACAGCCACATGCTTGATGCCAGTATCCTTAACTGCCTTGCGCAGCTTCTTCATCAGGATGTCCACAATCGTCCACTCCAGCGAGGCAGCAATATCCTCCTTATGCCTCTCAATGAAGTCGGGCTCCTCCTCTATCCACTTACGCATATTATAGAGGAAGGAGGTCTTCAGTCCTGAGAAGCTATAGTCGTAGCCAGGTATCTGGGGCTCAGCAAACTGATAAGCCTTCGGATTACCCTGGCGTGCCAGTCGGTCGATGATAGGTCCACCAGGATAGCCCAGCCCCATCACCTTCGAGCATTTGTCTATGGCCTCACCTGCTGCATCGTCAATGGTCTGTCCCAGTACCTCCATATCATTGTAGGCATTCACCTTGACAATCTGGGAGTTACCGCCAGACACGAGCAGACAAATGAACGGTAATGGAGGTATCTGGTTTATCGGTTTCTCTGGTTGGTCCTGAGATTCCGGCTCCCTGATAAAATGCGCCATCACATGTCCTTGCAGATGGTTCACATCAATAAGGGGGATACCCAACGAACGGGCAAAACCTTTGGCGAAGCTCACACCCACCAGCAACGACCCCATCAATCCAGGACCACGGGTGAAGGCCACCGCCGACAACTGTTCCTTGGTGATGCCAGCCCGTTTGAGGGCCTGATCAACCACAGGTACCACGTTCTGCTGATGGGCACGACTTGCCAGTTCTGGCACCACGCCGCCATAGGCCTCGTGCACAGCCTGCGATGCTGTTACATTCGACAGCAGCACATCGTTTTTCAGAACAGCAGCCGAAGTATCATCACAACTCGACTCTACACCTAATATATATATGGGGCTCTCAGAACTCATAGGACTAATGGAACTTATAAGGCTTATAGGACTAATAAGTTAACACTTCCACACCGTGTTCTGTCATCAACAGGGTGTGTTCCCACTGTGCTGAAGGTTTCTCATCCTCTGTGATAACCTCCCAGCCATAGGGGTCGTCAGCATCAATGAACACCCGCCATGTGCCCATGTTAATCATGGGTTCGATGGTGAATACCATACCTGGCACCAGGAGCATACCAGTGCCACGGTGGGCATCATGATCCACATCGGGTTCCTCATGGAAGGCATTACCTACGCCATGGCCTGCCAGATCTCTTACGATACCATAACCGTACTTCTTGCAGTGTTTCTTGATGGCATGACCAATGTCACCCACAAAACCCCAGGGCTTGGCAGCCTCCATGCCTATCTCCAGACACTCCTTGGCCACCCGCACCAATTGTTCTTTCTCAGGTGTGGTCTTTCCAATGATAAACATGCGCGAGGCATCGGCATAGTAGCCGTCAAGGATGGTGGTAAAGTCCACATTGATGATGTCACCCTCCTGTAGCACATCTTCCTCCTTGGGAATACCATGACACACCACCTCGTTGATGCTGGTGCACACACTCATGGGGAACGGAGGCGTCTCCTCATCACCGCCGTAGTTCAGACAGGCGGGAATGGCATTGTGCTCCTCGCAGTATTTGCGGCATATCTGGTCAATTTCCAGCGTGTTCATCCCCTCATGGATAGCAGCAGCCACAGCATCAAGCACACCCGTATTCACAACACCCGCCTTGCGGATGCCCTCAATCTGTTCGGGTGTCTTGATTAAGTCACGTGTGGGAACAAGTTTTCCCTTGTTCTCCCAGTACATGATCTGCTTGTCAAATTCTGTCGGCTCCTGTCCAGGAAGGCAGTGCCATCTGCGTTTTCTTGCCATAACTTATCAAATTCGCGTGCAAAGGTACAAAATATTTCTTAAAACTTCAGTCTTTTAATAATTATTTTGTATCTTTGCAGCAGAATTCAAAAACCAAGAAAAGAACATGAAACAAACAATCCTTGTTACTGGTGGTACAGGCTTCATCGGCAGTCACACCACTGTAGAGCTGCAGGAAGCAGGCTACGAAGTTGTCATCATCGACAACCTATCAAATTCTAATGCCAATGTTGTTGACGGCATCGAGAAGATTACTGGCATCCGTCCTGCCTTCGAAAAGGTTGACTGTTGCGACATGGAGGCCCTGGAAGGTGTTTTCAAGAAATACCCCAAGATTGAGGGTATCATCCACTTTGCCGCATCCAAGGCTGTGGGTGAGAGCGTTGAAAAGCCCCTACTCTATTATCGTAACAACCTCACCTCGCTCATCAACCTGCTGGAGCTGATGCCCAAGTACAACGTGAAAGGCATCATCTTCTCTTCAAGCTGCACCGTCTATGGTCAGCCCACCGAGGAGAACCTGCCTGTCACTGAGAAGGCTCCCATTCAGAAGGCCCTGTCGCCCTATGGCAACACCAAGCAGATCAACGAGGAGATTATCCAGGACTATATCCATAGTGGCGCCCCCATCAAGAGCATCATCCTGCGTTACTTCAATCCCATTGGTGCCCACCCCACGGCTCTCATCGGTGAGTTGCCCAACGGTGTGCCCATGAACCTCATTCCCTTTGTCACCCAGACTGCCATTGGTATCCGCAAGCAACTGAAGATCTTCGGTAATGACTACCAGACACCTGACGGCACCTGCATCCGTGACTATATCTATGTGGTCGATCTGGCAAAGGCCCATGTGAAGGCTATGGAGCGCGTGCTCGACAATCCCGAGACAGAGAAGGTCGAGGTGTTCAATATCGGTACTGGCCGTGGTCTATCAACCCTCGAGGTGGTTGAAGGTTTTGAGAAGGCTACTGGCGTGAAGGTCAACTGGGAGTATGCCCCCCGTCGCGAAGGTGATATTGAAAAGGTATGGGGCAATGTTGACAAGGCCAACAAAGTGCTGGGCTGGAAGGCCGACACCCCTACTGAGGAGGTACTGAAGAGTGCCTGGCGCTGGCAGGAGAAGCTGCGCAAGGACGGAGTGCAGTAATTGCAATTGTTATAAAAGTAAGATATTATAGTCTATTAGACTGTATTTTGTGTTTGTGTTGTGATGAGCCCCCGATGCGATATCAGGGGCTCATTTTTCTTGCCTTTTCACCTTATTTATAATATAAGAGAAAAAATTATCACTCATTTTAGGTATTTATTCAAGAAAAAGTTGTACCTTTGCAACCACATAAATCGATTTATCACATTTATAATTATTATGATTTATTCAAAGGAAGTTGAAAACATGTGCGTTGTGGCCAAAGGCCCCAACCACGGTCCTGCTCCCATCCCCGAAGAGGGCAAGTGGATTCAGGCCAAAGAGATCAAGGACATTTCGGGCTATACCCACGGTATTGGCTGGTGCGCTCCTCAGCAGGGTGCTTGTAAGCTGAGCCTGAACGTGAAGGACGGCGTTATTCAGGAGGCTCTTGTTGAGACCATCGGTTGCACGGGTATGACTCACTCAGCTGCTATGGCTTCTGAGATTCTGCCTGGTAAGACCATCCTCGAGGCTCTGAACACCGACCTCGTTTGCGATGCTATCAACACCGCTATGCGCGAGTTGTTCCTGCAGATTGTCTATGGACGCACACAGAGTGCTTTCTCTGAGGGCGGTCTGGTTATCGGTGCTGGTCTGGAAGACCTGGGTAAGGGCCTGCGTTCACAGACTGGTACGCTCTATGGCACCGTGGCCAAGGGTACCCGTTATCTGGAGCTCACCGAGGGTTACATCACCAAGCAGTTCCTGGACAAGGACAATCAGGTTTGCGGTTACGAGTATGTTCACCTGGGCAAGATGATGGAAGCCATCAAGGACGGTATGGATGCCAACGAGGCTGTGAAGAAGTTCACCGGCTCTTATGGCCGTACTACTGCCGAGCAGGGAATCGTAAAAGTTATTGACCCACGTAAAGCATAAAAGGAGGAACTGAACTATGATTAGAAAAGTATCATTCGAAAGTTACGAGCGTCGCATCAATCAGGTGCTGGCTGCTCTGAAGGAGAACGGGATCAATAGCATCGAAGAGGCTAACGAGATCTGCGAGAAGGCTGGTGTTGACCCCTATCAGATGTGTGAAGAGACCCAGCGTATCTGCTTCGAGAACGCAAAGTGGGCCTATGTTTGCGGTGCTGCCATCGCTATCAAGAAGGGTGTGAAGAGCGCTGCTGAGGCTGCCGAGGCTATCGGTATCGGTCTGCAGAGCTTCTGTATCCCTGGTTCTGTGGCTGACGACCGTAAGGTTGGTCTGGGTCACGGTAACTTGGCTGCCCGTCTGCTGCGCGAGGAGACTGAGTGCTTCGCCTTCCTGGCTGGCCACGAGAGCTTCGCTGCTGCTGAGGGTGCTATCAAGATTGCCGAGAAGGCTAACAAGGTGCGTAAAAAGCCCCTCCGCGTTATCCTGAACGGTCTGGGTAAGGACGCTGCTATGATCATCAGCCGTATCAACGGTTTCACCTATGTACAGACACAGTTCGACTACTACACTGGTGAGGTGAAGGTCGTGAAGGAAGTGCCCTATTCTGACGGTCCCCGTGCTAAGGTAAAGTGCTATGGTGCTGACGACGTTCGTGAGGGTGTTGCTATTCTGTGGAAGGAGAACGTTGACGTATCTATCACCGGTAACTCTACCAACCCCACCCGCTTCCAGCACCCCGTAGCTGGTACCTATAAGAAGGAGCGCGTGCTCGCTGGCAAGCCCTACTTCTCAGTAGCTTCAGGTGGTGGTACCGGTCGTACCCTGCACCCCGATAACATGGCTGCAGGTCCCGCTTCTTACGGTATGACTGACACTCTGGGGCGTATGCACTCTGACGCTCAGTTCGCAGGTTCTTCTTCTGTTCCTGCTCACGTTGAGATGATGGGCTTCCTGGGTATTGGTAACAACCCCATGGTAGGTGCTACTGTATCTATCGCCGTGGAGATTGACCTTGCTCTGAACAAGAAGTAAGAACAACCTATCTTTCATATTGAGGGCGTGCCAGTGATGACACGCCCTTTCTTTTTTGTTTAGGAAACAGACCTAAGCATTCTTCTCTCTTGTTTTCAGGAAACAGCCATGCGCATCCCTCCCTCTAGCCAGTTTATCGTGCTGACAACCATTGTGGCATAGCGATGAAGCTGGGTTGTCAGTTCCGCATGTATCCTGTACGCATCCAGATTGTTACGGCAGCTGCCTTTCAGCATCGGCCACAGCGTCTCTATGTCGTAGAGACCGGCATTGTGAAGGATGTGCAGTTCGTTGGCATGCGTGTCAAGCATCCTGACCGTCAGGCTCAACCTTTCCTTCCACGGACCTATATCCGTTCCCTTCTGCTCAGCAAACCTCAGTAGCGTTACGATGGCTGACCTCAGTTGACCAGTATTGTCAGTTATGTTGGGCAACATATTCTCGCCCACCTCTTTTCTCAGTTTACGATAGCTCGCCTTTCCCATTCCGTCGGAAAGGTCCCATTCTGCCACGTAGCAGGCCTTCATATAGAACTCATCGTCATCATCCACGACACCTCCTTCTCCATAAAAATAGGGCTCATCCGAATAATCGGCTATCAGGTATGGATATCTCAGCAGGCAGTCGGTAACAATATGGGTATCATCAGGAAAGAGCAACAGCGGGGTGCTCCACGAATCGCGTGGGTTCATGATGAAGGTCCACACCATGTGATACAGCAGCATGTCCACATCCTCCCGTTGCAGGGGAAACAACTCATAGTCACATACACCTTCGCAAGTATTCACAGTCCTTCCCGACGAATGGCGCCCCACGAAGAAAGTACCATCCGAAGGATCACTCTTCTCATACCACACCGACATCTTCATATTGTTGAATTCTGAATTATCAATTATCCATTATCAATTATCAATTGTCCATTGTTAATTATCAATTGTCATTTTTCATGTACCACATCCCGTTGACCACAAACATAGCAAACGAAGCCAGAAAGCGGTTCAGCGGTTCTCTCAACTCTGCGATTTCCTGTTCCGTCACCCCACCCTCCGTGAGGACGGCCCACAGCGTGTCGGGATCAAAGAATCCCAGGTTGTGCAGTATATGCATCCCATCATGCCTTTGTATCAGCATCTCCCTGCCGTCAGCAAGGCGTTGGTACCAGAGAGTCTCGTTTAGTCCCCACCTGTCCATACACAACATCACGTCCTCTATGGCCAGTAGCAGCTGGTTGGTCTCGTCGTGAAAGACGGGCAGTGGCAGTTTCTCTTTACTGGGATGAAACACCATGTCAGCATCCAGAAAGCCCTGAAACTCATGCTGTCCCCTGTTCATCGGTCCATGCGAGTGATAGACGGCTATCAATATCTCCTGACTGGATATCCCCTCCAACAGTTTCTTGAACATGGCGTGAGCCGAGGGAAAGATGAGGAATAGTTTCTGCTGCTGGTATTTCTTGGCAGTCTCCTTGATATGCAGACGTTCTTCCTCTGGAAACTCCACCTGATAGCGCTTGAAGTTGTTCGACGAAAGCATCGTCATCGCAGCCTTCACCATCAGATAGGTCTTCAGGTCCAGCTGCTGCTTCTTGATAGGATATAGATAATCGATCATAGACATAGTTGCAAGATGGGGTTCAACAATTGTTCACAGCATAAAGCACAGCCTGGCATTTCTCGTATTCCAATTGGTGTGTGGCCAACCTACACACTTCACCAGCATCCATCTGCAGCTCCTGCCACGAGCCCATGCCGCCACCCAACCACGTCTTACGCACCGCGACCATATATCTGTAGTAAGGTGCCGGTACGAAGTAAGGAAACTCTTGACTGTGATATTGACGCTGGTAGTCATTCAGCACGCCAAAGGCATCCATGAACAAGTCGTGCCACCCCTTGCCTGGCGGTTCCGTGCCTGCCACACTTGCCATGTCACAGAGTGCCTCTCGAAAGAGACTGATATTATCCTCGAACAGCGGCTTCTGTAGATGGACGTTAGCAAAGAAATGTTCGTCATACTTCAGGTCGTCATTATCTCTGCGCAGCGTCAGCCTGCTCACCTCGCCCTGCTCATACCAGCAGAACACGGCGCACGTGTTGTTGCCCATCCACACCTCGGCATCATGCAGTTTGTAGCCGAAAATCATGGCAATATCCTTCAGACCCCTACTCTTCCGCTCTTCATACCAAGGCTGCAACAGTGCCATACCGTCGGCATTGCTCAACAGGAAGGGAGCATCACCACGCAAGGCTCGTCGCACAGCTACTGTCAGCTCTGCATAAGCCCAGTTGGGAAACGATGTCACGGCCCATCCAAAGTCGGGTACCTTCCTGTCCTTCACCTCCAATGGATGCTTCTTCAACACGGGCTTTGCTATGAACGCACGCCGTTGCTGTTCCAGCTTTTCAAGGTCGTCCTCCACGTCAAGATGGCGTACACCACCCTGGTGACAGTATTCCACCGTCTTCCACTTTTCATACCACGGTTTCAGCACATCGTTCTCTTCCATGAATCATCGTTTTGCCTGCGAAGGTACGAAATAAATATGAACTCTCAAAACAATTATCAGAAAAAAAACGTTTCACTTCGCATCGTGGAGATAGAGTTTCTCAAAGATGTTAAATAAAAATGGCTTTTTCTTTCGTTTTGTACAAAATAATCACTACCTTTGCACAGAAATTCAGCAAACAAACGATCTGTTAGATTATGAAGAATATCAAGCTTGACATTACAAAGGCGTCCTGCTTCCTGAAGGAGGGCGCAGTAAAGGCTTTCGAGCCCAAGGTAAAGGACGCTCAGGTGGCTTTGGAACAGGGCACCTGTCCAGGTAACGACTTTTTGGGATGGCTGCATCTGCCCAGCAGCATCACTCCCGCATTCATCGCCGAGATTGAGGCTACAGCCAAGGTATTGCGCGACAACTGCGAGGCCGTGGTGGTGGCTGGTATCGGTGGCTCTTATCTGGGTGCCCGTGCCGTCATTGAGGCCCTGAGCAACAGCTTCGGCTGGCTGATTCAGGACAAGCAGAATCCTACCATTCTCTTTGCCGGCAACAACATCGGCGAGGACTACCTGTTTGAGCTCACAGAATACCTGAAGGGCAAGAAGTTTGGCGTCATCAATATCTCTAAGAGTGGTACCACCACCGAGACCGCCCTCACCTTCCGTCTGCTGAAGAAGCAATGTGAGGAGCAGCGTGGTAAGGAGGAAGCCAAGAAGGTGATCGTGGCTGTGACCGATGCCAAGCGTGGTGCTGCCCGTACCTGTGCCGACAAGGAAGGCTACAAGAGCTTCATCATCCCCGACAATGTGGGTGGTCGCTTCTCTGTATTGACTCCCGTTGGTCTGCTGCCTATTGCCTGCGCCGGTTTCGATATCAAGCAGTTGGTAGGTGGTGCCCAGGATATGGAGAAGGCTTGTGCCGAGAACGTTCCGTTCGAGGAGAACCCCGCCGCCCAGTATGCTGCTGTGCGTAATGCTCTGTATCAGAATGGCAAGAAGATAGAGATCATGGTGAACTACCAGCCCAAGCTCCATTTCATGAGCGAGTGGTGGAAGCAGCTCTACGGCGAGTCTGAGGGTAAGGACAAGAAGGGTATCTTCCCCGCCAGCGTTGACTTCACTACCGACCTGCACTCTATGGGTCAGTGGATTCAGGATGGCGAGCGCACCATCTTTGAGACGGTCATCTCTGTTGAGGAGCCCGAGAAGAAGTTGCTGTTCCCCAGCGACGAGGAGAACCTGGACGGTCTGAACTTCCTGGCAGGCAAGCGTGTCGATGAGGTGAACAAGATGGCAGAGCTGGGTACCCGTCTGGCTCACGTGGACGGTGGTGTGCCCAATATCCGCATCTCTGTGCCCAAACTCAACGAGTACTACATTGGTCAGCTCATCTACTTCTTCGAGATTGGCTGTGGCATCAGCGGCAACGTGCTGGGCGTGAACCCCTTCAACCAACCTGGTGTAGAGGCCTACAAGAAGAATATGTTTGCCCTGCTCGACAAGCCTGGCTATGAGGCAGAAAGCAAGGCTATCAAGGAGCGCCTGGCAAGTGAAAAGTGAATAGTGAATAGTGAATAATTTGCTACCGCATTAAAGTGAAAGAAATTATTCAGCATTACTTAGAGAAGCACGGCTTTGAGCAGTTGAGCCCCAAAGCCGTGCTTTTCGATATGGACGGGGTGCTCTACAACTCGATGCCCAACCATGCTGTGGCCTGGCAGCAGTCCATGGCCCTGTTTGGCATCACGATGAGTGCCCACGATGCCTATGCCACCGAGGGAGCCCGTGGTGTGGATACTATCCGCATGATGGTGAAGCAACAGCAGGGACGCGACATTGACGAGGCCGAGGCCCAGCGAATGTACGATGAGAAGACGCGCCTGTTTCATCAGCTGCCGGAGGCCAAGGTGATGGATGGCATTCCTGAACTGATGGCCCAGATTCATGCTGATGGGTTGACCATTGGTGTGGTGACAGGTAGTGGTCAGCGTCCGCTCATCAACCGTTTGCTGACCGATTTCAAGGGTTATCTCACAGAAGACCGCATCGTGACGGCCTATGATGTGAAGCGTGGTAAACCCAATCCCGATCCCTATCTGATGGGACTGCAAAAGTGTGGTGGGCTGAACCCTTGGGAGGCCATCGTCGTGGAGAATGCCCCTCTGGGTGTGAAGGCTGGTGTGGCTGCCTGCATTTTCACCATTGCCGTGAACACGGGGCCCCTACCCGACGTTGAACTGAAAGATGCTGGTGCCAACCTCGTTTTTCCATCCATGCCGCAACTCAGCGATGAATGGAACTCCTTAAAAATCCGCTAACTCCCGTTAACTCCCGCGGTCGCAGACCGCTAACTCCCGTTAACTTCCTAAAAATCAGACGCCCTCGTCTGGATTTTCCTCATACATATAGTCAATGGTCAACTGTTCGCACTTGCCATTAGTGTAATAGTTGAACAGGAGATTGTCGTCATCAACGGCATCGGGCAACTGTAGGCACACATTGAAATAGTGGAACACGCCATTCTCGTCAATCTCGGGCGTCACACTCTTCAGCACAGCCTTCTGGGCATAGACCTGCCTCTCGCGTTCCTCTTTTATATATGATAGGAACATCGACTTGGTGAGGCGATGGTTGAACAGCACGGTGCCTCCATCCTTCTTCAGCAGGCTCACATCAAACACATTGTCCATATATTCCTGACCAAACTCGTCTTTGACCATCTGGGTGCTGTCAGCCGACTGACAAGCAATATCGACAGTACAAGCCACACCCTCCCACTTGGCCGCCGTTGCTGTGTGTGCTTGCACCATAGACTTCGGCTCGCCAGGACGAGGTATCTCAAAGTTCTCAGCATACTGAGCCGTGTCCTTCGGCTCTTCCTTATCCTTGCAGGCGCTCAGCAGAACCATGCCGAGGCATGCCATCATGATTCCAATTGTTTTCTTCATATCGCTTGCAAAATTACGAAAAAGTTGAGAGTTGAGCGATGAGAGGGGCGAGTTTTTTGCGCGCTACCATGTTAAAAAACACAAAAAACGCCTGCCGTCGATGCGGCAGACGCTTTGTCATCCTGAAACTTTCTTTTTACTTTTTCATATTGGGACGGCCCTGATGACCACCACCCATGCGCTCCATGCGCTTTTGCTCATCGGCCTTGTACGACTTGAACTGCTCCTCGTTCATGATCTCCTTCAGACTGGCATCATAGGCCTCGCGGTTCTCCCGCATCTTGGCACGCATGCTGTCCATCTGCTCGGGCTTGAAGTCGGGGCGTCCCTGGGGTCTTCCCTGTGGACGACCTTCGGGTCTGCCTTCGGGTCTGCCCTGTGGACGACCACCCATCTTCTTGCCTGGGCGTCCCATGTGCATACCGTGACCCATCTTGTCAGCAAACTCGGTGTTCAGGGTCAGCAGCTTCTCGGCCTGCTTCTCGTCAAGGCCATAGCGCTCTACCATCATGTCGGTACGCTGCTTTACCATCTCTGTCTTGTCGGCGGGCTTCTTCTTGGGCATCTGCTTTTCTCCCTCCTGAGCCATCATTGTGGCACTCATCATCAAGGCGACAATCGCCAAAATCATCTTCTTCATATTAGTTACTTTTTTTAGACATTAAACTTTTATGTTATTGTTTTTGCGTTGCAACTAATAGTCTGACGAAAGATCTTGGAAATGGTTTAAGTAAGGTTGTGATTTTAGCAAATTTTAATAGTAACGTGCTCTGTATCAGTCAACACCCACAACGGTGAGCACCTCGCCATCCACCTTGAAGCGCACATCACGGCACTTCCACGACAGGGCATAGACGCGCTCTGGGTCATGATGGTACTGCGGACGGGGATCAAGGGCCAGCACCTGGCGTAGACCCTCCAGCTCTTCAGGGGAAATGCGTGCAGCCAACGCCTCTGGAAACTCCACCTTGAGCATGGTCCACCCCCGCTCATCCACAAAGCCGCTCCTGGCCTCGGGATGGCTGTCGGCATAGACCACATAGGGTTTCACATCGTAGATGGGCGTACCGTCCATCAGGTCGGCACCATCCACATGGATCACAGGTCCCAGGCTGTCGTGCATCTCTATCTTGTTAATATGTACGCACGAGAGTCCCAGCCCATTGGGACGGAAGGGAGAACGCGAGGCAAACACCCCCACCCGCTCGTTGCCACCCAGACGGGGAGGACGCACAGTGAGTTTCCCGTTGAATCCATCAAAGTTGAAGGTTTCATGATTCATGTTTGCCGAGAACTCCCAGATAAGCCACAGATAGTCAAAGTGTTCCAGTCCGCGCACAGCCTCCTCATGACGGTAGCGGGGCACAAACACAATCTCTCCCTTCACCCCATTGGCAAGACCGCTCTGACGCGGAATGCCAAACTTCGAGGTGAGTGGCGAGTGGAAATGGGCTATCGGTTCAACAAACATGGTGCAAAGATACGAAAAAAAAAGAATATGAAATGATGAGAAAAGAAAAAATCTTCATTTAGAATTTATTATTTGGAATTATTTCGTACCTTTGCACCCCGTTAGCGAGAATCAGAATATTCAAACGCATAAATACTACACAAAATGTTTAAAAGTTTTCACGGATTCCACCTCGTAGAGGCCTATCACAGGGCCCGTCACGAGAAGCGGTTCGATCCCTACAAAGTCATCAAGAAATCCATCCAGGCATTCATCGTCCTGGCAGTAACCCTGACCTTATGGAACCTCCCCACCACAGCCTTCGGCATTGACGGCCTCACCGTTGTGCAGCAGCGCATCATCGCCATCTTTGCCTTTGCCACGCTGATGTGGATCATGGAGGTAGTATCGTCGTGGGCCACCTCGGTAGCCATTATCGGTCTCATGCTGCTCTTCACCAGCGACAGCGGTATCAGCTTCATGTGCGACCCCGAGGAAGTGGGCACCCTGCTCCCTTACAAAGGCATCATGGCAACATTTGCCGACCCCGTCATCATGCTCTTCATTGGTGGTTTCGTACTGGCCATCGCAGCAGCCAAGACAGGTCTCGACGCCCATCTGGCCAAGATACTCTTGAAACCCTTCGGCACCAAGAGCGAGAACGTGCTGCTGGGCTTCCTGCTCATCACCGGTCTGTTCTCCATGTTCGTGTCCAACACGGCCACGGCAGCCATGATGCTGGCCTTCCTGACGCCTGTGTTCAAGCAGCTGCCTCCTGAGGGCAAGGGCCGCATCGCTATGGCCCTGTCCATCCCTGTGGCAGCCAATATCGGCGGTATGGGAACGCCCATCGGCACCCCTCCCAATGCCATCGCCATGAAGTACCTCACCGAGCTGGGCATCAACATCAGCTTCAGCCAGTGGATGCTATTCATGATACCCCTCGTGGCCGTTCTGCTGTTCATCGGCTGGATGCTGCTGCGCAAGCTGTTCCCCTTCACCCAGAAGACTATCGAGCTGAAGATTGAGGGCGAGATAAAGCGCGACTCACGCACCTACATCGTCATTGCCACCTTCACCGTCACCGTCCTGCTCTGGATACTTGAAGACGTCACAGGCATCAACTCCTACACCGTGGCCATCATCCCCTTCATGATCTTCGCCCTCACAGGCATCATCACCAAGTACGACCTTGAGGAAATCAACTGGAGCGTCATCTGGATGGTGGCAGGCGGCTTCGCCCTGGGTTACGGTCTGAACAACTCCGGTCTGGCCAAGCTCGCCATGGAGAGCATCAACTTCGGAGCCTTCCCGCCCATCATCATCCTCATCATCTCGGGCCTCATCTGCTACCTGCTGAGCAACTTCATCTCCAACTCAGCCACAGCAGCCCTCCTCATGCCCATCCTCGCCATGGTCTGCACAGCCATGGGCGACACCCTGGCACCCATCGGAGGCACCTCTACCGTCCTCATCGGCATAGCCATCGCTGCCTCCAGCGCCATGATCCTGCCCGTGTCCACGCCTCCCAATGCCCTAGCCTACTCCACTAACCTGGTCAAGCAGAAGGACATGGTCAAGATTGGCATCATCATGGGCGTCATCAGCATCGCCATCGGCTACGCCATGCTCTATGCCATCGGCTCTCTGGGGCTCATCTAAACCCCTCCCATTTATATCAAACCACATGAGGGTGTGTCAGTTTTGGCACGCCCTCATTTTTCTTTTTCACAGGAACGACACGTTCATCGTCCACATCAGCAGGACTAATAGCCCGCGCACGAAGCCGTCGTAATTGTAGTCAGGATTGCGGTGATGATAGTGACGGCCAGCTCCAGCACCCGCTTCCAAGGGAAAGATTTCATAGTTGATGAGTTTTTGAGTTGATAAGTTGATAAGTTTTTGAGTTTAAGAATTTAACGGGAGTTATCGGGAGTTAACAGGCTTTCAGCCTGTGGAGTTATCGGACAATAGTTTTTGCTGCAGATGGGGTGCACACAGAGTATCGTCCGTTAACTTCTCGAGCCGCAGGCTCGTTAACTTCGCCAACGCAGTTGGCTAACTCCCGTTAACTCCCTTTCCGATTAAGGCTCCTCGGGTTCGACGGGCGTCAGTCCGCCTGAGCTGCCACCCGAGCTTTCGCCAGGCTCCACATTCTTGTACTCGCGTACGCGTACGCCACGGGTCATTTCCTGAACGGTCTTGCCGCCTGCCTCTCGGGTGGTGATGGGCTGGAACAGCACGCGCACCTTCTTCACGTTCTGGGCGGTGAAGTCGCTCTCGCTCTCGGCGCCCTCGGTCGAGATGCCGTACTTGAACGTGCCCAGGTAGGGCAGCTTCACGCTCTTCGACTCCTCCATGAACTTCTTCATGGTGGGACCCAGCTCGCTCAGCACTGCCAGGATGTCGGCGCGCTTCACGGTGCAGTTCTCCTGCATCATGTCGGCGATGCGCTCGATGTCCACACACTCGTCGTAGACGGCTCGGCCGTACCACTTCAGGTAAGCCTTCTCGTTCTTGTCGTTCTTGTTCTGATACTTAAAATACTTCAGTGCCATAATTGTAAATGTTTTTGATGGTATTAAATTACTCTTGCGACCAGCTACGTCGGGTGGCCGCCTCCCGCTTTATGTCTCTCATGATTGACAATGCAAAGGTACGAAGAAATGACGAGGTGGGCAAATATTTTGAACAGATGTTCCAAAAAACTTTTAACTTGGTTTGTGTTAACCTACTAATACACAACGTGTTACACATAGCCAGTTCTCTCTTATCGCCCTCTTATCGGCACATTATCGCCAACGCGCATTTCATTCTTTCATTATTACATTCTTTCATTTTTCACCTCCGAGCGTCATCTTGGTGTCCAAGGAGCGTCATCTTGCTCGGCACCGTGCGTCACCTTGCTGGGCAAGGAGCGTCTCGGCGCGATGCAGGGAGCGTCTCGTTGCAGGGGAGAATGTCCTTTTCTGAACCTTTTCTGGGCTACAAAGCTAGAGTATATATAATAATGTGTGACGCAGTAGCACACTAGCACGCTAGCACACTAGCATTAGCAATCTGAGATTGTACAGACTTCGATTCCCCCCGTCCGACGAACGAAAGGAGAAATGAACTATTAATTTAATAGTATAATATATTTATATTAATATATAATATATATATTATATATATAATATAAGACTTTGCTACTCCCTATAAGCAAGGACGCAATTTTACCTTATGCTAGTGTGCTAGTGTGCTAGTGTGCAAGTGCGTCTGAGACATATCTCGCTCGAAAAAACTCAAAATTCTTTTGGTTCTTTGCTCGCTTATTCGAAATTTTGCAC
>CAMVDU010000007.1 GCA_947166345.1 uncultured Prevotellaceae bacterium
GAGGATACAGAGACTTTGGCGGAGCAATTTGTTTCCTATTTATAGAGGAAAGATACAAAATAAGTGAGAAAAATAAAAAGAAAATTTCATTTTTCTTTTAACTTTCATCATACATCTTTCTTTTTTCATTTTTATTTTGTACCTTTGCACCCGTGAAAAAGACAGATTTTGAAATCATGGCCCCCGTAGGGTCGCGCGATTCGCTTGTGGCTGCTTTTCAGGCAGGTGCCGATTCCATCTATTTCGGCATCGAGAAACTGAACATGCGGGCACACTCTGCATCGACGTTTACCATCGATGATCTGAAAGAGATAGACCAGACCTGTAAGGAGCACAATGTGAAATCGTACCTCACGGTCAACACCATCATCTATGGTGAGGACATCCCCTTGATGCATGAGATTATTGATGCTGCCAAGGCTGCTCAGATCTCTGCTGTCATCGCCAGCGATGTAGCTGTCATGCAGTACTGTCGTCAAGTGGGGCAGGAGGTACACCTCTCCACGCAACTGAATATTTCCAATATCGAGGCTCTGCGCTTCTATGCGCAGTTTGCCGACGTGGTTGTGCTGGCTCGTGAACTGAACATCGACCAAGTGGCAGAGATATATCGTCACATAGAAGAAGAGCATATCTGTGGACCCAGTGGTCAGCAGGTACGTATTGAGATGTTCTGTCACGGAGCCCTGTGCATGGCTATCAGCGGCAAGTGCTACATGAGTCTGCACAATGCCAACCGCTCTGCCAATCGTGGTGAATGTATCCAGATATGCCGTCGCAGTTATACCGTGACCGATAACGAGACAGGTAACGCATTGGAGATTGACAACAAGTATATCATGAGTCCCAAGGACCTGAAGACGGTGCGTTTCATGGATCGGCTGATGAATGCCGGTGTGCGCGTCTTTAAGATTGAGGGACGTGCCCGTGGACCGGAATATGTCTATACGGTCGTGAAATGTTACAAAGAGGCTATTCAGGCTGTACTCGATGGTACCTTTACCGAAGAGAAGAAAGACCAATGGGACGAGCGTCTCGCTACCGTCTTCAATCGCGGCTTCTGGGACGGATACTATCAGGGTCAGTTGCTTGGTGAGTGGAACAGGAACTATGGCTCCAATGCCACAGAACGTAAGGTTTATATCGGTAAGGGCGTGAAATACTTCTCGAAGTTGGGTGTGGCTGAGTTCAGTGTTGAGGCCAATACCTTTACGTTAGGCGACAAACTGTTGATTACAGGTCCTACCACTGGTGTCATGTATCTGGAAGCAACAGAAATACACGATAATGACGGTCATCCAGTGACGACAGCCCCTCAGGGTGAGCGTGTCGCCATCCCTGTTACGGGTAAGATACGTCCGTCAGACAAACTTTTCAAACTGGTGAAAGATGACAATTAACGAACGACAAGATGCTATCATAGAAGAGTTCCAGGACTTCGACGACTGGATGGACAAATACCAGTTGCTCATAGACCTGGGCAACGACCAAGAGCCGTTGGATGAGAAATACAAGACTGAGAGCAACCTCATTGAAGGTTGTCAGAGTCGTGTGTGGCTACAGGCTGACTATGAGGATGGTAAGATCCATTTCCAGGCAGAGAGTGACGCCCTGATTGTGAAAGGTATCGTCAGTCTGCTCATTCGCGTCCTTGACGACCAGACACCGCAGGACATCCTCGATGCCGACCTCTATTTCATCGAGAAGATAGGTCTGCGCGAACACCTGTCACCCACCCGCAGTAATGGTCTGCTGGCAATGGTCAAACAGATGCGTACCTATGCGCTGGCCTTCTCTGTCAAATGATTAGTAACAACGAAAAAACATAATATGATGGAAAAAACACAGAAAACGGTCTATCTCGGAATGATAGGCGATATCATGCATCCAGGTTTGATTAACATCATCAACGAGGGTGCCAAGCATGGTAACGTTATGATTGGTCTTTATACCGATAAAGCCATTGCCACACACAAGCGACTGCCTTATCTCACTTATGAGCAGCGCAAGAACGTGATTGAGAATATCAAGGGCGTGTCAAGCATTGTGCCCCAGGACGACTGGAGCTATGTGCCCAACCTGCTGAAGTATAAGCCAGACTATATCATTCATGGTGATGACTGGCAGTATGGTCCCGATAAATACATCCGCGACGAGGTGTTCAAGACGATGGAGGCGCTGGGTGGTGAGGTTATTGAGATTCCTTACACCAAGGGTATCTCGGCTTCTGGTCTGAAACAGGAGATCGATTCGCTGGGCGTCACACCTCAGGCTCGTCTGGCTTCATTGCGCCGACTCATCTCTGCGAAACCTGTGGTTCGCATCTTGGAGTCACATAATGGTTTGACAGGACTGATTGCTGAGCATACTTCTGTCGAGGTGAACGGACAACACCGCGAGTTCGATGGTATGTGGGCTTCGTCACTTACCGACTCTACATCTAAGGGTAAGCCCGATATAGAGGCTGTTGACCTGACCACCCGTCTGCACGACTTGAACGACACCCTTGAGGTGACAACTAAGCCCGTCATCTATGATGGTGACACAGGTGGTAAGGTAGAGCACTTCGTGTTCACCGTCCGCACCTTGGAGCGTCTGGGCATCTCGGCAGTTATCATCGAGGATAAGGTGGGACTGAAGCAGAACTCGCTCTTCGGAACCGATGCCATACAGACACAGGATACCATCGAGGGTTTCTGCAACAAGATACAGGCAGGTAAGAATGCCCAGATTACGCGCGACTTCATGATTATCTCTCGTTGTGAGAGTCTCATTGCCGGCAAACCCGTCGATGATGCTTTGGAGCGTTGTCATGCCTATGTGGCTGCTGGTGCCGACGGTATCATGATCCACTCGAAGGATAAGAGCGGTGACGACATCAAGGAGTTCTGTCTGCGTTTCCGCGAGAAGGACGACCACACGCCTATCGTGGCTGTGCCTACCACCTATAACCAGTTCACTGAGGAGGAGTTGGCTTCATGGGGTATCAACGTAGTCATCTATGCCAACCACATGTTGCGCTCGGCCTATCCCGCTATGGTGAAGTGTGCTGAGAGCATTCTGGAGCACAGTCGCAGTCTGGAGGCTTCCGAGCAGTACTGCATGCCTATCAAGCAGATCCTGAACCTGATTCCTGGAACAAAGAAGAATTGATTGAGAATTGAAAATTGAGGATTGAGATTTATGATTAGACCGCAATTTTTTATTGAGAAACTGAAAGAGCTGGGTATCGACTTCTTTGCAGGCGTGCCCGATTCGCTGTTGAAAAATATCTGTGCCTATATCACAGACACGTTGCCCCGTGAACAAAATATCATTGCTGCCAACGAAGGCGGAGCGATGGGTATCGCTGCCGGTTATCACCTGGCTACAGGACGTATTCCTGTTGTCTATATGCAGAACTCGGGCGAAGGTAACATCATCAATCCGTTGGCTTCGTTGACTGACAAGGAGGTATATAATATCCCCGTGTTGCTGTTGATTGGCTGGCGTGGACGCCCAGGCGTTCATGATGAGCCCCAGCATGTGAAGCAGGGTAAGGTGACTACTGGTCTGCTCAACACGATGGGCATCAACTATACCGTGCTGAGCAAGGATGAGGAGGCTGCTGCCAAACAGGTGAAGGTGGCTGTTGACTACATGCAGAAGACCAACGAGTGTTATGCTTTGGTCATCGAGAAGGACACCTTCGATGCTTATGTGTTGCAGAACAAGGTTGACAGCGGACTGACGCTGTCGCGTGAGGATGCTATCGAGACTGTTGTTGAGACTCTGCCCCAGAATGCCGCTGTGGTATCGACAACAGGTATGATCTCTCGTGAGCTCTTCGAGATACGTGAACGTAAGGGACAGGGTCATGCACACGACTTCCTGACCGTAGGTTCTATGGGTCACGCCTCGCAGATAGCTTTGGGTATAGCCCTGCAACAACCCCAGCGTCCTGTGTTCTGTTTCGATGGCGACGGTGCTACCATCATGCACATGGGTAATATGGCTATCACAGCAAGTATGATGCCCAAGAACTATGTACACGTTGTCTTCAACAATGGTGCCCACGACTCTGTGGGTGGTCAGCCCACCGTAGGTCTCTCTATCGACCTTCCTGCCATTGCAAAGGCTGTGGGGTATCCCCAAACATATAGTGTCAGCACAAAAGAAGAATTGGGAGTGGCATTGGCTTCTATAACCAATAACCTCTCACCCATGACCCAAGGTCCAATTCTATTGGAGATTAAAGTCAAGAAGGGCAACCGCAAGGACCTGGGTCGTCCTACGACTACGCCCATCCAGAACAAGGAAGCCCTGATGAAATTCTTAAGTGAGAAGTAAGATGGTTAAGACTGCAGTCATCATGGCAGCGGGTATGGGAACCCGTTTTGGTCAATATACAGAGAAAATTCCCAAGGGCTTTGTAGAGTGCGGCGGCATCTCTATGGTGGAGCGCAGCATACAGACCCTCATTGCCTGTGGCATCGAACGTATCATCATTGGTACGGGCTATCACAAGGAGCGTTATGAGGCTTTGCAGCAGCAGTATCCTCAGATAGAGTGCGTCTTCTCACCCCGTTATGCCGAGACCAACAGTATGTACACGCTGTATAACTGTCGTGAGGTCATTGGCAACGACGACTTCCTGCTCTTGGAGTCTGACCTCGTCTTCGAACGGAAAGCTATCACGTCGTTGCTGGAATGTCCGGAACCCGACGTGATGCTCATCACCCCTGTGACGAAGTTCCAGGACCAGTATTATGTGGAATACCGTGAGCCAGACCACCAGTTGACACGTTGCTCTACTGTTGAGGGCGACCTCGACGCCAAGGGCGAACTGGTGGGCATTCATAAGCTTTCCGGCAGTTTCTACCGACTCATGTGCGAGGACTATGCGAAGAAGGTTGACGAGTTGCCCAAACTGGGCTATGAGTACCAGTTGCTCACGATGTCGCAGACCCTTCGTAAGGTCTATGTGCTGAAAGTCGATGGTCTGAAATGGTACGAGATTGACGACCCCGACGACCTGGCCTATGCCGAGGAGCACGTGCTGCCGTTTCTAAAATAAAACCTCAAATCTCAATTCAATATAGTATGGAAACAATCAAAAGAAATGTGTTGCTGAACCCTGGTCCTGCTACCACAACAGATACCGTTAAGTATGCCCAGGTAGTACCCGATATCTGTCCCCGTGAGAAAGAGTTCGCCGGCCTGATGAAAGGCCTGCGCAGTGACTTGCTGAAGGTGGCTCATGCCCCAGAGGATGAGTTCACCTCGGTTCTTTTCTGCGGATCGGGCACCATCAATATCGACATCACCATCAACTCATTGGTTCCCGAGGGAAAGAAGATCCTCGTGGTCAACAACGGTGCCTATAACTCACGTGCCGTTGAGGTGTGTCAGATGTATCATATCCCCCATATCGACCTGAAGTCGAGTGTCTATGAACAGCCCGACCTCAAGGCTGTAGAGCGCACACTACAGGAGAACCCCGACGTGGCGGTGGTCTACTGTTGTCATCACGAGACGGGTACCGGCGTGCTGAACCCCATCCGTGAGATAGGTGCTCTCGCCCATCAGTATGGTGCTATCTTTATCAGCGACACCACGTCGACACTGGGTATGATACCGTTTGACATGGTAAAAGATAATGTAGACTTCTGTATGGCTTCGGCACAGAAGGGACTGATGGCCATGTCGGGACTATCGTTTATCATCGGTCGCAAGTCGATTATCGAGGCCTCGAAGAACTATCCCACCCGTTCCTACTATTGCAACCTGTATCTGCAGTATGAGTATTTCGAAAAGACAGGTGAGATGCACTTCACACCTCCTGTGCAGACCATCTACGCTACCATCCAGGCCCTGAAGGAGTACTTCGAGGTGGGCGAGGCAGCTAAGTTTGCACGTCACCGTCGCGTCTATGAGGCCATCCGCAAGGGTGTGAAGGCGTTGGGCTTCGATACCGTCATCGATCCCAAGATTGAGTCAGGTCTGGTGGTGTCTGTGAAGTATCCCGATGATCCCAACTGGAGCTTTGAGAAGGTGCACGACTACTGCTACGAGCGTGGTTTCACCATCTACCCAGGTAAGATCTCTACCACCAACACCTTCCGTCTCTGTGCCCTGGGCACCATCGATGTGAACGACATTGAAGACTTCTTCGTGGTGCTGAAGCAGGCCCTGGACCACTTCCAAATCAAACTGAAATGATGTGACGTTAATCGTCCTAATGTTATAACGAAAAAACTATGAACGAGAAAGTGTATGCAACCCTGAAGTCGGCCGATACGGAAGACTGGGTAGATTATCACATCGTTAGACCGTTTTCCTACTATTGGGCCTGTTTCTTTGCCAAGTTGGGCATCCACCCCAATACGGTCACTATCGCTTCCATGATTATCGGAGCAGCCAGTGCCTTCTTCTTTGCACACGGCTGTCTGCATTATGAAGGAGGGTGGGGACTCTTCTACAACCTCATGGCCTTCTTCCTGCTGTTCATTGCCGACATCCTCGACAATACCGATGGACAGCTGGCCCGTATGACAGGCAAGAAGAGTGCGCTGGGACGTATCCTCGACGGTCTGGCAGGCTATGCCTGGTACGGACCCATCTACATTGCGTTGATCTATCGTTTCTACACACACCACGACATCGAATTCCAGCTCCTTGGTCTCAGCAACACCGAGACGACGGTTATCATCGCAACTATCGTGGTGTTCATCCTGGCAACCATCTCCGGACTGGCTGGCATAGCACCCCAGCAGCGCATTGCCGACTATTACATCCAGACCCACCTCTTCTTCCTGAAGGGTGAGAAAGGTGCCGAACTTGACAATGTGAAGCGTCAGCAGGAGCTGTTGGACCAGATTCCTGAGAAGGGCCACTTCTGGCAGCGTCTCATCCAGCGCTCGTATGTCGATTACACCTATCAGCAGGAGCGTGTCACGCCCCAGTTCCAACGTCTTATGGCCCGTCTTCGCGAGCGCTATGGTGATGCCTCCAACTTCCCCGAGTCAGTACGTCAGGAGTTCTGTCGCAACTCGAAGCCCGTGTTGAACTACGTGTTCATGCTGGTGTTCAACTTCCGCACATCCTACCTCCTGCTGTTCTGTCTGCTCGACATCCCTGTGGCTACCTTCTTCTTCGAGATCATCGTGGTCACCCTCATCATGCGCTACACCATCCGACGCCATGAGACTTTCTGCAAGAAGATTGCCGACACTCTATAACCCATAACCTATAACCTCTCATCTCAGAATGAAGTGGACTAAGCAAAGAATCAACAATCTCTTTTTCCTCCTCGGCGTGGCAACTGTCGTGGTGATGTTGTTCACCTTCGATGTCAGCTTTGCCGAACTGTGGGACCACATCTGCAGGGCAGGCTATTGGCTCATTCCCATTGTGGGTGTGTGGATTGTCATCTACGCCATCAACGCGTGGTCGTGGTGGTGCATCATCGACAGCGTGAAAGACCCCGACGAGCACGTCAGCTTCCTGCGTGTCTTCCGACTCACCATCACGGGCTATGCCCTTAACTACTCCACACCTGTGGGCGGACTGGGGGGCGAGCCTTATCGCATCATCGAGTTGTCGAAGAACATGAGCAACGATCATGCTGCCTCGTCGGTCATCCTCTATGCCATGATGCATATCTTTGCCCATTTCTGGTTCTGGTTCATCTCTATCTTCATCTATCTGGCCCTGGTCTTCGTTGGCGACCTGCCTATGACGCCTGTGGTAGCCGTCCTGCTCAGCACCATCTTCGTGCTCTTCTGTCTGGCGTTCATCGTCTTTGCCAAGGGCTACAAGCACGGACTGGCCAAGAAGGGCATCCGTTGGGCCGGTAAGATTCCTGGACTGAAGAACTGGAGTGCCCGCTTCAACGAGCATCATGCTGAGACCCTCGAAAAGATTGATGCGCAGATAGCCAGTCTGCACAAGCACAACAAACGCTCGTTCTATGCCTCGCTGGTACTGGAGTATTTCTCGCGAGTGGTACAGAGCTCCGAGTTCTTCTTCATGCTGCTGCTCTTCGGCATCGACTGCGGTGGTGGCTGGTCGGGCTTGGCGCTCACCTATCTGCACTCCATCCTCATCCTGGCGCTCACCAGTTTCATGGCCAATATCATCGGCTTCCTGCCGATGCAGCTTGGCGTGCAGGAGGGTGGCATTGTCATCTCGAGTGCGGCACTGGGTCTGAAGCCTGCCGTCGGCATCTTCGAGAGCATCATCTGCCGTGTGCGTGAGATCATCTGGATTGTCATCGGTCTTGTGCTGATGAAAATGAAAGGACCGCAAGAGCGGTAGCAAACTCTACACTCTACATTCTACACTCTACACTATTAATTAAGAAATATGAACATATTAATCACCGGAGCCAGCGGTTTTATCGGCTCGTTTATCGTTGAAGAGGCCTTGCGCCGAGGTTTCGACACCTGGGCAGCCATGCGTGGCTCCAGCTCGAAGCAGTTCCTGACGGACGACCGCATCCACTTCATCCAGCTGAACCTCTCCTCTCAGGAGGACCTGGAGCGTCAGCTGGCAGGTCACACCTTCGACTATGTGGTGCATGCTGCCGGCGTGACGAAATGTCTCGACACGGCCGACTTCTTCCGTATCAATACCGAGGGCACGAAGAACCTGGTGAGTGCGCTGCTGAAGCTGCAGATGCCCCTGAAGCGTTTTGTCTATATCAGTTCGCTGAGCATCTTTGGCGCCATCCGCGAGAAGCAGCCCTACAGGGAGATTCGCGAGACCGACACCCCTCAGCCCAACACCGCCTATGGCAAGAGCAAGCTCGAGGCCGAACGCTGGCTGGACGAGTTGCAGTCAACCATCGAGGGCGAGAACTTCCCCTATGTGGTGCTGCGTCCTACGGGTGTCTATGGTCCCCGCGAACGCGACTATTTCCTCATGGCCAAAAGCATCAAGCAGCACTCCGACTTTGCCGTAGGCTACAGGCAGCAGGACATCACCTTCGTCTATGTGCAGGATGTGGTGCAGGCCGTCTTCCTGGCATGCGAGAAAGGGCGTACGGGTCGCAAGTACTTCCTCAGCGACGGCGAGGTGTACCAGTCGTCCACCTTCTCCAACCTCATCCGCAAGGAACTGGGCAACCCCTGGTGGATACGCATCACGGCCCCCATCTGGGTGCTCCGTGTGGTAACGTTCTTTGGCGACAAGATTGGTCACATGACGGGAAAGATCTCGGCACTCAACAACGACAAGTACCACATCCTGAAGCAGCGCAACTGGCGTTGCGACATTCAGCCAGCCATCGAAGAGCTGGGCTACAAGCCCGAGTACACGTTGGAACGTGGTGTGCCCCTCACAATCAAATGGTATAAGGACAACGGATGGCTGTGACTCCTAAACGCGGACTCATTGCAGTAGAGTGGGCCATGATGGCCTACGTGCTGTTCACCACCATCTTCATCATGGTGACCTTCTCGCGTCTGGCCCATCCCTGGCAGATGCTCGCCTTCAGGACGGGGGCTGTCGCCTTGACGCTGGCGCTATGGATGCTCTACCGTCGTCGTCCTGGGCGCTTCACCATGCTGCTGCGTGTGGCAGGCCAGATGGTGCTGCTGTCGTGGTGGTATCCCGACACCTACGAGATGAATCGCATCTTCCTCAACCTCGACCACGTGTTTGCAGGTTGGGAACAGTCGCTCTTCGGCTTCCAGCCCGCCCTGGAGTTCTGTCAGACCTACACGCACCCCATCATCAGCGAGCTGTTGTCCATGGGCTACGTCAGCTACTACCCCCTCTTCGTGGGTGTCGCCGTGTTCTACTATCTCTACCGCTACGAGCAGTTCGGACGCACCGCCTTCATCATCGTGGGCTCGTTCTTCCTGTTCTACGTCGTCTTCATCTTCCTCCCTGTGGCAGGTCCCCAGTTCTATTTCAGGGCTGTGGGTACCGACCAGATAGCGCAGGGCATCTTCCCCAATATCGGCGACTATTTCAACCGCATCCAGTTCGATGTCTATAACCACGACTTCATCCTGCCCATCCCTGGGTGGAAAGACGGCATCATGTACAAGCTCCTCGTCGTGGCCCACAATGCCGGCGAGCGCCCCACCGCCGCCTTCCCCAGCAGTCATGTGGGAGTGGCTGTCATCGTCATGTGGCTGGCGTGGGAGGCGCGCAACAAGAAGCTCTTCTTCACCTGCCTGCCCTTCGTCGTCCTGCTGTTCTTTGCCACCTTCTACATCCAGGCGCACTACGCCATCGACGCCATCGCAGGTCTCTTCTTCGGCACCGCCTTCTACTTCCTCCTCCGCTGGCTCTACGACCGTTTTTTCTCACAGGAATGTCGAGTTTAGTATGATTGAAGTTAACGGGAGTTATCGGGAGTTAACAGGCTTTCAGCCTGTGGAGTTATCGGACAATAGTTTTGCTGCAGAAAAGTTGCACACAGAGTATTGTCCGTTAACTTCTCGAGCCGTAGGCTCGTTAACTCCCGCGGTCGAAGACCGCTAACTCCCTTTTAACTCCCTTTTAATGTTTAATCATATATGTTTAATTTCATTGCCCGTTGGATGGGCGCCCTGGTGCTCCTGGTAGCAACGCTGGCGCTGACGCTGCCAGCCACGTTTGCGTGGATCGACACGTGGACCATCAACCCCCTGCTTGGAGTCATCATGTTTGGTATGGGACTCACCCTTTCACCCCACGACTTCAAGGTGGTGCTGAGCCGTCCCAGGGATATCCTCATCGGCTGTCTCACCCAGTTCACCGTCATGCCCCTGCTGGCCCTGGGCCTCACGTGGGCCTTCTCGCTGCCCCAGGAGCTTGCCATCGGCGTCATCCTCGTGGGCTGCTGTCCTGGTGGCACCGCGTCCAATGTCATCACCTATCTGGCCAAGGGCGACCTGGCCCTGTCCGTAGGCATGACTGCCGCCTCCACGCTGCTGGCACCCCTGCTCACGCCCCTGCTGGTGTGGGCTATGGCAGGCACTATGGTCCATGTCGATACGCTGGGCATGCTCCTCAGCATCGTCTATGTCGTCATTGCGCCCATCGTGTGCGGCCTGCTCTGCCAGCGGTTCCTTCCCCTCATGACGCGTCGCCTCACGCCCGTCCTGCCCGCCTTCTCGTCGCTGGTCATCGCCCTGGTCGTAGGCATCATCGTGGCCCATAATGCCGACCGCCTCCTGACAGCCGGTCTGCTCGTCGTGGCTGTCGTCGTCCTTCACAACCTGCTGGGCCTCACCATCGGCTTCACCATAGGCCGTCTGCTGCGGCTGCAGAAGCCCAAGTGCGTGGCCCTCAGCATCGAGGTAGGCATGCAGAACTCAGGTCTCGCCTCCTCCCTTGCCGTCCTCCATTTCGCAGCCTATCCCCTTGCCACCATCCCTGGTGCCGTCTTCAGCGTGTGGCACAACATCAGCGGTGCCCTCGTCGCCCGCCTGTATTCCACACTCTCTCTGCGTCGCCACAACAGATAGTTTTGAATCAGAAAACCGTCACGTGTTCGTACGAAGTGACACCGATTTTGAGGTGAAGTGACGTAGAACGCAAGGCGAAGTGACGCAGATGCCTACCTTTTGACTTAAGTCGAAAACCTTTTTGACTTAAGTCAAACGATCTCTTGACTTAAGTCACGCGACCTTTTGACTTAAGTCACGCGGTAGGAAAGTGCGTCATCTTGTGTTGGAAAGTGCGATAGCTTGTAGAGGTTTTTGGCTTCGCAGATAATAAAAGGGGGGCTGGAGCGTTTTATATTAAAGGTTATTGGTTAGAGGTTAAAGGTTATTGATAAAGATATGAAACGAAGGGTATTGTTTTTGATGATTTCGTGTTTGTCGTTGGGCCACGCGGTGTCGCAGACGGGGTATAGGATCAGTCCGGTGCCGTTTACGAAGGTGAAGGTGACGGCAGGGACGTTCTGGGGACAGCGGCTGGAGGCGTCGCGTAACACGACGGTGCCACTGGCCTTCTCGAAGTGTGAGAGCGAGGGACGCTACAGGAACTTTGAGAATGCGGCGGCACACCTAGCGGACACGTCGCAGGTGTTCAGCCTGAAGAGCATGGGCTTCTCGTTCGACGACACCGACCCCTACAAGACGCTGGAGGGCGCTGCCTATATCCTGCAGACCTATCCCGACAAGCGGCTGGAGGCCTACTGTGACTCGGTGATAGACATCATCGGCAGGGCGCAGGAGCCCGACGGCTACCTCTACACGGCGCGTACGCAGAACCCTGCCAACCCTCACAACTGGGCCGGCAAGACGCGTTGGGTGAAGGAGGAGGAACTGAGCCACGAGCTGTACAACCTGGGGCACATGGTGGAGGGTGCCGTGGCCTACTGGCAGGCTACGGGCAAACGAAAGTTCCTGGACATTGCCTGCCGCTATGCGGACGTGGCGTGCAAGGAGGTGGGGCCCAACGAGGGACAGACGTTCGTGGTGCCTGGTCACCAGATAGCGGAGATGGCGATGGCCCGTCTCTATCTGGCTACGGGCGAGAAGAAGTATCTGGACTTTGCGAAGTACCTGCTGGACTATCGCGGCAAGACGCAGACAAAGAGCGAGTATTCGCAGAGCCACAAGCCGGTGGTGGAGCAGGACGAGGCCGTGGGCCATGCCGTACGTGCCGGCTATATGTATGCGGGTATGGCCGATGTGGCTGCGCTGACGGGCGACCAGAGCTATGTGGATGCCATCGACCGCATCTGGGACAATATCGTCAGCAAGAAGCTCTACATCACGGGCGGCATCGGCGCCACCAGCAACGGCGAGGCCTTTGGCAAGAACTATGAGTTGCCGAATATGACGGCCTACTGCGAGACGTGTGCTGCCATCGGCAATGTGTATGTGAACCACCGTCTGTTTCTGTTGCATGGCGACGCGAAATACTACGACGTGCTGGAGCGCACGCTCTACAACGGTCTGATCAGCGGTATGTCGCTCGGCGGCGACGGCTTCTTCTATCCCAATCCCCTGGAGTCGGAAGGACAGCACCATCGTGAGGCGTGGTTTGGCTGTGCCTGCTGTCCCAGCAACCTGTGCAGGTTTATTCCTTCGCTGCCAGGGTACATTTATGCGGTGAAGGATGGGGCCAATGGGTCTTATGGGACCAATGGGACTCATAGGACCTATGGGACTGGGGCCAGCGTCTATGTGAACCTGTTCCTGTCGAACACAGCGACGCTCGATGTCAAGGGTAGGAAGGTGACGCTGAGCCAGAAAACCAACTACCCGTGGGACGGCGACATAGAGATCAGCATCGACAAGACGACCCTCAAGGAGGAGATGACCCTCCAGATCCGTATCCCTGGTTGGGTGCGTGGTCAGGTGGTGCCCTCCGACCTC
Organism: uncultured Prevotellaceae bacterium; assembly: GCA_947166345.1. GTDB lineage: Bacteria > Bacteroidota > Bacteroidia > Bacteroidales > Bacteroidaceae > Prevotella. The sequence goes on from CAMVDU010000007.1 coordinate 13,311, forward strand.
TACACCTATTCTGACAACAAGCGACCCAGATATACCGTGTCTGTGAACGGCAACCGTTTTTTGGCCATTGACCTGGAGCAGGGTTATTTCTCTATCACCCGCAAATGGAAGAAGGGCGACAAGGTGAAGGTTCACTTCGACATGGAGCCTCGCACCGTGCGTGCTAATAATAATGTGGAGGAAGATCGCGGCAGGGTGGCCATAGAGCGCGGACCGCTGGTGTATTGTGCCGAGCACCCTGACAACGGCTTCGATATCATGGGCGCACTCATCAACCAGAAGCCACAGTTCAGTATGGGCAAAACGGAGATAGCAGGCACACAGGTGGTGACGTTAACAACGGATGCCCAGACGCTGAGCTTCGATGAGCAGGGCCGACTGCAGACCAAGGACCAGCGGCTGACGCTGATTCCCTATTACGCCTGGTGTCACCGAGGCAGCGGCAAGATGCGCGTATGGCTGCCGCAAGATGTGAGTTCCGTCAAGCCCTAACCACTACAACTTTGCCCTACGCTTGATGGCGCTGTCAAAATCCTTGGCACCACCAGTCTCGTCGAAGAGCTTTTTCAACAGACGCACACGCGTGTTGGTGATAGCCTGAGGCGTGGAGATGGTCAGCGTGGCAATCTCGCTGGGCAGGAAGCTATGGATGGTCAGCAGACAGACCATCTGCTCTTTGGGGTTCAGCTCTGTCAGCAGGTCCTGCAGTCCAGGGCTGTTGGCATAAGACAGTTGGGCCAGGGTGTTTACATCGTTATCGTCGGCAGGTTTGCCTTTATTGGCAGAGACGTGCAGATGGGAGACGATATCCTTCAGCTGACGAGAGTTCTCGCGCTGTTCGCGTTCTTTCTGTCGTCGCATCTTGGTCAATTCAGAACGTGTCAGGTTGTACTGCTGCTGACTATCGGCAAAGCGGGCGTTGAGCACGTCTATGCGATGGCGGCTGTAGCTGATGATGATGATAGCGGCGATGACAAGAAAGAGGATGACTGAGAGCAGCACGATTGTGGTCCTGTATTGCTGGCGTTCCTTCTGCTGTTCATCGTATTGTGTCTGCAGGTCAATGATGCCTGCCACATCGTTGCGTTTGTAAAGGTTGTGATAGACCTCGTTCAGGCGCTGACTGTACTCAGACGCATTCTCCGTGTCGCCCTTTAGATTGAGATAGGCTATCAGCAGTCGATAGGATTCGATGGCCACATCGGGTGAGAACGAGTTGGTGAGCCTATACCACTGTTGGGCTGCCGCTGCCGTATCGCCCTCCTGCACATAGATGTCGGCCAGCAGTTTGGCTCCCCTGTCGGTAGGCGATATCTGCATGGACTCCATCAAGTGGCGTTTGGCTTCTGGAACCTTACCCGTACTCAGCAGATAGCTGGCGTTGTTGACCAGATAGGTGGCACGTGCCTCTTCATCGACATCGGCAGCAAGGGGCTTGGCCAGGTCGATGTAATGCTTCAGACTGTCCTTCTCGCCAATCGCGTCGAAGGTCATAGCGATATTGTTGAGCGTCTGAACGGTCCATTGGTGATTGTTGCACCTGCGGGCAGCTTCCAGTGCCTGCTTGTAGTATCTCAGCGTCTGGGTGTAGTTGCCTACGTTGTCGTTCAAATCGCCCAAAACAGAGAAGAGATACCAATGAAAGCCTGGCAGGTCAATGTCGCTGGCCAGATGCTCTGCCCGCTTCATGGCCAGCACGGCTTCGCGTGTTTGCTTTTGTTTATAGAGTATGATGGCGTGGTGGAGCAAGGCCCTTGCCAGATGCTCGTTGTCGTCCTGCTGCTCGTAGTAGGCGATGCTCTCCTTGATCAGAGAGTCGGACTCCAACAAGAGACCGCTGCGATGCAGGGCTTCTGTGTAGAGCAAGCCATAGAGGGCACGGTCGGCCTTGTCCATCGTAGTGTCGCCAAAGTGTGGCGCCAGCATCCTCACCACAGAGTCGGGCTGGGTGAACACCAATTGCTCGGCCTTGGTAAGCATGGCATTGTGGGGCTGCCTGTGCTGGCAGCCCACAATGAGAAGAGAGAGTACTATCAGTAATGGATACTTCATTTCAGGCTGAACACGATGGGAAGCGTGTACTGAACTCTTACAATCTTGCCTTTGTGTTTGCCAGGAGTCCACTTCGGCATGGCCTGAACCACGCGAATGCCTTCAGCGTCGAGTGATGGGAAGACCTCTTTGGCCACCTTGACGTCAGAAATGCTTCCATCGGTTTCTACCACGAACTGTACCAACACTCTTCCTTCCACTTTTTGCTTTTCAGCATCCTTAGGGTACTTTATATTATTCTGAAGATACGATATGAGGGCAGGCATGCCGCCAGGAAACTCAGGCAGCTGATCTACAGTATCATATACCTTCTGGTTCTTCTCAGACACGACGGTCTTCTGGGCATTGGCTGTCATCAGGCAGAACAGGGCCATCACAGACATTAAAAACAGTTTCTTCATTTCTTTACTTTTTTGAATGGTTAGACAATTTGGTTTTTATCCGGACGGTGCAAAAGTAGGAAAACTCCTGCTAATACGCAAGAATTTCATTACACATTATTACACAATTTGCAAAATTCATGAATGACATAGCTAAAAAAATGGCATTTTATTTTGTTTTTCGCTCGATTTACACTACCTTTGCACCTTCAAAATTAAACAGCGGTAACACTTATGGGTGGATTTTTCGGCACTATTTCTACCAAAGATTGCGTAAACGACTTGTTTTACGGCACAGACTACAACTCACATCTTGGCACGCGCAGGGCGGGCATGGTTACCTTCGACCACGAACGAGGCTTCTCACGGTCTATCCACTCGTTGGAGCGCGACTACTTCAGGTCGAAGTTCGAGGACGAACTGAAGGATTTCTGCGGCAATCAGGGACTGGGCGTCATCAGCGACACCGACCCACAGCCCATCATCATCAACTCGCATCTGGGACGTTATGCTGTGGTCACCGTGGCCAAGATCAACAACCTGCGCGAGATTGCCGACGAGCTGCTGGCTCAGCGCATGCACCTCAGCGAACAGAGTGCCAACAACCTGAATCAGACAGAGTTGGTGGCACTTATCATTAATATGGGTAACACGTTTGTGGACGGCATCAACCTGGTATATAGGAGGATCAAGGGCTCGTGCTCCATTCTGATACTGACAGAGGACGGCATCATCGCAGCCCGTGACGTGCTGGGACGTACGCCGATAGTCATAGGCAGGAAGGAGGTGCACCGTCTGTCGCCCATAGGCACTGACGACTGGGTGAAGGCCCATGCCGTGAGCAGCGAATCGACCAGCTTCCCCAATCTGGACTATAAGACAGTACGCGACGTGGGTCCAGGCGAGATTGTACGTATCAAGCCCGATGGCGTAGAGGTGCTGCAACCCCCGTTCAGCCGTTGTCAGATATGCTCGTTCCTGTGGGTCTATTACGGTTTCCCCAGCTCGTGCTACGAGGGCATCAATACAGAGGCTGTGCGCGAGAAGAACGGTGAGATGATGGGAAAGCGCGACGATGTGGAGGCCGACCTGGTGTGTGGTATCCCCGACTCGGGCGTAGGCATGGCGCTGGGCTACAGCAATGGCTCGCACATTCCCTATAAGCGTGCCGTGTTGAAATATACGCCCACATGGCCCCGTTCGTTCACACCTGGCAACCAGACACGCCGTGACCTGGTGGCAAAGATGAAACTCATCCCCAACGAGGCGCTGCTGAAAGACCAGCGTGTGGTGTTCTGCGACGACTCGATAGTGCGCGGCACCCAGTTGCGTGACAACGTGAAGGAGTTCTTCGACAACGGCGCCAAGGAGGTGCATGTGCGCATATCCTGTCCGCCCCTGGTCTATGGCTGTCCGTTTATTGGCTTCACCAACTCGAAGTCGGACATGGAGCTCATCACCCGTCGCATCATCCGCGACTTTGAGGGCGACGACCAGACGAACCTGGACAAGTATGCACAGACTGATTCGCCAGAGTATCAGCGCATGGTCAACGAGATAGCACGTCGTCTGGGTCTGTCCAGCCTGAAGTTTGCACGCCTGGAAGACCTCATCGAGAGCATTGGCCTGCCCAAGAACCGCGTATGTACCCACTGCTTCGACGGCTCCAGCTACGACCGTCAGGGCGATGGTGAATTCTTTGGATAAGCATGATAGTAGTTAACGGAAGTTATTGGGAGTTAACAGGCTTTCAGCCTGTGGAGTTAACGGACAATAGTTTTGCTGCAGAAAAGGTGCACACAGAGTATCGTCCGCTAACTCCCATTAACTCCACGAGCCTAAGGCTCGTTAACTCCCGTTAACTCCCACGAAAATAAAAATATTGAATAAAAGAAAAGATACAATGAAAGAACTTGCCCTGAAGTACGGATGCAATCCCAACCAGAAGCCTTCGCGCATCTTCATGAACGATGGGAGAGAACTGCCCATCGAAGTGGTTAACGGCCGTCCTGGCTACATCAACCTGCTCGACGCCCTGAATGCGTGGCAGTTGGTCAGCGAACTGAAACGTGCCACAGGCGTGGCTGCCGCAGCCTCGTTCAAACACGTGTCGCCTGCTGGTGCTGCCCTGGGTCTGCCCCTGAGCGATACGCTGAAAAAGGTCTATTTCGTCAACGACATCGCAGGACTTGACGAGTCGCCCATAGCCTGTGCCTATGCCCGTGCCCGTGGTGCCGACCGCATGTCGTCGTATGGTGACTTCATTGCCCTGAGCGACACCTGCGACAAGACCACAGCCCTCATCATCAAGCGCGAGGTGAGCGATGGCGTCATTGCCCCCGACTATACGCCTGAAGCCCTGGAGATTCTCCGTGAGAAGCGCAAGGGCACCTATAATGTCATCAAGATGGACCCCAGCTACTGTCCCAACCCCGTCGAGACGAAGCAGGTGTTTGGCGTGACCTTCGAACAGGGACGCAACGAGATTCGTCTGGACGATCCCATGCTGTTCAAGAACATTCCCACACAGAACAAGACCTTTACGCCAGAGGCCCTGCGCGACCTGATGGTGGCACTCATCACCCTGAAATATACACAGTCGAACAGTGTGTGCTACGTCAAGGACGGACAGGCCATTGGTATTGGTGCTGGTCAGCAGAGCCGCATCCACTGCACCCGTCTAGCTGGACAGAAGGCCGATATATGGTGGCTGCGTCAACACCCCAAAGTGCTGGCCCTGCCCTTCGTGGACGGCATTCGCCGTGCTGATCGTGACAACACCATCGATGTGTATCTCTCGGAAGACGAGCACGACGACGTGCTGCGCGATGGTGCCTGGCAGCAGTTCTTCAAGGAGAAGCCCGAGGTGCTGACGCTGGAAGAGAAAAAGGCATGGATAGCCCAGAACACGAAGGTGGCGCTCGGCTCGGATGCTTTCTTCCCCTTTGGCGACAACATTGAGCGTGCCCACAAGAGCGGCGTGGAGTATATCGCCCAGGCTGGCGGCAGCGTGCGTGACGATCATGTGATCATGACCTGTGACAAGTACAACATCGCAATGGCCTTTACGGGCGTGCGCCTGTTCCATCATTAATTTTTTTGAAATTATGGCACACTCGGACGACGATTTTCAGAGCATCCTTGAGAACGGTATTTCGTTTGGCAGGGGAGGTGAACGCAAAGACCCCAACGAGGGCAAGGTGAAGACCAAGGCCAAGAAGAAAAAGTACATCACAGGGGCTCATGGCAGCGGATCGGCACGCCAGAAGGCCAAGTACCGTGAGCAGCGTGCTAATCGCAAACACTAATCAAGGACCGTTGGCGCAGAGCCAATGGTCCATTGTCAGCATCAAAAAATAGAAAAGCCTATGAAATCATTTGAAGAACTGGGCGTCAGCCCTGAGATCATACAGGCCATCCAGGAGATGGGTTTTATGCAACCCATGCCCGTACAGGAGGCCGTAATCCCCTTCCTTCTTGAAGACCGCAAGGACGTGATAGCCCTGGCCCAGACGGGTACAGGCAAGACCGCTGCCTTCGGCATACCCCTGCTACAGAGACTCGAGTTGAAGGCTAAGGAGCCAACAGCCCTTGTGCTCAGTCCCACCCGTGAGCTCTGTCTGCAGATTACTGACGACCTGCGCGACTTTGCCAAGTATATGGATGGCATCCATGTGGAGGCCGTCTATGGCGGTGCTGCCATCGAACCGCAGATTCGTGCTCTGAAGAAGGGTGTCAACATCATTGTGGCTACGCCTGGTCGTCTTATCGACCTGAAGAACCGCGGCTTTGCGCAGCTGGACCATGTGACCAATATCGTGCTCGACGAGGCCGACGAGATGCTCAATATGGGCTTCTCGGATGCCATCAACGAGATTTTCGAGTCGTTGCCTGCAGAGCACAACACGCTGATGTTCTCTGCCACGATGAGTCGTGAGGTGGAGAAGATTGCCAAGAAATATCTGCACGACTACGAGGAGATTGTGGTGGGCTCGCGCAACGAAGGTGCCGAGAACGTGAACCACATCTATTATATGGTACACGCGAAGGACAAGTACCTGGCCCTGAAGCGTATCGTCGATTACTATCCCAAGATTTTCGCCATTATCTTCTGTCGGACGAAGCTGGAGACGCAGGAGGTGGCCGACAAGCTCATCAAGGACGGCTATAATGCTGAGTCGCTGCATGGCGACCTGGCACAGCAGCAGCGCGACCTGACGATGCAGAAGTTCCGTCAGCACCTGACGCAGTTGCTCGTGGCGACTGACGTTGCTGCCCGTGGTCTCGATGTCGATGACCTGACGCACGTCATCAACTACGGTCTGCCTGATGACATCGAGAACTACACCCACCGTTCAGGTCGTACGGGTCGTGCCGGCAAGAAAGGTACTTCCATCAGCATCGTCCACTCCAAGGAGAAACACAAGATCCGTAATATCGAGAAAGAGATTGGCAAGCAGTTTGTGGAGGCCGAGATACCCAGGGCCGAGGATATCTGCAAGAAACAGCTCTACAAGGTGATGGACGAGATTGTGAAGACTGACGTAAACGACGATGAAATCGCACCTTTTATACAGGATATCAACCGTTACTTCGAGTATATCGACAAGGACGAGCTCATCAAGAAGATCGTGAGCCGTGAGTTTGGTCGCTTCCTCGTTTACTATGCCGATGCCCCCGAAATAGAAAAGCCCGTTGCCGAAAAGTCTGGGAAATCCGGTAAATCTGGCCAAACGGACAAGCAGAAGCGTATGAACAAGGCCCAGAAAGGCTATGCACGCCTGTTCATCAACCTGGGTAAGCGCGACGGCTTCTATCCTGGCGAGCTCATGCAGACGCTCAACCGCTATGTGGGCGGTCGTCAGGAGGTGGGTCATATCGATTTGCTCGACACCATCTCCTATTTCGAGGTGCCTGAGAAAGACGCCCGCAAGGTGATGACCCAGCTCACCGGCATCCGCTACAAAGGGCGTGTGGTGCGCTGTAACGCCGAGGATGATAAGGCTAAGGCCAATGAGTCCTATAAGACTAATGAGTCCTATGGGTCCTATAGGACCAATAAGGCCCATGAGCCCCAAAGGTCTCATAGAAAGGACGACTGGCGCGAGCTGATGAAGCCCCGTTCAAAGAAAGAGCTCAAGGGCGAGATCCCCGACTTCTCAGAAGAAGGGTGGGCACGACGCAAACCCAAGAAGAAGTAAAAAAAAGAATGAAGGCTTTGTTCCTTCATTCTTTTTTATTCTCTCATTTTTTCATTTTTTTATTCTTTCATTATTCCAGATACGTGTAGCCGTAGAGACCGCTACGGTAGTTGGAAAGGAACTCCTTTCCTTCTTCGAGGGTGATCTTACCCTCCTTGACACTCTTGGTTACCCAGATTTCCAGCTGGCGTACAAGTTTCTTGGGGTTGTACTGCACGTACTCGAGTACTTCCTCTACGGTCTCGCCGTCGAAGATCTGGTCTATGTGGTAATGACCGTCCTTCACGGAGACGTGGACGGCTGTGGTGTCGCCAAAGAGGTTGTGCATATCGCCCAGAATCTCCTGATAGGCTCCTACGAGGAAGACGCCGAGATAGTAGTTCTCGTTTCTCTTCAGACTGTGGACGGGCAGCGAGTGGGAGTTGTGGCGGTTGGTCACGAAATTGGCTATCTTTCCGTCAGAGTCGCAAGTGATGTCCTGAATGGTGGCATTGCGCGTAGGACGCTCGTCGAGGCGCTGGATGGGCATGATGGGGAACATCTGGTCGATGGCCCATGAGTCGGGCAGCGACTGGAATAGCGAGAAGTTGCAGAAGTACTTGTCTGCCAGCAGTTTGTCGATGTTCATGAGTTCCTCGGGAATGTGCTTCAGGTTCTTGGCCAGCGCGTGGATCTCGTGGCAGACGCTCCAGTACATAGCCTCGATCTCGGCACGTGTCTTCAGGTCAACGATGCCGTGTGAGAACAGGTCGAGCACCTCCTCGCGTATCTGTTCGGCATCGTGCCAGTCCTCAAGGACGTTGCGTGGCGAGAGGTTGTCCCATATCTCGTAGAGGTCTTTCACCAGCTGGTGGGAGTTCTCGTCGGGCTCAAACTCCTCGGGCATCTCGGGCAGCGAGGCCGTCTCCAGCACGTCGATGACGAGCACGGAGTGGTGGGCAGCCAGCGAGCGTCCGCTCTCAGTGATGATGTTGGGGTGGGGGATATTGTTCTTGTTGGCAGCATCTACGAAGGTGTAGATACAGTCGTTGACATATTCCTGAATAGAGTAGTTGACAGAGCTCTCGCTGGACGGTGAGCGTGTGCCGTCGTAATCGACGCCCAGTCCGCCGCCACAGTCCACGAAATCGACGTTGTAGCCCATCTTGTGCAGCTGGATATAGAACTGCGAGGCTTCGCGCAGGGCCGTCTGGATGCGGCGTATCTTGGTGATCTGTGAGCCGATGTGGAAGTGGATGAGGCGCAGGCAGTCGCGCATGTCCTTCTTGTCGAGCATCTCGAGGGCCTCCAGCAGTTCGGCACTGGTGAGTCCGAACTTCGAGGCATCGCCACCGCTCTCTTCCCACTTGCCGCTGCCGCTGCTGGCCAGCTTGATGCGGATGCCGATATTGGGGCGCACACCCAATTTCTTGGCCTCGCGGGCTATCAGTTCGAGTTCGTTGAGTTTTTCAACGACAATAAAGATATGCTTGCCCATCTTCTGAGCTAGCAGGGCCAGTTCGATGTATCCCTGGTCTTTGTAGCCGTTGCAGACAATGATAGAGTCGCTCTGGCACTGAACGGCGATGACGGCGTGCAACTCGGGTTTGGAGCCTGCCTCTACGCCGAGGTTGAACTTGCGTCCGTGGGAGATGATCTCCTCGACGACGGGCTGCATCTGGTTCACCTTGATGGGATATACCACGTAGTTCTCGCCCTTGTAGTCGTACTCCTCGGTGGCTTTCTTGAAACAGCTCCACGTCTTCTCGATACGGTTGTCAAGAATATCGGGGAAACGCAGCAGGACAGGCGCTGTGACATCGCGCAGCGACAACTCGTCCATCACCTCACGCAGGTCAATCTGCACATCGTCCTTGCAGGGTGTGACAAAGACATTTCCCTGGTTGTTGATGCCAAAATAGCTAGTGCCCCAACCGTTGATGTTGTACAACTCACGGGCATCGTCGATGGTCCACTTTTTCATAGGCTTAATTGTTCTTTCAGTTTCTCTATCGTTATCTTTATCTTTTCATAGTTGTCCATCAGGCTCACGTCGAGAACATGACGGGCCTTCAGGTAAAACTGTTCGCGGTAGTCCAGCTGTTCGCGGATGAAGGCGATGAGCTCGTCGGGATTCTTCCCCTTCAGCAGCGGGCGTTCGGTCTTTCCCATCAGAAGGTGCTTGTACAGCACCTCTGGCGAGGCTTTCAGATAGACTACCTCGCCCTGTTGGTTCATGTAGTCGATGTTATCGAAGAAGCAGGGCGTACCGCCGCCACAGCTGATGATGACATCCTCAAACTCGGCCACCTCGTGGAGCATGTTGTGCTCTATCTGGCGGAAGCCCTCTTCACCCACCTCGGCAAAGATCTCAGGCACCTTCTTGCGTCGACGGTTCTCAATGTACCAGTCGAGGTCGTAGAAGGTAAGGCCCAGCTCCTTGGAGAGTGCCTTGCCGACGGTGGTCTTGCCGGCACCCATATAGCCGATGAGGATGATGCGTTTCATAGCTGAGAGCTGTTAGCTGTTGGCCTTGTTGACAATCTTCATGCACTCGTCAAAGGTGAGTTCCTTGGCATGGTCGTGCATATTCTTAGGTATGCGGTAGTTCTTGCCGTCATAGGACAGATAGGGTCCATAGCGACCGTTGAGCACCTCGAGTTTGGCATCTTCCTCGAAAGTCTTCAGGTGCTTCTGTTGATCCTCTTTGCGCTTGCTGTCAATCAGTTTCACAGCATCGGCGATGGTCACCGTCAAGGGATCAACGTCCTTGGGCAGCGACACATACTGCTTCTTGTGGAGGATATAGGGTCCGAAACGGCCAGCACCCACGTTGACAGGCTCGCCTTCGTACTCGCCCAGCATGCGTGGCAGACGGAACAGTTCCAATGCCTCTTTGAGTGTGATGGACTCGATGCTCAGTTCCTTGGGCATGTGGGCAAAGACGGGTTTGTCCTTGTCGTCGGCAGTACCCATCTGGATGACAGGTCCGAAGCGGCCGATCTTCACGAACACAGGACGCTTGGTGCGTGGGTCAACACCCAGTTCGCGTTCTCCGGCCTTGTGTTCTGAACGGGCATTGATGGTCTTCTCGACGGTAGGCTCGAACTTCTTGTAGAACGAGGTCATCATCTTCTCCCATATCTCTTTGCCGTCGGCGATGCGGTCGAAGCTCTGCTCAACCTTAGCGGTGAAGTTGTAGTCCATGATCTCAGGGAAATGCTCCATGAGGAAGTCGTTGACGACGATACCGATATCTGTAGGAATCAGCTTGCCTTTTTCAGAGCCGACCAGTTCCGTGCGGTGCTTCTCAGCGATCTGTTTTCCCTTCAGGGTGATGACGGCATACTGGTGTTCCTCGCCTTTCTTGTCGCCTTTCGCCACATACTCGCGCTGTTGGATGGTGGAGATGGTTGGCGCATAGGTAGAGGGACGACCGATGCCCAGCTCTTCGAGCTTATGCACGAGCGAGGCCTCAGTATAGCGCTGGGGACCAAGACTGAAACGCTCAGAGGCAATAATCTCACGACGGGTCAGTTCCTGACCTTTCTTCAGCGGGGGCAGAATGTGTACAAACTCGTCGCGGTTCTCGTCTTCATCGTCCTGGGATTCGCGATAGACTTTCAGGAAACCGTCGAACTTCACAACCTCGCCAGTGGCGATGAAGAGTGGCTGTTCGCCGTCGGTTACAATCTTTATCTCTGCCGTTGTCTTCTCAATCTGGGCATCAGCCATCTGTGAGGCAGCCGTGCGTTTCCAGATGAGTTCGTAGAGACGCTTCTCCTGGGCTGTACCTTCAATAGCGATGTTCTCCATATAGGTAGGACGGATGGCCTCGTGAGCCTCCTGAGCACCTTTCGAGGAGGTGTGATACTGGCGCACCTTGCTGTATTCTGGACCATAAAGCTCGCTGATCTTCTCCTTGGCAGCATTGATGCATAGGCCCGACAGGTTGACGGAGTCAGTACGCATATACGTGATGCGTCCGCTCTCGTAAAGATGCTGGGCAATCATCATTGTCTGACTAACGGTGAAGCCCAGTTTGCGGGCAGCCTCCTGCTGGAGTGTCGATGTGGTGAAGGGAGGAGCAGGCGTGCGCTTCATGGGCTTCTTCTGAATGCTGGCTACGGTAAATGTAGCATCCTTGCACTGCTCGAGGAACTGCTCGGCCTCCTCGCGGGTCTGGAAACGCTGACTCAATGTGGCCTTCACCTCAGAAGCTGAACCATCGGCATTGGTGATGGCGAAGATACCATTCACGTTGTAGTAGCTCTCGCTCGTGAACGCCTGTATCTCGCGCTCGCGTTCCACTAACAATCGTACGGCCACGCTTTGCACGCGACCTGCTGACAGCTGGGGCTTCACCTTTCGCCACAGCACGGGCGACAGCTTAAAGCCTACCAGACGGTCCAGCACACGACGGGCCTGCTGGGCGTTCACCAGGTTCATGTCGAGTGTGCGAGGATGAGCGATAGCCTCTAAAATGGCGGGTTTCGTAATCTCGTGGAACACGATACGCTTGGTCTTCTCCTCATCCAGACCCAGCACCTCGCACAGGTGCCATGAAATGGCCTCTCCCTCGCGGTCTTCATCAGATGCGAGCCACACTTGCTGGGCTTTCTTGGCATTCGACTTCAGGTCGTTTACTACCTTCTGTTTCTCTTCGGGAATCTCATATTCGGGTTCCAGTGTTTTCTCGTCGATACTCAGTTCACGTTTTTTCAAATCGCGAATGTGTCCATAGCTCGACATCACCTTGTAGTCATTGCCTAGAAATTTTTCAATTGTCTTGGCCTTAGCCGGTGACTCTACTATAACAAGATTTTTCTGCATATTTTTTTTAATTCTTAATTCTTCTTTTTCATCTTATCGCATCTCTCATTTCAGGTCTTCCAACCGTCAGTTAAAAGATTCGGGGTGCAAAAGTACGCAAAAAGTTTGCTTCCACCTTATATATATAGCACAATTTTTAATTTCTTAACGTTTTACAAAAAAAAATGGTACAAAAGCCGTAAGTTTCAGTTTTTTTTGCCTATTTTTGCAGAAAAGTTTTCGTATGGAACAACTGCTTCACTACGTCTGGAAACATAAAATGCTGCCACTGAAGGCGCTTGAGACCACTGACGGCCGCATGGTGGAGATCATTGATCCTGGGTTGCACAACACCAATGCAGGGCCTGATTTCTTCAATGCGAAGGTAGTCATTAGTGGTACACTGTGGGTGGGCAATGTTGAGATTCACGACCGTTCGAGCGACTGGTATCTGCACAATCATCATAAGGACGTGCGCTATGATAATGTGGTGTTGCACGTGGTGGGCGTTGCCGACAGAGACGTGCAGAATACACGAGGGGAGTACCTGCCACAACTAGTGTTGCCCGTACCTGCGACGGTGGCTGAGAACTACCGCCAGCTGCTGTCAACAGACAAGTATCCGCCCTGCTACCGCATTATCCCTCAGCTGACCCTTCTGACAGTACATTCGTGGATGGCTGCCCTGCAGACAGAACGACTGGAACAGAAGACCAAGGCTATCGAGAAAAGAGCCCAGTTGTGTAACGGATCGTGGGAAGATGCTTACTTCGTGACGCTGGCACGAAACTATGGTTTCGGCATCAATGGTGATGCTTTTGAACACTGGGCTATGCATGTGCCATTGCATGCTGTTGACAAGCACCGTGACGATCTGTTTCAGATAGAGGCCATCTTCATGGGGCAGGCGGGACTGCTGAAACCCGATGGCATCCCAGAGCATCTGCGTGCACAGGCAGTGGCTGATAATTATTATCAGAAACTGTGCCGTGAATACCAATATCTGGCCCATAAATTCTCGATGGAACCGATCAATTTTTCTCTTTGGCGGTTCCTCAGACTGCGTCCGCAGAACTTCCCACACATCCGCATCTCGCAGTTGGCCAATCTTTACTACGAACGGAGGGCAGGCTTGAGCCGATTGCTGGAATGTGAGACGGTAGATGCGCTTCGTAGCCTCTTGCAAACGCACGTCACTCCTTATTGGGAGACCCACTACTCTTTTGGGAATGAGAGTCCGCATAACACTAAGTTTTTGTCGGTTTCATCGATAGACTTACTAACCATCAATACAGCCATCCCCATGCTCTTTGCCATGGGACGACATCGACAGAAAGAGGAGTGGTGTGACCGTGCTTTTGATTTCCTGGAAAAGTTGAAAGCTGAGAAGAATCATATCATCACGATGTGGCAGGAGTGTGGTCTGCAGGTGAAAACAGCAGGTGACAGTCAGGCTCTCATTCAACTGAAAAAAGAATACTGCGACCGTCGGGATTGTCTGCGCTGTCGCATAGGCTATGAATATTTGCGAGCTCCCCATCACAATGAATGATCTTAATTCCATAAATAACCCTTAGCAATGAACAAATATATTTTTGAAACACGCATGGAAGTGCGTGATTACGAATGCGACATTGAAGGCATAGTCAATAATGCGCAGTATATCCATTATTGTGAGCATACACGACATCTCTTCCTGAAGGAATGCGGACTGAGTTTTGCTGAGATGCACGAAAAAGGTGTTGACGCCGTTGTTGCCCGCATGCAACTGCAATATAAGGTGCCTCTCCGTCCTGACGATGAGTTTATTTCCCGATTGAATCTGGTAAAAGAGGGCATCAAATATGTCTTCTATCAGGATATCTATCGGGCAAAGGACGAGCAGTTGTGTTTTCGTGGCAAGATAGAATTGGTATGCCTAGTCAATGGACGGTTGTCAAGCAGTCCTGACTATGATGCCGCCTTTGCCAAGTACCTATAACTATTACTTACTATTGCTCCCTTAAGACTAATGAACGAACAGGAAGTCTTTTATACCATTGCCCTGACCCGTATGACGGGTTTCAACTTTCAGACAGCCTTGCACCTTTATAAGACATTAGGAGGTGGTCAGGCTGTTTACGAACATCGTAAGGGTATCAAGGAGGTGATACCCGATTGCAACGACCGTCTTATTGCCTCGCTTCAGGATTGGGACCTCGCCTTACAACGGGCAGCCCAGGAGATGGCTTTCATTAAGAAGCACAAAATACAAGTGCTTTGTTTGGGAGCTGATGACTACCCGTTGCGGTTGGCAGAGTGTGTTGATGCCCCCATCGTGTTGTATTATATGGGTAATGCCGACTTAAATGATCGCCACGTCATCAATATCGTTGGTACCCGACGTTGTACAACCTACGGACAGGATCTGGTAAGACGCTTTGTCAGCGACCTGCGACAGCTATGCCCCAATGTGTTGATTGTGAGTGGTCTGGCCTACGGCATTGATATCTGTGCCCACCGTAACGCCTTGCAAAATGGTTTTGATACTGTGGGTGTTCTGGCACATGGACTCGATGAAATCTATCCTTCTGCTCATCGCGATACGGCTAAACAGATGATCAGTCAGGGTGGTTTGTTAACGGAGTATATGACAGAGACACGTTCTGAACGAGTAAATTTCGTGAAGCGTAACCGTATCGTGGCAGGTTTGTCGGATGCGACAATTCTGGTGGAGAGTGCTGCAAAGGGTGGAGGACTTATAACTGCCAGTATTGCACAGGACTATAACCGACAGGTATTTGCTTTCCCTGGGGCTGTTGGTGCACCAGCCAGTGAAGGCTGTAATAACCTGATTCGAGATAATGGTGCCGCACTTATTACTTCTGCAGCCGACTTCGTGGCAGCGATGGGATGGCAAGTAGAAGGGGCTTTGGAAAAGAATAAAAGCATTGAACGACAGCTCTTTCCTGAATTGTCACCAGAAGAACAGCGAATAGTGAAAGTCCTCGATGAAATGGGCGATTTTCAGCTTAATCAGCTATCGGTAAAGACGAATATACCTATTGGTCAGTTGACGGCGATCCTTTTCCAGATGGAGATGAAAGGCATCGTACGACCACTGGCAGGAGGTACCTACCACTTGTTGAAATAAACTATAGTGGTAGGGTTGCCTCGCGTAACCAACGGGCCTCGTCGTCTGTGAGATGGGGCGACAAACGGTCGAAGACCATTTGGTGATAGTCATCCAACCATCTCCGCTCTTCATCAGATAATAGCTCGGTAATGATTGGTCGTTTGTCGATGGGACAGAGTGTCAGGGACTCGAACTGCAGGAAATCGCCAAACTCAGTCTTCTTATAGGGAACGATGAGTAATGTGTTCTCTATGCGCACGCCAAAGCGGTTTTCAAGATAGATGCCCGGTTCATCAGTAACGGTCATCCCAGACACCAATGGTGCAGGCTTCCATTCCATACGGATCTGGTGTGGCCCTTCGTGAACATTAAGGAACGACCCCACACCGTGACCTGTGCCGTGCAAATATGACAGGCCTTCCTGCCACATGGCGCGCTTGGCAAGCACATCGAGCTGGGTGCCGCTTATACCTGAAGGGAACTTGGCCATCTCTATCTGTATGTGACCTTTCAGTACCAGTGTATACACTTTTTTCATCTCGTCAGTCAGATCGCCGAGGGCAATCGTTCTTGTAATGTCGGTGGTTCCGTCCAGATACTGTGCACCACTGTCAAGCAATAAAAGCCCCTCCGCTTTCAACGGTTTGTCAGTCTTAGGCGTAGGTTCATAGTGAACGATGGCGCCATGTTCAGCATAAGCAGCTATCGTATCGAAAGAGAGTCCACGGTATAAAGGTTGCGCTGCCCTCAATGCCGTCAACTTGCGGTCAATGGTCAGCTCCGTTTCTCCAGATAGTCCGGATTCATCGGCTTTTCCTGAAAGCCAGTAGAGAAACTTCACCATAGCAATACCATCGCGAAGCATAGCTTGGCGGAAGCCTTCTTGCTCTGTGGCGTTCTTCACTGTTTTCATCCGTTTCACTGGTGATTCGGTCTCTACCCTCGCGCGCGTACATATATTATATAGAGTGTAGTTCACCTCATCGGGATCTATCAGGATGTTATACTCGAAATAGTCTTTGAGTCCTTTCCGTACATTCTCATAGCAGTCCGTTACTACTCCTTCTGTCTTCAGATATTGACAGACCTCATCAGTTAACTTCTTTGGGTCTATAAAGAGTGTCGCCTTTTGAGTGTCAATGAGCAGATAACTGACGAACACAGGATTACAATGTACATCGTCACCACGAAGGTTGAGGGTCCATGCGATATCGTCGAGTGAAGCCATCAGCATACCGTCGGCATGTTTCTCACGAAGAGCTTTGCGAATACGTGCGATTTTCTCATGAGCCGACTCACCAGTATACTGTATTGAATGAATGTTGGCAGGGGCTAAGGGAATAGGTGGACGGTCAGTCCATATCTCACGGAGTGGGTCAAGGTTTGTCCGCAAGGTATAGCCACCATTCTGTCGCAACTCACTGATAAGTGTTTTTACTTCATTTGCCGAGCTAACCAAACCGTCAATACCAACCTCTGTGCTTGGATTGTCGCACAAGGAACATTGTTTGTTAATCCATTCAGCGATGGTTGGCGTGCCAGGCATCTTCAACTTCATTAACTGGAATTCGGTGCCTCGTAGTTGTTCTTCAGCAGCAATGAAATAGCGTGAGTCGGTCCAAAGGGCTGCCGCATTCATGGTGATGACTGCTGTTCCGGCAGAACCATCAAACCCGCTGATAAACTCACGAGCCTTCCAATGGTCGGCCACATATTCACTTTGGTGTGGATCGGTGCTTGGGAAAATGAAAGCTGTCAGTCGTTCGCGTTGCATCACCTGACGAAGTGCACTTAGTCGTTGAGCTATTTGTTCGTTCATAAAGTCTTTGTTTTTTGTCATTTCGAGGTTACAAAGATACATTAAAAAAAGAAATAACAAATATGTATGATTGTTTTTTTTATGAGTGCATGAAAAAAACTCGAACCTCAAACCTCAAATCTCAAACCTTTTTGTATCTTTGCACCAAATTTTTATCTTAAATTTAAAACGAAAAGGAATTATGGCATTTTTGACAAACGACAAACTGGTCATTGTCGGTGCAGCCGGCATGATTGGTAGCAACATGGCTCAGAGCGCCCTGATGATGGGTCTGACAAGTAACCTGTGTTTGTATGATGTGTTCTCACCCGAGGGTGTAGCTGAAGAGATGCGCCAGAGCGGTTTCGACGAGGCTACAATCACCGCAACCACCGATGCTGAAGAGGCTTTCCGTGGTGCAAAGTATATCATTTCTTCTGGTGGTGCTCCCCGTAAGGCTGGTATGACCCGTGAGGACCTGTTGGCTGGCAACTGTAAGATTGCTGAGGAGCTGGGTATGAACATCAAGAAGTACTGTCCTGATGTGAAGCATGTGGTGATTATCTTCAACCCTGCTGACCTTACTGGTCTGGTAACGTTGCTCTATTCTGGTTTGAAACCTGGACAGGTGACCACGCTTGCTGGTTTGGATACAACCCGTCTGCAGTCTGCTTTGGCAAAGAAGTTCGGTGTTAAGCAGTGTGAGATTACTGGTTGTGCAACCTATGGTGGTCATGGTGAGCAGATGGCCGTATTTGGCAGTCACGTGACTGTTAAGGGTCGTAAGTTGACTGATATTATCGGCACAGCTGAATTCCCCGCTGAAGAGTGGGAGCAGATGAAGGTCGATGTGACTAAGGGTGGTGCTAAGATTATCGAGCTTCGTGGTCGTAGCTCTTTCCAGAGCCCCAGCTACCTCTCTGTTGAGATGATTCGTGCCGCTATGGGTGGTGAGCCCTTCCGCTTTCCCGTTGGTACCTATGTAAAGACTGACAAGTACGATCATATCATGATGGCCATGAAGACCACCATGACTGCCGAGGGTGCCAAATTCGAGGTGCCTCAGGGTACTGCTGAGGAGAATGCTAAACTCGACCAGAGCTATGAGCACTTGTGCAAGATGCGTGACGAGTTGGTGACGCTGGGTATTGTTCCCACTATTGACAAGTGGAATGAGATCAACCCCAACCTGTAAGAGATACAGACAGAAAAAGAATTCCTGCAAACCAAATCAGTTTGCAGGAATTTTTTATTTAGGAATCTTATGAAGTCCCAGAAAAACTAGGACCTCATAAAACAATTGTTAGAATGCCACGTTCAAACCAAGGTTAATGCTGGCATTAGAACTGAGGGGAACACCCTCCTTGGTCTGCTTGCCCAGAATATGGTCCATACCAATGAAGAAGTTGACTGCCTTTGGGTGGATGTTAAGTACCCAACCAGCACTGGTGCAGAAGGTGTTGACACCAAAGTTAACACCACCATTGAGCCACTTCAGGGGTGTCCAGTTAGCACTGAGACGAGCCTCTGTCCATGAATACTCACCAGCAAAATGATGCTGACCCAGCAGACCGAATGACATTTGCTTGTACATGGGCAGCTGATACTCCACACCAAGGTTTGCTGTGGCAGCCAGCATGGTTGACTTGCTGCCCTGATCACCTTCGTTCGTCAAATTAATGAAGTCGGAGAGCTGATCTCCATAAGCATCACTCTGATCATCAAAAGGAGTTCCTGTTCCACCTTCGTCCTTGACAGCAATGTCGTGGAAGCCATCGAAGGTGAATGTGCTTTTCTTCTGCTTCAGAACATGATTGTTGCTCCAGCTGATGAAGCCCAGGTCTGTTAAAGCAGCACTGACCTTCAAGCCCTCAACAACAGCGTTCAGGTCATACTCTGCACCCAGGTCGATTCCCAAGCCGAAACCACTAATTCCTGCACCGTCAACATCGGTCTCGCCCAAATCAACATGGACGTTCTTGGTGCCATTATTATACTCGTCTTCAGTATCATCGACAAACACAATACCCTTCATGTTAACCTCGGCCAAAGCCTCACCGCTGGTTAATGTCCAGGTGTTACCTGTCAGATTGGCCTGAAGGTTCTTTACCGTCAGGTCTGCCCTTCCAACACCCAACAAGAATTTAAGTTTAGCACCTACGCGTAGGTCATCATTAATATTACGTGAGTGACCAAAAGCAATCTCTGCGAAAGAGACGGCGCGTGCACCGAAGTCGAAGCTATAGTTATCGTTTGTCATGTTCTTGGCAAAACGAAAAAGATCGCCTGGTAGGTAGAGTCCCATGCTGGTACGCTCGTTAATCTCAATGGTGTTATAACCGCCAAAACTCTTGAAACCAGCTGACAGTAGTGTTATACGTACATCAGAATTGATACGATTCTTTCCATCGACAAAACCCTTCAAGGCTTCAGAGGTTGGCACATCGGGATGCATGAAGGTGCGATCGTACTTACCAGTAACGGGGTTCTGGAACAAGACGTCGCCTATACCGAAGTTACCTTGTGACTTGACGTTCAGGTTACCCAAAGCAGGAATAGAGATATAGTTCTGGTCATTGCCGAATGCAGGGTTCAGGTCATGACGGAACTTATAGTCCTGGGTGAAGTAGGCCGAGTTCAGTTCTTGTGCTGTTATTGAGCCCGCCGATGCCAAAAGGCCAACGGCTAAGATATATTTACATTTGAATTTCATAGCTTTCAATGTTTTAGATGATTCTACCGTTAGTCTTTATTATCTTCAATAACCACCTTGCCTATCACCTTGATAGAGATGTTTTCTATCTTGATGGTCTGCGTTTTTTCATTCAGTGTGGTGTTGTCAATGGGCTTACCCTTAATCTTGAGACGTAGTCCATCCAGCTTCTTTAAGGCATCCTTGTTCTTTTGTGTGATAGTAAACTTCACACCATTGGTAACACCTTTGTCAACAGTGGGTGGGTTCTCAATATTGAGCATGTTGTCGATATCATTGCCTTTGGCATCGATGGGTGTAGCCTCAAGGGTGAGTTTGGCTGGCACGTTGTTGGTGATGTCAAAGGTGGCTTCCACCTTGGCGTTGTCTGTCAGATAAATATCTTCCAAATCTTCTGCCCAACCGTCAATCGTGTCATTGTAAACAATAAGCGCTTCATCTCCGAATGACAGTGGCGCATGAATAATATAGTTGATGTCGGTTATTGAATAAGAGGTTCCTAACTCAAAGTCGTAATCGTTCTCTGAATCGGCCTTGGCCTCAATGCTCAATTCAATGTTGTCGGGCACGTCTTTAATGATTTCAGACAGATCTGGAACGATGATAGCTGGCTGTGTCAGGTCTGTTGGGATATTCTCATTACGACGAGCGATGAGGATTTTGTTTGCTTTATTCTGCTCAACCAGGAACTCTGGAATAGTCACAGTCTTAATGACAGAACCATTTTTCTTAGCCTTAAGCTTTGCGTTGATCTTGCCTGGCAACGGCAGTTGACTATTAGCTGTGAAGATGATTTGGGGGTTGTAGAGGTCAACAACCACTTCGTCATCAGTCATGAAATCGGGCAGGTCATTCAGGTCTATAGTGCTGTTCTCAATGGTGATATCTGGATCAAACTTACCAGTAGCCGATTTAATGGTTACTTTGCTGATATTAGTAACACTATTGATGGTCAGCTTGTCCAAATCAACATCACCTTTGTTAAATTGCACTGTGTTGTAATTGGCCTGAATCTTGACGCCACCCTTCATGATGATTTTATCATTCTCAATAGCCAACTTGTTCTCAGCATCTGGTGCAACACTGAAATCAGCCTTCTTCAGTGTAGCCTGAATCACAAGATTTTGATTGGTAGGTACGTCTGTGAATATCAGTTTGTTGTTTTCCTGAGTTGCTTCTGACTCAATTTCCAGATAAGAGGGGAATTCGATTGTCAGAAGGTCAAATTTCTGAATGAGTTTTGGAAGGTCACTGGAGCCTCCAACAAGCGAACCGTCAAAATTGATGGTCAACTTTACAGTACCACTAATATCCGTTGAACTCAAACTGATGACTTCCTTTGGTTGGTCACCTTCATAATTAAAGGTGTTAATGTTATGAGTAATGGATCCGTTGTAAGTATCAGTGATAAGAGTACCATTAGGAAGGAGATAATAGTCATTGCCTGGATTGATTTCAATCTTAGCAGGAATATCAGTTGAACTCTCTTTTGTAATAGTTACTTCATCAACTTTGATATCATTCACATCGTCGATAGTAGAACTCTGCTCATACTGGTAGTTTCCATCTACATCGGTGGTTACGCTTTCGCTTTCATCGATGTCCAATAAATCGCTCAACGTAATGTTGGTAGTTGAGTTGTTACTAGGCAGGGTGATACCTTCGTCACTACCCACGGCTACCGTACCGTCAATGTCGCTCAGGTCATAGTTGTCATCCATACAACTAGTCATGAACAGTCCTCCCGTCATCATCAGAGACAAGAGGGCAAGTAGGTTTTTCTGTTTCTTTTTCATGCTCATTATGGTTTATAGTTCTCGAGATTTCCGTTATATTTTGCAAAGTTAACTATTTTTTATTATACGACCAACAAAAAACTCTTTTTTTTTCGTACTTTTGCACACAAAATAAAAAATGTATAGATTTTTATGGAATCAAAATTGGTCATTTACAACACTCTGACGCGACAGAAAGAACGTTTTGAACCTCTTCATGCACCCAATGTGGGCATGTACGTATGTGGTCCTACGGTCTATGGCGATCCCCATCTGGGACATGCTCGTCCTGCCATTACGTTCGATGTGGTGTTCCGTTATTTGAAGCATTTGGGTTATAAGGTAAGATATGTCCGAAATATTACTGATGTGGGACATCTGGAACACGATGCCGATGAGGGTGAGGACAAGATAGCCAAGAAGGCACGTTTGGAACAATTGGAACCCATGGAGATAGCACAATATTATACGAATCGCTACCATCAGTATATGGATGCGCTGAATGTGCTTCGTCCCTCTATTGAGCCTCATGCCACTGGCCATATCATTGAGCAACAGCAGCTGGTGCAGCAGATTATAGATAATGGCTTTGCGTATGAGAGCAATGGCTCTATCTATTTCGATATCGAGGCGTACAACAAGAAATATAAGTACGGCATCCTCTCTGGTCGTTCACTAGAGAACATCAAGGACGAGAGCCGCGAACTGGCAGGAGTAGGGGAGAAACGCAATCAGGCTGACTTCGCTCTGTGGAAGAAGGCACAACCTGAACACATCATGCGCTGGCCCTCACCTTGGAGCGACGGTTTCCCTGGTTGGCATTGTGAATGTACGGCGATGGGTCGTAAGTATCTGGGCGAGATGTTCGACATTCATGGAGGCGGTATGGACCTCGTGTTCCCCCACCATGAGTGCGAGATAGCACAGGCTCAGGCTTCAATGGGTCATCCTGCCGTGAAGTATTGGATGCACAACAATATGCTGACCATCAACGGTCAGAAGATGGGTAAGTCATACAACAACTTCATCACCCTCGAGCAGTTCTTCACAGGTACTCATCCGCTATTGGAGAAGGCCTACTCGCCTATGACCATCCGTTTCTTTGTACTTTCCGCCCACTATCGTGGTACGGTGGACTTCTCGAATGAGGCTTTGCAGGCTGCTGAGAAGGGTTACGAGAAACTGATGAATGCTATCAGTGACTTGGAGCGTGTCCAGATAAGTGATAAGTGCGATGCAGAGACAGAGAAGGTTGTCAAGGCCTTACGTCAGAAGTGTTATGATGCCATGAACGATGACCTTGCTACGCCACTTGTGTTGAGTAATCTCTTTGAGGCTTGCACCGTTATCAATAAGCTGGTTGATCACAAAGCCACCATTTGTACCGACTGTTTGAAAGAGCTTAAGGAGACTATGCATCTCTTCGCTTTTGATGTCTTAGGTCTTCAGGCTAACAGCCAACAGCTGACTGCCAATGGCCAGGATGCCCGTGAGGAGGCTTTCGGTAAGGTTGTTGATATGGTCCTTGATTTGCGTGCAAAGGCCAAGGCTGCCAAGGACTGGGCTACCAGCGATCAGATACGTGACGCTCTGGCAGCTGCCGGCTTTGAGGTGAAGGATACCAAGGACGGTGTCACTTGGAAACTGAACAAATAGTAGAATGAAAAGAGTTGTTCTGTTACTCCCGCTCTTGTTGGTCATGTTGTCCGTACATGCCCAGCAGGATTTTGGCGATCCCACTTTTGTACCTTCCGTGAAGGTGGGTAAGGTACTGGTCGGTGGCGACAGCGTTCAGTATCTGGAGATGCAGAATATCTACGTCAGTCCTGAGCCTACATTTAAGAATAAGCGTCAGCAGCAGGCATACATCCGTTTGGTGAAGAATGTGAAGAAGGTGTTGCCCATAGCAAAGGAAGTGCGTGTCATGCTGATTGAGACGGCTGAATATCTTGAGACCCTACCCACCAAGAAAGAGAAGGATGCCCATATGAAAAGGGTAGAAGCCAGCATTGTAGCTGAGTACAAGCCAAAGATGAAGAAACTGACTTTTGCTCAGGGTAAGTTGCTTATCAAACTTGTTGATCGCGAGTGTCACTCTACCGCCTATGAAGCCATGCAGGCATTTATCGGTCCTGTGCGTTCGGGTATGTGGCAGGCTTTTGCTTGGATGTTCGGCGCCTCTTTGAAGAAAGGCTATCACCCAGAGGGCGTAGATAAGCTTACCGAGCGTGTTGTGCGAATGGTGGAGGCAGGGCAGTTATAACTTTATTAGGACTAAGACGGTTTATTTCTTTCGGATGAGTGTCAGACCATCGCGTAGAGGCAGGATTACCTTCTCCACGCGATGGTCTTTTGCAAGATGATCATTAAATTGGCGGATTCCCTTTGTCTGTTGGTCGTGGTCATAGGTGGGGTCTATTACATGACCGTCCCACAACGTGTTGTCAGCAACGATGAAACCATCAGGTTTTAATATCGAGAGCACCATCTCATAGGTCTCTACATATGTTCGTTTGTCACCATCAATGAATGCCATGTCGAAAGCGATGCCCAACCGAGGTGCCTCGGTGATAGCATCACCGATGATGAACTTAATCTTATCGGCTACGGCCGATCCCTCTATCCATGGACGGGTAAAATCTTCTTGTTCATCGTTGATTTCAAAGGTATAGAGTCGTCCGTCGGCATCCAGCCCCTCAGCCATACAGATAGCCGAATAACCACTGAAAGAACCCACCTCCAGAATGTTCTTGGGTCTTATCATCTGAACCAACATCTTCAGCAGTCGTCCTTGCAGGTGACCACTGGCCATCCTGCCATGTAGCATATAGATATTGGTGGCACGATAAAGCCTATATAGGTATTCCGGTTCTGGCTCTATATGGCTCAAGATATAATCATCAAGATTGGCTTCCCCCTCTTTTAAAATCATATCTTTCATCTTTCGTTTCTCATTTTACGATTGCCTCCACTGCCAGTCGGTAGCTGTCAAGACCAAAGCCACAAATGACCCCTTTGCAGGCCGATGAGATGAACGAATGATGACGGAACTCCTCACGCTGGTGTACATTAGAAATATGTACCTCGATGACTGGCGTGGTGATGGCACGTATGCAATCATGCAATGCAACACTCGTATGAGTGTAGGCACCAGCATTGAGTACGATGCCATCGTAACTGAATCCCACTTCCTGAATCTTGTTAATCAGTTCTCCCTCTACGTTGCTCTGGTAGTAGTCTATCTGAATATTGGGGTACATAATTCTCAGTTTAGGCAGATAGTCGTCAAATGACGATGAACCATAGATGCCTGGTTCACGCTTTCCAAGGAGGTTCAGATTAGGACCGTTAACAATAATTATTTTCATATTTCAAAAAAAATGATTACTTTTGCCTGCAAAAGTACAAAAAATATCTTGAAAATACCAAAAAGTGAGCAAAGAAAATGCTAAACAATACTCATGCGCACGATAAAATAAAGGAAAAGTATATCCGGTTTTTGAAACTGGAGCGCTCGGCCTCGCCCAATACTATTGATGCTTATATACGTGATGTACAGAAGCTGTTTGACTATGTTGAGGCAGAAGGAAAGGATGTGACAGAGGTTAGTCTCACCGACTTGCAGACATTCGCTGCCACGCTTCATGACATTGGCATCTGCCCTCGTTCTCAGTGTCGTATCTTGAGTGGTGTTCGTTCACTGTTCCGTTTTCTTGTGCTTGATGGCTATATTTCTGATGATCCGACGGAACTGTTGGAATCGCCTGTCCTTGGCGAGCACCTGCCCGAATATCTGACTACCGACGAAATCGATGTTTTAGAAGATTCTATCGACCTATCTATACCTGAGGGTCACCGTAATCGTGCCATTATCGAGGTTTTGTTCTCTTGCGGCTTGCGAGTCAGTGAATTGGTTAACCTGCAGTGGTCTCAGCTCTATCCCGACGAGCACTATGTCAGAGTATTTGGAAAAGGAGGAAAGGAACGTCTGGTACCTATTTCCGACAGGGCATTGAAAGAGATAGATAACTATATGCCTTGGCGCAATTCCTTGAAAATCAAGCCTGGCGAGGAAGCCTATATATTCTTGAATCGTCGGGGAAGTCATCTGACGCGCACCATGATACTTATCATGTTAAAACGACAGGCGGAGGAGGCAGGTATTCAAAAGACTATTTCACCCCATACTTTGCGTCATTCTTTTGCTACAGCCCTTCTTGAAGGCGGTGCTGACTTGCGTGTTATTCAGGCGATGTTGGGCCATGAGAATATAGGAACCACAGAGATTTATACCCATCTCTCTATGCAAACATTGCGTGAAGAGATATTGCTTCATCATCCTCGGAATATCAAGTATCGGAAAGAGAATGATGGAAATGTTTAGTTAATGATTAACGTAAGGCTAACGCTCTGTTCTCAGCTGCTTCCATTTGTTCGCGTTCTCCAGGTCCTTTGTCGTTCTGACCGCAGAGGTGGAGGATACCATGGATGATGACGCGATGCAGTTCCTCATCATAATCTTTATGGAAAAGTTCAGCGTTCGAGCGTACAGTATCAAGTGAGATGACAAGGTCGCCATTAAGAACATCGCCTTCACAATAGTCGAAGGTGATAATGTCTGTATAGTAATCGTGGCCTAAGTATTCGCGGTTCACTTCAAGAATTTTCTCGTCATCGCAGAAGAGGTAGCCTACCTCACCCACCTTCTTCTGATAGGTGGCTGCCACAGCACGAATCCACTTGGTGGTTTCGCGTTTCTTGATGGATGGCATCTTAACGTTTTCGCAGTTATATGAAATCATATTCTTCTGGGGCTTATAGGACTTATAGGGCTAATGGGCATTATGGTAGGAAGGCACTCACATCTTGATGGTAGTGCTGTAGTTCACGCACCATCGACGAGGATATGCTTGAGAGTTGTGGCTCGGCACAGAAAAGGATAGTCTCAATGTCGCCGTTTGTCAACTGACGGTTGATATCAGCTTGTTCGCGTTCATACTCAAAGTCTTTCACAGATCGTACACCTTTTACGATGAAATGGGCGTTTTCTGCGCGTGCGAAGTCGATGGCCAACCCATAATAAGGTTTTACTTCGATGTGTGGCTCTCCCTCGTAGAGTGCCCTGATGGGTGCACATCGTTCTTCTGCCGAAGGTTGTCCGGGTTTGTTGACTTGCTGACCCACTACCCCGATAACCAGCCGGTCAAAGAGTAACAGTGCCCTCCGAACAATAGAGTCGTGCCCAATGGTAAAAGGATTGAAACTTCCAACGAAAATCCCCGTTCTAATCATATCTTTTTCTGTATTAGTCAAAAAGACTTGCTTGAATCACGCCACCTGAGTAGGGGTTACGTCCGAAATGATGGTAGGCCAATTCGGTGACCATTCGTCCGCGAGGAGTCCGTTTGATGAAGCCTTCCATGATAAGGAATGGCTCGTAAACCTCTTCCACGGTTCCAGCATCTTCGCCGATAGCGGTTGCGATGGTGGTGATACCCACAGGTCCGCCCTTGAACTTGTCAATGATGGTCAGCAGTATCTTATTGTCAATCTCGTCAAGACCATATTTGTCAATGTTGAGTGCAGAGAGTGCCACCTTCGATATTTTTGTATCGATGGCGCCAGTTCCTTTCACCTGTGCAAAGTCGCGTACACGGCGTAGCAGAGAGTTGGCAATACGAGGCGTTCCACGACTGCGACTGGCAATCTCATAGCAAGCATCCTCGGTGATGGGTACCCCCAAAATGCCAGCCGAGCGTTCGATGATGGCCGACAATGTCTCGGGGTCGTAGTATTCAAGATGCATGTTGATGCCGAAACGGGCACGCAATGGAGCTGTCAGCAGTCCGCTACGTGTGGTGGCTCCTACAAGTGTAAAGGGATTCAGGTCTATCTGAATGCTACGCGCAGACGGACCTTTGTCTATCATAATGTCGATGCGGTAATCCTCCATGGCACTGTAGAGGTACTCCTCGACGACGGGCGACAAACGATGAATTTCGTCAATGAATAGCACGTCGCGCGGCTCCAGCGAGGTGAGAATACCAGCGAGGTCACCGGGCTTGTCAAGTACAGGCCCACTGGTAATCTTAAAACCTACGCCCAGTTCATTGGCAATGATGTTCGACAGGGTCGTCTTTCCCAGTCCTGGAGGACCGTGTAACAGCGTGTGATCAAGGGGTTCACCACGATACTTAGCAGCTTCAACGAACACCTGTAGGTTTTCAACAACCTTTTGTTGTCCGCTGAAGTCGTTGAACGAGAGTGGTCGGAGTGCGTTTTCAAAATCCTTCTCCTTGCCCGAGAGTCGTTCTTGTCGGATGTCAAAATCTTCGTCTATCATACGATTGAGGTGCAAAAATACAAAAAGAAAACGTAATGACCAAACTTTTTGTCGAAATATTTGGTGTAAGTCAAAAATAATAGTATCTTTGCAGCAAACTAACGAAAAAAGCATGATTATCCTATGAGACAGCTACTATTGGCGATAACCTTACTATCTGCAGGTTATGTCTCGGCTCAGCCGCGACAGGAGATTTATTTACAAGACGACTGGCAGTTTTCTAAAGACAATGGTTATACATGGGAGACGGTGAGCGTACCCCATGACTGGGCTATCAGCGGTCCCTTCGACAAGAAGTGGGACCTGCAGGTGGTGGCTATCGAACAGAATGGCGAGAAAGAGCCCACGGAAAAGAGTGGCCGCTCAGGATCGCTACCCTGGATAGGTGAGGGTTGCTATAAACGAAAGTTCTCGATTCCATCGAATTTTTATGGTCATGCCGAACTGGTGTTCGATGGTGCGATGTCAGAGCCTAGTGTGCATGTCAACGGCGAGAAGGCTGGCTCCTGGGCCTATGGCTACAATGCGTTTCGTGTGGATATTACCCCCTTTATCCATACGGGTGAGAACGACCTCTATGTACATCTTGAAAATATGGAGGAGAGTTCGCGCTGGTATCCGGGTGCGGGTATCTACCGTCCTGTTAAACTGGTGCTGACCGACAATGCTCATATTGATGACTGGAGCATCGTGGTGCGCACCGTGAGCATCAAGAACGGCAAGGCTGAGGTGGAGGCTGAGGCAACTATGGTGAATGCGACGTCTCCTGAACTGCAGGTTGACATGATACTGAGAGGTCCTGACGGGAATATCTACACCGCCGAAAGTGATCCTTACTTGCGTAGGCGTGGGTATAGTTATATTAAGGATGATGGTAAGGTGTTTGCCCATTTTACTGTTGACGATGCCAAGTTGTGGTCGCCTGAAACACCTAATCTCTATGAGTTGGATGTCATCTTATTGGTACCTGCAGAGTGGGGCAATCCTCATTCCATTAATCAGATTATTGACCGTAAGCGTATCCGCACGGGCATCCGCACCGTCAAGGTGTCGCGCGAAGGTGGCTTCCAACTGAACGGAAAGACGCGCAAACTGAAGGGTGTCTGCCTGCACCACGACCTGGGCCCCTTGGGTGCTGCTGTCAACAAGGCCGCCCTCATCCGACAGATTAAGACGATGAAGGACATGGGTTGCGACGCTATCCGTACCTCTCACAACATGCCCTCGCAGATGCAGATGGACATCTGCGACTCGTTGGGTATGATGGTGATGGCCGAAAGTTTTGATATGTGGCTTTATCCTAAGTGTAAGAATGGCTATGCCAGAGATTTCAATGAATGGGCCGACAAGGATATCACCAATCTGATTCTTGCCAATCGCAACCACCCCTCTATCGTGATGTGGTCAATAGGCAACGAGATACCTGAACAGGGTAGCGACAAGGGCCGTCAGTTAAGCATCCATCTGCAGGACCTCTGTCATGCGCTCGACCCCACGCGTCCTGTAACGCAGGGTCTCGACAGGGCTGAAGAAGCATTGAGAAGCGGTGTGGCTCAAGTGATGGACGTGCCAGGTTTTAACTACCGTGTCCACAAATACGATAAAAATATCAAGCAGCTTCCGCAGGGTTTCCTATTGGGCTCTGAGACGGCTTCCACTGTCAGCTCACGTGGCGTGTATAAGTTCCCTGTCGAGATTACTGACAACTCTCAATATGCTTCGTGGGCACCAACCTATAATCCAGAAGCTATCAAGACTGCTGATGGACAGTGTTCGTCGTATGATGTGGAATACTGTTCATGGTCAAACCTGCCTGATGACGACTGGCGCTGGCAGGATGACAAAGACTGGGTCATCGGAGAGTTTGTGTGGACGGGCTATGACTATCTGGGCGAGCCTACGCCCTACGATGAATATTGGCCTTCGCGTAGCAGCTATTTTGGTATCTGCGACCTTGCCGGATTGCCCAAGGACCGCTTTTTCCTCTATCGTTCTCACTGGAACAAGGATGATCACACCATCCATCTGTTGCCGCACTGGACGTGGCCTAACCGTAAAGGTCAGGTGACACCTGTCTATTGCTATACCGACTACGATGAGGCCGAGCTCTTTGTCAATGGTAAGAGTCAGGGGCGCATCAAGAAGAATCCTAAAGAGCGCTTGGACCGTTATCGTCTGCGTTGGAACGATGTGAAATACGAACCTGGCGAGGTGAAGGTCGTGGTCTATGATGCTGTTGGTCAGCCTGCTGGTGAAAAGGTGATGAAGACAGCCGGTAAACCCGCAGCCCTGAAAACAGAGGTGTGGACCCAATCTTCAAATCTCCAATCTCCAATCTCCAATCTCCAATCAAGCGGAGACGACCTCGCATTTGTCACCGTTAGTCTCGTTGACAAGCAGGGCTCTCTCATCCCCGATGCCGACGACCAGCTGCGCTTCGAAGTCAGCGGAGCCGGTACTTTCAAGGCCGTCTGCAATGGTGATGCCACTTCTTTGGAGTCGTTTACAAAGCCCACCATGAAGCTGTTCCATGGCCAACTTGTCGTCATCGTTCAAGGTGCCAAGACCCCGGGTGACCTCTCACTCAAGGTCATCGACAAGAAGCGGGGCCTCAGCAGTACTGTAGTAATCCCAGTTAAATAACCCTCAAAAATCATACTATGCAAGTCATCAATTTTCAAGATCAGAACTCAGTCATCAACCAGTATATGGCCGAGCTACGCGACAAGTCGCACCAGAAAAACCGTCTGTTGTTCCGTAATAATATTGAGCGTATTGGCGAAATGATGGCCTTCGAGTTGTCAAAGACATTGGATTATAAACCAAAAACCGTAACAACCCCCTTGGGCACCATCGATATCCCCCTGCCGAAAGATGATATGGTGATAGCTACCGTGCTGCGTGCAGGATTGCCTTTCCACAGTGGTTTTATCCGTGTGTTCGACCATGCAGACAACGGCTTTGTGTCAGCCTATCGCATGTACACTAATCGTGAACATACTGAAGTAGGTGTTCATACCGAGTATCTGGCGGCCTCTTCTGTCAAAGGCAAGACACTTGTTATCGTTGATCCGATGCTTGCTACAGGTGGCTCGATGGCTGCCAGCATTGAGGCCCTCATGAAGACAGGAAAGCCCAAGAAGATTCATGTCTGTTGTGTCATTGCCGCCCCGGAGGGCCTTGAAGTTGTCAAACAGGCTTTGCCTGATGACAGCACCATCTGGTGTGCCGCCATCGATCCTGGCATGAATGAACAGAAATATATCGTGCCAGGTTTCGGCGACTGTGGAGATCTCTGTTATGGTGAAAAGCTATAGCACTTTTGACAACTTTGGGTTGCAAATATTAGTTCCTTACCGCTATTTTTCAATACTTTAACAAAAAAAGCGCTGTGTGCGCACCAAAAACTTTCAACTTTCAACTTTCAACTCTTAATTTTTTTGTACCTTTGCAGCCGAAAAAGTAGAACAAGTAACAATTTTAATCAATAATCAAACATGGCAAAGTTAGATTTGACAAAGTATGGTATCACCGGTTCAAAGGTGATTGCTCACAATCCGTCGTACGAGTTCCTCTTTGAGGAAGAGACCAAGGCTGGTCTGACCGGTTTCGACAAAGGTCAGAACACCGAGCTGAACGCTGTTAATGTAATGACTGGTATTTATACCGGCCGTTCGCCTAAGGACAAGTACATCGTGAAGGATGCACAGAGCCAGGATAAGGTGTGGTGGACTTCTGAGGAGTACAAGAACGACAACCACCCCATGAGCGAGGAGGTTTGGAAGACCGTTAAGGAGATTGCCATCAAGGAGCTCTGCAACAAGGAACTCTATGTGGTTGATGCTTTCTGTGGTGCCAACGAGGCTACTCGTCTGCGTGTTCGCTTCATCGTGGAGGTTGCTTGGCAGGCTCACTTCGTCAAGAACATGTTCATCCAGCCTACCGCTGAGGAGCTGGAGAGCTTCGAGCCAAACTTCGTTATCTACAACGCTTCTAAGGCAAAGGTTGAGAACTACAAGGAGCTGGGTCTGAACTCAGAGACCTGCGTAGCCTTCAACACTACAAGCCGCGAGCAGGTTATTATTAACACCTGGTATGGTGGTGAGATGAAGAAGGGTATGTTCTCAATGATGAACTACTATCTGCCCCTGCAGGGTATCGCTTCTATGCACTGCTCTGCCAACACCGATATGGAGGGTAAAAACACCGCCATCTTCTTCGGTCTGTCTGGTACAGGTAAGACAACCCTTTCTACCGATCCTAAGCGTCTCCTGATTGGTGATGATGAGCACGGATGGGACGACGAGGGTGTGTTCAACTTTGAGGGTGGTTGCTACGCTAAGGTTATCAACCTCTCTAAGGAGAACGAGCCTGACATCTATGGTGCTATCAAGCGCGACGCTCTGCTCGAGAACGTAACGGTTGACGCCAATGGCAAGATCGACTTCGCTGACAAGAGCGTTACCGAGAATACTCGTGTATCATATCCTATCAACCACATCGAGAAGATTGCCCAGAAGGTCAACGGCAAGAGCGCTGGTCCTGAGGCTAAGAACGTTATCTTCCTCTCTGCTGACGCATTCGGCGTACTGCCTCCTGTATCTATCTTGACTCCCGAGCAGACGAAGTACTACTTCCTCTCTGGTTTCACAGCTAAGTTGGCTGGTACAGAGCGTGGCATCACTGAGCCCACTCCTACCTTCTCTGCTTGCTTCGGTCAGGCATTCCTCGAGCTGCATCCCACCAAGTATGCTGAGGAGCTGGTTAAGAAGATGGAGAAGAGCGGTGCCAAGGCTTACCTTGTGAACACTGGTTGGAACGGTACCGGCAAGCGTATCTCTATCCCCGATACACGTGGTATCATCGACGCTATCCTCGATGGCAGCATCCTGAAGGCTGAGACCAAGAAGATTCCTTACTTCGACTTCGAGGTGCCCACAGCTCTGCCCAACGTGAATCCCGCTATCCTCGATCCTCGCGACACATACGCTAATGCAGCTGAGTGGGAGGAGAAGGCTAAGGATTTGGCAGCTCGCTTCATCAAGAACTTCAAGAAGTACGAAGGCAACGAGGCCGGTAAGGCACTTGTCGCTGCAGGTCCGAAATTGTGATTTTGGGACGAAAGCAACGAGCATCTTCGATGGTCGCTGCAGGTCCGAAATTGTGATTTTGGGACGAAAGCAACGAGCATCTTCGATGGTCGCTGCAGGTCCCAAACTGTAAGACTACTTGATACTGATTATAACCAGCCAGGTTTTTAAGCCTGGCTGGTTTTTTTGTGTTCAATAATTGATAATGTTGTCTTAAAAATGAGTGGGAAATCCTAAAAACAACTTAAAAACGAACCAATTATAATATATTTTCTTTAATTATAAGGTAAAAATGGCTTGTTTTTGCGGAAATGTGCGTAAATTTGCAGCCGATTTGTTTAAACAAGACATAATGAAGAATATTTTCAGAACGCTCTGCGTGCTCTGCGGTGCCTCTTTCGCTTTGACTTCATGTCTGAGCGACGATGACGTTAATACCACAACCTATGGTGATGTTGCTATCACCCAGTTCACCGTGGGCACTCTCAACCGATATACCCAATCTGTGTCCAGCTCTACTGGCAACGATACTATTATCAAGACAACGGTAACTGGAACAAACTATCCCATGACTATCGATCAGGTGGGTTGCGCCATCTACAACCGTAAGTCGTTGCCGGCAGGGACCGATATCGCACACGTTGTCTGTTCAACTGTTTCAACGAAGAACAGCGGTGCGGTAGCCATCAAGTTGCTGACTAGCGATTCCCTGACGTGGCTCTCAACCAAGGACTCCATCGATTTCTCACAGCCCCGCATCTTCCGTGTGTTCTCTTCTGACGGAAAGGAACAGCGCGACTATACCGTGACGCTTAACGTGAGTGAGACCGAGGGTACCACCTTCGGTTGGACCATGAAACGAAACGACATTGCCTCGGAGCAGTTTGCCAACAAGCATCTGATTGCTTGGGGCGACAGCGTTGCGCTGGTGGATCGTGGCATCATTGCTGCTAACGACTGTGCCTATCGCCTGAATGGAGAGGGGTTGGTTGAAACATCGTCCGACCTCCAAGACTGGACATTGGCTAATGGTGTTACCTATACGAACGGTCATCTGAAGCAGCTCATTGCCGTTGGTACCCGTCAGCTCTTTGCTTTGGGAGAGGATGGTCGCATGAAGCTGTGTGATAACCTGATTGGTAATGAGTGGGAAGACGAGGCGCTTGACGACGATGCCTCTTTGTTGCCGCTCGAGAATATTGCTGCTGTGGTATGGCCGTTTGCACCAGCTGACTATAGCGACTATGTGCTGATGGCTGGTAACAGTCAGCAGGATGAGACCTCAACGGTTGTCTGGCGCAAGATCAGTCAGTATGATGGTCCTACCAAGGGAGGTCAATGGGCCTATATGCTGGTAGATGATGACAACAGCTACGCTTTGCCCCGTCAAGACGGTCTGTCGCTGGCCTACTACGATGAGCTGGTGTTGGCTGTTGGTGCCAATAAGGAGATGTTACAGTCTGTTGACCAGGGTATCACCTGGCAGACAGCATCCGACTATGCTCTGCCCGCATCATTGGCAGGCAGTCTGTTCTCTATGGCTGTCGATGCTCAGGGTCGTCTGTGGCTGGTTTCCGATAGTGGCGATCTGTGGCTTGGAAGTAAGAAATAACAGCGAATGGTAAAGAAGTCTGTCATAATGCTCATTGGGCTGTTGTGTACTGCGATGGCTGTGCAGGCTCAGGACGAACCCGAATACCGTTTGGAGGTAGGCGGCGGCCTGGGACTGGTGGCCTATCAGGGCGATTTCAACAGCAGTCTGCTGAAAGGCATGCAGCCTATGGCAGCGCTGACGGCGAAGTATCGCATGAACCCCCGCATGGGGTGGGCAGCCAATCTGGGCTTTGGCAAACTGAAGGGTTCGTCGGACAACGTTGATACTTGGTATCCCGAGTTACACGACAACCCCATTACGTTCTCATCGACGATGGTCTATCTCGACCTGCGTTATGAGTACAACTTTTTTGCCTTTGGCACAGGAAGGGAATATCTTGGGGCGCGTCCGCTGACGCCGTTCTTTGCCATTGGTGCTGGTGTTGTCGTAGCCCATCCCGACAAGACAGAGGCAGGCTTGCAGATGCCCATCGGCTTTGGTATTAAATATAAGGTCCGTCCCCGTTTGAACCTGACTGCTGAATGGATGATGCATTTCACCACCAGCGACCGTCTGGACGGTGTCAAGGACCCCTACGGCATAGAGAGTTCGGGTTTGTTTAAGAATACCGACTGCTATAGTACCCTGCAGGTCACGCTGACCTACGATTTATGGGCAAAATGTAAAACGTGCAATAATGACAGAGACTGATATCAAATTGGATATGACACGCATCCCCGAACACATTGCCATTATCATGGATGGCAACGGGCGATGGGCCACGGAGCGCGGCAAGGAACGCAGCTTCGGACATCAGGCTGGTGTGGAGGCTGTGCGTCGCATCACCTCCGAGTGTACCCGTCTGGGTGTGAAATATCTGACGCTATATACATTCTCCACTGAGAACTGGAACCGTCCTGCCGATGAGGTGTCGGCCCTGATGGGACTGGTGCTGACCTCGCTTGAGGACGAGATATTCATGAAGAATAATGTGCGCTTCCGCGTCATCGGCGATTTGCGTCGTCTGCCTGACAATGTGCGTTTGAAACTGCGCGAGACCGAAGAGCATACAAAAGATAATACGGCTATGACGATGGTAGTGGCGCTGAGCTACTCCAGCCGTTGGGAAATCGTCAACGCCATGCAGGAGATTATGCAGTATCGTGATATCGGCAAGCAGGCATATATGGACTGGTCGTACATAGACGAGCATATGATTAAGAAGCACCTGCAGACCAACTTCATGCCCGATCCTGACCTGCTCATCCGTACAGGTGGCGAGTTGCGCATCTCTAATTTCCTGTTGTGGCAGATTGCTTATGCTGAGCTCTATTTCTGCGATACCTATTGGCCCGACTTCGATGAGGCCTGTTTGCATAAGGCCATCGCAGACTATCAGGGTCGTCAGCGTCGCTTCGGAAAGACCGAGGCACAGGTGGAGGCTGGTGAAAAGTAAAAAAAGTAAAAAGGTAAAAAAGTAAAAAGCAAAAGTGAATATTGAAGCGATTACAAAATGGTTAAAGGTAATGGTAAAAGGTGTTATGCCTTTTTACCTTTTCACCTTTTTACCTTTAAGCGTCAACGCGCAGAACAAGATTGAAAACCCCGAGATCAGCTATGCCGGCACCCCTCGCCAGTGTGAGATTGCAGGTCTGGCCGTCGAAGGTGTCGAAGGTTATGAGGACTATGTGTTGACCAACCTCTCCGGACTGTCTGTGGGACAGATGATTGACGTCCCAGGTAGCGAGATTACCGAGGCCGTGAAGCGCTATTGGAAGCATGGTCTGTTCTCGAAAGTCAGCATAACAGCCGACTCCATCGTCGATTCCAAGGTCTATCTCTGCATCCACCTGGCCCTGCGTCCGCGTATCAGCGAGATCAACTACTATGGCATCAAGAAGGGCGAGCGCGAGGACATGGAGTCTAAGCTGGGTATGGCCAAGGGTATGTCGCTGACAAAGAATGTTATTGACCGTGCTGAGATTCTGGCTCGTAAGTACTTTGAGGACAAGGGCTTCAAGAATGTGGAGATCGATATCCGTCAGCGTGATGACGTGACAGGCAAGAACAAGATGATTCTCGATGTCTATATCGACAAGAAAGAGAAGATGAAGGTTCGCAACATCGTCTTCGAAGGCAACGAGAAGCTGTCGGACGGCAAGATCAAGGGTGGCCTCTTCACCAAGGGCGCCTTTGGCAAGATTCATGAGGCAGGCAAGTTCTCCAATTTCTTCAAGGCCAAGAAGTACACCCCCGAACGTTTCGAAGAGGCCAAGCAGAAGCTGCTGGAGAAATACAACGAGCTGGGTTTCCGCGATGCTACCATCGTCGAGGACTCTATCTGGAACGAGGACGACAAGCACGTGAACATCTTTGTGAAGGTTGACGAGGGCGACAAATACTATGTCCGCAACATCACCTGGGTGGGAAACACCGTCTATCCCACCAATAGAATAGGTAACATTGCTGGTCTGAACGATGTCCTCGGCATGCAGAAAGGCGATGTGTACAACCAGAAGCTGATAGAAAAGCGCCTGAAGGAAGATGATGATGCTGTGGGCAACTACTATTATAATAATGGTTATGTGTTCTCGCAAATCGAGCCGACTGAGGTTAACATCGTGGGTGACAGCATCGATCTGGAGGTGCGCATACAGGAAGGTCCTCAGGCCCACCTGAATAAGGTGAACATCTATGGCAACGACCGTCTGTACGAGGAAGTGGTACGTCGTGAGTTGCGTACCAAGCCTGGTGACCTCTTCTCCAAGGAGGCGCTGATGCGTTCTTATCGTGAGATAGCCCAGATGGGTTATTTCGATGCTGAGGCCATCAGTCCCGATGTGAAACCCAACTACGAGGACGGTACCGTGAATATCGACTGGAACCTGCAACAGAAGTCCAACGACCAGCTGGAGCTGTCGCTGGGTTGGGGACAGACAGGTATCATTGGTCGTGTGGGTATCAAGTTCAACAACTTCTCGCTGCGCAACCTCCTGGGCAAGAACAAGTTGCATCGCGGTCTGTTGCCTGCGGGCGATGGCGAACAGGTGGGCTTCAACTTTCAGACCAACGGACGCTACTACTCGTCGTTCTCCACCAACTACTCCACAGGATGGTTTGGCGGCAAGCGTCCTAACGCCTTCAATATCGCTGCCTACTATTCCAAGCAGAGCGACGTGTCGAGCAGCTATTACAACTCGGCCTACATGAACAATTACTACAACATGATCTATTCAGGCTATGGCTCCTATAATCCCTATTATTATAATTATGAGAGCTACCTTGACGACGACAAGTACGTGAAGCTGTTTGGTCTGTCAGTAGGGTGGGGTAAGCGTCTGCGCTGGCCCGATGACTATTTCCAGCTGTCGGCAACGCTCAGCTATCAGCGTTATATGCTGAAGGACTGGCAGTACTTCCTCATCTCTAACGGTAACTGCAATAACATCAATCTGGGCCTGACGCTGTCGCGTAACTCTACTGATAACCCCCTGTTCCCACGTCACGGTTCGGAGTTCTCGCTGAGTGTGACGCTGACGCCACCCTGGTCGCTCTTCGATGGCAAGGACTATAAGAACCTGGCTACTCGTGCACTCTATGAGTCCAACCAGATTGACCGTTGGAACGATGAGCAGGCGCAGAAGTACAAATGGGTGGAATACCACAAGTGGAAGTTTAAGAGTCGTACCTTCACTGCTCTCACCAGCGGACAGAAATGTTTGGT
Organism: uncultured Prevotellaceae bacterium; assembly: GCA_947166345.1. Lineage (GTDB taxonomy): Bacteria > Bacteroidota > Bacteroidia > Bacteroidales > Bacteroidaceae > Prevotella. The sequence continues at coordinate 51,887 of CAMVDU010000007.1, forward strand.
GCTGATGACGCGTGTGGAGTTCGGACTGCTGGGCTCCTACAACAAATACAAGAAGTCGCCCTTCGAGACGTTCTATGTGGGTGGTGACGGCATGAGCGGCATGTCCACCTCTATGGCAGAGGAGACCATTGGTCTGCGTGGTTATGAGAACGGTTCGCTCTCTTATTCGGCCCACGTCACAGACAATGTGTGGACAGGTTCGCGCTACAGCGCCTACGATGCCTATGCCTACGACCGCTTCACTCTCGAGTTGCGCTATCCTCTCATGTTGGGCAATACGACCATCTATGGTCTGGCCTTCCTCGAAGGAGGTAACGCCTGGGCCGATGTCAAGAAGTTCAACCCCTTCGACATGAAGCGCTCTGCTGGTCTTGGTGTGCGTGTCTTCCTGCCGATGGTTGGTCTGATGGGTATCGACTGGGCCTACGGTTTCGACAAGGTGTATAACGGTAGCGGCTGGAAGAAAGGTGGCGGCCAGTTCCACTTCGTCTTAGGACAGGAGTTCTAAACAAAACTTTTAAACCATAAGAGAGTTTTTGCGTCAAAGAATCGTAATAACGAAATGTTGTAATAACGTAATAACGAAAAAATAGAGAACTATGAAGAGAATATTATTAATGCTGGTTATGTGTGCAGCGACTATGTCGATGCATGCGCAGAAGTTTGCCTTGATAGATATGGACTATATCTTCAAGAACATCCCTGCCTATGAGCGCGCCAACGAACAATTGACGCAGGTGTCAAAGAAGTGGCAGGCTGAGGTCGATGCGCTGACTACTGAGGCCCAGACCATGTATAAGAACTACCAGAACGAGGTGGTGTTCCTCTCCAAGGAGCAGAAGCAGGCCAAGCAGGATGCTATCATGCAGAAGGAGAAGGAGGCCAGCGACCTGAAGCGCAAGTATTTTGGTCCTGAAGGTGAGCTCTTCAAGAAGCGTACTGCCCTGATGACGCCCATTCAGGACGAGATATACAATGCCGTGAAGGATATCGCCGAACTGCGTGGCTACCAGCTGGTGCTCGATCGTGCCAGCGACACAGGCATCATCTTTGGCTCGCCCAAAGCCGATATCAGCGACGAGGTGCTGAAGAAGCTGGGGTATTCTTACTAACTCATAGGTCCTATGAGTCCCATAGGTCCTATAGGACTTATAGGCCCCATAAGAAAAGATATCAATCACCAAAAAAATAAAACAACAACAATGAAAAAAATGATTCTCTGCGCAATTTGCGCAATCTGCGGTCTTACTACCGCTTCGGCCCAGAAGTTTGGCCACGTCAACACCCAGGACATCGTTCAGATGATGCCTGAATTCAAAGCTGCTCAGGCCGATCTCGAGAAGCTCGCCCAACAGTATGAGGCCGACCTGAAGTCTATGCAGGATGAGCTGCAGAAGAAGGCTGACGCTTTCGACAAAGAGGGTGCTACACTCCCTGAAAATATTAAACAGCGCCGCGAGAAGGAGCTCAACGATCTCTATCAGCGCATCCAGGAGACCTACCAGACCAACCAGCAGGCTCTTCAGCAGGCTCAGCAGGAGAAGCTGCAGGCCATCCACACCAAGCTGCTCGATGCTGTGAAGGCCGTAGGTCAGGAGGGTGGCTTTGTCTATATCATGGAGACAGGCGCAGGCATCCCCTATATCAGCACCACGCTCTCTACTGATGTGACTGCTCAGGTAAAGGCTAAGCTGGGATTGTAAATCTCACATCTAAAATCTCAAACCTCAAATCATTTTCATGATTCGACGCTTTCTATTGTCTGCCGTGCTGACCCTCGTCACGCTGGCAGCAACAGCACAAGTTAACGATAAGTCCGAAGCGCAACCCCAACTGTTGCGCTTCGGCTATCTGAACTTCGACTCTGCGCTGGTCTGTGTGCCTGGCTACCATCAGGCTCAGCTTGAGCTGCAGGCTCTCCGCGAAGCCTATGAGCAGGAGATGAAGCGCGTGGAGGACGACTTCAACACCAAGTACGAGGCTTTCCTCGAAGGTCAGGCTGAGTTCCCTCGCACCATTCTGCTGAAACGTCAGCAGGAGCTGCAGGACATGCTTCAGCAGAACATCGCCTTCAAGAACAAGTGCCAGCAGGAACTGGCACAGAAGGAGGCCGAGACACAGAACCACTATCGTGACATCGTCAGGCAGGTGGTGTCCGCTCAGGCTAAGTCCCTTCATTTAGCTTTCGTCTTGAACACAGCTTGCGACGCCTGTCCCTATCTTGATGCCGAGCAGGGCATAGACCTGCAGGATGCAGTGGAGGAAGCGTTGTTTAAGGGAGTTCAGGAGTTGCAGGAGTAATAGACCATGCAAGGTCCCATCGGCATTTTCGACAGCGGCTATGGCGGACTGACCATCCTGGACGCCATCCGTCGTGAGTTACCCCAGTACGACTATCTGTACCTGGGCGACAATGCCCGTGCGCCCTACGGTTCGCGTTCGTTCGATGTGGTCTATGAGTTCACCCGTCAGGCTGTGGAACGCCTGTTCCAGATGGGTTGTCCGCTCATCATCCTGGGCTGCAATACCGCTTCGGCCAAGGCCTTGCGCACCATTCAGCAGCGCGACCTTCCCCGTCTAGGCTCCGAACGCAGGGTGCTGGGCGTCATCCGTCCTACGGCAGAGGTCATAGGCACGCTCACCACCAGCCGGCATGTGGGCCTCTTTGCTACGGAGGGCACCATCAAGAGCGAGAGCTACACGCTGGAAATCCAGAAGCTCTATCCTGACATCCAGGTGACGGGCATTGCCTGTCCCTTCTGGGTGCCGCTGGTAGAGAACAACGAGATAGACTCGCCAGGAGCCGACTATTTCGTGAAGCGACGCTGCGACCAGCTTTTGGCTGCCGATCCCCTCATCGATGCCGTCATCCTGGGCTGCACCCACTATCCGCTGCTCATACCCAAGATCCGTAAGTTCCTGCCCCCTCAGGTACGTATTGTGTCGCAGGGCGACTATGTGGCCGTCTCCCTTCGCGACTATCTGAAGCGCCACGCCGACCTGGAAGCCTGTCTCACACGCCACGCTTCCACCCACTATCTCACGTCAGAGAACCCCTCACGTTTCAAGGAGCAGGCCCAGTTGTTCCTGCATGAAGCCATCCCCAGCGTAGAGTCCATCGTCTTCTGACGACCCAAAGTGACACACTTTCCTACCGTTTGACTTAAGTCGAAAACCTTTTTGACTTAAGTCGAAAGACCTTTTGACTTAAGTCAGACGACCTTTTGACTTAAGTCGAACGGTAAGCTTCTGCGTCACCTTGCGTTGACGAGTGTGTCACCTTGCGTTGAAAAGTGCATCACTTTCTATTACAATCTGCGTCACTTTGTTAATCAAAGTGTGTCACTTTTTGATGCGGTTTTTGTTGCGAAAGTGTAAAGAAAACACCTAAAAAGTGACCAAAAGGCAAAAATAACTAAAAGAAAACGGCCAAAAAGTTTGCTGTATTAAATCTTTTTTGTAACTTTGCGCCCGAAATACCTAACCGAGAATTTATTTTTTTACTAACTTTACTAATTTTTAAGCTTATGAAGATTTCAAAACTACTCGTTTTGAGCGCACTCTGGCTCGCTGCCGGTAGTGCAATGGCTACAGTTGTAAACGGTGTGCGTCAGGCTCCCGCACCTGAGTCTACTGCTTTCGTAACAGGCTCGCAGACTGACTACTACTACCTTTACAACACGTCGGCCAACATGTTCTTTACCCAGGGTAATACTTGGGGTACACGTACTTGTGTAGGTCCCTACGCATCGGCAGTGAAGATGTTCTTCCAGGAAAATGCTGCCGCTGATGGAACTTACTCTATCCAGAACTACACTACCAATCGTACGTCCTACGCATGGAGAGGTGCCAGTGCTGAAGCAACTGGTCATGCACTCTACAGCGACCAGTCGACCAGTTGGGGCCGTCCCTATTGGACTGTTGTTCCTCAGGAAGGCAATGTGTTCCGTCTAGTAAACAGCACTCCTTACTTCGCTGACGGTGAGGAAGACCCGGGTGAGCAGTTGTTCATGGGTCGCGATGATGCTGTTGCCCAGGACTTCTACAACGCTTACTCTGGTTTCGAAGATGATGCCGAGCGCTTCCCCGTTTCTGATCAGCTGACTGCTACTGCAGGACATCATGTGGACTGGGTGCTTGTGACTCCCGCTGCCTATGAGGCTGTTGCCGATGCTTGGCCCCTCTATGAGAAGTCCAAGGAACTGCTGGCTGCTATCAACGAGGCTAAGGAAAAGAGCATCGATGTAGCTGATGAAGTGGCTGTCTATGAGAATGAGGCTTCTACCATCGATCAGATGGATGCCGCTATCGCTAGTATTAAGGACAAGCTTATCAAAGCTGCTGAGAACACGGCTACTCCCGACAATCCTTCTGACATGACTGCCTCTGTCACCAACCCCAGCTACGACGCAGGTACAAAGGGTTGGAGCGGTACGGCTCCTGCCATCGGCTATACCGCTGGTGAGTTCTATGAGAAGAACTACAACATGTATCAGGACGTCACAGGCATTCCTAACGGTGTGTATGCTGTGAAGGTGAAGGGCTATTTCCGTCCAGGTTCTACTCAGCAAGCTTATGCTAAGTGGGCTGAAGGCAAAGACCTCAATGCCTATCTCTATGCTAAGGCAGGTGAAGACAGCGTCGCTGTGGCACTTGTCAACATCTACGAAGGTTCTACCGACCAGAAGTTGGGTGTAGGAACCGAGTATGGTCCTGATGGAAGCGCCAACGACGGTCAGTCTAACTATGTTCCTAACAACATGCAGGCTGGTGAGGCTTACTTCAATGCCGGCCGCTATCAGAATGTTGTCTTCAATGCCGTTGACAATGGTACCCTCCGCATCGGTCTGACAAAGAACGATGACAACTTCGGCATGAACTGGACCATGTTCGACCAGTGGGAGCTGAGCTATCTTGGCAACAGCGCTGCTGCTTACACTTACTGGATCAACGAGATGAAGAAGACCCTGCCCGACTACTCTGAGATGGGCGAGACCGTTTTCACCGAGTCCTATCTGACTGCTTATAACACAGCCGTTACAACTGCTGCTGCCACCAACAAGGCTGAGGCTGTTGCTGCTATGAAGGCCATCAACGATGCCAATGATGCTCTTAAGAAGAACATTGCTCTCTGGGAACAGCTGCAGACCGTGATTGCAGCTGCTATTGAGGTTGGTGCCGATGAGACACTTGATCCTGACTATACTGGTGATATTGCTGAATGGGGAGAGTTTGAAGGAGAAGATATTCTTAAAGCTCACGAGCTGACCAACGAAGACCTTGAGACCCTCATTACCGAGAAGAAAGCGGCAATTGAGGAGGCTCGCAAGCACGTTGTTGGTGCTGGTGCCGATGTGACCAATCTGCTGACCAACCCAGACTTCTCTAAATCAAAAGGTGAACAAGACTGGACAGGTTGGACTAAGGATGCTGCCTCTGGTGGTAATGTACGTGTTCTTGAATCTTGTGCTGAGGCTTGGAACAATTCTCAATTCGACATTTATCAGGTTGTTGAGAATGCACCTGTAGGTGTGTATGAAATCTCTGTACAGGGCTTCTATCGCTATGGTCGTAGTAATGCTTATACGGATTATGCTGCTCAGTCAGTTGATTATGTAAAGCCCAATGGCTCTCCCTGCTTCGTTTATATGAATGCAAAGGCTACGCCGTTCATGAACATCTTTGAGGAGATAATAACTGAGGATAACTACACAGACATTTATAAAGGTAGTACAAATTACAGCGACTATACAGCTGGGGATGGTACCCATTACTACACACCTAATGGCATGGAGGGTGCTGCAAGATGTTTTGCTTCTCCTTCAACAGTTACCTCTGGTTCAAACATGTACACCCAGCGTGCTTTTGGTCTGGTGGCCAAGGAAGGCGATGATATGCGCATTGGTGTGAAGGGTTGCTCTAACCAGTTGGGCGACAGCTGGGTAATCTTCGACAACTTCAAGCTCACGTGGTGGGGCTTCGATAAGACCGAGTACATCCAGCCCGTTCTCGAGGAAGAGTTGGCAAAGGCTAAGCTGAATGTTGATAAGACTATGGGTAAGGATGCTTACGAGCATCTCTCTACTGCTATTGCTAATGCCGAGACTGCTCTTCAGGGCACAGAAGGTAAGGTGATGTTCGACGCCCTGAGCGCTCTGTTCGATGTTGATGCTGAGGTAACCGCATCTGTTGAGGCCTTCAAGGGTCTTGACGCTGCTCTGGCTCTGCTGAACGAGGAGATGGGTCTCCATACAGACAGCCCTGCTCTCGAAGATGCATCTAACTTGATGGACGAGATTTCTGGTAACATTGGTAATCATGTCTATGACAACGCTGACGTGGAAGCTCTGATTGCTAAGATCAACGAGATGGTTGTTAAGCTGCGCATTCCTGCTGGCGATCCTACCGATGCAAATCCTGTTGACTTCTCAGAAGTTATCACCAATGCTACCTATGACGAGAATCTGGATGGTTGGACTTGCGAGGCCAAGGATAAGGATGATAATGCCAAGAATCCTGCACGTAATGCCAATTATAGCAATGTAGAACTGTTCGGCTGCAACTATGACTACTATCAGGAGATTTCTGGTCTGCCCGCAGGTATCTATCGTGTAGGTGTAACTGGTTTCTTCCGCGCTGGTTCTGCTACTGAGGAATGGGCACACAAGGATAGTGTCAAGTACAGTCGTGCATTCATCTATGCTATCGGCGAGAATGGCACGATGAACAACAAGGCCCTGACCCGTCTGGCAGAGAACTTTGTTGAGAGTTCAACTGTGGAAAGTGGCTATGCTGCCGTAAAGACTGATACTGTTGATCTTGACAGTGAGATCTTCAACTACACCCTGCTGGCCAACACCATGGATGCTGCTGGCGATTTGTTCGCTCAAGACAAGTACGTGCCCGATGCAGTAACTGGCGAAGGCAACGTGGTAACCGTGAAGGTTGGTGAGGACGGTAAGCTGCGCTTTGGTCTGTACAAGAAGGTGGCCCTCAGCGATAACGATTGGACCATCTGGGCCAACTGGAAGCTCTGGTACTTCGGAACCAACAGCGCCAACCAGCCCAGTGGCGACAACGATCAGTATGAGGAGGAACAGGGTATCGCCGTTCTCAACCTCGACAAGGCTGTTCGCGTAGAGACCTTCACGCTCGATGGTCGCAAGGTTACGTCAAAGCAGCGCGGTATCGTTATCCAGCGCATGACCATGCCTGATGGCTCATCTGTTGTAATCAAAAAGATTCGTAAGTAAATGTTGAAATATCAACAAGTTAACCTCTGATGCAAGGATCGGGGGCGGCACTTAAAAAGGTGCCGTCTCCGACCCTTCGTTTACAAAACACCCCATAGGTCTTCTAAGGCCTCTAAGCCCTCTAGACCCCCAAAAAACTCCGCAGCCTCAGGCTGCCCCAAAAGCGACAACAACGCCCGGAAGCAATGATGGGCTCTATATATAAACTAACCCGAACATTAATATATTAATAATAAATCTCAAAACTATGAAATGTAAAACTATCGTAATGCAAGGACGAAGGATGGCGGTGGCCGTCTGCGGACTGCTGATAGGTGTATCGGTGATGACGTCGTGCGAAGACGAAGTGCTCACCGGCCAGCCCGAGTGGTTGGGCAACTCCATCTATGAGCGCCTGCAGGAGGATGGCAACTACACCACCATGCTACGACTCATTGATGACATGGGACAGAAAGAGATTCTGAGCCGTACAGGTTCTAAGACGCTCTTTGTGGCCGACGATGCCGCCTTCGACGAGTGGTTCAAGACCAACACGTGGGGCGCCAGGAACTACGACCAGTTGACATTGTCGCAGCGTCGCATGCTGCTCAACAGCGCGATGATCAACAATGCCTACCTCATCGAGTTGCTGTCCAATGTCAGTGGCAATCCGCCACAGCAAGGCAAGTGTATGCGCAGACCTTCTGCCATCTCTTACACAGACTCTATTCCCTTGATCTATCCTGAGGACATGCCGTCAACGCCTGCCTGGAAGGAACATAAGGGACGCACGGAGGGCATGTATCTGTTCAAGGACCTGACGGACCAGCCCATGATTCACTTCCTGCCCGCCTTCATGCGTACCAACAAGATTACCAGCGAAGACCTGGAGAAGCTGACCAATGGTGCTGCTTCGTCTATCGACGAGGCTTGGGTCAATGGCATGCGCGTATCAGAGCGCGACATCACCTGCAAGAACGGCTACATCCAGAAGGTTGACGGTGTGCTGGAGTCGGCTCCCAATATGGCTGAGATTATCCGTCAGCACAAGAGCACGATGTCAAGATGGTCACGCCTCATTGACCGTTACTCGGCACCTTACTACCGTGGTGGTCTCTATATCAACGAGGCAGGCCGTCAGGTGGATATCGACTCCGTGTTTGAGTTGCGCTATTTCGCAGACAGAGGTCGTCTGGGTTCCAACGAGGTGTATCCTGATGGTGTCACCACCGCTAAGGCTACGCTGAAGTTCGATCCAGGATGGAACGGCTACTATCTGAAGTCGGGCGACGGTATCTATACCGATGCTGCTGCCATGATTGTTCCCAGCAATACGGCTCTCGACTACTGGTGGGAGCACGACGGTGCTGCCTTGAAGGAGCAGTACAAGGAGTGGGACTCTATCCCCGACCTGGTGCTCTCGCAGCTGATCAACGTCAACATGCTGACATCGCTGGTGGATGCCGTTCCCTCGAAGTTCAGCAGCATCCTCGACGACTCGAAGATGGAGATGGGTATCAAGCCGGCTGACGTCGATTCCTGCTTCATGGGCTGTAATGGTGTGGTCTATCTGACCAACCAGGTGTTCACACCACGTGCCTTCAGCAGCGTCTCGTTCCCTGCCCTGATTCACAACGACGTGATGAGCGTCATCTACTGGGCAATCACCAACCTGGACTTCGCACCCTATCTGAACTCTATGGAGTCGCGCTATAGTCTCATCATCCCCAACAACACGGCTATGCTGAGCTATATAGACCCCACCACCTATGGTGAGAGCACCCAGATTCTCTATGAGTTCAGTTACGACGAGAGTGCAGTACAGGCCAACCGCATCAAAGCCCGTCGTTGGAAGATAGCACTTGACGAGGAAGGCAACTGGCAGAAGACGGGTTTGATTGGTGAAACCACTTCGGATCCCAGTGAGAGGACCAATGGCGTGAACCTGGTGAGAAACCGTTTGGAGGACCTCATGAACTCGCTGATTATTGTGGGTGACATTGAGGATGGTCATGAGTACTACAAGACCAAGGGTGGTACGATGATCCATGTGGAGAACGCCGGCACTGCCCAGATGACCATCAGCGGCGGACTGCAGCTGGAGGAGAACAAGCCCGTGCCTGTGACCACCATCTACGATATGAGTAAGTCGGGTAACGGTAAGACCTATATCCTGGAAGCCGAGCCCGTGATGAACAGCGCTACCAGCGTCTATGCTACGCTGAACGCCAATCCCGAGTTTGAGGAGTTCCGTAAGCTGATCAGTGGTTCTGACGGTAACGTGAAGCACGACCTGCTGGTAGCAGAGTCGGGTTCAGGTTCCAATATCTATCGTGCCATCGACATGAACGTGCGACTCTTCGACAAGTATAACTATACGGTATATGTGCCTACCAACGAGTCTATACAGCAGCTGATCAATGACGGCTACCTGCCTACATGGGACGACTTTGACGCCCAGACGCTGGAAGCATGGAATGATAACGACTCGCTGATGACTGAGGCGAAGACGGCTATTGCCAACCGCATCATCAACTTTGTGCGCTATCACATTCAGGACAACTCTGTCTTCATCGGCGCCAAGGATACCTACGCTGAGAGTGCCGAGGGTACCCGTTACGAGACAGCCAAGCTGAATCCGCTGAACAACCGCTTCTTCGCTCTGGAGGTGAAGCTGAACAACGGTAGCCGTACGATGACTGTGAAAGACCAGCTGGGCAACACACGCGAGGTGATGACTGCAGGCGGCCTTTACAACCTGATGTGTCGTGAATACTGGTTCTCTGGCGGTAAAGCCGGAAGTACCGGTCGAAGCATCAACTCTGCTTCCGATGCCGTAGTACACCAGATCAATGGCGTGCTGCTCTTCGACAACAGCCTGACCTCAAAGACATGGCAGCAGGAGCTGGATGAAATCAGAAATGCTAACTAACCAAAATCAATGATATGAGACACCAAACATACAAGTCATCAGCCATCAGGCGTCTGGCCATGCTGCTGTTAGCAGTATGCTTCAGCGTGACAATGGCTCAGGCACAGCAGATCACCTCGGTCCACGGTACCGTCGTCGATGACCTGGGACCGCTCATGGGTGCTACCGTCTGTGAGATTGATGGTACGGGCCGTATCATCGAGTCGGCCATCACCGACCTCAACGGTAACTTCACCATGAAGGTGAAAAACCAGAAAGACAAGATCCGCTTCTCTTATGTGGGTATGAAGACGCTGAGTCTGCCCATCAATAAGACGACCTATAACATCACCATGACGTCATCGACACAGATCAAGGAGGTGACGGTTACGTCAAAGAAGCGTCGCACAGGTAACGCACTGCCTATCCCTGAGCGAGAGATTTCCTATTCTACACAGACCATCTCCATGAAGGAGTTCGAGGGTCTGGGCATCACGTCAGTTGACGAGGCCCTACAGGGACGTATCGCAGGTCTTGACATCGTGGCCGGCTCAGGTAACCTGGGTTCAGGCTCTACCATGCGTCTGCGTGGTACATCATCTATCTCGTCGCTGACCAACCAGAACCCCCTGATTGTTATCGATGGTAATGTGTGGAGCGACGATGCCGGCGAACTGGCATCCTTCGACCTTGGTTCCAGCAGTGACGAGCAGTTTGCCCAGCTGCTGAAAATCAACCCCGAGGACATTTCGTCTATCACCGTGCTGAAGGATGCTGCCGCAACAGCTATCTACGGTTCGCAGGGTGGTAGTGGTGTCATCGAGATTACCACCAAGCGTGGTGCCCGTGGTAAACCCAAGGTGACCTACTCGCTGAAGCTCACAGGTACCTATCAGCCCAAGGGTTACGACCTGCTGAATGGTGACGACTACACCATGTTGCTGAAGGAGAGTTACTTCAACCCCGAGCAGAGCGACGAGGCTGCCAACGTACCCGTGCTGAACTACGACCCCTCGTATTCGGAGTATGCTCAGTATAATAACAATACCGACTGGATGGACGCCGTCACACAGTGGGGTATGCGTCAGAACCACTATCTGACTATCTCGGGTGGTGGTGAGAAGGCTACCTTCCGTATCTCTGGCGGTTTCGACCATGAGACGGGTTCGGTCATCAAGCAGAAGCTGCAGCGTTTCTCCACACGTGTGAACCTCGACTATAACGTCAGCCAGCGTATCCGCGTGCAGACCAACTTTGCCCTGACCTATACCAAAAACGACCAGAACTATGACAACCTCATCTCGATAGCCCAGAAGAAGATGCCAAACGTAGGTATCTATGAGAAGGTGCTTGACCCTGAGACTGGCACATATGTGGATAGCGACCGCTACTATAACATGCTGCAGAGTGAGGGTAAGACCTACTACTGGGGACAGAAGGACGGCGTCTGGCAGTATCTGGTGGACAAGGACTACTTCAAGAACGACCAGCTGACCTATCCTAACCCTGTGGCCAGCGCTAATCTGGCAAAGAACCAGACACGTTCGTACGACATGAACCCCGAGTTGGTGATCAACTACCAGCTGCTGGGTCTCGACGAGGACCACTGGCAGCTGAACTACCGCGGTTCGGTCTATATGAACATCTCTAATAAGTATATCGACCGCTTCTATCCTGCTGAGCTGAAGACGACAGCCTGGTCGAACCACGACCATAACACGTCATACTCAGCCAGCTCGAAGAGCGTATCGTTCAATACCAAGCACACGCTGACGTTGACGCCTCATTTCAACAACAAGGATCACTCTATGTTGGCTATGGGACGCTTCGAGCTGAACTCAGGTACCTCCAACGGACAATATACCGGTGGTTACGGTCTGGCATCAGGTGGTATCACCAGTCCTGAGGCTGGCGGTATGATTACCGGTCCTGGCTCAAGTTTTGGTGAGTGGCGCTCTATGTTCTTCACCTTCTCTGCCCACTACGCCTATAAGGGCCGTTATATGGCAGACGTCTCGCTGCGTGCCGACGGTACCACGAAGTTCGGTCCCAGTCGTCGCTGGGGTTATTTCCCCGCTGTGTCTCTGCGATGGAACATCATCGACGAGCCTTGGATGAAATGGGCCAAGGGTGGCGACAAGAACATTCTCTCGATGTTGTCACTGCGTCCCAGCTGGGGTCGTGTGGGTCATCAGCCCAACCGTGACTACCTCTATACCTCTATCTATCGTCAGGGCGCTACCTATATCGACATGACGTCGTTCGTGCCCGATAACATCCGCCTGACCAACATGCAGTGGGAAACAGTGTCGAGCTATAACCTCGGTATGGACCTCGGCTTCTTCGATGATCGTCTGAGCCTGACTATCGAGGGTTACCGTTCTACGACAGAGAAGATGCTGATGGGTGGCTTCCGCATCCCGTCAAATGCTGGTTTCTCTACGCTGGCCTATAAGAACAACGGTTCGCTGCGCAACGTAGGTTGGGAGTTCCATATTAACACCAACCGTCTGGTCAAGAAGGGTAAGTTCACCATGGACCTCAATGCCAACTTCGGTAACAACCGTAACGAGATTCTGTCGATGGACGAGAACGTGCTGAACAACCTGAACTCGACCTTCAACTACGAGAACCGTCAGGTGCTGCAGCGTGTACAGTTGCACAACCCGTTCGGTGCCATTTACGGTTTCCGCTTCAAGGGCGTCTATCAGTATAACTATGATACCTTCGCAGCACTTAGCGAGGCTGAGCGTGCCGAGTTCCTGGCTTCAGGAAAGACAGCTCCAGTAGCCATCAACGCCAACGGCGAACCCATCATCGATGGCAAGGGCCGTCCCGTTCACATGGTATTCGGTTACTCTAATGAGTCAGGTACCGGTCTGGGCGACAGTCCCTACAACTTTGCCGGTGGTGATGCCATCTACGAGGATATCAACCACGATGGTAATATCAACGGTCTTGATATTGTCTATCTGGGCTCTTCACTGCCCAAACTGACTGGTGGTTTCGGCTTCACCTTCAACTATGCAGGCTGGCGTCTGTCCACACAGTTCAACTACCGTGTAGGCAACAAGATTCTGAATATGGCACGCCTCGACCTGGAAGCCATGATTGGTAACAACAACCAGAGTCAGGCTACGAACTACCGCTGGCGTCAGGAAGGTCAGGTGACCTCTATCCCCCGTGCCATGTACGGTAACGCTTCTAACTACAATACGCTGGTCAGCGACCGCTTCGTGGAAGACGGTTCTTACCTGCGTATGAGCTATGCACAGCTGTCTTACTCCATCAAGAAGAAGCATCTGAAGTGGGTGGGACTGAATCAGGTTAATCTCTATGCCAGTGTCAACAACCCGTTTGTGATTACCAAGTACTCAGGTGTTGACCCGGATGTGAACTATGGTGGCTACGGTGCCGCTACCGACTGGGGACAGACACCGCGCTCCCGTTCCTATACGCTTGGCATCTCTGTTGACTTCTAATGGACAATTGAAAAATGACAGTTATGAAAAAGAACTATTATAGAATCATCGGCCTCGTCTGTGCAACCTGTGGTCTTACCTCGTGTGGCGACTTCCTCGAGATTGAACCACGTGAGCTGGTCATTGAGGAGCAGTTCTGGAACGAGAAGAACGACGTGGATAATGTCGTGGCAGGTTGCTATGAGGGTCTGCAGTCATCTGCCGTTGTGACCCGAATGATGGCTTGGGGCGAGTTCCGCTCAGAGAACGTCAAGGTGGGTCAGTTTGCTGAACGCGACGACTTGCACATGTACAAACTGATAAACGAGAATATCGATGCCCAGAATGTCTATACCAACTGGAGCAGCTTCTACACAGTCATCAACCGCTGTAACACCGCTATCCTGAAGGCCCCCAAGGTGGCTGACGTCGACCCGTCGTTTACTGAGGGTGAGCTGAAGGCTACGGTAGCCGAGCTGTCGGCACTGCGTGACCTGTGCTATTTCTATCTGATACGTACCTTCCGTGATGTGCCTTACACCACGACGGCCTTTACTGACGACAACCAGAAGATGGACCTGCCTGCTACACCGTTCAAGGATGTGCTCGACTCGCTCATCACCGACCTGGAGGCTGTGCAGTATGACGCTGTGCGCAAGTATCCCTCTGACGGTGACAAGAAACTCTACCAGACGGGACGTATCACCCAGGATGCCATCCACGCCATGTTGTGCGAGATGTATCTCTGGAAGCAGGACTACCAGAAGTGTATCGAATATGCTGATATGATTATCGAGTCGAAACAGAAGGATGCCCGTGAGAAAGAGGGTACGCTGCTGAGCGACATGAACCTCTACTTCGATGGCTATCCCCTCATTCGTGAGTGGACCAACGAGGCCGACCGCTTCGGTAACTCCTATAATGAGATATTCGGTGAAGGTAACAGCGACGAGTCCATTTTTGAGCTGACCTATATGCGCAATGACAATATGTTGGCCAACAGTGCTGTCAGCACCTATTACGGTAATAACGACAACGGCTTCTACACGCGCGTACAGCCTTCAGATTATATTGGTCTCGACGTGAGCAACAACGTGTTCAAGTTCTTCCGCAAGAAGGAGGATGCCCGTGGCCACTGGAGTTTCAATGCCCTTACCACTACTTCTACCTCGAGTATGATTGGTAAGTATGTGATGTCCATTTCTACATGGGAGGCGACGTCAACCGCCATCAAAGCTTATCTGACAGGTGTATGGGCTAAGGACAAGAACCACTCCAACTGGATCATCTACCGTCTGACCGACATCATGCTGATGAAGGCAGAGGCGCTGGTGCAGCAGGCTGCTGGCGATGCTGATCCCAAGTTGGAAGAGGCCTTCAATCTGGTCAATGTCATCTACCGCCGCTGTATCATGAAGGATGCTGACAAGATCACAGCCAGTGACCAGCTGAAGTTTGATGACTATAACACCAAGGAGAAGATGGAGGAGTTGGTCATGGAAGAGCGTCACCGCGAACTGTTGTTCGAGGGCAAGCGCTGGTATGACCTGGTGCGCCGCTCCTTGCGCGACGACAACACGCAGTATCTGCGCAAACAGTTGGGTAACAAGGGTCTGAAGAATGCTGGTGTCATCAGCAGTAAGCTGGCCCGTATGGAAGCTATTTTCTGGCCTTATAACCTCGACGAGCTGAAGGTGAACCACAACCTGACGCAGAATCCTGCCTTTGGCAGTGGCGAGAACAGTTCATACGAGAATACCGCTACGAATCAATAACCGCCAAAATGACTATGAATATGAAAAGATTAAGATATAACCTGTTGGTCGCTCTCGGCTTGCTTGTAACAGCACTGCCGATGATGACCTCCTGTTCGGACGAACCCGACAGTGAGAACTACTACACCTTCAAAGGTGAGATGTTGAGCACCTACCTGCAAACGCGTCCGCAGTACAGTCAGTTTGCTCAGATTGTTGACCGTGCCGGTCTGATGAACCTCCTGTCGAGCTATGGAACGTACACCTGTTTCGTTCCAACTAACGAGGCTGTGGACACCTACCTGAAGGAAGAAGGCTACGGAACGATGAGTGCCCTGCTTCAGGATCAGGCACAGTGCGACACCATTGCCCGCACGCACCTGCTGAACGTGCTCTATTCGACCTACGACATGCCCAATGGCGTGCTCACACAGCCGAACATGAACAACCGCTATCTGGAAGTCAGCCGTGTGCTTGACAACGACAGCAACTCGGTGGTCTATCTGAATGAGATGGCAAAAATCTATTTCGAGTTGCAGGACGACTCGGTGGAGAATGGTATCGTCCATCCTATCGACCACGTGCTGAAAAGCTCCAACCGCATGCTGCCCGACGTGATAGGCGAGAATCCCAATGTCAGCATCTACAACGAGGCTCTTCATCTGACAGGTCTTCGTACAAGGCTGTTTGACTACAAGGATGCTACTTATACGCAGCCCATCGAAGACGACGGTCAGCCCACGTGGCATTACTATGAGACGGGTGGTAGTCTGTCTGACCCCATCAAGGAATATGCCCGTGCACCGGAGGAACGATTGTTGGGCTTCACCGCCTTCCTGGTTCCCGACTCTATCCTGAAGGCCAAGTACGGTATTGACAAGGCCAGTGGCAATGCTATGCAGAAACTCTATGAGTTGGCCTGCACCATCTATCCTGAGACCATCAACACTGGTCTGGAGAATGCCGATAAGCCCGAGAATCCGCTCTATAAGTTCATGGCCTATCACATCCTGAACCGCGACTCACACGGTTACAACCTGCTGACCGTTGTCGATGATATAGGTATTGACATCAACAAGATGAACCCCACCGAGTGGTATGGCACCCTGTTGCCCTATTCGCTGATGAAAGTGGAGAAGCTTACCGTTCGTAAGTATATGGGTGTGGGCGAGATGAACGACCGCTACATCAACCGCCGCGTTGATGACCGTTATAATATTGAGGGCTCGCATATCATCGATCCCTCGAAGGTGTCTGACGGCTACAAGCATCAGGCTATGAACGGTTACTACTTCTATGTGGATGATGTGGTGAAGTTTGATAACACCATGAAGGAAGACGTGATGAACTGCCGCATGCGTATGGATATGTCAGCCGTGTTCCCCGAACTGATGACTAACAGCATCCGTATGAACACGAAGGGTAATGGCCTTTGGGAGGCTGCCAACGACCAGAAGGCTGCCAGTCTCGATGAGCGTTGGGGTACCAACTACTACTTCCCCGACGGCTATCTGGATGGTGTGACCATTGGTAACAACGGTTACCTGTGCTACCGTCGTCCACGCTATGGCTTCTGGTCATATAGCGGTGATGAGTTCGTTTGTAACGGTAACTTCGACGTGACTATGCGTATCCCGCCAGTACCTCTGGAAGGTGACTACCAGATTCGCTTGGGCTATGCTGCCATGAGTGTGCGTGGTATTGCTCAGATCTATTTCGATGGTGCACCTCAGGGTATACCCCTTGACATGCGTCGTGACATGCAGAACGAGGCTCTGCTGGGCAGCGAATACTGGGGCAAGCATGACGATGAGTACAACAAGACACCCGAGAATGGTGGTATGACTGATGAGGAGAAACTGGAAGAGCGCAAGGAACTGAAGAACAAAGGTTTCTACCGCGGTGCCAACGGTGCCTATCGTAAGGGTAGCTCCAGCGATGCCGGTCAGTACTTTGCCGAGATCTATGCTACTATCCGCATCGTGCTCTGTACGCCACACATCAAGCCGGGTGAGGATCATTACCTGCGCTTCCGTTGCGTATCAGAGGGTCTGGGTAACAACGAGATCATGCTCGACTACATTGAACTGGTGCCGAAGAGTGTTTACGGTGTCGTAGATGAAGGTGTCCAGGAGGATGACTTGTAGTCTTTAATGGATAATTGATAATGAATAATTGACAATTATGAAGATGACTAATATATATAATAAGGTGGTGGGGCTTGCTCTGGCAGCCCTCACCTTCACGGCATGCTCCGATGAATGGGAC
This sequence comes from uncultured Prevotellaceae bacterium, assembly GCA_947166345.1. GTDB lineage: Bacteria > Bacteroidota > Bacteroidia > Bacteroidales > Bacteroidaceae > Prevotella. The sequence goes on from CAMVDU010000007.1 coordinate 69,513, forward strand.
GACCACTATTCTGCACCGACGGCCAGCGATGGTATGACCATCTGGCAGACCATTGAGATGGATCAGGCTAACCTGAGCAACTTTGCCAAGGTGCTGAAGGCTACCGGCTACGACAAGGCGCTGGCCAGCAGTCAGGTGTTCACGGTCTTTGCACCCGTCAACGCCCAGTTCACCGAGGCTGATGCCAACGAGATTATTGACCTTTACGAGCAGCAGAAGGCTGCCAATATCAAGGATAGGGACAATCGTGCCATCAAGGAGTTTGTGCATAACCATCTGGCTCTGTACAACTATTCCACATCGGGTAAGGCTGACTCTATCACCATGATGAATGGCAAGTATCTGCTGATGACCGACAACAAGCTGGCCAACAGTACGATGCTGACCAAGAACCAGCTGAAGAGCAATGGTGTGATGTTCACCATGGAAGAGCCCGTTGATTTCTTCCCCAATGTATTTGAATACATGAGCGTCGATGAAGACATCGACAGCATCGGCAAATTCATGAGCCAGTATAACCAGTACGACTTCAACGCCAGCGAGAGTGTGCCGGGTGGTATCATTGACGGTAAGACCTGGTATCTGGACTCTGTGAAGGTGCTCACCAACGAGTTGTTTGGTGAACTGGGTCGAATCAACTCAGAAGACAGTACCTACTGGATGGTGGCTCCCACCAACAAAGTATGGAATGAGCTGGTGCCCGAGTACGAGCCTTACTTCAACTACGACAGTAAGGTGGAGAAGCGCGACTCACTGGCTTACACCGAACCCCGTCTGGCATTGCTCAGAGGAACGGTGTTCAGCCGTACTCGCAACACCGATGCTTCTATCAATGACTCTGTGCTTTCGGTCAACGCTACGCTTTACGCCTACCGTACATATAAGGACCTGAAGTACTACCAGTATGAGAAGCCCTTTGCTGAGGGTGGCATCTTCGACGGTACCGAGGTGGTTGCCTGCAGTAACGGTCAGGTTCTGAAGAGCGACGACTGGCATATCGACAAGAAGCAGACCTTCTTGCAGACCGTCATCGTAGAAGGTGAGAGCCGTACCTACCGTGACGGTATTGACGAGAAGACCACCGCTACGCCGACAGAGATGTCTGTAGCCACATCGAACCCGTTCTATAACAAGGTGTCACAGCACAAGTATTTGTTGGTCAATCCTACCGCACAGTCGGCAGCCGAGGTCCGTTTCAAGATTCCCAATGTATTGTCGAACGTAGGCTATGACCTCTATGTGGTATTCGCACCTACCGGTACTCTCGAGACCTTTGGTCAGAAAGACTATGACGTACCTGTGAAGTTCCGTGCAGCTTATAGCTATCACAAGGAAGATGGTTCGCAGGCCAGCTATGTCAACCTGACGGTGCCCGACATCTATAAGGATATGAAGGACGTTCGCGGCAGTGGTCAGGACTTCCAGACTATCGCCGGACAAGTTGACACCGTGATGTTGGGTCAGAACATCCAGTTCCCCACCTGCTCATGGGGACTGCGTGATCCACAAGTGCTGCTCAGATTGAGAACAGCCCTCCGTAATGCCGACCGTCAGCTTAATCCGGACACTAAGATTCCAAATTTCACTGACCGCATGCGTATTGACTGTATTATCCTGAAACCTCATGAAGAGGAGTCAGCCGAGTAGTAATGGACATCTATTTATGAATTCTGAATTATGAAAGAAATGAAGAAACATATATTATTTGGAATCACGCTGCTGATGGCGCTTCCCATGAGTGTCTTTGCACAGGAAGAATACGATGACGAAGACAGTCAGGAAGAGGTGGCCACCGTTCGCCGAGTGGTGAAGCAACAGCAGTATGAGACACGCACCGTGAAAGGTGCAGTGCTCGATGCCACAACAGGTATGCCCATCTCGGGTGCCATTGTTCGTGCCAATGAGATTGACGGCTACAGTGTGCTTACCGAGGATGATGGTACGTATGAGTTGAAGGTGCCGGTATTTGTGACGTCAGTCTATGTCACGACCCCCGACTATAATGCTCAAGTCATCGGTCTGGTGAAGGGCGACCGTCAGAAGACGGCAATGCTCTATCCTGCGTCGTTCGCTGCCGACTATGGCAAGCAGACGAATGTCAGGAGCGACTATGCTGCCAGCGACATGCACTACACCAGTGCCATCAATATCAAGGACGAGGTGCAGAAGCAGTTGGGCGCACAGGTACACACCATCCAGCGCAGCGGTACACCAGGCGTTGGTAGCGTGATGTTCATGCAGGGTCTCAACTCGCTGAATGTCAATGCACAACCGCTGATTGTCGTCGATGGCGTCATCATCGAACAGCAGTATGGCCGCACCATGCTGCACGATGGCTTCTACAATGACATTCTGAACAACATCAGTCCTGCCGATATTGAGAAGGTGACGGTGATGCGCAACGGTACTGCCCTCTATGGTGCCAAGGGTGCCAATGGTGTCATCCTCGTGGAGACCCGTCGTAACAAGTCGATGGCCACCCGTATTACGGCTACGGCTTCGGCAGGCGTGACACTCGAACCGAAGTACATGTCGATGATGGGTGCCGAGGACTATCGCGGCTATGTGTCGGAACTGTTGAAGACCACCGGCACTAAGCTCACCGAGTTCAAGTTCCTCACCGCCGATCCCGACAACTACTACTATCCGCAGTATCATAACAATACCGACTGGAAGGATCAGGTTTATCGTACCGCCATCTCACAGCAGTATGGTATCAACGTCGAAGGTGGTGATGATGTGGCCAACTACAACCTGTCGGTAGGCTACACCAGCGCACAGAGCACACTCGAATACAACGATATGGACCGTCTGAACGTTCGTTTCAATACCGACATCTCGCTGTTGGAGAAACTCGACGTGCGTTTCGATGCTTCGTTCTCTAACCAGACGCGTAACATCCGTGATGACGGTGCACCTGCCGGCTACGATGAGGGTACGCCCACATCGCCCGCATTCCTGGCCTATACCAAGAGCCCGTTCATGAGCCCCTATGTGTATAGCCGTGGTGTGCTGAGCAATTCGTTTCTGGATATCGGCGACGAGGACTACCTGTCGGAGGCTTTGAGCGGACAGTCCAGCTACAATTGGCAGCTGGCCAACCCCATTGCCCTGAACCAGTATGCCGATGCTCCCAACAAGAACCGCTTCGAGAACTCCATGCTGAACCTGGCTGTGACGCCGAAGTTCCATATCAACAAGCACCTGACGTTGAGCGAGCTCTTCAGCTATAATTTGGTCAACACCAACGAGGCCTACTATATTCCTCTGAACGGTGTGCCCAGCTACTATGTGTCGTCAGTGAACAAGAAGATGGAGAACGAGAAACGCTCGATGTTCTCAAAGCAGAACTCGGTGATGAGCGACACGCGCATTGACTGGCATAATCGCTACAATGCCCACGATATTCATGTCTTCGGTGGTGCCCGCATCAACTGGGAGAGCTACACGCTGAACTCACAGCTGGGTTATAACTCGGGTAGTGATAAGACCCCGTTCATCAGCAACAACAGTGCCTTCATCCAGTTGGGTGGTACCAACGACTCTTGGAACTCGCTGGCTTGGTATGCACAAGCCAACTACGGTTATATGGGCCGCTACTACCTGCAGGCTAACCTGACGGCAGAGAGCTCGTCACGCTTCGGTAGAGAGGCCGACGGTCTGAAGGTAGGCGGTGTGCAGTGGGGCATCTTCCCCGCAGTACAGGCATCATGGGTTGTCAGCAACGAGCCTTGGATGTCGGGTGTGCAGGGTATCGACTATCTGCGCTTGTCAGCAGGCTACGATGTCAGTGGTAACGATGATATCGACTACTACGCAGCCCGCAGTTATTTCCGCGCCCGTCAGTTCCTGGCTGCTATCTCCAGCCTGAGCATCGACGGTATCGGCAATACCTCTATCCAGTGGGAGACGACCCGTCGCTTCAATGCTGGTCTCGAGGCTAACTTCCTTGACAACCGTCTGGGCGTCAGCCTGAACTACTTCCGTTCGACTACCGACAACCTCCTGAACTACCAGGATTTGGGATTCCTCTCAGGTCTTGAGAAGAACTGGGCCAATGGCGGTAAGTTGCGCAACGAAGGTTTTGATGTGACAGCTTCTGTCAAGGTGCTGGCACTGAAAGACTGGCAGTGGCAGGTAGGCGCCAGCGTAGGCCACTACAAGAACAAGATTGTGGAGCTGGTCGATGGAAAGAACTACATCGATAATGAGGTCTATGGTGCAACCGTTCGTACCCAGGTGGGCAAGCCTGCCAATCTGTTCTACGGCTACAAGACCGAGGGTGTCTTTGCCTCTACACAGGCTGCTGACGATGCTGCCCTCTATATTCTGGCCGACAACGGTGTCACCAAGAACTACTTTGGTGCCGGCGACATGAAGTTCTACGACAAGAACGGTGATGGCCGCATCTTTGACGGTGGTGGTGACGATGCCCTCGATGACCGTGTGGTCATCGGCGACCCCAACCCCGATATCTATGGTAATATCTTCACCTCACTGGCATGGAAGCGTTTCAAGCTCGACGTGCGTTTCAACTACTCACTGGGCAACGACGTGTTCAACTACATGCGTCAGCAGCTGGAGTCGGGTAGCCGCTTCATGAACCAGACCACAGCTCTCAACGCCCGTTGGCAGCTGGAAGAACAGGTGACCGATATCCCACGTGTATCGTTCCAGGATCCGATGGGCAACAGTCGCTTCTCTGACCGTTGGATCGAGGATGGCTCGTATATCCGTCTGAAGACTGCTACGCTGAGCTATGACCTGCCTCTGAAGTCCGAATTCATCCAGGGCTTGCAGGTATGGATTCAGGGCAACAACCTGTTGACCTTCTCGAAGTACCTGGGCACCGATCCTGAGTCGGCTATGACGTCGGCAGTCATCGGTCAGGGTATCGACCTTGGCCGCGTGGCTCAAAGTCCTTCTATCGTAGCTGGTGTGAAGATTAACCTGTAATTGAAAATTGATAATTGAAGATTATAATTATGATTACCAAAGCATATAAACTGATATTTGTCGGTGTGGTGGGATTTCTTGGCGCTGCAACACTCTCGTCCTGTGAGGATTTCTTCGACCAGGATTCAGATCACGTACTCTTTGCAGACAAGGACCATCTGAACAACGCAACCGACACCATCTACAGCGTGACGGGTATCATGAGTAAGATGCAGGCCCTGGCCGACCGCACCATCCTGTTGGGTGAGGCTCGTGGCGATCTGGTCGATGTGACCGACGCTACTGCTGCCGACCTGCGTAATGTGGCATTGTTCGACATCGACGATGACAATATCTACAACCAGCCACGCGACTACTATGCCGTCATTAACAACTGTAACTATTTCCTAGCTCATGTAGATACCACCCTGCGCAACAGCCGTAACGAGGAGATCTTCAAGTGCGAGATGACCGCCGTGAAGTGCTACCGTGCTTGGACCTATCTGCAGTTGGCCATCAACTATGGTAGGGTTCCCTTCGTCACTGAGCCTATCCTGACCAAGGAGGCTGCCGAGGTGATGGAGAACCAGCCCTTGTGGGACATTGAGTCTGTGTGCGACTGGCTGATTAACGACCTGACGCCGCTGGCCGACCTGCAGTACATGCGCTATGACCCCTATACCAAGCGCATGAACGATGTGGGCGAGAATCCCCTCTACGGCGATATTGGTTACAAGACCCCCTCGTCGCTGTTCTATTTCCCCACCAAGCTGTTGCTGGGTGAACTGAACCTGTGGGCAGGCCACTATAAGGAGGCCGCTATGTGGTACTATCGTTTCATCAGCGAGCGTAACGGCACCAACAGCACCTATCCTACGGGCGTCAACCGCATCTCGTGGAGCAACACCAGCTGGACTTCTCTGACCGATAACCTGACGGGTGCGCTGATGGCAGAGTCGGGAAGCAGTGAGCTCATCACGATGATTCCTGGTGACTCTATCCCCTACAACGGCAACTACCTGCAGTTGCGTAACATCTTCAACTCTACCGACCCTGTCACACACGAGTATCATGAGGTGAGCCTCGTGCCCTCACAGGGACTGCAAGACCTGTCGGCTGCCCAGACCTATTCCTATATCACCGAAAATCAGGATACCGTCTATGCACCCAAGGACCTGGGAGAGTTGATGAATGGCGACCTGCGTCTGCTGGCTGCCTACAGCAAAGGCTATACCTATCATCAGGGTAATCGCGTGAACACGCAAGCCATCTACAAGTACCAGTCGCGTAATGCGCATATCTGGCGTCGTACAATGGTGTGGCTCCATCTTGCCGAAGCTCTCAACTGCGCCGGCTATCCGCGCTTCGCCTATCAGATTCTGTCGCGTGGTGTCAACAACACCATCATCAGACAAGAGGTTCTGCCTTACTACAGCGCCGACTCTACCTGGCTGAAGCAGTTCGACTTCCCCGCTACGGCTTCGGGCTATATCATCTATAACCCCACCATTGCTGCCAACAATGCTAACACGCAGGGTATCCACACCCGTGGAACGGGCTGTGCCTATATGAACAAGGACTATGTGCTGCCCGACGATACGTTGATTACCGACTCGCTGGACCGTATTGCCTATCAGCAGAAGGGTGTTGAAAAGATGCTCATCGACGAAGGCGCCCTCGAGTTTGCCTTCGAGGGTCAGCGTTACTACGACCTGCTGCGCTATGCCCTGCGCCACGATGATGCTACCTACCTCACGAACTATATCTATGCCCGTCGTGGTGAGGACAAGCGTGCTGAGGTGGAAAGCGAGATTGTGAACAAGCTCGACCAGAAACGCAACTGGTTCCTGCGCTGGAAGGATAAGATCGGCTATTGATAGAATAGCCGATCACTCCTACACATATAAAAAGAGGATATGCCATTTGACATATCCTCTTTTATGTTGGAATGAAGGGAAGATTAATCTTCATTCTTCACTGTACCGCGCTTCTCCTTGATGCGGGCAGCCTTACCCGTGAGCTTGCGCAGGTAGTAGAGCTTAGAGCGGCGAACCTTACCAACCTTGTTCACCTCGATGCTCTCAATGTTGGGCGACTCCAGGGGGAAGATACGCTCCACACCCACGGTGCCAGACATCTTACGAACGGTGAAACGCTTCTTTTCCTCGTGGCCGCTGATCTTGATCACCACACCGCGATAGAGCTGGATGCGCTCCTTTGTTCCCTCGATAATTTTGTAAGCGACAGTCACCGTGTCACCAGCCTTGAACTGGGGGTGCTTCTTGCCGGTTGCAAATGCTTCTTCAGCAATCTTAATTAAATCCATTTCTTGTAATGAAATTAAATTGTTGTTATCGTTCAGACGCAACATAGCAGGCAACTCTCCTATCTTCCTACCATCGGTTACGTCGAAAGCGGGTGCAAAGGTACGAATAAACGAGCAAAAAACCAAATTTTTTTTGAGTTTTTTCGAGTGCGAGTACCTTCGACGAAGTCAGAGGTACGAATAAACGAGCAGAAAACCAAAGAAAAATGCAATTTTTTGTTATTTTCTCGAGTGAAAGTACTTTCGACGTAGTCAAAGTACGAATAAAAGTTGAGAGTTGAGAGTACTTTTCCTACTCAAAGTACAACGTCAGCACCACCATTTTCGAGCATGCTTGGTCGATGCTGTTGGTGAAGACGCGTCGGTTGGCATCGTTCAGTTCCTTGGCGTGGTCCTTGTCGAAGGTGTTGCTGAGGCTGTAGCAGAACTTCAGTTCGGGTATCAGTTTGAAGAACGGCAGGTAGAAGTCGCAACCCAGACCCACCTCTACCATTGTGTCGTAGCGTTTCAGGTGGATATAGTCCTGGTCTTTGCCCGAGAGGTTGATCATCGGCGTCACGCCGGCCAGCACGTAGGGACGGTAGTTGTTGAAGCGCTCTGCCGAGAACTTCACGTCCACGGGGATGGTGATATAGGTATTCTTCAGGTCCTGTGTTGTCTCGCGGGGTCGTCCGGCATCGTTCAGGTCGTCCAGGTTGCGAAACACCAGGTGTTTCGAACCGAAGTGCATGGCTGGCGTCACGCGCAGGGCCAGATGGTTGGTCAGTCGCATGTCGGCCACCACACCCACACTGAAGCCTGGGTTCCAGGTGTCGGCATCGCAGAGGATGGTGCGGCTGTCGCCTTCCTCCATCAGCTGCGGTCCCACATTGCGCATCTCCACATCCTGCAGGTTCATGCCTATGGATATGCCAAAGTGCATGGGGCGCAGATCAATATAAGGTTTGTTCTGCACCTTGCGCTGCTGTGCGCTGACTGTCACGACGGCGACGGTCAGCAGGGCGATGGTTATGAGCCGTTTTTTCCACATAGTCCAATGTATATAACGCTTTTTTTTGCCCAATATTATATATGACATTATTTCGAAATCGTATAAATTGCTGAAAATCCTCATGAATTGTTGGTAGAGTTCAGAAAAAATACTTACCTTTGCATCATCAAAAGTGAGTATTAACAAACCAAACTAATCATTTTTAATTATGGCATACGTAATTGGTGACGACTGTATCGCATGCGGTACCTGTCAAGGTGAGTGCCCCGTAGAGGCAATTTCTGAAGGTGAGAAGTATTCAATCAACCCCGATCTCTGCACAGAGTGCGGCACTTGCGCAAGTGTTTGTCCTTCTGAGGCTATCAGCCTGGGCTAATTCTTGCAAAGCTTCATAAACCAAACTGAGTCACGTTTCCGCGTGGCTCTTTTTTTTGTGTAAATGGGAGTGATGATTCTGAAAGTTTTTTATGCGTACAGCTCGCGTAGCACTTCTACGCTGCGCAGCTCTGGGAACGAGGGCAGGTGCAGACGGTAGTAAGTCAGCAGTATCTCGAGTATGCGGTTGCGCTCGGCCCTCGACAGCTGGAACAGGTGCATCGTGGCAAAGTCCATGCGCATCAGGGTGCTGATGTGCGCTGCCTCCTGGGGCATCAGGAAGTCTCGGTGCGTGGGTGCCGTTTCGCAGAACGATGCTGCCCGCAGGTCAAAATAGGGAGCCTCAAAACTCCGTGATTCCGTAAGTCCTTGATTCCTTGATTCCAGGTTCGGATAGAAGCCCAGGAACCTCGACAGTCGCATCAGGAACATCAGGTGGAAGTTGGCATAGTGACGGGGACTGCTGTCCAGCCACTCTATGCTACTGCTCACGTAGTCAAAGAGGGCCGTGTCCTGCTGTTCGTCGCGCAGGGCGTGGAACAGGAACTCCGCCATGAACAGGGCTATCGACAGTTTGTCGGGTTGCGTCAGCAGCGACGGCAGGGGCGTCGTTACCGATATCTCGCGCAGCTTCTGCAGCTGGACCTGCTGGCGCACGTCGGCCTCGATGGTCAGTAGTGTCAAGGGCTGGAAGTACTGTTTCCTGAACTTCCCGTGGGCCGAGTGGGGTAGGGACACGATAAACGACAGGCGTCCCTGCTCGCGCGTGAACATATCTACTATCACGCGTTGCTCACCATACTTGATCGTATGCAGTACTATGGCCTCTGTCTTGACTAACATCGTTGCAAAGGTACATATTTTTAGCTGTTTGGAGAAGAAGATAGAGACCGAAATATGTTAAAGCGAGTTAAATTCTGTGTAGCAATAGCAAATTCTTTACCTTTCACTCTTCACTTTTCACTTAATTTTCGTACCTTTGCACCCGCTTTTGCGAAGATATCTATCATTTGCGAAGCGCAAGGGGTCCCTTCGTCTATCGGTTAGGACGAGAGATTTTCATTCTCTAAAGAGGAGTTCGACTCTCCTAGGGACTACAAATGCTAACGGCTGATAGCCAGCAGCAAACAGCTTTTTGTCTGTCATCAGCGCAGAGAAGCGCTAACCGCAAGGGAAACGGTGACAGAGGGCTTCCAGAAAACGACATTGTCAATTGTGAATTGTCCATTGTCCATTTCAAAAAGTCCGCCCAGGGCAGTCTGCCAGACGCAAGACCCACAGGCCGAGCTGATAATTAACAATTTAAAAATTAAACAAAACAAATGGCAAACCACAAATCATCGGTGAAGAGAATTCGCCAGGACAAGAAAAAGGCACTGCACAACAAGTACTATGCCAAGACCATGCGTAACGCTGTTCGCAAGTTGCGCGCAATGACCAACAGAGACGAGGCTGTAGCACTGTATCCTAAGGTACAGAAGATGCTCGACAAGCTTGCTAAGACTCACATCATCCACAAGAACAAGGCTGCCAACCTGAAGTCTGGTCTGGCTGCCCACATCAACAAGCTGGGATAAGCATTTCCTCCATACTCTTAATCGGGGCTGTTAACGCAGTCCCGATTTTTTTGCTCCCATTGCAAATTTCTTGGAAGAATGTGTGGGGGTACGACGGACGCAAGCTCAGCGGAAAGCCCTCACAACGCGGAATGTATATCAATAAAGGTAAAAAAATAGTTGTCAAGTAAGCGATATGAAGAAGGAATATATAAAGCCCTCTATGACGGCAATTGAGTTACAGCACAAGGCACAGCTTATGACTGTAAGCGGTGAAGTAAGTGATGTGCAATCCAGCGGCTGGGATGATCAGCAGGAAGATGAACTCGATCTTAGCGATCAAGGTGGTGGTAGCAGCATTTGGGACAGATAAGAACCTGATTATAATTAAATGAAGAAGTAGCGGTGTTCAACTCCAGAACGTCGCTACTTTTTGTTAGTATGGGACAGATGTAAGGGTATCACAGGGGGACAGACCGGACAGACCCCCTGTGAGTGGCTCACAAGACCCCCTGTGAGTTACCGTCGCATAAAAAATCCATATAAACCGCAGGAATATCGGGAAATTGTTGTATATTTGCACCATCGAAACCAATTAACATAAAGGAAATGTTATGAGTACAGCGACACTAACAAGTCTTCTTGACTATCTCTATGGCACACTCTCGCCGAACAATATGCGCTGGGTGGGGGAACACCTCATAGAGCAAGCAAAGAAAGAGGAAAACGAGCAGTTGCGCCCCTACACGATGCAGGAGATTGACGAAATGCTTGACGAGGCAGAAGCCGCCTTTGAGGCCGGTGAGTACCTGACTAACGACGAAGTGTTCCACCACAAGGAAAAAGTAAGCGTATGAAGATTCACTGGCACAAGCGAGCCGCCGCCCAGTTGCATCAGGTAGAGGAATATGTCCTGCGGGATTTTGGCGAGCGCATCCGTCAGGAATTCATGGACGAGGTTGAACAGACTACGCATGCCTTGGCCGACATGCCCACGATGGGCAAGATAGACCCTCTTTCCGCCCATCGTAAACAATGCTACCGAAGCATCATAGTACGTCGGCTCAACAAGATTGTCTATTATGTCAAAGGCGATGCCCTCTACATTGCCGCTTTCTGGGACACCAGACGTGAGCCAAAGGCACAAGCCAGACAGACAATGTGAACCACAGAGGAGGGCGGCCCCGAAAGCCACGGCGAGCGGACGGCCGCCCTCCTTTCCAAAAAGAACAGCGTTCTTTGGGCTTCGCCCGAAAAACGCCATCGCCTCAGCATAGCACGAGCAAGCTCGGCTCTGCATTGGATAAATCGCTCACGCTCGGCAATTTGAGAGCGCGCTATTTGCTTGAAAAAAAGCGTTAAAATATATTTTTGTTACTTATGCCTCGTACTTAGAATTTGTCTTGTTTTTTAAGCCACAAAACAAGACAAACTGTATTTTTTTGTGTAAAATGTTTGGTGGTTCTATTTATTATTTATATCTTTGCACTGAGTAAAATTACTCACTTCACTGAGTAAAATTTTGGGTTATGTATAAAAGGTCTGAATATCAAGTAATTACAAGTAGACTGAAAGAGCCAAGGAAGTTCATTCAGGTTGTAATGGGACCACGTCAGGTTGGCAAATCTACAGTTGTTAAGCAGGTGCTTCAAGACTTTGATATACCTTATCAGCAGTTCTCTGCCGATAATGTGCCTGCTTCAAATACTGCTTGGGTATCTAACTGTTGGGCTGCTGTTCGAAGTCTGAAGGAGAGCAAAGGCCTTGATAGTATGATTCTTGTTATCGATGAGATTCAGAAGATATCTAATTGGAGTGAGGTTGTAAAGAAGGAGTGGGATGATGACACCTTGCACGATCGCAACATTAAGGTGTTGCTGCTCGGTAGTAGTCGTGTGCTTTTAGAGAAAGGACTTTCTGAGTCGTTAGGAGGGCGCTTCGAAGAAATACGAATGACCCATTGGAGTTATCCTGAAATGAAAGAGTGTTTTGGCTTTACACTCGACCAGTATCTTTTCTTCGGAGGTTATCCTGGTGCTGCAGGTCTGATAAATGAGGCAGACCGTTGGGAGCAGTATATACAGTCGGCAATCATTGATGCAACCATCAATAAGGATATTCTGATGAATACACCTATCAGTAAGCCCGCTCTTCTTCGTCAGACTTTTGAACTTGGTGCTTCTTACTCTGGTGAACTCTTGTCTCTCAATAAGATGCTTGGTTCATTACAAGACGCAGGAAATACCGTTACTCTAGCAGGTTATTTCAATCTGCTTGATGAGAGTGGTTTGTTGTGCGGACTTCAGAAATATAGTATTGATACTGCCAGACGTCGAGCTAGTATCCCCAAATTTCAGGTTTATAACAATGCCCTAAAGATGGTGTATAATCCTCATACATTCGATCAGGCTATTATGGATCGAAAAGAGTGGGGGCGCATCTTTGAGTCAGGTATTGGTGCTTGGATTGTCAGTCAGGCTTTTGTTCATCGCATTGAAGTGTTCTATTGGCGTGAACTTGCCGATGAAGTTGATTTTATCCTTCGTAAGAAGGGTACTGTCGTTGCTATTGAGGTGAAAAGTAATGCCGAGAAGAATACTAAAGGACTTGATAAGTTTAGAGATAAGTTCCGCCCTAAATCTGCATTTATAGTTGGTGATGGTGGTATCAGTGCCGAAGAGTTCCTTTCTATGGATATAAGGACTCTTTTCAAATGATATATTCATACGTATATAGTTGCAAGCAATTGAGAATATAATAATAAGCAGATAAATAGAATTTATCTGCCCACATTATTTATCATATAAACAAAAATTGCTAACTTTGCATACAATGTTTGCAGAATTTGTTTTTGGAGGCTATGTTTCTTCGGGACATGTGAAGTATTGAAAGTTAAGGATTGTGAGACGTAAGGTTGAGCAATTTAGTGTAAAACAAAATAGAAATAATAACATAAATCAGAAATTTTTGAAATGATGATAAGGGGACTTGCCTTTGCCAAAAAGACGACACCCTTTTTTGGATTTTATGAAGAATGTGTCAATGGATCTGTCCCTTCTATGTTGCAAACCAAATAATTGGTCTGTCTTTTAACATCGTTTAA
>CAMVDU010000008.1 GCA_947166345.1 uncultured Prevotellaceae bacterium
ACTGCCAGATGTGCTTCCAGCGCATTATGGCTCGCGCTCTGCCTGTTGAGGTTACTAACGGTACCCTCGAGGGTGACATCCAGCCAGGTCTGGCTACAGTTTATCGTCTGCAGTCTACTGCCGACACCAAGCTCCGCGCTTACATCGCTCAGGGCGAGGTTATTCCTGTAGCTACACGCTCATTCGGTTCTATCGGTATCTTCGGTATCAAGAACATGAGCCGCTTCTATCGTCACGTCCTCATCGAGAAGCACTACCCACACCACTGCGCCGTTATGTTCGGCCATCAGGGTAAGTATCTCTGGGAGGTTCTCAAGTACATGGGCATCCCCGTGGACGAGATCGACTACAACTTCCCGAAGGGTAACTTCTATCCCACAGAGAATCCTTTCGCATAAGTCGATAGATTATCTCATTAATAAAGCCGCAACCCTTTTCCGAGTTGCGGCTTTTTCTTACACTAATATTTGCTGCTCTTATGCGTTTCGCATTTGGAATAAGAAGCATTATTTGAATAGGAGCTGTGCAAACTCATGGAGGCTGCGACGCCAGGTCTGCCACTCATGTGCCGTTCCAAGCGATACGTAGCTGTAGGCGTTGATGCCCAGAGCCTTCAGGTTCTCAGCAGCCTTGCCTACACTACCGTCACCTTCAGCCATACGGGTCTCCTTACCGCCAGCACTCATGAAGAGCACTTTGTTGGTCTTCTTGAAGTCGGCAGCATCCTTCAGCTCGTCAACATTGAATGTGCCGCCGCTGAACATGCCCACATAGGCAAATGTCGTGGGGTTAGCCAGCGTGATGCCGTGGGTCTGCATACCACCCATCGACAGGCCGGCCATAGCACGGTGCTCAGTATCGGCAATCACACGGTAGTTGCTCTCGACCATAGGAATGATGTCTGTCAGCAGAATCTGTTGGAAAGCTTCAAAGAAATTGCCGAAACCGCCTCGGCCGAAACCGCCTGGACGACCACCAGGACCACCAGGACCTCCCTGTGGACGCTGGCCGGCAAACTGCTTACGCATCTCTTCAGGACTGGGATCGCCTGGACGACGTGTATCGAGACCGTTATCCATGAAGATGATAAACGGCACGGCCTTACCCTCAGCAATCAGGTTGTCCATGATAATGCCCGTCTTTCCCTGAGCACTCCAGCCCGTCTCGTTCTCGCCCATACCATGCTGCAGATAGAGCACTGGGAACTTCTTTGTGGGGTTTGTATAGTACTCATGGGGCAGATAGATGTATCCGTGACGCATCTTCTCCTGCACCTTCGACCAGTAATAGACCTCGTTGATAGAACCCTGAGGCACGTTCTTCACTGTGTAGAACGCCTCGTCGGTAGCGGGGATATCGATACCACTGCCCCAACGACTGGCGCCATAGTAGTACTTACTGTTTGGATCGGGTACATTGGCTCCGTCGATATTGAGCTGGTAATAGTGGAAGCCCTCGTCCTGAGGTTCTGAAGTGCCAGTCCATACGCCGTTCTCGTCCTTGGTCATCTCGTAGATCTTACCTGCGATGTCAAGACCTACGAACGTGGCCTTGGGTGCCACTATCTGGGCACGTACCTGACGCTTTGAGTTCACTGCAGGGAACTGCTTGTTCTCCTGGTTGGTTGTAGCTGGTTTGAAATCCTCAACCTCCGCTTTTTCTGAAGGAACAACGGGGTTTCCTCTTTGGGCACCAAACTGAGCTGATGCCGTCATTGCTGCAAAGGCAGCAACCATCGTAATAATTTTCCTCATAGATGATGTTTAGTTAGGGGTTTTCTCTCAGCTGTTTAGACGTCATTGGCTACAAAAAGTCAAATGTTCTTACGATTTGTTAGGGAAGATTAACATTCTGAACGGCATCATTCTTTACCTCAGAAAGGAAAACCTTGAGGCTGAGAAGCAATCTCGGGCTCGCCATAGGCCGAAGCCTCAGCATCCTTTTCGTTCAGCTTGAACACCATAAACTTGGGATTCTGGGCTGTGCAGGGCTTCCAGGCACCACCCTTGGGACCGTTAGGATCGCTGTATTTGGCGAAGTTGGTCCAGGCGGTGAGCATCTTTTCTGAGAGATCCCAGTCGCCCTTGGTCCAGGGACGCCAGCAATGCTTTAGGCTCTTGAACACAAACCAGAGGTCGCTGCTGTGGAAAGCACCCTTCAGGCGCTGCGTCACCTCGGGATGAGAGCCATCATCGGGCAACGGACGGGCAAACTCATAGGCCCAGGCCTTGCCGCCCTTCTCGGCACGCACCTTACAGAACTCAGCAATATTGGGAGCCATATTACCCATATCGTTCAGCGTGAAACCAATCATATAAGGCACATCGGCCAGCGTACCCTCACGGGTGGCATCGTCGAAGCTCTTCTCGCTGACATAACCGTCAATCATCGGCATGAATGGCAGACCTCTGAACATCGCTGCAAAACCATTAGCGGGCTGTCCGTCGGTATTGATCTGATGATAGAGTGTGTTGAGGGCAAAGATGGTCTCTGTAGATGCTGCGCGCATCTTCTGCAGGTCGGTCAGTCCGGCCCAGTCGAACACCTTCTTGGCTTTGGCCAAAGCATCCTCCATGGAACCGCCACTATAGCGGCCACCCATCATGCCACCACCGTTGGGATTGGGAATACTCAGTCCCTGAGCACTCATAATCACAGCTTTGTGGAACAGACCACGAGCCAGCGGACTCTCGCACAATGTGCGAACGCTGCCACCGCCAGCACTCTGTCCGAAGATAGTCACGTTGTTGGGGTCGCCACCAAACTGCTCAATGTTCTTCTTGATCCATTTCAGGGCTTCAATCTGGTCGAGGATACCATAGTTGCCAGAAACCTTGTTGGGACTCTCTTCTGCCAGCAAGGGATGAACAAGGAAGCCGAAGACGCCCAGACGGTAGTTGATGGTGACAAGCACCACATCCTTGGCGCCCCACTCCTGACCGTCGAACTCGGGTTCAGAACCAAAGCCCTCGCGATAGCCGCCACCATGAATCCACAGGGCTACGGGCAGTTTCTTGTTGACCTGACCAGGGGCCTTCGTCCACACGTTCAGGTACAGGCAATCCTCACTGAAGGCGGCCTCCTTGCCATAGCCCCACTCAGTATAGTAACCACCAGTATATTGGATGGCCTGATAGCTGGGACGTCCAAAGGTGTCGCACACCTTCACACCCTTCCAGGGCACTACGGGCTGTGGCGCCTTCCAACGGTTCTCCTTGATGGGAGGAGCGGCATAGGGAATGCCACGATACACAAACACATCAGGATGGTCATCGGCCAGCACACCTTGCACCTGACCACCTTCAATCGTTAACACGGGGTTGTTGTCCGCAGCCTGTGCAGACGCTGCCACCATCAGCAGAAGAGGCAATAACAGTTTTTTCATAATTAGTAATATTTTTCTCTAATAGTTTTATTGTGGGATTAGTCGCATCACCGGGCAAAAATACAAATTTATCTCGAATAAAAACACAAAGACACCCACAAAATAGTTGCTATGCAACCTAAAGAAAAAAATAAAACATAAATGAAAAAAAGTAAGGAGATTCATGACATAACAAATGACCTCCGCTCAAACAGAAAAACTCGCGCAAGAATCCTTACGCGAGTTAATGGTGTCAGTCACCTGTCCCTAGTGTACTTTTCCATATTGCTCCAACAACTTCATTGTACTCTCATCAGGATATTTTTCCATTCTCTTCTTCACCCAATTGATAAAGTCTGGCTCGCTTGTAAACTGAATGTTGAAGAACTTGGCAGAACTATCGTTATAGTGCTTCTCTATATCAGTGATTATTTCGTCCTTAATACCTTGCTCCAATTGCCGTAGGGTCTCTTCGCTCAACATTATGACATTCGTATCATCAAAATATTCTTTATTTGCGAAGCCTCCGAAGTTGCCTATTAATTGCTGGATGATACCCATATTCGTATTAGGTTTGTTTGGGACATATATCTCCATTCCAGAAATTGGATTGTCCTCTCCATAGACAAGAGGGGAAGAACATCGAATACCAGTATCATCGTCGTCGTTATCATCTTTCGCATATACAGGAGGAGTCCAGTTATAATATGACATATCGATGCTTATTTGCTTTTTTACTACAGGCGGCGTTTCAAATCCTGCATAATGACCATTGAATATGTCATGCAACTCTGCTTCCTTGATCTTCAGAGGTTTCCAGCCGTCGTGCTCATAGCAAAGCAAGCGATTCAACGTTTCCTGTTTTACATCGCAACCAATAACAAGTATTTGGGTGTCACGAGTCAATCCGTCTTTACTGCTATCTTTTGCTCCATATGCCTTCACTTTCCTTATAAGTTCAGCACGGGAAGATTTCTTAAACGTACCAATGAAACCAACTCGACGATCGGTGAGTGGGTTTTGTTGATTGATGGCAAAGTCGCCAAATAAATCCTGTTGTATCATAATCACATTATTATCAAAGATTAGGTAAATGAAGAATTTTAAGATGAAGTACTTTATCCGCTTTATATTCTTTGAATTCGACACCGAATTCTGTTAGTACGCATGCCTTTGCTTTGAAATTCAAACCATATTCTGTGAATACTTTCTGCATTCGTTCATAGGCAAGCTCTTTTGTTAAATCCTCACCTTCATCGAAGCAAGCCAGAATTGCCTTCTTAAATTTACATTCACATGCCTCGTCCAATTCCCGCAGATTAACAAGAACAGTATCCTTTGTCGTAGCCACCTTTTGCTGTTGCTTGTAGTAAAGGCTCAAAAGACGATAATCCTCACTTTGCAATTCACGTTCGGTAAACTCTACTTTCTCTCCTTCCACATATTGTTTGAACTTCTTCACCAAATTGGGCCATGTAGTTTTTCTATCTTTATGAAGGTCTGCTTTAGACTTAGATGTTACAGGTATCTCTGTATGGTACTTTTCATACTCCCTACCTGCAAGAATCAAATCCAGATCCTCTTGATATATCTTGCGAACATCTTTTCCTGCAGTAATTAGTTCATCAAACTTCCTCAGTTTTGAAGGGCCAGGCTCTTCTCCAATAAGAAGATAGTTTGTCTTACTACTTACTCCCGTATCTATGTCGGCTCCCATTGTTTTTAGTCGGTCAGCTAATTCCTGTCTATCGATATTGAATATGCCTGTTATAACTACCTTCCTGTCATAAAAAGGATTGTTAGGGTCTGCACATGTCAAATCTTTCTTAAGCACATCACCACAAAGATTTTTATGGCCTCTTGCTGCATAAGATTGGTAGATGTTGCTGCCAAATGATGTATCTTTGGTCCAATAATCTGGCGCTTTTTCTCGTGTAGAAGCATCAAACTCCAATTCGCCTGAGAGATATTTTGGTAAGATGAGAAAGAGATTACCACACATTTCCGCATCATCACAAGCGTGGTGGTGACGAAGTTCCTTTACCCCAAATCGTCTGCAAACAATATTAAGTGAGTATGAACCAGCCCCGCTGATAGTCATTCCAAGTTTTTTATCAATCGCCTTTGATAGTAGATAAGTATCCATTATGTCTTCGTAAGGAATCGAAGTTTCTATATTATAATAGGCGCAACAATCATGAATGCATGCTCTTTCTACACACGCATTATGAGCGACGAGTGGCAAGCCTTCAATAAAAGCTTCCATTTCAGGGAGAATTTCAGCGAATGTCTTCTCGTCTTTAAGTTTATCCTCAGTAAAACCATGAATCCAAGTCAAAGCCGACCCTCTTTTACCTTCATAATCAAATGGCGGACGAATAAGCGTGTAGTATTGGTCAACTTTCTCTCCATTCTTATATTTGACCATACCAACAGAGCAAGCGGTAACTCGTTGCGGGAAGAGATTCTCGAAGTCGAAACTAACAAAAGAAGTTGGAAAAACAAATTCGTCTAAATCATATATCCTATTTTTCCTCAATTCATTTTGACTATAGTCGTAATCTTCGTAATCGGAACAACTATCGTATTCTTCAAAATCCTCGAGACCATATATTTCTTCCCACGCCTCTCTTTCTTCTTCAAAAGGCGAGCTGTAAATGGAAAAGTTCTTTCTATCTTCTTTGTTATTCATCAATTGCACCAAAGGCTAACCCTGTCTCGTTTACAGTTTATTAGTAATATGATGCAAAGATAGCATATTTTTCGCAAACACAAATACTTTTGCCTCAATTTTTTTCAAAAACTTGGATGTGACGGAAGGGCAGATACATCGTCGCCCTTTGTTTTTTTGCACTTATCGCGAAAAAAACTCAACCCTCACATAATCCTCGGAATCGCTTTTGTACAAAGGGGGTTTGGCATGTGAGGGTTCCATTCCTACCCTCACATTACCCTCACATCACCCTCACATAAAAGGAAAGCGGATTAGAGACAGAATAGATAGAAATTGAAGGGAAAGTGGAGGAAGAGTGAAGAGGGATTAGGGAGGGTGATGTGAGGGTAATGTGAGGGTAAAAAACAACCCTCCCGTGCTGAATAGCCTTTGTAGAAAGGGGTTTTCAGCAATTATGTGAGGGATGAGGG
Source organism: uncultured Prevotellaceae bacterium (assembly GCA_947166345.1). Lineage (GTDB taxonomy): Bacteria > Bacteroidota > Bacteroidia > Bacteroidales > Bacteroidaceae > Prevotella. The sequence goes on from CAMVDU010000008.1 coordinate 6,509, forward strand.
AAAAACTAACAATACATTAAAAATCTGAGAAGGACTGTTTTTTATGAAAGTTTTCTTCATTTTTGCCGAGACCTAACATTGAAAAAGGAAAAAGTCCCTGTTTATGGGGCTTTCCAGCGATTATAGGGGCCAAAGACCTAACGTATCACCTAACATAGACCTAACATAGAGGTAACGTTAGGTCTATGTTAGGTCTATGTTAACTCTTATGTTAGGTGTTGAGGCCCCATTTTGAGTGTTAATATCTTAAATATCAATAAGATAGCAAAAATCTATGTTAAGTCTTGGACAAAAACAAAAAAGTGTGTTATTTCCTTGAAGAGAATGACGCAGTTGCTGGAAGTGAATGACGCACTTTTTCGGAGTGAAAGAGGTGCCCTCGAGCAAGGAGCGTCTCCTTGCATAGCGCCGAGCGTCTCCTTGGTGAACAAGGGGTAAGACGGTGGTGACCACCGAGACGCTCCTTGCCTACCAAGGAGACGCTCGTTGCTCGAGGGGTGCTGTATAATATCGCAATCTTAAAAGTGCGGATAAAATCCGCAAGAAAGGGACGGGACAGAGAGGAAATGGACAGGACAGAAAGGAAAGGGACGGGACAGAGAGGAAAGGGACGGGAACTCAATAATAATTTGCATTATTTGCAGAGGTTTGCAAAATAATGATTACCTTTGTGGACAGGTTCTGCGGATGCGGATACAATCCACGAGAATGGAACGGGACAATAGTGGAAGAAACGGGGCAGTAAGAAAGGAACAGAATAACGGAAAAAGGACGGGACAATAGTGAAAAAGTGGGACAAAACTGTGATGTTCCGTCGCTTGACTGCAAATTATATTTGCCAATGACAAACGAGAATGTAAATACTCCTAAAAACGAGACCTTCACGTGGTTGGAGCCAGGCGCATGGCGCAAACCATGCATCGTACATGTAACGATGGTGGCCAATTCACGGCAAACGCTGTTTGGCAAGCTTACGCATAACGGTTCTGAGGCTGTCATCGAAAAGACCGCGATTGGTTGGGCTCTCATCAATCAGCAGCGCAGGTTGTTGGAGTTGTGTCCTGAGATAAAGATCCTAGCTGATAAAGTGATGCCTGACCATCATCATATGGTGCTTCAGGTAAAGCGAACAATGCCCCGTAGTATCAGGCAGGTGGTGCGTGGCTATATGCAGGGATGCAAAGGGGAAGCTCGCAAACTGGGGGGTGTTGAAAATATATATGACGCGCCACCATTCTATCGTGTGCTAACGCACAAAGGGCAGTTGCATGCCATGATAGAATATGTGAAGGCCAACGCAGAACGTGCTTGGCAGCGCAGGCAGAATCCAGATCTTTTCAGGATGCATCGTCAGACGGAGGTATGTGGGTTGCAGTTCACATCTTTGGGTAACCACTTCTTGTTGGATTGGCCTGAACGACAGTTGATGGAAATGAGCCGCGAAGCCAGCGATGGGCAAATAGAGGAACGGCTGCAACAGGTGTTGGCGGCAGCGCATAATGGGGCGGTGACCTATACGGCGGCAATCAGCAAAGGTGAGCAGAAAATTGCCAGAATGGTGCGCGAACAGGGATACCCGTTGGTGGTGTTGCTGAACGACGGTTTTCCAAAGGAGGGGTCGCCTCATGAGCGTTTCTACAAACCTGGTGGGGTTTATTTCGAGGCTTGTTCGAAAGGTCAGCTGTTGCTGATGGAGCCTGAGGGAAGTGCTTTTGTGAATCCGGTTGTGATGAAGGCAACGGAGGAGGCTTTGCGACGGAAGGCTAAAGCAAAGCACTTTAGTTACCGCCCCATCTCCGTGGAATCACAGCGATACCGATTCGTAGCCTTGAACGAGATTGGACGGCTGCTGGTTGAGAGGTGAGTGGTTCTGCGGATGGAATCCGCGGGAAAGGAACAGGACAAGGGGTTATTGAAAAACAGCGCACCCGTAATGGATGCGCTGCTCTTATTATAATAATGTACGTGCGATTAATCTGCCAATTTAGCTTTAATCATCTCGCGGTTGAGGCGAGCGATGTTGGCGATGGTCTCGTTCTTCGGGCAGACAGCCTCGCAGGCGCGAGTATTGGTGCAGTTACCAAAGCCGAGCTCGTCCATCTTGGCAATCATGTTCTTCACACGGCGGGCAGCCTCTACACGGCCCTGTGGGAGCAGTGCCAGCTGGCTAACCTTAGATGATACGAACAGCATAGCTGAACCGTTCTTACAAGCTGCTACACAAGCGCCACAGCCGATGCAAGATGCGCAGTCCATAGCCTCGTCGGCATCCTCCTTAGGAATCAGGATAGCGTTGGCATCCTGAGCCTGACCTGTGCGGATAGTGGTGTAACCGCCAGCCTGGATGATCTTATCGAAGGCATTGCGGTCGACCATACAGTCCTTGATCACGGGGAAGGCTGCTGAGCGCCAAGGCTCTACGGTAATCACGTCGCCATCGTTGAAGCGACGCATGTAGAGCTGACAGGTGGTAGCACCACGCTCAGTCTTGCCGTGAGGCGTACCGTTGATGTAGAGCGAGCACATACCGCAGATACCCTCGCGGCAGTCGTGGTCGAACACGAAGGGCTCCTTGCCTTCGTTGATGAGTTCCTCGTTCAGGATGTCGAGCATCTCGAGGAACGAGGTATCATCGGGAATATCGTGCATTTCGTGGGTGTCGAAATGTCCCTGGTCCTTGGGGCCGTTCTGGCGCCAGAACTTTATTGTGAATGAAATATTCTTAGCCATTTTTTTTGAGTTTTTGAGTTTATCAGTTTGTGAGTTTATGAGTTTTCGTTCGCTGAATCCAATTTTGCTTAGAAACTTATGAACTTGTCAACTCAAGAACTTACTAAGTTTATGAGTTTATAAGTTATTTGGGTCAGGATGTCTCAGCTTATATATTAAAGAGGAGAGCATCTTGTTGACCTCTAAATTTAAGTCCATAATTTCTTGATAGCATTTTTCTTCGACATATCCGAAGCCATTAGAGAGTATCAACTGAGTCTCTAACTCATTTGACGATCCAAGGGATACAAACAGAAAATGTGAATGTTCCCTTTCTGTCTCTCTGCCATAACCTTCTGCAATGTTAGAAGGAATGGAAACAGAACAGCGACGCATCTGACTCACCAAGCCAAAACGCTCGTCCTCAGGGAAACGAGTAGTAATCTCGTATATCCTTCGGGCAAGAGTCATACTCTTCTGCCAAACCGTTAAATCTCTGTATGTTCCCATATCAGCCAAAGAACTTATGAACTTAAAAACTTAAAAACTCAAGAACTAATTCTTATAGTTACGTGTTTGTACCTTGATTGCCTCGTACTCCAGAGGTTCCTTAGAGAGCTCAGGCTCGTTGCCCTTGCCTTTGTACTCCCAGCAACCTACGTAGAAGTAGTTCTCGTCGTCGCGCTTAGCCTCGCCTTCCTCGGTCTGATACTCCTCGCGGAAGTGACCACCGCAAGACTCATTACGAGAGAGAGCGTCGAAAGCGACAAGCTGACCCATGGTGAAGAAGTCGCGCAGGTGGATAGCCTTGTCGAGCTCGATGTTCAAGCCTTCCTTCGTTCCAGGAACGAACAGGTTGGTGTCGAACTCCTTCTCCAGCTCGTGCATCTTCTTCAGACCAGTCTTCAGGCCCTCAGCGGTGCGACCCATACCAACATACTCCCACATGATGTGGCCGAGTTCCTTGTGGATAGAATCGACAGAACGCTTACCCTTGATGTTCAGCAGACGGTCCTGCTCAGCGTCAACGGCCTTCTCAGCCTCAGCAAACTCAGGCAGATCGGTAGAAACCTTTGGCCAAACAGCCTGGTCAGCCAGATAGTTCTGGATGGTGTAAGGCAGCACGAAGTAACCATCGGCCAGACCCTGCATCAGAGCAGAAGCACCCAGACGGTTAGCACCGTGGTCAGAGAAGTTACACTCACCGATAGCGAACAGGCCAGGGATAGTGGTCTGCAGCTCGTAGTCAACCCAGATACCACCCATCGTGTAGTGGATAGCAGGATAGATCATCATGGGCTTGTAGTACTTCACACCGTTGATCTCGTTGGCAACGTCGCCAGGGAATACATCGGTGATCTCCTCGTACATCTCGAACAGGTTACCGTAACGCTGCATGATGACATCGAGGCCGAGGCGGTTGATAGACTCAGAGAAGTCGAGGAACACGGCGAGACCAGTGTTGTTGACACCGAAGCCCTTGTCGCAACGCTCCTTAGCGGCACGAGAGGCAACGTCACGGGGAACGAGGTTACCGAAGGCCGGATAGCGGCGCTCCAGATAGTAGTCACGATCCTCCTCAGGAATCTCCCAACCTTGCTTGGTACCTGCCTGCAGAGCCTTAGCGTCCTCCAGCTTCTTGGGCACCCAGATACGACCATCGTTACGCAGAGACTCAGACATCAGCGTCAGCTTAGACTGCTTGTCACCGTGAACGGGGATACAGGTGGGGTGAATCTGAACGTAAGAGGGGTTGGCAAACATAGCGCCCTTGCGATAGCACTGAACGGCAGCAGAGCAGTTACAACCCATAGCGTTGGTAGAGAGGAAGTAGGTATTTCCGTAACCACCAGTGGCGATGACAACGGCGTTGGCGCTGAAACGCTCCAGCTTACCTGTCGTCAGGTTCTTGGCGATGATACCACGAGCGCGACCGTCAACGATCACCACGTCTTCCATCTCATAACGGGTGAAAAGCTTCACCTTACCAGCCTGCACCTGAGCACTCAGTGAAGAGTAGGCACCCAGCAGCAGCTGCTGACCGGTCTGACCCTTAGCATAGAAGGTACGGCTCACCTGAGCACCACCGAAAGAACGGTTGGCCAGCATGCCACCATACTCACGAGCAAAGGGAACACCCTGAGCCACGCACTGGTCGATAATATTGTTAGAAACCTCTGCCAGACGATAAACGTTGGCCTCGCGGGCACGATAGTCACCACCCTTCACGGTGTCATAAAACAGACGATAGACAGAGTCACCATCGTTCTGGTAGCACTTGGCAGCGTTGATACCACCCTGAGCAGCGATAGAGTGAGCACGACGGGGTGAGTCCTGAATACAGAAATTGTACACGTTGAAGCCCATCTCTGCGAGTGAAGCAGCTGCAGAAGCACCTGCCAGACCGGTACCAACGACGATAACGTCGAGCTTCAGCTTGTTCTTAGGGTTAACCAGACGCTGATGAGCCTTATATTCCTTCCATTTCTCAGGTACGGGACCTGCAGGAATCTTTGAATTTAATACTTTTGCCATAATTTCTTTTCAATGCTTAATTCATAATCCATAATTACTTTCCGCAAGTGGCAGCAGCCTCTTTGCAACAGTCAGCAACCTTTCCGCAGCAATCAGCAGCACCACCGTCACAAAGACTGGGAGCAAAGCCGAAGGCGAAAGCCAGCACTACTACGAGGAAGCCCAGGAAAAGCAGGGTAACATAGATATTACCAATGCACATCCAGCGCTTCAGCCACACCTTACCACTCCAACCGAAGGTCTGCATAGCTGACCAGAAGCCGTGAGAGAGGTGGAACCAAATGGCAACAAGCCATACAATGTAGAGCACCACATAGACAGGACAAGAGAAAACTGTGATAATCTTACCGAAACCATCGGCAGGAGCACCATCATAGTGAATGGATGGGAACAACTCAGCAAACATCATGTTGTACCAGAAGTTGAACAAGTGAAGCAGCAGGCCCAGGCAGATGATAATACCCAGCACCAGCATGTTCTTAGAAGCCCACTCCACCTTACCGGCATTAACCGTTGTAGCCACTTCGTAGCGGTTGTCACCACGAGCCTTACGGTTCTGAGCCGTCAGAATGAAGGCATACACGATGTGAATCACTGCCAGAGCAGCCAAACCCAACGTTGCCACTACCGCATACCAGTTGGCTCCCAGGAGCTCACAAATGGTGTTGTAAGCTTCGCCCGAGAAAAGCGCAACAATGTTCATGCAACAGTGGAAAGTCAAAAACAAGATCAGTGCGACGCCAGTTACTGACATCACCACTTTTCTACCAACTGAAGAATTGAATAACCACATAAATTGTTGATTTTTAATGAAATATTAGTATTATAGATTTTTGTCAACACGACGATGATACCTTCACAGGCACATGCGCCTGTACCCATAATTAGGTACGCACGCGTAATTCAAGGGTACAAAATTAATACAAAAATGTGACATCACAAAGCTTTTATGTGAGAAAATGTTGATTTTCCGAACTTTTTTGTAATTTTGCATCGAAATTGCAATGAATCATGATACTGAAATATGATGTAATCGTTATCGGTGGCGGACATGCTGGATGCGAGGCTGCTTGTGCCTCGGCCAACATGGGTGCTAAGACGCTGTTGGTAACAATGGACATGAACAAGATTGCGCAGATGTCGTGCAATCCTGCCGTTGGTGGCATCGCCAAAGGACAGATCGTTCGCGAGATTGACGCTCTGGGAGGTCAGATGGGACGGGTCACCGATGCCACAAGCATCCAGTTCCGTATGCTGAACATCGGAAAAGGACCTGCCGTGTGGAGTCCGCGAGCCCAGTGCGATCGTGGTAAGTTCATCTGGCAATGGCGCAGCGTGCTCGACGAAACACCCAATCTCGATATCTGGCAAGACCAGGCCTGCGAGCTTCTGGTAGAAGAGTCCTCTTCCTCAACACCCTCCAGTGTGGGTCGAGGTTTGCCCTCGACCAAGCACATCCTCGGCGTTCGCACCATCTGGGGAGCCGAGATTCACGCCCGTTGTGTTATCGTCACAGCAGGCACCTTCCTCAACGGATTGCTCCACATTGGCAGAAAGATGCATCCTGGCGGACGCATCTCCGAACCTGCAGTCAAAGACTTCACAGAGAGTATCACACGTCACGGCATACGCTCAGCAAGGATGAAGACGGGCACACCTGTCCGCATCGACAAACGTAGTGTTCACTTCGAAGATATGACGGAACAGCCTGGCACTACCCGACCCTACCAATTTTCATATTTCTATAATGCCAAACACACACTACAGCAACTACCCTGCTGGGAGTGCTACACCAATGAAAAGGTTCACGAGACTCTTCGTTCAGGTCTGGCTGACTCTCCTTTATACAATGGACAGATTCAGAGCATCGGCCCTCGCTATTGTCCATCGATAGAAACAAAACTGGTCACCTTTGCAGACAGGAACCAGCACCTACTATTCTTGGAACCCGAAGGAGAGGACACCAACGAGATGTATCTGAATGGATTCTCGTCATCACTTCCGATGGATGTACAGATCAGCGCACTCAAACACATACCAGCCTTACGCGATGTCAAGGTGTATAGACCGGGCTATGCTATTGAGTACGATTATTTCGACCCAACCCAGCTGAAACACTCGTTGGAATCAAAGATTATTGACGGACTCTTCATGGCAGGACAAGTAAATGGTACGACAGGCTACGAAGAGGCGGCCGGACAGGGTCTGATGGCAGGTGTCAACGCAGCATTAAAATGCGATGGAACCAAAGAATTCATACTGCATCGCGACGAGGCTTACATTGGTGTTCTCATCGATGACTTGGTGACAAAAGGTGTTGACGAACCCTATCGCATGTTCACATCAAGAGCCGAGTATCGCATACTACTCCGTCAAGATGATGCGGATGCACGACTGACGGAGCGTGCTTTCGAGCTTGGTCTTGCCACAAAAGAGCGTTACGACTGGTGGATGGAAAAGAAAAATTGCATCGAAGAAATCGAAGACTTTTGCAAGAATTTCCCCATCAAGGCCAAAGAAATCAATCCTGCACTGGAGCGCCTTGGCACCACCCCACTCCAGTTTGGTGTGAAGTTGGAGGGCCTCGTAGCTCGTCCACAATTGAATTTCGACAACCTGTCTGAGATCGTGCCAGAATTCCGCGAGGTACTCGATCGGATTCAAAATCGCAGAGAAGAAATTGCCGAAGCCACCGAGGTGCGAATCAAATATAAGGGATATATTGAACGCGAGCGACAGGCTGCAGAAAAGATGCATCGTCTGGAAAATATTCGCATCAAGGGACACTTTACATACAACGACATACAATCGCTCTCAACGGAGGCTCGTCAGAAACTGACTGCCATCGACCCAGAGACGCTGGCTCAGGCCAGTCGCATTCCTGGGGTGTCACCCAGCGACATCAATGTGCTGTTGGTGCTATTGGGAAGGTAGCAAGCCCTATAAGGCCATGAGTCCCATAGGTCCTATAAGACTCATAAGCCCATAAGCCACAAGGGTGTTCCACGTGAAACAAATAAGATGTTTAACAATTATAACTCATTGAAAATGAACAACAAAGTACTATTAGACAACTTGCGTTGCATTCCCGATTTCCCCAAGAAGGGTATCAACTTCCGCGACGTAACCACTCTCTACAAGAATGCTGAGTGCATGCAAATCATGGTGAATGAACTTTATGAAATTTACAAAGACAAGGGCATCACCAAGATTGTCGGCATAGAGAGTCGTGGGTTTATTATGGCCGCTGCCCTTGCCGTAAAATTGGGTGCTGGTGTGGTGCTGGCAAGAAAACCAGGAAAACTGCCCTACACCACCATCAAGGAATCGTTCTCCAAAGAATATGGCGTCGATACCATTGAGATGCACTTAGACTCTATCGATGAAAACGATGTTGTACTGATTCACGACGATCTGTTGGCAACGGGTGGTACAGCAAAGGCTGCCTACAACCTGGTACAGCACTTCCACCCCAAAAAGGTGTTCATGAACTTCATCATTGAGATTACAGACGAAGGACTTCACGGACGTGATGAGTTTAAGGGTATTGACCTGACAACACTCTTGACCATTTAGTGTTCCACGTGAAACAAAGGCGCTGTAAAAGACCGTAAATAAAGGGATTAGGAAACATGACGAAGGAAGACAACGAGAAAAGGCTGAAACACCTGAAGACCATCGTAGCACGGCTGCCAGAAAAACCTGGCAGCTATCAGTTCTATGATGAAGAGGGTACTATTATATATGTAGGCAAAGCCAAAAATCTGAAGTCGCGCGTTTCGTCATATTTCCACACCGAGGTTGATCGATTCAAGACCAAAGTACTAGTTTCAAAAATCCATAACATCAGCTATACAGTTGTCAACACAGAAGAGGATGCTTTACTACTTGAAAACGAACTCATCAAGAAGTACAATCCACGTTATAATGTACTGTTGAAAGACGGTAAGACCTACCCTTCAATCTGTATCACCAACGAACCTTTTCCACGTATTTTCAAAACACGTACCATCAATAAGAAATGGGGCACATACTATGGTCCCTATTCACATGTAGGCACCATGTATGCAGTACTTGATTTGATCAAGGAACTGTACCATCCACGCACCTGTCGTCAACCGCTGACGAAGGAGGGTGTAGAAACAGGAAAATACAAGGTGTGTCTGGATTATCACATCAAGAAATGCATGGGACCTTGTGTGGCTAAACAGACATTTGAGGAGTATCAGAAGAATATAGCTCAGGCACGCGAAATACTGAAAGGCAACACGCGAAAGATACAGCGTGAGATGATGGACGAGATGCAGCGTTTAGCAGAGGAACTTCGTTTTGAGGAGGCTGAGGAAGTGAAGCGTCGCTACCTATTGTTAGACGGTTTCGTGAGCAAAAGTGAAGTCGTGAGCCACACCATTGACAAGGTCGATGTGTTCTCTATTACAAACGATGAGAATACTGCGTTCATCAACTATATTCATGTGGCTAATGGTGCTATCAATCAGTCGTTTACATTCGAATACAAAAAGAAATTGAACGAGTCGGAAGTGGAGTTATTGCAGTTGGGTATCGTGGAAATGCGCGAGCGTTTCAAGAGCGATTCCAAAGAGATTGTGGTGCCTTTCGACCCTCAGATGGAACTCGATGGCATCGCCTTTACGATACCTCAGCGAGGAGACAAAAAGACACTACTTGACCTCTCCGTGATGAATGGCAAGCAGTATAAGTTTGACCGTCTGAAGCAGGCCGAAAAATTGAACCCAGAACAGAAGCAGGTACGTCTGATGAAAGAGCTCCAGGAGAAACTACATCTGCCTTCCCTACCCTATCAGATAGAGTGTTTCGACAACTCAAACATTTCTGGTACAGATGCCGTTGCTGCCTGTGTGGTCTTCAAGAAGATGAAGCCCTCGAAACGCGACTATAAACACTATAATATCAAGACTGTCACAGGGCCTGACGACTATGCCTCTATGAAAGAGGTAGTACATCGACGCTACAGCCGCCTGGTTGAGGAAGAGCAGCCCCTACCCGACCTCATCGTCGCAGATGGAGGAAAGGGGCAGATGGAGGTAATCCGTGAGGTGATTCAAGACGAACTGAACCTAGATATTCCTATTGCAGGTCTGGCCAAAAACGACCGTCACCGTACCAACGAACTGCTCTACGGTTTTCCGCCCATGACCATTCAGCTGAAGACTGACAGCGAACTTTTCCATGTGCTAACACAGCTACAAGACGAGGTACATCGCTTTGCTATCGAATTTCACCGTAACAGGCGTTCTAAGCGTGCTTTGACGTCAGAGCTAGACAGCATTAAGGGCATAGGCCCAAAAGGCCGTGACGCGCTTCTAAATGCCCTTAAATCGGTTCGTAGGATTCGCGAGGCAACAGAGGCAGAGCTGTCGGCTGTCATTGGTCCCTCGAAAGCCCAGATTGTCTATCGTCATTTCCACCCAGTTAAGATCGATAATTGAAAATCAAACCTATATTTATATAATAAATATAGAAGAACATTTTTGTTTGGGGAAAAGTCATTCAAGAACAGCAACACTTCAACACTGCAACGGAAAAATTTGGTGGTTTCAGAATTAAATGTTATCTTTGCACCAAAATCCAGAACTATGAGAGCAGTCATTCAACGCGTATCAGAGGCTTCAGTCACTATCGACGGACAGCTGAAATCACGTATCGGTAAGGGATACCTGATACTGCTTGGCGTGTGCGAGGAAGACACGCAGGACGATGTGGAGTGGCTGGTGAAAAAGGTGGGCAACCTGCGCGTGTTTGATGACGAAAATGGCGTGATGAACCGTTCTATCATGGACGTTGAGGGCGAAGTACTGGTGGTCAGTCAGTTCACGCTGTTTGCCAGCTACAAAAAAGGCAACCGTCCCTCATGGTTACGTGCTGCTCGTCACGAGATTAGCATCCCCCTCTACGAGCTGTTCTGCAAGCGTATCAGTGAAGAGATGCAAAAGCCCTGTGGAACAGGTGAATTTGGGGCTAATATGCAGGTAACGCTCGTCAATGACGGCCCTGTAACCATCTGTATGGATACAAAGAATAAAGAGTAAGAGCCCCTACCCTAACCCCTGCCAAAAGGAGAGAATTATAAAGAGAAAACAAACATGACATTAAAGGAAGCACAACAGACTGTTGATGAGTGGATTAAGCAATATGGGGTCCGCTATTTCTCAGAGCTGACCAACATGGCAGTTCTAACAGAAGAGGTAGGAGAACTGGCTAAGATCATCGCCCGTCGTTATGGGGAACAGTCATGGAAAAACGATGATCCGCGTGCTGCAGACAACGGAAAGCAGGCACTGGGCGACGAGATGGCAGACGTCCTGTGGGTACTCCTCTGTCTGGCTAATCAGACAGGCGTTAATCTGACTGAAGAAATGCAGAAAAACATCGAGAAAAAGACAAAACGAGATAAAGAACGACATATCAATAACTTAAAACTTCAATAATTATGGCAGAAATGAGTAAAATTGAGCAAGTGCTCAGCAAGTACAACCTCAACATTACGGACGAGGAAGTGAAGGAAGCAGTGAAGAAAATCATTGCAGAGAAAGTACACGAGAACGACACTCTCGAAGTAAAGAAATTCCTGATGGGTAGCGTAGAACTGACAACCCTGAAGACCACCGATTCAGAGACTTCTGTGATGGCTTTCACGGAGAAGGTGAACCAGTTTGAGGAAGCCTACCCTGACCTACCCCACGTGGCAACTATCTGTGTATATCCAAAATTTGCAAAAGTTGTCAGCGAGACATTGGAAGTGGAGGGTGTAGAAGTGGCTTGTGTATCTGGCAGTTTCCCCAGTTCTCAGTCACTCATCGAGGTGAAGACAGTTGAAACCTCATTAGCTATAAAAGACGGTGCCACAGAGATTGATATCGTCATGAACGTAGGTGCTTTCCTGGACGGTGACTTTGAGACTGTTGTCGATGAGGTTCAGCAAGAGAAAGAGGCCTGTGGCGACAAAGATATGAAGGTTATCCTAGAAACTGGCTGTTTGAAGACTGCCAAGAATATCAAGATAGCATCAATTCTATCAATGTACGGTGGTGGCGACTATATCAAAACCTCAACTGGTAAACTTGAACCTGCAGCAACACCTGAGGCAGCCTACGTGATGTGTCAGGCTATCAAGGAATACTACGATCAAACAGGCATTCAGATTGGTTTTAAGCCTGCTGGAGGCCTTAATACCGTTATGGACGCACTTATTTACTACACCATTGTTAAAGAGGTGCTGGGTGAGAAATGGCTCACCAACAAGTGGTTCCGCATGGGCACCAGTCGTCTAGCCAACTTGCTGTTAAGCGAGGTGATTGGAGAAGAGGTTAAATTCTTCTAAGTCAATAATTGCGTTGAACTACATAGTCGAGATAGGCGATCAAAGCATCGCGTATCTCGGCTTTTTTAACGTATTCATCGATAAACGTCTTGGCTTCAGCGTGATAGTCAAGCATCCGTTTATCAGCATACTCTATCCCACCCTGTTCTTTCGTAAACGCCACTAAAACAGCGATTTCATCGTGATTGATAGTGCCTGCCTTTACCTTACGTGCCAACGTAATCATCAAATCACTGTGGGTCTTATTAAGGGCATAGAGCACAGGCAATGTCAACTTGCCCTCAACCATATCGTTGCCTGTAGGCTTTCCTATCTCTTTAGAGTCGAAATAGTCGAAAATATCATCGCGTATCTGGAAGATAATACCCAGGTTCTGACCAAAAAGTGCCGCCTTACTAACCACTTCTTCAGAGGCTCCAGCAGACAGGGCACCCAGGGCTGCACACGACTCAAACAAAGCGGCTGTCTTCTTCTTAATAACCTGATAATAAACCTCTTCCGAGAAATCCTGATTCTGAATATTTGTCAGTTGCAGGATCTCTCCAGCAGCTAATGTCTGACCCAGTTGTGCCAGGTTTTCAACGATACGCTGGTCACCAGTTTGGGAGACTCGTAACAGGGCTGTGGAAAGGATATAATCACCCACAAGGACGGCCACCTTATTATTAAAAGAGGCATTCACAGAGGGTTGACCACGCCGCTCATCACTCTCATCTACAACATCATCATGTACCAAAGAAGCAGTATGCAACAGTTCCAAACCAAGCGCAGCATTCTGTGTTGATTCATTGACGGTACCGAAGTTCTTGGCCAACAGAAGGGTAAGGATGGGACGCATGCGTTTACCACCACGCTGTCTGATATGAGAAAGAGCATTTCCCAACAGCTGATCGGAATGAGTCAGCGAGTCATTGAACAACGTAATAAACGTGCTCAATTCCTGTTCGATAGGTGCCTTGATGAGCGATAATTGGTCCATTTTCGTCAATTTTGTGACAAAATTAGTGAAAATCTGGGAGTATTGCGAATTTTTTTAGTAATTTTACACGAAAATTCGAAAAATAATATGGATAAACTGTTTTTAATCGATGCCTACGCCATCATTTACAGGTCGTATTACGCCTTTATCAAGAACCCTCGTATCAACTCAAAGGGTCTCAACACTTCGGCCATCATAGGTTTTGTGAACACCCTACAGGAGGTCATCGAAAAAGAGCAGCCAACCCACTTAGGTGTGGCTTTCGACCCTCATGGACCTACCTTCCGTAGTGAGGCCTACCCTGCTTATAAGGCGCAACGAGAAGCTACGCCAGAAGACATCCGAAAGGCTATTCCCATCATCAAGGAACTGCTAAACGCCTATCGCATTCCAGTCATTCAGATAGATGGTTACGAGGCGGATGACGTCATTGGAACGCTGGCTAAAAAAGCTGATTCCATCGGAATAGACACTTATATGCTGACGCCAGATAAAGATTATGGGCAACTGGTGACAAATCATGCTCGCATCTATCGTCCTCGACACGGGGGAGGATACGAGGTGATGGGCCCTCAGGAGGTCTGTGCAAAGTACGACATCCCTACCCCACTCCAAGTTATCGACCTGTTGGCACTCATGGGCGACTCTGCGGACAACTTCCCAGGGTGTCCTGGTGTGGGTGAAAAGACTGCCGTGAAACTAATCAAAGACTTCGGTTCCATCGATGATTTGCTGCATCGAACAAACGAACTGAAGGGCGCCTTACAGAAAAAAGTGGTTGAGCACGAAGACGACATCCGACTCTCCTACTTCCTCGCGACAATAAAAACTGATGTACCTGTGGAACTCGACATGAAGGCTTTAGCAAGGAAAGAGCCGGATGAAGACAAACTGCGTGCGCTCTTCACAGAATTAGAGTTTAAGTCATTAGCCGACCGAGTTCTTAAAAAAGTTGAAAAGAAACCAAAAAGTGATAATATTCAGCTCTCTCTCTTTGAAGAATACGTGCCCGAGGGTAGGGTAGAGCCTGAATTTTCAAGTTTTGAGGCCCTTAAAACGACCCCTCACGAATACAAACTCGTTGATAATGAGGAAGATTTGAAGAAAATTTGTGATTATTTCTTTACAAACAAATTTCTCTGTCTAGATACAGAAACCACTTCAACGTCACCAATCGATGCAGAATTGGTGGGTTTGAGCTTCTCTGTGAAGGAACATGAGGCTTTTTATGTGCCAATTCCTGCCAATCGTGAAGAAGCGTTGCGAATTGTTAATATCTTTAAACCACTCTATGAGGACCCCTCAATTTTGAAAATAGGGCAGAACTTGAAGTATGACCTTGAGGTGCTCCGCAATTACGACATCCATCTGGATGGTCCGATGTGGGACACGATGATAGCCCATTATCTCATTCAACCCGAATTGGGACATAACATGGACTATATGGCTGAGGTGTATCTTCATTACCAAACCATACATATTGATGAACTGATAGGAGCAAGAGGCAAAAACCAGAAATCGATGCGCGACCTCCAACCCTCGGAGGTATATGAGTATGCCTGCGAGGATGCGGACATCACCCTGCAATTGAAGAACAAACTGGAACCAGAGCTCAAGAATCATGATTGTGAACAACTGTTCTATGACATCGAGATGCCCCTGATGCCAGTACTGGCAGAAATGGAGATGAACGGCGTGTGTCTAGATACTGATTCGTTGAGTGAGACTTCAAGAATTTTGACAGACCGCATGAACGAGATAGAAGCTCGCATCTATGAACTGGCTGGTCAGTCGTTTAATATTGCATCGCCCAAACAAGTGGGTGAGATACTGTTCGACAAACTGCGAATCGTGGAGAAAGCCAAGAAAACCAAGACAGGACAATACGTAACAAGTGAGGAGGTTCTGCAACAACTGAAGAACAAGCACGAGATAGTTGCTGACATCTTGGAACACAGAGGATTAAAGAAACTGATAGGTACATACATCGAGGCCCTTCCCAAATTGATCAACCCACGAACAGGCCATATTCACACCTCTTTCAATCAAACCATCACAGCTACAGGACGTCTGTCCTCATCAGATCCCAATCTGCAGAATATCCCCATTCGTGGAGAGGATGGCAAGGAGATTCGTAAGGCCTTTATTCCCGAACCTGGATGTCTGTTTTTTTCAGCAGACTATAGTCAGATTGAACTACGAGTGATGGCTCATCTCTCTGGCGACGAGAACATGATTCGCGTCTTCAAAGAGGGTAAAGACCTGCACGCTGCCACAGCTGCCAACATCTACAAGAAAGACATCAACGAGGTGACGCGCGATGAACGAACAAAGTCGAAACGCGCCAATTTCGGAATCATCTATGGCATCACCGTCTTTGGTCTGGCCGAACGTCTTGATATTCCTCGCGACGAGGCTAAGATGCTGATTGATGGTTACTTCCAGACCTTCCCACAGGTACACGACTACATGGAACATGCTAAGGAGGAAGCCCGTCAGAAGGGTTATGTCACCACACTCTTTGGTCGTCGTCGCTATCTGCCTGACATCAACTCGCAGAATGCCACCGTTCGTGGCTTTGCCGAGCGCAACGCCATCAATGCCCCCATCCAGGGTACTGCTGCCGACATCATCAAAGTGGCCATGATTCATATCCATCAGCGCTTCAAGGCCGAGGGTATCCGTTCGAAGATGATCCTGCAAGTACACGACGAACTCAACTTCAGCGTCTATCCGGAAGAAAAGGGTAGGGTAGAGGCCATCGTCCTCGAGGAGATGCAGAATGCCCTCACGATGGCTGTTCCCCTTGTTGCCGACTCAGGCTTTGGCAAGAACTGGCTCGAGGCGCACTAACCAGTACAGTAAACGGCGACAATGTCGCTGTCAACCCCACCAAAAAGGAAACAGCCTATGGACGAAAGAAAGAAAAGGCGCATTGAGTGGTCAAAGAAACAAGAAAAGAAACCCTCCATGAAGCGTCGTTGCGACGAGCACGACTACACCCAACGAGGCATCTATATGATAACAATGGCCACAGAAGGTCGATTGCCATTATTCGGAACTTTACAAGGTGACCCAATGGCCACAAGCGGAAACAATAGTCCACAGGTCGTCCTATCTCCATTAGGAGAAAAAGTGAAAGCCTGCTGGTTTGACATTCCGGCTCACTACCCCGAGGTATCTGTCATCAAGCTTTGTATCATGCCAGACCATATCCATGGAGTGCTCTTTGTCAGGGAAAACATGCCACACCATCTGGGCACCATCATCAATGGCTTCAAAAGTGGTACCAGGAAGGCAGCACGAGAACTGGGTGTCATCACGCCTCCTGTGTCGCCTCCTGCTCAGCCAGCCCCCTCCGTCCAGTACACTGAGGCATTGCCTCAGTCACCAAAACACCCAACCACTGGCATTCTTTGGGAGCCTGGCTACAACGACCGTATCCTACTGCAAGAAGGCCAATTACAGCGCATGCTCAACTACCTTGATGACAACCCCAGGCGACTCCTGCTAAAACACACAAACCCTCAGTACTTCAAGCCCCTAGGCAAACTATCCGTATCTGGCATCGAGATGGAAGCAATGGGCAATACGGCCCTCCTTGAGAAACCTGTTAAACTACAGGTACAGTGCTCGCGCCACCTCTATCAGAACGAGATAGAAGAACGTAAACGTTACTTCCTGAATGCAGCCCAACAAGGTGCCGTCATCGTCTCTCCCTGTATCAGTCCAGGCGAGAAACAGATTGCCACAGCCATTTTAGAAGCAAAACTCCCCCTTATCGTCCTGCTCTTGAAAGGCTTTCCTCCCTTCTTTAAGCCTCATCCCCATTATCTCATGGCTTGTGCCGAAGGCCGCCTGCTCATGCTAAGCCCTTATCCCTGGCAAAACGAAAAGATAGAAAACATGCGCCAGCGCTGCCTGCAGCTCAACGATATGGCCGCTGAAATATGCAAATCATAATGCCAACCTCTCCTACGACACGCTGGCTGAACATAAAGACAACTCCGTATTCGTGGTTCCTAGACACACTTTCCAACGCAAGCAGACGCACTTTCCTACCGCGTGACTTAAGTCAAAAGGTCGCGTGACTTAAGTCAAGAGATCGTTTGACTTAAGTCAAAAAGGTTTTCGACTTAAGTCAAAAGGTAGGCTTCTACGTCACTTTGCCGTGGAAAGTGCGTCATTTCACTAAGTATTCTGCGTCAATAGACCTTGGAGATGTCCCTTCGTTACAAATTTGTACTCGTTGCTTTTAGGGCAAAATAATATCTCGCCTTCAGCTTTATGTACTGAAAGCGAGATAATATGATAATCAATAATCTGTCACAAATTAAATTGTCACGTCCTATTAGTTATTAGTTACGCAATCTACGCACAATCATACCAAGTAAAGAATAGCAACTAGGACAGTTGCAATGTTTTAACTCTACAGCCTTTGTCTCATTTGAAGGTATAACAACTTGGTACACTTCTTCTTTTTCAATAGGATTATTCCGAACCTTGCTTGAAGAGTCGAAAAGCAACTTGAATAAAACGGTAACTGTAAAATTATTGTAATTCTTTAAGTATGCCCTAGTTGTTCCATTGGCAAACACATAATCAGAATCTACCGTTCTCGAAATATCTTCAAGGCTAACGCCACCTATGTCTTCGGATGAAGATATTCCGTTAATTGTAAATCCACTTTCTTTGGTTGTTGAGTTATTGCTGCTGCTGTAACTGTTTTGTGTGATTTGTATGACATTCTGTGCGTTTGCACATGTAATCATTCCAAATAAAAGAATTAAAGATATTGTTTTCTTCATTATTCTATTTTTTGTTTGTTAAATAACGTGGCGGACAATGGGTGTCGTCCGCTACGAATGAAGATTAATTATCTTTTTTATGGTTCTGGGAACTCAACTGGTTTTTTTTGTTCACCATCCCCAAGACAATCAGGACATGTTACTTTTTCGGTAATGTAACCTCGCCCATCGCAAGTATAACAATCATCACCCCACTTGTCTTTCTTGGCTCCCTTGCAGGTAGGACAATCTTTTTTTACATCAATCTTTCCTGTTCCCTTACATTTAAGACACGGTAAAGAAGAATTAATGGTAAAAGCACAAAGAGTTCCAACTAGGACAATAAATCCTAAAGCGACAAGAATCTTTTTCATTATTATTGTTGCCTGTTATATCCCATCGGCCCATCGGTTTTTAAAAAAGAATTTTGTACCTTTAATAATGTACATAGCAAAAGCGTGGTACTTATTCACTTTTGCCTGTTCTACGATGTACATATTGGACTATCCGTTATGTTTCATAGGCATTTATACTTTAGTTTTTAGTTATTAAAGAGGTTTAGCAGTGGCAAAGATAAAAGCACAAAGAATGGCGTGGCCATCCTTATGCACTTACCTGAGGGGCGAGCCTAGGAATTGGAACCCCTTCAACCTTATAAGAATGCTCCACGCCAAAGCGTGTGCATAGCTAAATATAGGTTGTGAGGGGAAATCGCCATCTTTGGCTTCCCTTTGCTTTCTTAAATCGAACTATTCCAAAAGAAGTTTCCTAGGCTGCTTCGGTAAGTGCGAAATAATAAGCTAATGCATCTGCGGTTCAGGATTTCTCCCCCGATACCGCTGCAAAGATAGAGAAAATATTTGTATTTAGCAAACTTTTCAAAAGAAAAATGCATCATAGGTCCTGATAATCTCATATTTCTTTGGTTTTTTGCTTACTTAATCGTACCTTTGCACCCAGAATATAAACGTTTATAATAGAAAATGGCATTAAAATGTGGTATTGTGGGACTGCCAAACGTCGGCAAGTCCACTCTGTTTAACTGTCTGTCGAGCGCTAAGGCACAGGCAGCCAACTTTCCGTTTTGTACGATAGAACCCAACGTGGGCGTGATTACTGTGCCCGATGAGCGACTGACCAAACTGGCAGAAATTGTGCATCCAGGACGCATCGTGCCTGCCACGTGTGAGATAGTGGATATTGCAGGTCTGGTGAAAGGTGCCTCGAAGGGTGAGGGTCTGGGCAACAAGTTCCTGGGCAACATCCGCGAGACGGATGCCATCATCCACGTGCTGCGTTGTTTTGAGGACGATAACATCACCCATGTGGATGGCACCATCGACCCCATCCGCGATAAGGAGATTATCGATACCGAACTGCAACTCAAGGACTTAGAGACTATCGAAGGTCGTCTGGCAAAGACCGAGAAGGCTGCTGCTGCAGGCAACAAAGATGCGAAGATAGAAGTCGCCGTCTTGAAGGCCTACAAGGAAGCACTCGATCAGGGAAAGAACGCCCGTGTGGTGGAGTTTGAAACCAAGGACGAGCAGGACTGTGCCAAGAACCTGTTCCTGCTGACCAGCAAGCCCGTGCTGTATGTCTGCAACGTAGGCGAGGCCGATGCCAAAGACGGCAACGCCTTTACGAAGAGGGTAGGGGAGCTCGCCCAGGAAGAAGGTGCCGAGATGATGATTATCGCTGCCAAGACGGAGGAAGATATCGCCGAACTGGAGTCATACGAAGACAAGCAAATGTTCCTTGAGGAGCTGGGCTTGGAGGAGAGCGGCGTGAACCGCCTCATCAAGAAAGCCTACGCCCTGTTGAATCTCGAGACCTTCATCACCGCTGGCGAAATGGAGGTGAAGGCCTGGACCTACAAGAAAGGCTGGAAGGCCCCTCAGTGTGCTGGTGTCATCCACACCGACTTCGAGAAAGGTTTTATCCGTGCTGAGGTCATCAAGTACGAGGACTACCTGAAATATGGCTCCGAGGCTGCTGTGCGCGAAGCCGGCAAGATGGGTGTCGAGGGTAAGGACTACGTGGTTCAGGATGGCGACATCATGCACTTCCGCTTCAACGTTTGACCATCAGACTAATCAGAAAATATGCTAAATCAACTATTATATATCACTTGGGACCCTAACCTCGTAGCATTCGAGATAGGTCCTCTCAGCATTCGCTGGTATTCGCTTTGCTGGCTCATCGGCTTGGCATTGGCATATTTCGTGGTACGCCAACTGTTCAAGGACCAGAAGATACCCGATGAGAAGTTCGATCCGCTGTTTATCTATTGTTTCCTGGGCATCCTCGTTGGCGCCCGTCTGGGACATTGTATCTTCTATGAGCCAGAGTACTTCCTCAGTTCAGGCAAACACATGGTGGAGATGATCCTGCCCATTAAGTTCAGCGCTGACGGCGACTGGCACTTGACGGGCTACGAGGGACTGGCCTCTCACGGTGGTACCCTGGGACTCATCCTGGCCTTGTTGCTCTACGTGAAACGAACGGGGGTGAAGCTGTGGACGGTACTCGACAATATCGCGATTGCTACTGGTACCACAGCCTGTTTCATCCGTCTGGGCAACCTCATGAACTCAGAGATTGTGGGCAAGGTGACTGATGTGCCCTGGGCCTTCCTCTTCGTCAACGGCCATCCTAGTATTGCCCACGAGCCGCGTCATCCTGCCCAGCTCTACGAGGCGCTGGCCTATGCCCTGCTGTTCATCATCATGATTATCCTCTACAAGAAGAGCAAACAGCCAACAGCTAATAGCCAACAGCCAGCAGTTCCCCAAGTGGGCACAGGCTTCTACTTCGGCTTATGCCTCTTCTACATCTTCCTGTTCCGTTTCTTCATCGAATACACCAAGGAGATTCAGGTGGACTTCGAAGCTGGTCTGCCGCTCGATATGGGACAGATTCTCTCTCTTCCCTTCATCGCCATCGGAGGATGGTTTATGATGAAAGGATGGAAAAAGGTAAAAGGGTAAAAAATGGATGCAAACGAACTGTTCACGATTTGTCAAGAGCTGGCTGAAGAAGAACCTTCAGCCAGTTCTGTCAGACGGATGCACGAACTGTTGGTGCTTTGTTGCAGCAACGGCGCACGTGAACAGGGTGGGACGTTTGGCAACCTTTTTTCTCAGATAGACTGGCTGTGCAAGCATCACGGACTGTCGGCAGCTGACACCATTGCTATTCAGACAGCCCGTCGCGACTCCAACCAAACCACCATTGAAACCGATGACTGGCGCTACGACCTACGGGCCGTAGCACGCTTTATCTCGGCAGTCTTTCATGCCGATATTCCTGGTACGCTTCTTCGTCTGCTGCCCCCTATCAATCGACAAAGGGAGGGTGGACTCACCATCGATTGGCGCTATGTGCGTTGCATCGTTCAGACGTTTGACGACAGCCTCATTCATGCCACAACCGACGATGGTGAGGTGACTATTGACTATGCTTACAACGAGCAAGGACGCGACTTCCTGTACCTGCGAAAGATACTGCGCGAGGGTATGCAACTGAACATACTCGATGCCCATCAGGAGGGGAACAGGCTCATCCCTGGACTCGTGGTCGTAGAGCCCGACTTCCTCATTGATATCTCGTCGCTGGCAAGCTGTTTTACATCCTATGGTCACCACCCCTTGCACTATACCCTGAACCGACTGAAACCCTCTGCCAACACGCAGGCCATCCTACTTGGTAACTTCGCTGGCGACGCACTCGACGACCTTATCAACGATCCTGAGAGCACCGTCAGCCACTCTCTGCAACGCTCCTACCGCAAAGAGGCGATGCGCTTCTGTGCGTGCGACGATTTCACCAAAGAGAAGTTCGAGACAGAGGCAGAGACGCAGGCTGCCAATATCCGTGAGGCCGTCAGTGAGCTGTTCAGTATCTACAAACGCGAAAAAGCCCTTCTGGAGCCCTCGTTTGTCTGCGAACGACTGGGATTGCAGGGACGTGTTGACTTGATGACAGCCGACATGCAATTGCTGGTAGAGCAGAAGTCGGGTAAGAACATGAAGATTGAGCACCACAGTCACGACCCCCACGGACTGCAGCGCGAGGACCACTACGTTCAGCTATTGCTCTACTATGGTGTGCTACGCTATAACTTCAACAAGAGCGACCGTCAGGTGGATACCCGTCTGCTCTATTCCCACTATCCTGCCCATCAGGGACTGTTGACGGTGAACTACTACCGCACCCTGTTCCGTGAGGCTATCCGTCTGCGCAATCAGATTGTTGCCACAGAGTTTCTCATCGCCCGTCAGGGGTTTGGACGCATCTTGCCTCTGCTCTGTAACGATGTCGTCTATAAAGATGTTCAGCGTGATGGGTTCTTCCATCAGTATGTAGAGCCAAAACTCACGATGTTGAACGCCCAGCTCTCTATGCTCAATACCCTCGAAAAGACCTATTTCGAGCGCATGATGACCTTCGTCTATCGCGAGCAGCTGTGTCAACGGTTAGGCGTAGAGGAAGGACACGGCGGCTCAACAGCCGACCTCTGGCAGATGCCGTTGAACGAGAAAGAAGAGACTGGCAACATCTATACAGGACTTATCATCACGTCGCAACAGCGGTCTGACGAGGGTGGGGGATACGACCTCATCACCCTCCGCCTCCCCACATCTCAAACCTCCAAGAACTTCCGTCGTGGCGATATGGTCTATCTCTACGCTTATCAAAGTACGCCAGACGTTCGGCAGAGTATCCTCTACAAAGGTATCCTGCAAGAGATTGGTACAGACCAACTGGTGGTGGCCCTGAACGACGGACAGCAGAATCCTGATGTCTTCGCCCCAGACGAGCAGCAGCAGTGGGCTATAGAACATGGAGGCAGCGACAATACCGCTTCTGCTGGCATCCGCAGCCTCTACCAGCTGATGACAGCCGATGCCTATCGCAGGGTCTTGCTGTTGGGACAGCGAACACCACAGGCCGACACCTCGCTGACGCTTACCAAGAGCTACCATCCTGCCTACGACGATATCGTGCTGCGCGTGAAACAAGCACGCGACTACTTCCTATTGGTGGGACCACCAGGCACAGGCAAGACCTCGATGGCGCTGCGCTTTATGGTCGATGAAGCCCTTGCCAGCAACCCTTCGGCCCAACTGCTGCTGATGGCTTATACGAACAGGGCTGTCGATGAGATTTGTGAGATGCTCTGTACGGCTGGGCATCCTTTCCTACGCATCGCCAACGCTGCCTCGTGCGAACCTCGTTTCCGTCAGTACCTGTTGGAAGAGAGGATGAAGCCCACAGACACCCTTGATGACATCGAGGCCTACGTGCGTCAAACGCGCATCGTGGTGGGCACCACATCGATGCTACAGGCGCGTCCGTTCATCTTCCAACTGAAACACTTCTCGCTGGCACTCATCGACGAGGCTTCGCAGATACTCGAACCTGGTCTCGTGGGACTGTTGGCCAGCGACGCCATAGACCGCTTCGTACTCATAGGCGATCACAAGCAGTTGCCTGCCGTCGTTCAGCAAAGCCAGGAACAAGCTGCCGTTAGCGAACAATGTCTGCGCAATATCTGCCTGACAGACTGTAGGCAGTCGCTCTTCGAGCGCCTCCTCCGTTGGGAACAGCACGAACAGCGGACGCAGTTTGTAGGTACCCTGAAGAAACAGGGACGCATGCATCCCGATATTGCACTTTTCCCAAACGACCACTTCTATCGTCAGGAACAGCTCGACATCGTACCATGTCCACACCAAGAAGAGGCGTCACTCCACTACGATGCCCCCTCACAAGATGCCATCGACGACCTTCTCAAGCAACATCGCATGCTCTTCCTGTCTGTTCAAAAGACAGAGAAAACAACCTCCGACCAGACCAATCCTGACGAAGCTCGCATGGTGGCCGACCTCGTGCGTCGTATTCATCGCTTCTATGGTGAACGCTTTGATGCCACCAAGACGCTGGGCATCATTGTACCCTACCGTAATCAGATCACGATGATTCGTCAGGAGATTACCCATCTTGGTATCGAGGGACTTACCGATATCACTATCGACACTGTTGAACGCTATCAGGGATCGCAACGCGATGTGATTATCTACTCGTTCACCATCAGCCGTCTCTATCAGCTCGACTTCCTCACCCAGAACACGTTTGAGGAAAACGGACAGACCATCGACCGCAAACTCAACGTGGCCCTAACGCGTGCTCGCAGACAGATGCTGATGGTTGGCAACCCAGCTATTCTCAATCATAACAGATTGTTCCGTCAGCTCGTTTCAACCTGCCATCATGAATAATTCTTAAAAATTAACAAACAATTGATGGTTATTTGAAAGAAAATAAGTAATTTTGCCATCGGATAATTATTAACAAAAACTATCTGTTATGAAAAAGACCAGTTTGAAAGTAGCAGTTGTTCTGCTCAGCGGCGCACTTTTGTGTAGCTCATGTATCGGTTCGTTCGGCTTGTTCAACAAGTACGAGCAGTGGCAATGCAACATGACCAGCAGTAAAATAGTCAATGGTATCGTTGGTCTTATCCTCCAACCTGTTGTTGGCACTATCTGTCTGACTGTCGATGCCCTTGTGCTCAATACCATCGAGTTCTGGACTGGCGAGAATCCTGTAACAGCCAGCACCCAGGTTGTGAAGGGACAGGATGGCCGTTACTACACGGTGAAGACCTCTAAGAAAGGTTACGAGATTATCGCTCCTACGGGTGAGGTGACGCTGTTTGTCTTCAACGCCAAAGATAACTCATGGAGTATGGTTCAGAATGGTATTACGAAGGAGATTCTCCACTTCAATGCCGACGGCACCATCCAGGCCAACCTGCAGAATGGTGAGACTATTACCGTCACCAACGACGAAGCCGGTCTCAATCAGGTTCGCGACGCTGTGCTGAACGACCAGAACCTCTGGGCAAAGCGATAAAAAAGGAAAGGTGAAAAAGTAAAAGGTAAAAAATAAAAGAATCGTCTCGGGCTATTTGCCTGAGACGATTTTCTTGATGTCGTTGAGTTTGTTAAGGGCCTCAACAGGAGTGAGGTTGTTGACATCGAGACCAAGTATCTCGTCGCGTACCTGCACGAGGACGGGGTCGTCGAGCTGGAAGAAGGAGAGCTGCATACCCTCACGACTGTTGGCAATCTGTGCCGTTGGCTTTCCTGCTGTTCCCACCTGGGCGTTGTCGCTTTCCAGCTGCTTCAGGATGACGTTGGCACGCTTCACGATACTGCGAGGCATACCTGCTATTTCTGCCACATGAATACCAAAGGAGTGCTCTGAGCCTCCACGCTCCAGGCATCGTAGGAAGATGACCTTGCCATCGACCTCCTTCACAGAGACGTTATAGTTCTTAATGCGCGAGAAGTTCTTCTCCATCTCATTGAGTTCGTGGTAGTGGGTAGCAAAGAGCGTACGAGCTCGTGCTCGCGGCTGTTCGTGCAGATACTCCACAATGGCCCAGGCGATAGAGATGCCGTCGTAGGTAGAGGTACCTCGACCCAGTTCGTCGAAGAGCACCAGAGAACGCGGCGTGACGTTGTTCAGGATATTCGAAGCCTCTGTCATCTCGACCATAAACGTTGATTCACCCAAAGAGATATTGTCGCTGGCACCCACACGGGTAAAGATCTTGTCCACCAGACCTATTCTGGCACTCTCAGCAGGCACGAAACAGCCTATCTGGGCCAACAGCACGATGAGAGCCGTCTGACGAAGCAGGGCCGATTTACCAGCCATATTGGGACCTGTGATGATAATGATCTGCTGACGTTCCTGATCCAGGAGGATATCGTTAGGCACATAGGGCTCGTCAATGGGCAGCTCCGTCTCGATGACAGGATGGCGCCCCTGACGGATATCGATGACGTCGCTGTCGTCGATGACTGGACGCACATAACGGCGTTCCTCGGCAGTCTTGGCAAAGCCCAGCAAGCAGTCGAGACGGGCGAGTAGGGTAGCGTTCTGCTGAATCTGCGCGATGAACTGTTGGGTAGCCACCACAAGGTCGTTGAATATCTGCGTCTCCAGCGACAGAATCTTCTCTTCTGCCCCAAGGATTTTCTCTTCGTACTCCTTCAGTTCCTGCGTGATGTAGCGCTCAGCCTGTGCCAGCGTCTGCTTGCGCACCCATTCCTGGGGCACCTTGTCCTTATACGTGTTGCGCACCTCGAGATAATATCCGAAGACGTTGTTATAGCCAATCTTCAACGACTGGATACCCGTCTGTTCGGCCTCGCGGTTCTGTATCTGTAGCAGATAGTCCTTGCCGCTGTAGGCAATGTGGCGCAGTTCATCGAGCGCATCGTTGACACCATTGCGGATGACGCCACCCTTCTGCACCAGCTGTGGCGGATCAGGCACAATCTCACGGTCTATACGGTCGCGAATCTGTTCGCAGAGTGAGAGATGCTCACCAATAGCAGCGATGACAGACGGATTCTGATTCTCACACTGGATCTGACAGGCCTGTTTGATGACGGCTACAGCCTGAAGAGCCACCTTCAGCTGTACCATTTCGCGAGGTGTCACACGTCCTACTGCCACCTTCGAGATGATACGTTCGAGGTCGCCCACACGCTGCAACTGTTCGTCAACAACGGTGCGGAACTCTGGCTCACGGAAGAAGTAATCGACCATATCGAGCCGATGTCCTATCGCCTTCTGATCCTTCAGGGGGAACACCAGCCAACGACGCAACAGACGGCTACCCATAGGCGACACCGTACGGTCGATGACGTCGAGCAGCGAACGCCCATCGTCCTGCATGGGTTGCACCAGTTCCAAGGAACGGATGGTGAACTTATCCAGACGCACGTATTTTTCTTCCTCGATGCGCGAAATGGTAGTGATATGACCTATCTGCGTGTGTTGCGTTATCTCCAGATACTGCAGGATGGCACCAGCAGCCACAAGTCCGCTACGCAGATGATCCACGCCGAAGCCTTTCATCGTCTTCACCTGGAAGTGCTTCAGCAGCTTCTGATTGGCTGTCTGTTCCGTAAACACCCAATCATCGAGCTCGAAGGTGACAAAACGCGTGCCGAAGTAACGCTCAAAGTCACGCTTACGCTCACGGTCGAAGAGCACCTCCTTGGGTTGGAAACTGCCCAACAGCTTCTCCACATAATCGTAGGTACCCTCGCCAACCAGGTATTCGCCTGTAGAGATGTCGAGGAACGACACACCACAGGCCGCGCGTCCAAAGTGGACGGCAGCCAGGAAGTTGTTCTCCTTGTAGTTGAGTACGTTGTCTGAGAGTGCTACGCCAGGCGTCACCAGTTCTGTGATGCCACGTTTCACCAGCTTCTTCGTCAACTTGGGGTCTTCCAACTGATCACAGATGGCCACACGCTTGCCAGCACGTATCAGTTTGGGCAGATAGGTGTCGAGGGCATGATGAGGAAAGCCGGCCATCTCGTCGCCTTTATTGTAACCGTTGTTACGTTTGGTCAGCGTGATGCCGAGGATACGCGACGCAATGACTGCATCCTCGCAATAGGTCTCGTAGAAGTCGCCACACCTGAAGAGCAGCACAGCATCAGGATGCTTTGCCTTCAAGTCGAAGAACTGCTTCATCATTGGTGTCAGCTCATTCTTGCCGTCTTTCTTCGTCATAATAGTTCGATTTTGTTTGCAAAGGTACAAAAAAAGCGGGACACGCCCAAAAGGAAATGTCCCGATTCTTACTTTTTTTTGTAGAGATGCTTACTTTATCATGAGCTTGCTCTTGCTTTATTCTCACTTCATCACGACCTTTTTGCCGTTGATGATGTGGAGACCCTTGTAGCCAGCGTCAACCTTCTGACCAGCGAGGTTGTAACGAACAGCGTTCTCAGCATTGGCAACACTAACGGTAGAAATACCTGAGGCTGGTGAGAATGTAGCTGTGATTGTTACGTTCTTAGCAGGCATCTCAAACTCATAATAACTCTTATCCTGAGCTATGTTAACAGTAATCGGATTGCTATCTGAATCAGCAGCAGTCACACTGTTAACCTCGAAGCCGTCTTTAGGAGTCACAGTAAATTTAACATTCTTTCCTGCACCCTTATAGATAGGATTCTTCTCACTATCGAAAGAAATGCCTCTTACATCACCCTGAGTGCTATCAAAAACAGTAGTAATCGTGAAGAGTTGAGTGATGTTCAGAGCAATAGTAACATTGCTGGCGGGCATGATGAGATAGTGGCCTTCCTCGTCGCTACCTCCGATTTCTACTTCTGTACCATTCTCGGCAGTAATAGTTGGCTCATTCATCTCCCAACCGTCATCTGTGCTCATACCTGTCACACTAACCTTTTCACCAGCAGCTGCTTCGTATTTGTCAAGAGTAAGGCTACCATGCTCTGTGTTGGTGATGGTAATCGTGTATTTGGGCTCAGTTATCTTACCATTCAAAGAATAGATATAGCCACTGACAAACTGAGGCTGGCGGCTATCATCTGTTCCATAGAACTGAATCTGACCATAGAGAACTACCTCGTCGTCGACCTTGATCTTGTTTACATCTTTGAACTTAGCATTCTCCAAGTAATAACAACGGAAAGCATACAATTTTATATTTGCATCGTAGTCACCCTGGATGGCTGCAATCTTGAAGTTTGCATTACCATATGCAGTATCAACTTGCTCAATATTGGTAATATAACCCTTCACATAGATTTTTGCTGATTTAGGATTGGTAACTGTATCAAGAGGCTGAACAAAGGCAAAGAATTCATCATCGGTCAGGAGATAAGGATTATTCTTCTGGCCCTTTGCATTAGGATCAATAGCATTCTTCACAGTAATAACAATAGATACACTCTGAGCCTCATACTCGTCATTGCCATCGAAAGAAGCTGTGATAGTTGCCTCGCCTGGACCTTTAACTGTGATGACACCCGCATTGGTAACCGTGCAGACAGAATCATTAGAAGAAGTACAGGTCACTGCCAGGTTGTTGCTGTTCTGAAGCGTAGGAATAAGAGCATAGTCACCACCAAATGTTACAGTAGTAGAAGCCTTACCCCATGAAAGACCAGCAGGCTTCTTGGCTACGCCTTGATAGAGTTTAATGTCGTCAAGACGGGCGTTAGAACCAACATTTGAAGGCATGTAAATCTTAATGGTAAGGCTTTGTGTACCCTCTACAACAGTGAGAGGATAGTTGTCAGCATTTCCAACGCGACTTTTATCACCGACAGTAGCACCAGTTACCTCAATAGAAAGCTCAGCACGATTGGTAACATAAGAAATGTTCATCTCGCCACTCTTGCCATTCAGAGGTACAACAGCAGTAAACGAACCACCCTTCTTGGCTACCAGCAACTCAGGAGAAGTGCCGCCAGCTAAATTTGCTTCATAAATCTTGGTTGTACCACCACCATTTGCACAAGCATAGCTATAAGTACCACCAGCAGGTACGTCATCAGCCTTATAGCTTGAGAAATCCTCTTGCCAGATGATATCCTCAGCCATAGCATTACCACACACGAGCATCAGAAGGCTCGCAAATAAAAAGCGTAAAGATTTAATCATAATTTTTGGTTTTTTAAGATTGTACATTAGTTATTTTGCTGCAAATATACACAATAAAAATGGAACGACAAACAAAAAAGAGAAAAATTTATTGCGAATGTCATGAGATAGTAGTACCTTTGCACAGTCATTTCCGAATGACATCACAAGAGGAAAGCTGAAAAGAAAAAGGTTTTAATCATAATATCCAAAGAAAATGAAAAAGATTGTGATGAGTATTGCCGCTGTAGCTGCTATGCTGTTGGTGGCATCATGTGGTAACAAAACGGCTAATGCCGATTCTGAGACAAAGGAAGCTTCTGACGGAACTACCGAGGCTACGACAAGTGCAAAAGCGCAGGAGAAGACTACCTACGAACAATTTACCGTTGAGAAATATGGTGTCACCGTCGATGTGCCTACAGGTATGCGTCGTACAGACGATCCCGTGATGGACAACGGGGCCTGCTGGACGCTGGTGCCCGAGGATGACGACGACTTCCCCATCTATGCTGCAATAGCTATTGGTGTCTATGAGTCCTTTTATGGTGAATATACTGACGAAAGAATCAAGGAAGAGTTCGAAAACGACATTCCTGAAGAGGCTGAGAAGCAACTCGACCTGGAGAAGAAGGAATATACCTACAGCGTGGGTGACAATATCAAGGAGTTTCATCGCGTCGTCTTCAAGGGTAACCGCCAATTGAATGTCACCATTTCCTATACTGACAGATGGGAAAAACAACTGGGCGGCGACGTTCGTGATCATATCATGAACTCTGCCAAGTTCAACTAAACAGGGCTATCAACCAACGAGCGTCTCCTTGGTGTGCAAGGAGCGTCTCCTTGGTCACCACCGTCTTATCCCTTGGTCACCAAGGAGCGTCTCGGCGCTATGCAAGGAGACGCTCGTTGCAACGTTGCAATAAGCAACAAGTATTAATTTTCCGTAAAATGATGGTTGAATGGAAAATTATTCGTATATTTGCAGATTGAAAAATAAAAACAACTGACAAATGACTTTTACAAAACAAGCAAATCGCATTTTCAACCAGGCAATACAAGACTATCACCTGACGGACAATGTGGATACTCCTATCCATAATCCCTATGAACACGGGTCAATAGACTATAGTCTCTACCTGAAGTGCTGGATAGACACCGTTCAGTGGCACTATGAGGATATTATCCGCGATCCAAAGATTGATCCTGTGGAGGCTCTGGCATTGAAGCGTCGCATTGATCAGTCCAATCAGGACCGTACCGACCTGGTAGAGGAGATTGATTCGTATTTCCGTCATACCTATAGCGAGGTGAAACCAAAGGCAGATGCTCGTCTCAACACGGAAAGTCCTGCCTGGGCCATCGACCGACTGTCGATTCTGGCTCTGAAGATCTATCATATGAAGGAGCAGGTAGAGCGCAAGGATGCTTCCAAGGAACATCGCGAGAAGTGTGAAGCCAAGCTCAACGTGTTGTTGGAACAGCAAGTGGACCTCTCGACAGCTATCGACCAGTTGCTGGAAGACATTGCAGCAGGGCACAAGTACATGAAGGTGTATCGCCAGATGAAGATGTACAACGACCCCTCTACCAATCCTATTTTATATAAAGGTAATTCTGAAGAGGCATAAGCAAACGATGCGCAAGTGGAGAACTGTTGAGATGCAAAGGCTGTCTGTTGAGGCATTCAAGGAGGCCCCAAAGTTGCCACTGACAGTAGTTCTCGACGATGTACGCTCCATGCATAACGTCGGTAGTGTGTTTCGCACTGCCGACGCCTTTCGTTTGGAACAGGTGGTACTTTGTGGCATAACAGGTTGTCCGCCTCATGCTGAGATACATAAAACAGCACTTGGAGCAGAAGATAGCGTCAACTGGATCTACGAAACATCAGCACTCGAAGCAGTTAAAAATTTAAAGGAAAAAGGCTATATCATTCTCTCTGTAGAGCAGGCAGAAGGTTCTACGATGCTGCACCACTTTGAGCCAGAGGAGGGCAGAAAATATGCTATCGTACTTGGAAACGAAGTTAAAGGTGTGCATCAACAGGTAATTGATGAAAGCGACGGTTGTCTAGAGATACCACAACTGGGTACGAAGCACTCTATGAATGTGAGTGTAACTGGTGGTATCGTCATCTATCATTTTGCCTGGCATCTTTTACTGAAATAAGTGTGGATAAGTGTGTGGAAAACACAGTTAATAACTGATAGAAATATCAACAAAATCACGATGCACCTATAGAGATGGTGCATTTTTTATGCTTTATTCCATCAATATGATAAACTTTTCCACCGTTTTTTGCTAAAAAAAGATATAAACTTTGTAATTTTGCACCAGAATATGAAATTGTGGATAAATAATCCATCATGCTCATTATCAATGAGAAGATATGAACAATATGTGTGAATAAAAATCAATCACAATAGAATAAAAGAATGAACAAGAAAAGTGACGGAAAGTTATCAACTTATCCACGTCATATCATCCTATTCATTCTCTTTTTATTAAAAAAGAAAAAAAGAAAATATAATAATATGCTGTTGAAAAAGGAGTGGAAAGAACAAGGTTTCATTGATGAACCTGTTGCAGAAGGAACAGACCTGAAGAAAGAGATTCGCAGACTGTGTAAGGAAAAGGATGCCATTATCCTGGCACACTATTATACCGTTGGCGATATTCAGGATATAGCCGACTTCGTAGGTGATTCTCTGGCATTGGCTCGCAAGGCTGCAGAGACTGATGCTAAGGTGATGGTGATGTGTGGAGTTCACTTTATGGCTGAGACCTGTAAGCTGCTGTCACCAGAAAAGACTGTACTGTGTCCTGATCTAAATGCCGGCTGTTCGCTGGCTGACAGTTGTAAGGCTGAGGATCTGAAGAAATTCAAAGATGAGCATCCTGGCTATCAGGTGATAAGTTATGTCAACACTACAGCTGCTGTGAAGGCGTTGACTGATGTGGTGGTCACTTCTGGCAATGCTAAGAAGGTGGTCGATCAGTTGCCAAAGGATGCGAAGCTGATATTTGGTCCTGACTATAATCTTGGTAACTATATCAATGAGGTTACAGGCAGGAATATGCTGTTATGGAATGGTGGCTGTCATGTGCATGAGCGTTTCTCTGTGTCGAAAATAGCAGAATTGAAAAAGCAATATCCTGATGCTGTTGTAATGGCTCACTTGGAGTGTAAGGGTCCTGTGCTAGCTTTGGCTGATGTAAAAGGCAGTACGGCAGACATGCTGAAATTTGCACGAGAAAACTATGCAACACAGTTTATTGTAGCCACAGAGGCTGGTATTCTGCATGAGTTGCAGCGTTCATGTCCTGACAAGGAATTTATACCTGTACCTCCTGAAATCAGTGAGAGCGGATTGGAGTGCTCATGCAATGAGTGTCAGTACATGAAGATGAACACATTGCTGAAAATCTATAACACGCTGAAATATGGTTGGCCTCATGTAGAGGTAGATGCTGCTATTGCGAAGAATGCCGTGAAACCCATTGAACGAATGCTAGAGTTGAGCTAAGTAAATGAAGCAGCGTATAGAGTGGTTGGCTATTTTAAGGGGTATGAACATACTACTGGTTGTCATGGTTCATGTTCAACTGGTAAATATGTTAACGGGCGAAAACCATTTCTTTTGCAGGGCTCTGTCTTTTCCATTTCACCCTATACGCATGCCATTATTCATTTTCATTTCTGGTGGATTACTTTATCTAAGCAGAATACGCAAGGAAATACCTACAAAGGCATTGTACAAAGACAAGTTTCAGCGTATTGTCATCCCCTTTGTATTCTTTGTCATTGTCTATTACCTTATAAAATACGCTTTTAATCAGTTTGCAAAGACACCTATTGAACTGTCATGGACTAATTTCTTAGAGTCATTCGTTTACTATCGAGGTCATTCATCACAGTCATTATGGTTTTTGGCTGTCTTGATGTTCTTAATGCTGATGTATCCGCTATTCTGTTACTTGTGTAAGAATAAGTATAGAATGATAGCCTTTCTATTATTCTGTTGTGCTATATTCTTTATTGATACTAATCTAGAAAGTCGCTGGAATGTTTTCTATATTCTGGAAGTACAACACTATCTGGTTTATTTTTTCTTTGGCATTTTTTTCTTCAGGTTTGAGTTATACAAGTATATCGGAAACATAGACATATTATTGGTTCTTGTATTACTATATGCTGCTTGCTATTATTTTTCATTAGGCCTACTCACGTCTATCGTAGGTATCTTTATGATGTGTTCATTATGCTTGAGAATTGGCCAGTATTTTCCAAATTTGTTTTCCAGTTTCAGGGAATACATCTTTCAGATTTACTTAATGTCCCTACCCTTTCAGACGTTCGTAGAACTGATATTATGGAGGAAACTGTTCTATAATGAACAATTATTCTTTGTTTTCTTTGCATTTAATTTATTGTCAGGTTTGTATATTCCCGTCCTCATCTCGAAAGTGATGGAACGTTGCAAAATCAAGTCTATCAGACTATGTTTTGGATTGCAATGAAGCAATTATACAATTTCTTGTATGTTATACAAAGGACGCTGTTTTACTTCATTATAAATTTTTCCAATATAGATACAAGCGGTACCTATAGAAATCAATATAAAACCACCTACCATCCATATAGAAATCATAATTGATGACCAACCAGCTACTGTTTGATTTTTTAAATATACATACAAAACATATAAGATTAATAAGAGGCTTATCAATATAAACAGAACACCTAAATAAATGATGCAATATAATGGTTTAACACTAAAGGAAGTTATTCCATCTAAAGCCAAACCTATCATTTTACTGAATGTATATTTTGAAGTACCTGTCTTACGTTTAGTAATATGATCTTCAATAGTTGATGATTGAAGTCCTATTTGAGGTATTAATCCACGTAAATATAGGTTTCTTTCATGGTATTTTTCTAATATATCAAGCGCTTTGCGACTCATTAATCTAAAGTCAGCATGATTATAAATACATTCTATACCCATAGATGTCTGTAATTTATAGAACATTTGGGCAGATATGCGTTTTAGGATAGGATCGGCTTGTCGTGACGTTTTAACAGCGTATACAATATCGTTACCAGCTTGCATTTCCTTAATCATCTTAGGAATACATTCTATGTCGTCCTGTAAATCTACGTCTATTGTTACTATTGCATCAACGTCATCCTTAAAAGTCATCATACCAGCCATAATAGCATTCTGATGACCTACATTCTTTGCTAAATTTATGCCATGTATATATTGATTACTTTTGCTTAATTCCTTTATAATAGTCCAGGTTCTATCGTTACTGCCATCATTCACAAATACAATAAAACTTTCCTTGTTAACAATATCATCAGATATCATTCTATCTAATAAAGAAGTTAACTGTTTAGCAGAATCATGCATTATTTCTTCTTCATTATAACAAGGTAATACGATAGCTAATTTTGTATTATTCATTATTTAAATGCAAAAAAACGTTGTCCAAGATAATTAAATACGACAAATAAGCACATACCGAAAAATAAGGCAATATTTTCTTGTATATTCTTATTATTCGAGAGAATCCATTGCATCAAGGGTTTTGCTATTCCGTATGCTAACAGATAGCAAATAATAATGACAATGGTGAAACGAAATAGTGAATTCCATCCTTGCTCATGATAATGGAAAGTAAAGTGCTTGTTTAGGAAATAACTACAGACACTTCCAAAGAAATAGTTAGAAGCAGATGAAATCCAATAGCCCAGATGAAAGACATTATAGAATATAAACATAATCGCGGTACCCACAATAGTGTTTATAATCCCTGTCAAAACAAACTTTATGAAAGTTTTGTCAGTGAACAGACTTATCTTATCTCTTAACGACATCAATATGTTCATGATCAACTATCCAAATACAGTCATATTGTTGTTTATTCAGCGTTTCCAATCCTAATTTCATTGCTGTCTTGAGGGCATCATTAGAACGATCAATCGTTGTATCTTCAATGGTTTCCGGCCATTGATAGTTAGTTTCATATTGTGCAGCCAGACCCCATCCAAAAGCTTCATAGGGAATAACACAGAAGGATGACAATTTAGGATAGTCGTCCTCTATGATAATAACGTAGACATGCTTTACAGGCTCTCCAGTCTTTTGTATGGCTTCCTGTGCCATCTGCTTTCCAATGAGTCCTGACTTGATGGATGAATCTATCAGATGAATATCAATAAGCAAAGCAGTAACTATCCATAATACAAAAGCAATCGCAACAGGTTTTATATGCTCAATACAATTTATAGAATATGCTATAATAGTCGTTATCATAGCCAGAGCCGCATAAACGTGCATCATGCTGAATACAGTTCCAATATGTGGTGCAACGGCTATTATAAGGCAGATAAAGGTACATATCATTTTCTTGTTGGCAAATAGCTTTATTTTGTGAATGAACACAAAATACAAGAAAGGTGCTGCCAATAGGAAAGAGCAAGCAGCTAATACCAACTGACGACTGGGTTGATGAAGCAGATAGATATAGTCGACAGTAATGAATGATGAGAAGAAGAACTTGACGATATTATTTATCATCTTAAAGTCTTCAGGTACATATTCCGGATGAATAGTGATATCTTTAGGAAGTAATAGAATGGCCAAAGCATAACCTGCCATAATGGCCATACCAATTATCAAGTCCTTTTTGAATATCTTTTTGTCTATAAAATCAAAACCATAGGCTAAGATAGGACAAATCCATGCCCACATCAAGCCATTTTCCTTAAAGAGGGTAGCCAGGAAAATCAAACTTATCCAAACAATATATTTTCCTCTTTTCAGTTTGATATACAACAGAAAAGCAATGATATCGCATACTAAGGCATAGACTTGGTTTTGGCTGTCAATGGCTGATACAGTAGCCATTGTAGCTGGTGTAATAAAAAAGAATAAAGTTGAAATATTCCTTGCTGTCTTGTTGAATTGAAGTACTGTCAATAGTTTATAAACAGCTAATGAACAGATTAGATGTCCTATTACAACAAGAATATGATTGAATGCAGGCCATAAAACTTGCGGATTTCTTCCTACTATATATCCTATCCAAGTGTCGAATGGCCGCCAATGATAACCATAGAAGAAAAAATGTTCTTTGATGAAAAACGGGTTGAAATCAGGTTTTGTTGTTCCTGCCCAATCATCGTGTGTAGGCAGAATTGGTAAGACAGAACAAAGCAATAGCGGGGTAAGAAGTATGATAATGACAATACTCCAATAACTATTAATAAACTGTTGTATTTTTATCTTATTATTGCTATCTTGCATACTGTTCCTTTTTCACCTTTATTCGTTGCTGTAGCAACCATATAGATACCAGAGACTACTCTCCTACCCTTCTTGTCGCGTCCGTTCCAGGTAAAGGTGCCCCCGTTGGAGCGTCCCTGAGCAACAAGTTGTCCGCTTGCTGACAATATTTTTACATCGGCATCAAGCGATAGTCCTACAATAGTAATGAGTCCGTCATAGCCAGGCTCAACGGGATTAGGATAGGCATAGACATTATCTTTTTCTATGGATGACAAGGCAGCTGTAGCATCGGTAGTATAGGAGCAAAGTCCTATATCTGTGCCTATGTACAATTCGCCCGTCTCGTTGTTGATAGCCAGCGAAAATATATTATTAGAAAGCAAAGGACTATTGTCAGCGGTGAAATGTTCTATCTGCTCCATATTGTCGGCACTAATCAGATAAAGACCATTGCCAGTGGTGCCAATCCACTTGCGGTTGCCTCCGTCAACAACAATACTCTTTATGTTAACTCCTTCAAGAAGATAGTCGGCATAATTTGTGCCATCGTTGCGAGGCACTTTTACCTGAGTAAACGTGCTGCCATTATTCTCTATTTCGCTCCTTTCCAACATGATAGGGCCCATACTTGTTCCCACCCAGATGTTTTGTTCCAGATCTTCAACTACACAGCGGATGCCATCTTGAATATTAATTTTTGTTCCGTCCTGATTGACTATATTCTCATAGGCTATGATATTGTCATTCTCAGTATTATATTGGTAGAGCGCAGGTAGGACCCAATTATTATTGACAAACCACATAAGCCCTTTACTGTCAATAATGATTTTGCTCAGTTCAGCATTACTTCTATTCTGAATAGTACCTCGATTCAGTTTCATTAATATCGAATGGCTTAGTTTCGTAAATGTACCATTAGTATATTTTACAAGTGCTGTAGTAGGTGCAGAACTGTTCAGAATCCATAGATTTCCCTGTTTGTCAAACTCCGTACCAGTTACCAACTGATATTCTTTTGAAACGCCATCAAAAGGCTCTATAGGGCTATTGCCGTTATCATAGTATTTAACGAATTTTCCATTACGAAATTCATAAAGACCATTTCTGCTACCAGTGAAAATATGGTTTTCGTCCGATGGATCTATACCCATACAAAAAGCACCTTGATACGAAACACCAGTCGATTCACTTATCCCTTCATTTTGATAAATATCCCATTCATTATTCTTCAGAATCTGAATACCACTGGAATGGTCGTAATCTCCATTACAGGTATATAGCTTATCATTGTAGAAACGCATAAAGCCAAAAACGTTATACTTTGGTCCGCCAGGATTCAATGTCCTGACTGTTTCTATATACTCATCCCAGTCACTATTGTCAACATTAAAGATATCCGATGGAGCCGTTCCTACTGTCCAGTTATTGGGATTAATAAGATTCTTGGTGGTTTCTCCACAATAGACAGTGCCATCAGCGGCCTGTGCATAAAGGGTTCCATCTGCAAAGCCTACTGACACGATATTCTGGTTCAGAATGTATGACTCACTAATTTCAGCCCTTTGCATATTGACCTTGACAACACCAAAGCCAGTGGCAAGATAAGCATAGGCATCATACATATAGATGCTATTAATCGTCTTGTTGAGTGTGGTCAATTTATTGTAGAGACCACTAAGGTTAACAACATTGCCATTGAGGTCTGTCAAGTCCATGTTAGAGTTGTCATAGACAATCAACAGTCTTGCGGCTTTTGTGTTCCATGCTATCAGCTGTACGTAGGTATCGTTCAGCTGGTGCACTTTATCGAAAGTGGTGATACTATGATCGTTCAGATTGTACTGATAAAGGCTGTTGGATGCTCGTACAAAGAGATCATGGCTTCCTGCCTTCACTATCTGCTGAGGCTCGTAGTACGACATATAAGCCCGCCAGCTACCCATCTGCGCTACAACGGGTAATACGAGACTTATAATAAAGGATAAAACACAGAGTCGCTTCATGTTCTATTTCAATAGGTAATCAGCCAATTTCTGGGTGGCTCTTGCACGATGGCTGATATGGTTTTTAATATCGTTTCCCAGTTCGGCAAAGGTCTTGTCATAACCATCAGGACGGAAGATAGGATCATAGCCAAAACCCGCTGCTCCGCTACGCTCATGTGTTATCTCACCGTTGACGATTCCTTCAAACTCTTTCACCTCTCCTTGTTGTATTAACGCGATAACAGTACGGAATCTTGCCTTACGATTGTTATAATTTGCTAATTCATGGAGAAGTTTGGTCATATTGGCCTCTGAGTCATGACCTTCACCTCCAGCATAGCGAGCACTATAGACACCTGGTGCACCATGAAGGGCTTCCACTTCCAGACCTGTATCATCAGCAAAGCAGTCCATGTGGTAATGGTCGTAGATGTATTGGGCCTTTTGAAGGGCGTTGGCCTCGAGCGTAGTGCCTGTCTCAGGGATATCCACATGACAGCCAATATCGCCCAGCGACAGCACCTCGATGTTGTCACCTAATATCTGACGTATCTCTTCCAGCTTATGCTGATTGTTTGTGGCAAACACAATTCTCATAGCGATAGCAGATTATTTACTTTTCATTTTCTTTTTTCACTTTCACCTTAATCTGATCAAAACCTTCGCCAAAGACACCTATGACATTTGATTGCGATACAAAGGCATTGGGGTCAATCATTTTTATCAGGCGGAAGATGGTCAGACTTTCGTTTTTACGTGCCAGTATACAAAGCACTTTACGCTCTTGACCTGTGTACCAGCCATGAGCATCGAGGATGGTCACACCATGATCCATACGGGTTCCGATAGCATTGGCTATCTCTTGCCACTTTTCACTGAAAATGAGAAACTGTACTGATGAGCGCTGACGGTTCATAAGGAAGTCGAGAACTGTATTCTCGATAACCATCGTAGAGAGGCCAAACACCACCATGTGGGCACGATGCAACATATCGCCAAATTCCGAGATAAACAGACAGCTGCCTACGATGATGAAGTCGAGCACGCTTAGTACTGTTCCTAAGGATACATCACGGAATTTGTTGACAGATGCAGCCACGATGTCTGTACCACCTGTAGATCCATTGTTCAGAAACACGATGGCAAGTGCAGAACCTGTCATAGTACAACCCAGTACGAGTGACATGAAGTTCTGTCCTTCACCAAGGATTTTCACCAAATGACCTGCTTCATCGCGTGGCATAAGTGTCTGGAAAAAGCCCAGCAGAAAAGACAATACGACAATGGCGTAGATAGTCTTTGACAGGAACCGCCACCCCAGAATGCGTAGGGCTACGAAAAGCAGTCCTAAGTTGATGAGGAAATAGGTGTACTCGATATTGAAACCAGTGGCATAGAAGATGATGGCCGAGATACCTGTCACACCACCTGTTACAATCTCGTAAGGAAGAAGGAAGACGGTGAAACCAAAAGAATACAGAATGAGGCCCAGGGTTATGAAGACATAATCCTGAACCTCTTTGAGAATGAGTCTATGGTTTAACGTCATAGTCTTTATTTAAGCACCAGATTCACCATACGCTTTGGTACGATGATAACCTTGAAGATTTGTTTGCCCTCTACGTATTTAGCAGTACGTTCGTCGGCCCGTACGGC
Source organism: uncultured Prevotellaceae bacterium (assembly GCA_947166345.1). Taxonomy (GTDB): domain Bacteria; phylum Bacteroidota; class Bacteroidia; order Bacteroidales; family Bacteroidaceae; genus Prevotella. The sequence goes on from CAMVDU010000008.1 coordinate 47,320, forward strand.
AGCCTCAATGGTCTGGTTGTCAGCATTGGCAGGGAAGGCCATATCGAAGCGGGTCTTGCCGTTAAAGGCTACACCCATCTTCACCTGACTCTCTACCAGATACTGCTCATCCCATCCAGGCCATTTAGCATCGCAAACGCTACCCTGCTCGCCCATCATCTCCCAGAGTTCTTCTGCGATATGTGGAGCAAATGGAGCAATGAGGATGACGAGGGTCTTCAGCATCTCCTTATTCTTGCACTTCTGCTGCGAGAGTTCATTCACACAGATCATAAAGGCAGAGATAGAGGTGTTATAGCTGAAGGTCTCGATATCCTGACTTACCTTCTTGATGAGTTTGTGGACACTCTTCAGATTATCAGGAGTAGCCTCACCCTCGAAACCATTCTGGTAGAGATTCCAGAACTTGCGGAGGAAGCGATGGCAGCCGTCAATGCCATTGGTATCCCAAGGTTTAGACTGTTCCACAGGACCCAGGAACATTTCATAGAGACGCAGGGTGTCGGCACCATACTTCTCGACAATCATATCTGGGTTGACCACATTGAACATCGACTTGGACATCTTTTCAATCGCCCAGCCACAAACGTATTTACCATTCTCAAGGATGAACTCAGCGTTCTCATATTCAGGGCGCCAAGCCTTGAAGGCCTCAATGTCGAGTACATCAGCAGAAACGATGTTGACATCCACGTGGATAGGAGTGGTGGTGTACTTGTCCTTCAGGCCGAAGCTGACAAACTTACCCTTATCTGCACCCTCATCCTCGATACGATAGACGAAGTTAGAGCGTCCCTGAATCATACCCTGGTTGACCAGCTTCTTGAAGGGCTCATCCTCGCAAGAATAGCCAGAGTCATACAGGAACTTGTTCCAGAAACGAGAATAGATCAAGTGACCTGTTGCGTGCTCAGTACCACCAACGTAGAGATCGACATTGCGCCAGTACTCGTCAGCATCACGACTGACAAGGGCCTTCTCGTTCTTGGGATCCATATAGCGCAGATAGTAAGCGCTTGAACCAGCAAAACCAGGCATTGTGTTTAGCTCCAATGGGAAGACAGACTTATTGTCGATAAGCGACTTATCGACCACACTATCGGTCTTGGTATCCCAAGCCCACATCTTAGCGCGACCCAATGGGGGCTCGCCAGTTTCTGTAGGCTTATATTCGTCGATTTCAGGCAGTTCCAGAGGCAGACACTCCTTGGGAATCATATAAGGCATATCGTCCTTGTAGTAAACAGGGAACGGCTCACCCCAATAGCGCTGACGAGAGAATATAGCGTCACGCAGGCGATAATTCACCTTTACCCTACCCAATCCTTGCTCTGTCACGAACTTTTTGGTAGCTGCAATAGCCTCCTTCACAGTAAGTCCGTTGAGGCTGAACTTGGCGCTTGCGGAGTTACACATGATACCCTCTTTGGCATCATAGCTCTCTTCAGACACATCAGCACCTTCAATCAGTGGGATAATAGGCAGATTAAAGTGCTTGGCGAAGGCATAGTCACGAGAGTCGTGAGCAGGTACGGCCATGATAGCACCAGTACCATAACCAGCCAATACATATTCTGCAATCCAGATGGGGATCTTTTCGCCTGTGAAAGGATTGATGGCATAGCTACCAGAGAATACACCAGTAACCTTGTGGTCCATCTGACGATCACGCTCTGTGCGCTTCTTCACATAATCAAGGTACTTTTCAACCTCCTCCTTCTGCTCAGGCGTTGTCAGTTCAGCTACGAGATCACTCTCAGGAGCCAGCACCATAAACGTCACACCAAACATCGTATCGGCACGAGTGGTGAAAATGGTGAAGTGCTTATCGCTGTCAGCTACATTGAATTCAACCTCAGTACCCTCAGAGCGACCAATCCAGTTGCGCTGGGTTTCTTTCAGCGAATCCGTCCAGTCAATCTCCTCCAGGCCATCAAGCAGTCTCTGGGCATAGGCCGATACACGCAGACACCACTGGCGCATTTTTTTCTGTACCACAGGATAGCCTCCACGAACGCTGACGCCGTCAACGACTTCGTCGTTGGCGAGCACAGTACCCAGTTTTGGACACCAGTTCACCATCGTATCAGCCAGATAGGCAATACGATAGTTCATCAGTACCTCCTGCTTCTTCTTCTCTGAGAAGCCAGCCCAGTCTGAAGCCGTAAAGTGCAACTCTTCAGTACCCAAAGCGTTACAGTTTTCAGTACCCATCAGCTCGAAGTGCTCAATCAACTTAATCGTTGGTTGTGCCTTATGTGATGACAGACTAAAGTATGATTTAAACATACGTTGGAAAGCCCACTGTGTCCACTTGTAGTAGATGGGGTCACAGGTGCGGACCTCACGTTCCCAGTCGAACGAGAAACCAATCTTGTCCAACTGTGAACGATAGCGGTTGATATTTTCGAATGTTGTTTTCTCAGGATGCTGACCAGTCTGGATAGCATACTGCTCGGCAGGCAGTCCGTAAGCGTCGTAACCCATGGGGTTCAACACGTTGAAACCCTGCTGACGCTTGTAGCGGGCATAGATATCCGAGGCGATATAACCTAAGGGATGACCCACATGCAAGCCAGCACCACTAGGGTAGGGGAACATGTTTAGCACGTAGAACTTCTTCTTCTTTTCATCCTCAACTACGCGATAAGTGCCATTCTCTACCCATCGCTTCTGCCATTTCTGTTCAATGGCTCTGAAATTGTATTCCATATTGTGATATTTTTGTTATTTTCTGTTGTGTCTATTAATCCAATCTGCAAAGATACGTCTTTTTTCTGAAATGACAAAAACAATAATCCGATTTTTGGTCTTTTACAAACTTTTTCGTACTTTTGCACCATGAAACTGTGTATTTTCTGTTCTGCAAACCAGAACATCGATCATGTCTTTTTCCAAAAGACAGAGGAATTAGGTCGTTGGGCTGCCCTCAACGGACACACCATTGTGTTTGGAGGTGTGAATCAAGGTTTGATGGAGTGTGTTGCAAAAGCTGCGAAAGCTGCTGGAGGTCGTACCATTGGGGTTGTTCCTCGTATCATTGAGAAAAGCGGACGTATCTCATTCTATGTAGATGATGTGATCTTTTGCAACAACCTGAATGAGCGCAAACAGCTGATGGAGGAACAAAGTGATGTTTTTATTGCCTTGTCTGGTGGAATAGGCACACTGGATGAGATATTTACGATAGCAGCGGCAAGCACAATAGGTTATCATCAAAAGCCCGTAATCCTTTATAATATCAATGGCTTTTGGGATTCATTGATAGCCTTGCTCAATGATTTGGAGGAACGAAAAATGATGCGTGGTCACTGGAGAGATTATATTCATGTAGCCTCAACAACTGATGATATCAATGTCATTCTCTCGAAGCGTTTAATACAAACACTTTGAGTGAATGACGCAAACGCTCCGAGAGAATGACGCAAACGCTCCAATCTTAGTAAATCAGCTCTTTCTTCATTTGCTCACCAAAATCGATGTTCACATAGTTGTTGATACTCTCGCAAGCCTTTGACGAGAAACGAAGAGCGCTGTTGATGACTTCGTCCCATTGCTTTTCAGTGAGTCCCTCTTCAATAACTCTGCGTGTGATACCATTTTGAATCATACCATAAACAAAGCCGGCATTAAAATTGTCGCCCGCACCAATAGTGCTTACTACTTTGGTGGCCTTAATGATAGGATACTGTTTCTTGAAACCTCCTTCAGCCCGTAGTTCTACTGGTTTATCGCCCTGAGTAAAGATAAACTTCTTGGTATAGAAAGCAATCTGTGAACGGTAGATAGCATCGGGATCGGTCTTGTTGAACATCACTTCAAAGTCTTCTTTCGAACCACGCACAATATCTGCATATTCCAGGTTTTCCAGAAAATTGGGAGTCAGTTTCAACACCTCGTTTTTATGAGACGAACGGAAGTTGACATCATAATAGAGGATAGCTCCTCTGCTACGTGCATATTCCAGAAATCCAGTTACTTGTGGACGTATGACAGGATTCACAGCATAATAAGAACCAAACATGACGATATCGTCTTTGTTGACTTCTGGATAGTTAAATTCCAGTCGGTCGTTGGGATGATCTTTATAAAAGATATAATCGGCATCATTGGAATCATTTAGAAAAGCCAACGAAATGGGTGATTTGGAATCGGGATATACGTTGACACACGATGTTTCTACTCCGTTCTCCTGTAAAAACGATATGATGCGCTGTCCCACACGGTCATGACCAGTCTCACTGATAAAGGCTGCATTGACACCTGAACGTCCCAACGATATTAAACTATTGTATACAGAGCCTCCTGGTACAGCACCGATAGGCTGATCATCCTTAAAAATAATGTCGAGTACAGTTTCGCCTATACCCACAACACGTCTTATCATAACTTTTTCTATTTTGTAGGTGCAAAGGTACGAAAAAGGAGTGAAATGACAAAGAAAGTGGAATTTTTTATTGCTTTCTAAGACTATTGACACTTAATTTCATTTTTTTTGGTTAATTTTGCAACCCGATATGGATTATCAAGTATGTCAATTAGATAACGGACTGCGTGTCGTGTGTTTGCCCTCAGAGGCTGAGGTCGTTTATTGTGGTATTGGCGTCAAGGCAGGAACACGTCATGAGCAGACGGGTGAGGAAGGACTGGCCCATTTCTGTGAGCATCTTTCCTTCAAAGGCACAGAGAAGCGCTCTGCCGTACAGATTATCAACGCCATTGAGGGTTTGGGTGGAGAACTCAATGCTTTCACGAACAAGGAAGATACAGTGTATTACTGTGCCATCCAGCGTCAGCATTTCATGAAAGCTGTCGATGTGCTTTGTGATATCGTTTTCAATAGCGTTTTTCCGCAGGAGGAGGTGGAAAAAGAACGTGAGGTGGTGTGTGAGGAGATTGAGAGCTATGAGGACACACCAGCCGAACTGATATACGACGAGTTTGAAAACTTGATTTTCGAAGACCATCCCCTGGGTCATAATATACTGGGTTCAGTCAAACAAGTCAGAGGTTATACCTCTGATGATGCCCATCGTTTTACTCGTCAGTATTATCGTCCAGAAAACTGCATCTTCTTTGTCAGTGGCAAAATTAACTTCAAACAACTGATTAAAGTCTTGGGCACCATCAATGGTCAGGAACAAGTAGAAAAGCAAAAAGACAAAGTTTTGCCAGAGGACTTGGAAAACAAGACTATCGTTCGCAATCGTGGCACCCATCAGGCTCATGTGATGATGGGCTGTCGTGCTTTTGCCGCTGATGATATTCGTCGATGGGCATTATATCTGCTCAACAATATCTTGGGTGGACCAGGACTTAATTCGCGATTGAACCTCTCACTTAGAGAACGTCACGGATTGGTTTATAATGTTGAAAGTACGATGGTCAGCTACAGCGATGCTGGAATGTGGTCAGTCTATTTTGGCTGTGATTCTGCAGATGTAAAAAAGTGTATGCGGTTGGTGCGTAGAGAGTTAGACAAACTGATGCAAACCCCACTGACCTGTGCCCAGCTGAAAAGTGCCAAACGACAGTTGCAGGGACAGTTGGCTATTGCTGCAGATAGTCGCGAACAGTTTGCCCTTGATTTTGCCAAGAACTACCTGCATTCAGGTAAGTTGCGCGACCTCTCAGACATCATGCGTCATATCGATGTTCTAACAGCGAATGATCTTCAGCAGGTCGCTCAGTATCTCTTTGATGAACAACGTATAACAACGCTGATATACCAATAAGAGAGGCATGTGAGACTTAAATAAAACTAAATTTTGGGGCATTTTTGCTAAGTGTCGATAGAAAATGCGTAATTTTGCATGATTTTTTAATAAATAATTAAACAGAATAATGGATAAAGTGAGCTATGCCCTTGGATTGGGCATCGGACAACAGTTGGCACAAATGGGTGCTACCGATTTGAATGTAGATGATTTTGCACAGTCAATCAAAGACGTGCTGGCAGGTAACGAGTTGAAGGTGTCGCATCGCGAAGCCCAGCAGATTGTGCAGGACTATTTCGCCAAGAAAGAAGAAAAACTCAACGCTGAGCGTGCAGCCAAAGGAAAGGCCGCCAAGGAAGAGGGTGAGAAATATCTGGCACTCAATGCCAAGAAAGAAGGTGTGATCACACTGCCCAGTGGTTTGCAGTATCAGGTGTTGAAGGAAGGTAACGGCAAGAAGCCTTCTGCTAAGGATTCAGTGAAGTGTCATTATGAGGGCTTCCTCATCGATGGTACTGTGTTCGACTCCAGCGTACAGCGTGGCGAACCTGCTACCTTCGGTCTGCAGCAGGTCATCGCAGGATGGACAGAAGGTCTGCAGCTAATGCAGGAGGGTGCCAAGTATCGTTTCTTCATCCCCTATCGTCTGGCTTATGGCGAAGGTGGTGCAGGTGCAATGATTCCTCCTTTTGCAACTCTGATTTTTGACGTTGAACTGATAGAAGTCGTATAATTTTTTAGATACAAATGAAAAAGATTGTTTCTTCAACCATTATGGTTGTCACCGCTGCGCTGATGTTTTCGTGCGGCAACACCAATCCCAAAGTAAAGCTTAGAAATACTGTGGACTCTTTGAGTTATGCTTATGGTGTAAAGTATACTAATGGTCTTCGCGGTTATCTTGAACAGCAGGCTCATATCGATTCTATTTATATGAGTGAGTTCTATAAAGGTGTAATGGATGGCTTTAAGGCTGGTAATGACAAGAAGCGTAATGCTTATTATTGGGGTCTTCAAATAGGTCAGCGTGCCAATGAGATTCTTATGGAAAGGGATGCCGAGCTTACGTCTAAAGACTCTGTGCCTTTTCTGTCGCGTGATAAGTTCATAGCTGGTTTCATCAATGGTGCCAGAGAACAAGGTGTTCAGTTGGATTCTCGCCAGATAGACTCACTGATTACTTTCATTGGTCAGAAGATAGCCAGCGATAATCGCGAGAAAGTATTGAATGAGAAGAAAAAAGCCAGCGTTGACTATATGACAAAGAAAGCCAAGACGGCAGGTATCAACAAGCTCCCTGGTGGCGTGCTCTATAAGGTCATCAAGCAGGGTTCTGGTAAGATTCCCACACTTGGTGCTGTTGTAAAAGTAAAGTATGAAGGTAAATTGCCAGATGGAACCGTTTTTGATACGACAGACAAACGTGGTGGCCAGCCTGCAGAGTTCCGTACTGATGGTGTGATTCCTGGTTGGACACAGGTGCTGACAAATATGCCTGTAGGTTCTGTTTGGCAGGTGTTTATTCCTCAGGAGCAAGCTTATGGTGAGAGAGGCTACTATAATATCCCTCCCTATTCGGCATTGGAGTTTACAATGGAACTGGTCGATGTTGTCGAGCCTTAAACAAATCATGATAATATGAAAAAGTCTTTGTTTCTTTTAGCTCTGGCCATTGTTGCTAGTGCTTCATTAACTCCCGCTGCGGCAGGAAAGAAAAAGGATAAGAAAAAGCAAGAACACTGTGCTGAAGCATGTTGTCAGCCTGTGCAGTTGTTGAGTTCGAGTGATTCTGCCAGCTATGCAGCAGGTCAGGCAATGACAGAGGGTCTGATTCCCTATCTGACGCAGCGTCTGAACGTCGATACGGCATATATGGCTGACTTTGTCAAAGGTTTCCGTGAGGCAATAGATAAGGCCGATGACCCTGCAGCGAAGGCTCGTATCGCAGGTATGCAGATTGCCGATCAGGTGTTAAGCGGTATTTTCCCTCAGGCTGCAGCTGATTTCTCTGAAACCCCAGATTCCATCACCAAGCAGTTGTTCGTACGCGGTTTTACCGATATCCTCCTGAACGACACTACTGTAATGACGCAGCAGAAGGCACAGGAGTTGTTTAATACCAAGCGTGAGGCAGCCAAGACCTTGAAGATAGAAAAAGCCACAGCGGCTGGTCGTCAATTCCTGGCAGAAAACGCTCTGAAGGAAGGTGTTATCACCACTCCCAGTGGTCTGCAGTACAAGGTGCTGACGCAAGGAACGGGTGATGTGCCCCAGAAGACTGACAAGGTGAAAGTGCACTACGAGGGTCGTCTTATCGATGGTACCGTCTTCGACGCTTCCACCAAGCATGGTACTGAGCCAGCCACTTTCCGTGCCGATCAGGTTATCAAAGGATGGACTGAGGCCCTGACAATGATGCCCGTAGGATCGAAATGGGAACTCTATATTCCCCAGAATCTGGCCTATGGCGAGCGTCAGGCCGGACAGATTCCTCCATACTCTACGCTTATCTTCCAGGTAGAGCTGCTTGGTATCGAAAAATAAAACGATATGACGAATCCGTTTGATTTGAAGCAACAGATGGGACGTTTCGACAGCTGCTATCCTACGGCTGACGAGCGTCCCATTATTGGTATTACTGGTAACTATGGTGAGCTGACGTGTAAGCTCGGTGAGGGATACTACAAGCAGGTGGAGGCTGCAGGTGGCGTGCCTGTCATCATTCCGCCATCTGCTGATCAACACACGCTGATCAACACGCTCAACAGTATCGATGCCCTACTTCTCAGTGGTGGTGCCGATATCAACCCCTTGTATTGTGGAGAGGAACCAGAGCCGAAGTTAGGTAATATCAATGATGAACGCGATCTGCCAGAGTTGCTCATCACTCGTTTGGCCTATCGTCGGCAGATACCCATTTTGGGCATCTGTCGTGGTATCCAGACCCTGGCTGTTGCCCTTGAAGGCAGTGTTCATCAGGACATCAGTGCCATTGCTTCAATCAAACACTCGCAGGATGCTGGTCGTGATGTGGCAACACATCATGTCATCATCGATGAAGACTCCACCTTATATCATATTTACAAGGATGCGGAGCTATCATCCTCTGCTCTCAGCGTTAACTCCTTCCATCATCAAGCTGTTCATGAACCTGGTCCTCACCTGCGTGTCACGGCTCATGCCAACGATGGTATCATCGAGGCCGTAGAGAGTAGTGAGCACAAACCAATTATGGGTGTTCAGTGGCATCCGGAATGTTTGGGTAAAGAGGGTCTGCCCTTGTTCCGTTGGCTGGTTGATGAGGCACGCTGTTTTCGTGAGACGAAGCGTGTCCACCAGCATATCATCACCCTTGATACACATTGTGACACGCCGATGCTCTTTCCGCAAGGTATAGACTTTGCACAGCGCGATGACCGTATATTAGTGGACTTACATAAGATGACAGAAGGCCGACTAGATGCTACTATCATGGTGGCCTATCTGCCACAGGAATTCTCTAAGGCACCAACGACCCTCTCTCCCTGTGCTTATGCCGATGATATCTTTGACAAAATCGAAGCTATCGCAGCCCAAAACAGTCAATATCTGGCTGTTGCCCGTACTCCCGATGCATTGTGGCAGAACAAACGACAAGGTCGTAAGTCAATCATGCTGGGTATCGAGAATGGACTGGCATTGGAGGGGCAGCTCTCAAACGTACAGCACTTTGCCAATCGTGGCATTGTCTATATCACCCTCTGTCATAATGGTGATAATGACTTGTGCGATTCAGCCCGCGGTACGAAGACACATGGTGGCATGAGCGACTTCGGACGTGAGGTGATTCAGGAGATGAACCGCTTGGGGCTGATGGTTGACCTCAGTCATGCGGCAGAGACGAGTTTCTATGATGCACTGGATATCAGCAGCACACCCATTGTGTGCAGTCACTCGTCGGCACGAGCTCTTTGTGACCACCCTCGCAATCTTACCGATGATCAGATGCGGGCACTGGCTCAGAAGGGTGGCGTCTGCCAGATAACCCTCTATCCTGGGTTCCTGCGTATGGATGAAAAGGCATCGATCCTCGATGCGATGGCCCATCTGGATCATGCTATTCAGGTGATGGGCATTGATCATGTAGGACTGGGTACCGACTTCGATGGTGACGGAGGTGTGCCAGGACTGGCTGATGCCTCCGAACTAACTAATTACACCCGTCAGCTTCTCCTTCGTCGTTATAGCGAGGAAGATATCCAGAGGCTTTGGGGTGGTAACTTCCTGCGTGTCATGCGTCAGGTACAAGCAATAAGAAAATGAAACAAAAAGACTTTATACTGATAGCTTTTGGGTTGCTTATGATGGCCTGTGGTGGTACCCAGAAGAATACACAGTCAGAAGCAGCCCCAGTAGCAGAAGAGGTGGCACTTGTGGGTCCTACTTTCTCTGCCGACTCTGCCTTTGCTTTCTGTGAAACTCAGTGTGCCTTCGGTCCTCGTACCATGAACAGCGAGGCCCATGAGCGTTGTGGCGCTTGGATAGCGAATAAGTTTCAGAGCTATGGCCTCGACGTTATCGAACAGCGTGCTTCGCTAAAAGGCTATGACGGTACGATGCTGCAAAGCAACAATATCATTGCACAGTACCGCCCGGAAAAGCAAGACCGCATTCTCATCTGTGCTCATTGGGACAGTCGTCCCTGGGCTGACAACGATCCCGACTCTGTCAACTGGCATACCCCCATTATGGCTGCCAACGATGGTGCCAGCGGTGTGGCCGTGATGCTTGAGTTAGCGCGTCTTCTGAATAGTCAGGATACCCAGATTAATTCATCTGTGGGAATTGACTTCATCTGCTTCGATGCCGAGGATTGGGGTGAACCACAGTGGGTAATATCTGAGACCGACGAGAACACTTGGGCTCTAGGTTCCCAGTATTGGGCCGCTCATCTGCACCGACCTGGTTATAAGGCCCGTTATGGCATCCTCCTTGATATGGTGGGAGGACAGGGAGCCCGTTTCTTCAAGGAAAGTTACTCACAGCATTATGCACGTGCTATTGTAGAGCGTGTATGGAAAGCAAGTACTACAGTAGGCTTCAGCAGTTACTTCCCCGATCAGGAAGGTGGTGGTATCAACGACGACCACGTGGCTGTCAACGAGGTGGCACACATTCCTTGTATAGACATCATCCACCACAACCCGCATGGTGGCTTTGGTCCCACATGGCACACCATCAACGACGATATGCGCCATATTGACCGTACCACGCTCAAGGCTGTTGGTCAGACTTTGGTGCAAGTGCTCTATTCTGAATGACCTGAAACCAGTTTATCTAGTACAACTAGGAACAACAATAAAAGACCTAAAACCTACAACCTATGATTAACAAACAACTCCTACAACCCGAGAGCATTGTCGTCATCGGCGGCTCCAACAATGTACATAAGCCTGGTGGCGCTGTGGTGCGTAACCTCCTCAGTGGTGGTTTTCAGGGTACGTTGCGTATCGTTAACCCCAAGGAGGATGAAGTGCAGGGCATCAAAGCTTTCCATGATGCGAAAGAGCTGCCACCAACCGATTTGGCAATTCTTGTCGTTGCAGCAAAGTTTTGTCCGCAGTATGTTGAACTGCTGGCAAAAGAAAAACAGGTACGTGCTTTTATCATCATCTCGGCAGGTTTTGGTGAGGAGACCCATGAAGGAGCCTTGCTGGAACAGCAGATACTCGACACCTGTGAGCAGTATGGTTGTGCCCTCATCGGCCCCAACTGCATTGGCCTGTTGACGCGCTGGCATCACTCCGTATTTACCAAGCCCATCCCCAACCTCAATCCCAAAGGTGTCGATTTCATCTCAGGTTCTGGTGCTACGGCTGTATTTATCCTTGAAAGCGCTGTCACCAAGGGCTTGCCGTTCAACAGTGTCTGGTCTATCGGCAATGGCAAACAGATTGGCATCGAGACGGTGCTGGAGTATATGGACGAGAACTTCAACCCCGATACTGATTCGTTGGTGAAGTTGCTTTATATCGAGAATATTGCCGATCCTGATAAACTGTTATATCACGCCACCTCTCTCATCAAGAAAGGCTGTCGCATTGCCGCTATCAAGGCTGGCTCATCAGATGCCGGCAGTCGTGCAGCCAGCAGTCATACGGGTGCTATTGCCTCAAGCGACTCGGCAGTAGAGGCCCTGTTCCGTAAGGCCGGTATTGTACGCTGTTTCTCACGCGAGGAGCTCACCACGGTGGGTTGCATCTTCACCTTACCTCGCTTTACAGGTAAGAACTTTGCTATCGTGACCCATGCAGGCGGTCCTGGTGTGATGCTCACCGATGCCCTGTCGAAGGGTGGCATGAAAGTGCCAGTCATCAGTGGTCCTAAGGCCGATGAGTTGAAAGAGCAGCTGTTCCCTGGTTCATCGGTGGCTAATCCCATTGACATTCTGGCTACAGGCACCCCAGAACATCTGGGCATCGCCATTGACTACTGTGAGAAGCATTTCAAGGATATCGACGCTATTATGGTTATTTTCGGCACACCAGGTCTGGTGAAGGTTTATGAGACCTACGATGTGCTTCATAAGAAGATACTTAGCTGTAAGAAGCCTATTTTCCCCATCCTACCTAGTGTGAATACAGCAGGCCCTGAGGTTCAGGAATTCCTGAGTCGGGGACATGTGAACTTCTCTGACGAGGTGACACTGGCAACGGCGCTCACACAGATTATGAAAACACCAGAGCCAGCCGACCAGACCATCAGCCTGCAGGGAGTTGACGTGCCTCGTATCAGAAGGATTATTGAGAGCCTACCCCCGACCCCTCCCGAAGGGAAGGGAGGTTATATTGAGCCCATGCACGTACACGAGCTACTTGCTGCTGCTGGCATCCCCACGGTTCCCGAGTTCGTGAGTGCCAAGAAGGAAGAGGTCTGTGCCTTTGCCGAGAAGTGTGGCTATCCCGTGGTGGCTAAGGTTGTGGGACCTGTGCATAAGAGTGATGTGGGTGGTGTGGCCTTGAACATCCGTTCGAAGGAGGTGCTCAGTGCCGAGTTCGACCGTATGATGCAGATACCCGATGCCACCGCCGTGATGGTGCAGAAGATGATCAAGGGCACCGAACTATTTATCGGCGCCAAGTATGAGACGCGTTTTGGTCATGTGGTGCTCTGCGGTCTTGGTGGCATCTTCGTCGAGGTGCTCAAGGATGTGTCATCGGGTCTGGCACCGTTGTCTATGGCCGAGGCTGAGAATATGATCCACTCGTTGCGCGGCTATAAGATACTACAAGGTACGCGCGGACAGAAAGGCATCAACGTGCGCCGCTATGCCGAGATCATCGTACGTCTCAGCACCCTGCTCCGCTTTGCCACCGAGATTAAGGAAATGGACATCAACCCGCTGCTGGCCGATGATAACGACGTCATTGCTGTCGATGCCCGCATCCTGGTAGAGAAATAGCGAGTGACGTTCGTCGCGAGAAACGAGGAACTTGGTGAAGTTCCATTTGATGTCACAAACTGGCATAATTGAAAAATTGAAAAATTGAACTCCGCTGAAAATACGCTGAAAACGTAAAAGAGCACCACCTTAGTGATGCTCTTCTTACAAAACTTACTTACCTGCTTTCTTGCGATTACTTTGGTTGTGGGTGTCTACAGCCTCCCACGCCTTCATAAACAAGGCCCTGTCTATTTTCATCCTGCTTTCCTGCCAAGCCATTGCTGACACAAGAACAAAGATGTCGTCGAAGTCGTGCCAGTGCATGGGCTTTTTCTTGTCATAATCTTCGAGATTCTTTTCCATCGTTGACTCAACAAACTTCACGTAGGCATCCTGCGTTTCGTCGGGGTACCATCGTCTCACGATTTTATCCACAGTGTTGAAACTGCTTTTGATGTAGTTCTGAATCAGCTTTATGGCTGCTCTCAAACCATTGACGACAGTATCGAACTCTTCGAACGTATCATCTTTCTTGTTTTCGGTAATCTTACCGACCCATCTTGATTTGCCAAACTTAATGTTCAGCGGGTTGTTGTTTCTGCAACCTCTTGTTTGATTTTCATTCATAGTCTTAACTAATATCGTTTACAAGTTTTTCAATATGTCAGGTACCAGTCCCCTGACATGACATAAGTTGTTAATAATTTCATATATCGTATGCGCATACTTTAGTTCAATTTTTCAATTTTTCAATTATACAAAATGGGGCTTTTGGCTTTATAATAATATATATATATTATTATAAGTCTTGGATTTTCAAATCCTAAAATTGTAAAATTGAATAATTGAATAATTGAATTATTAAAATCCATACCTTCATTTTGTACGATCTAAAAACGTCAAACATCACTTTTCGGCGGCGAAGGTACAACGAAAAGTGCAAACAAAAAAAAAAAAACAAAAAATTGTTAAACGGAAAGGAAGTAAGGATTTTTTAACACATGAAGCCCTTGTTCACGTGCTGCCGACACACTTTTTAACACTTCTACGAGTACGGCTACTCGTCCTCGCCGTGCTTCTTCGCTTCCATGTAGGACAGTGCACTGCGCACTATCCAGCCCATGATGAAGCCTGCCAAAAGTGCATTCAGGGCAATGATGATGGTATTGCCACAACTAACCATGGCACAAAGATAGCAAAAAATCGCGAGAACGGGACGTAGTATGTGAATAGAAGTTAAAAGAACCGACGCGCACGCACGCCGTCTTCGATGCGTCGGGCGCCCCTCATTGGCAATACGAGCGTCCCTCATTGGCAATAGGAGCGTCCTTTATTGGCAATAGGAATATATATGGCAAAGGGTGGTAATTCTAAAAATTTGTAAAAACGGGGTGGCGATTTTTGGCAGGGCACGGCAAAGGCGGTAATTTTGCATCGTACTTTTTAACTTTATTGTCTAACTTCTAAATTTTGTTTGTTATGTCTAGAATGAAAACCCCTGCGGCTGGTATTCAATTCCTGTATGGAAAGTACCAGAACAAAAATGACAAGAACGAGAAGGCCTACAACAAGTGGTATGGCCGCGCCGTTATCCTGTCAACCCTCGACACGGACGATGTCGCCCAGCACATGATGGAGCACGGTTGCGTCTATGGCACCGATGTCATCAAGGGTGTGCTTGAGAAGTTCTACGACTGCGCCGTGGAACTGCTGTTCCAGAATCGTCGTGTGAAGATGAACGGTCTCGGTACCCTGTGCATGGGTCTTGTAACGACTGGTGCAGAGAGCGAGAGCGAGTTCGGTCCCAAGAACATCGAGAAGGCTCGTATTTACCTGCTGCCCGATGCAACCACCGACCAGCAGCTGAGCGGTGCAAAGCTCCGTTCGCGTATGAACTTCTCGGGCAGCGCCACTTCTAGCTTCGTCAACCTCGACAATTTTGAGGGTGGCAGTGGTGGTAGCGGCGGCGGCGGTCTGACGCCGGTGGAGCCTGACAACCCCTAAAAATTAGTCCCTCTCTCTCCAACGGGGAGAGGGTCTTATTTATTAACTAAACATCAAAATGCACTATGAAAAATTTTGGATGGAAGCGGGTTTTGGAGCTGGCCGTTACCATTATCACCGCAATCCTGACTACTCTTACAACGGCTTCATGCGCGGGCTTCTAGTCCTGCTGGTGTGGTGTAGTAACGTTTCGTTTCTCTAACGGTACTTTTTCTTATAATTTTAGGTAATGCGGGCAGTTTTGCTCGCATTATTTTTTTGCATATTTCAACGGAGTTCAATTTTTCAATTTTTCAATTATACCGTTTTCTTCATCGCCTGCAACCAACCCCGCTTTGCCAAGTTGTCAATGAGACATCAGAGACATCAGGGACGGGTCCCTGTATCGTTTGGTTAATAGTTTTTATTTGCAAAAGTAATAATTATTTTGGAAAAAGAAGAAAAAGAGAAGGAAAATCGCCACCCCTTATCAAGGGGTTCTGAACCTTGAATGAAAAGGAAACGACGGAATAGGTATAAACAAAGCCGACGATCGAAGGACCGCCGGCTTTTTATTGTTTCAGAACTTCGAGAGGTCTTCCTCTGCGATGTACTTTAACTTGTTGTTGAGGATGACCTCGATGGCCTTCGGACGGTTGTCGGTACGGAACACCAGGATACCCTTGCCCTTGAGCAGGAAGGTGTACATATAGACGATGTTGATGCCGGCCTCGCTGAAGGTCTTGATGGCATCGGCAGCACGGCCGGGCTCGTCGTCGAGCTCGAGGGCGAGCACGCTGCTCAGGGCTACTGCAATGCCTTTCTTCTGCAGTTCCTCGTAGGCACGCAGCGGCTCGCTGCAGATGAGACGATAGATGCCATAGTCGGCAGTGTCGGCAATGGTTGAGGCTACAATCTGTATGTTGGCCTCCTTGAGGGCTTCAAGCACCTTGATCAGCGTGCCCGAGCGGTTTTCCATGAAAATGGATAGCTGATGGATAGTCATAACGTTTTAAGTTAAGAGTGAAGAATGAAGAGTGAAGAATTGGCTTCCGCAATCCCTACCATCATCTGTCACTAGGTATTAATATTATTCTTTATTGTTTTAATTGACGAAACCAGTAAGGCAATAATTTCATTACAATCTACAGACATGCTTTCAAAAGCCCTGTCGTCCAAAATGGACACATCATGCAATAGGTTGAGCCAGTTCATTGTCTCATTGGCCTCTTTGAGAGCAATATGAAGTTTAGAAGCGAAGTCAGAAGGGCTTTGGGCAAATTCCGATTCATGAACATTTGCAGAGATTGATGTACCGGATTTCAGCACCTGTTTGTAGAGTGTCTGTAATTTCCAGTCGTTCTCTGTGAAATGGAGGAACATCTTCACAATCCGCACACCAAATGCATAGCTTTTAATGTGTAACGGGCCGTTTTCTCTGTTATAATGCATCATGGGCGGTAGCAAATTCTTCACTCTTCATTCTTCACTCTTCACTTTATTGATAGACCTTGCGTTTATCAACGACTCTGACGGCCTTGCCTTCGCTGACGGGCAGCGTGCCACGTGGTACCAGCTTGACGCGCGGGGTGAGCAGAATCTCGTCTTTCAGTGCGCGGGTGATGTCCTTACCCAACTGCTGCAGAGCTGCGTAGTCGTCGGTAGCTTCGCCCAGTTCCACCTCTACGGTCATGTTGTCGTTGTTGTCGTCTGTGGTCAGCGTGATGAGGTAGTTGTTGCCCAGGGCTGGGAACTGCATCAGGATCTTCTCAATCTGGATGGGGAAGATATTGACGCCGCGCAACACCATCATATCGTCTGAGCGACCACGCATGCGATCCAGACGGATATGGTTGCGTCCGCAGGGGCATGAACGACCCAACACACGGGTCAGGTCACGGGTACGGTAGCGCAGCAGGGGCATAGCCTCACGGCAAAGCGTTGTCAGTACCAGCTCGCCAATCTCACCATCGGGAACGGGTTCCAGCGTCTCTGGGTCGACTATCTCCACGATGTAGTAGTCTTCCCAGAAGTGTAGTCCGTTCTGCTCAGGACACTCGAAGCCCACACCAGGACCACACATCTCTGACATACCAAAAGAGTTGTAGGCCTTCACACCCATCATCTCCTCGATACGCTTGCGCTGTTCCTCTGAGTGGGGTTCGGCGCCGATGGCCAGTACCTTCAGCTTCGTGTCACGACGAGGATCAACACCCTGCTCCTGCATCACCTCGTAGAGGCGGGTTACATAACTGGGAACGGCGTGGATAGCAGTCGTGCCGAAGTCAGTAATGAACTTAATCTGTCGCAGCGAGTTTCCTGCTGCAGCGGGTACGGTGAGCATGCCCAGTTTCTCGGCACCATACTGGAAGCCCAGACCACCAGTAAACATGCCGTAGCCACTGGAGTTCTGGAACACATCGTCAGGACGCAGGCCCACCATCCACAGATTACGAGCCACCTGGTTGGCCCACTCGTCAAGGTCTTTCTTTGTGTGCAGGATAACAGTAGGATTACCTGTAGTACCTGATGATGAGTGCAGGCGCACGCAGTCTTTTAGGGGTACACAGGCCATACCGAAAGGATAGGTTTCGCGCAGATCTTGCTTGGTTGTAAATGGCAGCTTGCGCACGTCATCCAACGTTTTAATATCTTCAGGTGTGATACCTGCTTCCTTGAATTTTTTCTGGTAGAACGCGTTGTTCATGCAGTGGCGAACAGTCTCTTTGAGCCGCTCCAGCTGGAACGCCTCTATTTGTTCGCGTGTCATGGTTTCACGTTCAGGGTTAAAGTAAAGACTCTCCCCCGACCCCTCCCTGTGAGGGAGGGGAGTGGACAGACTTTTCGTTTGTTTGTTTTCGTTACTCATTGAAATATTGTTCTATTTGGTCTATAACATATTCAATATTATTAAGAACCTCTTCATTGGTGAAACGGATGATATGATATCCCTTACACTCCAGGTCTTGTTCCCTCAGTAAATCGTCTTCATTTTGACGAGGTTCTGAGTGATAACCTCCGTCTACCTCTATAATAAGACCGCCACTACGTGAAACAAAATCAACAATAAAGTCTCCAATCACATGCTGACGTAAAAACTTCACCCCTGCTACACCTAGTCTCAGGTGTTCCCATAGTACGATTTCAGCAGGTGTTGCATTACTTCGATTCTTTCTTGCAAACTCCTTCAGTATTTGATACCTGTCAGGAGAAGCGGTCTTATAACCCATTATATGTTCTATATACTCCCCTCCCTCACAGGGAGGGGCTGGGGGGAGAGTCTTCTATAGTTTACGATTATCAATTACATGCGCACTCTTGCCTTGCGAGCGTTCGATGGTGCCAGGTGCCTTCAACTGTACCTTAGCGGCTATCGAGAGCACGCTCTTCAGTTTGTTGGCCAGCTTCTTCTCGAGGGCATCGACGGCAGCAGGCGTGTCAAATGTCGAGGTGAACACCTCCTGACGCAGCTCTACCTGTACCAGCAGCGTGTCGAGGTTCTTCTCGCGGTCAACGACGAGCATATAGCGTGGTGCAAACTCAGGCAGCGACAACACGACGCTCTCTACCTGTGATGGGAACACGTTAATACCCCGGATGATCAACATATCGTCGCTTCGGCCTTGGATTCGACCCATACGCACGCTGGTACGACCACACTCGCATTGGCCGTCCATCAGCGTACAGAGGTCACGGGTGCGATAGCGGATGACGGGCATACCCTCCTTGGTCAGCGTCGTAAACACCAGCTCACCAGTCTGTCCGTAGGGCAGGGGCTCCAGCGTTACGGGGTCGATGATCTCAGGATAGAAATGGTCTTCGTTGATATGTGAGCCGTGCTGCATCTCGCACTCATAACTCACGCTCGGTCCCATCACTTCTGAGAGTCCATAGATGTTATAGCCCTTCAGTCCCAGGCGTTCTTCTATCTCCTTACGCATGCTCTCTGTCCAAGGCTCAGCGCCAAAGGCACCCACGCGCAGTTTCAGTTCCTCTTTCTTGATGCCGAGCTTGTCCATCGTCTCTGCCAGATAGAGGGCATACGACGGTGTGCAAGCCAGACCTGTGATACCCAGGTCGCGGATCAGTTTAAGATGTTTCTCCGTATTACCTGTGCCGGCAGGGATGACGCTGGCACCCAGATGTTCCACACCATAGTGGGCACCCAGACCGCCAGTAAACAAACCGTAGCCATAAGCCACCGAGAAGACATCATCGCGGGTGATGCCATAGGCCGTCAGACAGCGTGCCATACACTCGCTCCACACACCGATGTCCTTCCTCGTGTAGCCCACGATGGTGGGGTTGCCTGTCGTACCGCTCGAAGCATGAATACGAATAATCTCACTCTTCGGCGCAGCCTGCAGACCAAAGGGATAGTTGTCTCTCAGGTCTTTCTTTGTGGTGAACGGCAACTTCTTGATATCCTCAATCGTCTGAATATCATCGGGACTGATGTCCATCTCCTGTAATTTGTTGCGATAGAACGGCACGTTATGATAGACGTATTCCACAATCTTGTGCAATCTTTTACCTTGCAGCGCGCTCATCTCGTCGCGGCTCATGCATTCCTTGTTAGGATTCCAAATCATCTTGTTGTACTATTAAAAAACAATTGGCGACAAAATTACAACAATTCCCGCACATAACCAAACGAATTGAAAGAAAAATGGCTGCTTTCCTTTCAATTCGTTAATGTGGACAATGTCTTGTCTTGATTGCTATGCGTTGTTTTCTGCGAAGATGGCCATGCGCTCTTCAAGTTGGGCATACTGGTGATCCTCAATAAATGAGGTACACACGCGCAAGCCCTCCTGGTGCGAACCCGTGGTGATGAGGCAGATGGCGCTGACGCCGTAGTACATCAGCTCACGAGCCAGCTGTCCGCTGGTCATGTTCTTGTAGCCGATGGTGAAGTAGAAGCCGTCGGCGATGGGGTGACCCATATCGGTGTCATAGACGATATGGAAGCCGTGACGCAGGAAGATCTCCTTCAGCTTATGGGCGCGCTCACCATACACTTTGATGTCTTCGCGGAAGTTGTATTTACCGTCGCAGGCTGCACGAAACATCTCACAAAGGGCATACTGGGCCGAATGGCTGGTGCCGCTGCTGAGGGCATAGAGCATGCGGGTAGAGAAGACCAGACCAAAGGGCAGTCCCTCATAGCGGGCGGCGAGGTCGTCGAAATGACGATGGAACAGCTTGTCGCCGATGCATACCACGCCGATGCGCTCACCGGCATAGCTGAAAGCCTTGGAGCCAGAGATGAGCAGCATGAAGTTGTCAGTATAGTGAGCCACACTGGGCTGATAGGGAGGCTCGAAAGGCTTTGACAGATCCTTGCGGAAGTCCATAGCAAAGTAGGCGAGGTCTTCCATAACGATGGCGTCGTACTTTGTGGCCAGTGTGCCGATGGTCTGCAACTCGCTATCCGTCAGACAGATCCATGCAGGGTTGTTGGGGTTCGAATAGACGATGGCACAGATATTGCCTTTCTCGAGGTAGCTTTCGAGTTTTGGTCCCAGCTTGTCGCCACGGAAGTCATAGACATCGAAGGTCTCGTACTTCACGCCCTGTACCTGCAGCTGCATCTTCTGTACGGGAAAGCCAGGGTCGATGAACAGCACGGTGTCCTTCTTCTTATCGGCCTGCGAACAGGTAAGGAACGAGGCAAATGTGCCCTGCATAGAGCCAGTTACGGGTACGCAACCTTCAGGGGCGATATCGACATTGATGAAAGCCTTAACAAATCGTGAAGCCTGCTTCTTCAGTTCGGGGTAGCCCTGAATGTCAGGATAGCTATGGGCGATACCATCCTGCAGCGCCTTGACCTGAGCATCGACGCCCACCTGTGCAGCAGGCAGGCCAGGTATGCCCATCTCCATCTTGATATATTCCACACCGCTCTCCTTCTCGGCCGTAGCTGCCACCTGCTTCACCTCGCGGATGGTGGCCTTGGCGAAGTCCTGAATGCCCATCTTGGCAATCAGTGTGTCAACGATCTCTTTCTTGATTGGGGTTGGTTTCATTTCTTTTTCGTTATGACGTTATAACGTTACATCGTTATCACGAAAGGATTATTTCTGCGCCTCGCGGCCTAAGGCCAGCGCTTTGATATTGGCCTCTACGATTGCCTCGCCCTTGCGTCCGAACACACGACGGATGGCCTGCTCCAGCTTCTCGTATTCAATACCCAAGGCTTTCTGGGCAGCACCCAGCAGGATGACATTGGCCGAGCGGGGCACACCATTGTCCTTTGCCATCTGTTCGATATCGATGCTGATGACGTTGGGCAACTGTGCGAGGTCATTTTTGATGACCTCCATATCGGGATAGTTGGGGATGTTGACAAAGGGAGTCGAAGAGGTGATGATCCAACCGTCCTTCGACAGGTAGGGCAGGTAGCGCAGGGCTTCCATTGGTTCCATCGAGATGATGACATCGGCACCGCCCTTGGGAATGAGGTCGCTGTGGATGGGTTCGCTCGAGATACGCAGGTTCGACTGCACATCGCCACCGCGCTGGCTCATGCCGTGTACCTCGGCCTGCTTGATGTTAAGGTTCTCGTTCATGGCGGCCTCGCCTATGATGGTGGCAATAGAGAGGATACCCTGTCCTCCGACGCCGCAAAGAATGATATCTGTTTTCATTGTCTTCGTTATTACGTTATGTCGATATTACGAATTGGCTTGGGCCTTTTTCTGTTTCAGGTGACGCTGCAGCGTTTGCATGCACTCACGACGTGGGATGATGACCGAGGTGCCGTGATAGTTGATTTCGTCACGGATCATCTGCGTAATCTCAGGCATGTTCTTGGGCAGGGGCACTACAACCTTCAGGTGTTCGTCGCTCAGTCCCAAACCGCGGCAGATGGCCTCGAACTTATTCGTGCCGGCAGAGTCCTGACCACCCGTCATACCCGTCGTCAGGTTGTCGGAGATGATAACGGTGATATCAGCATTCTCATTGATGGCATCGAGAAGACCTGTCATTCCGCTGTGGGTGAAGGTAGAGTCGCCGATAATGGCTACGGCAGGCCACTGACCTGCATCAGCAGCACCCTTCGCCATTGTAATCGATGCACCCATATCGACGCATGAGTGGATGGCACGGAACGGAGGCAGGAAGCCCAGCGTGTAGCAACCGATGTCGCCAAAGACACGAGGATTCTCGTACTCCTTCAGCACCTCGTTGAGGGCAGCATAGACGTCACGATGACCACAACCCTGACACAATGCTGGCGGACGGGGAACGACGTCTTCGCATGGGGCGAAGCCGTCTTCAGTTGAGAGTTGAGAGTTGAGAGTTGAGAGTTGGGCTAACGCCTTCTTCACAAAGTCGGGCGTCAGCTCACCAGTGCGTGGCAGCGTGCCGTCGAGCTTACCATTGACGTTCTGGCTCTCGCTCACGCCACGAACCATATCCTCGATGAAGGGCTGACCCTCTTCAACGATGAGTACCTGCTTGCACTCGCTCAGCAGACGGCGCACCAGCTTCTTGGGCAGCGGATACTGCGAAACCTTCAGAATGGGGTAGGGGCTGCCTTCAGGGAAGCACTCGTTGACGTAGTTGAAGCCAATGCCGCTGGCCAGGATGCCTAACGACTTGTCATGCCCTTCTACATATATATTATAGGTGGAGTTGGCGGCATCCTCTTCCAGCTGCTTTTGTTGCGCTGTCACATGGTCGTTGCGTTTGCGGGCATTGGCAGGCAGCAGCACCCAGTTCTTGGCCTCTGCGTTGTAGTTGAGGTCGTTTTGCTGACGGGGAACGTCAGCACACTCTACCACAGCGCGGCTGTGGGCCATGCGGGTGGTGACGCGCATCAGCACGGGCAGACATTGCTTCTCTGAATACTCGAAGGCGGCAGCCATCATGTTGTAAGCCTCTTGTTGGTTGGAGGGCTCGAAGGTGGGAATCATGGCGAACTTACCATAGAAGCGTGAGTCCTGCTCGTCCTGTGATGAGTGCATGGAGGGGTCGTCGGCTACCAGCACCACAACACCACCGTTGACACCCGTCATACCGCTGTTGACAAACGGGTCGGCACAGACGTTCAGTCCAACGTGTTTCATACACACCAGGGCGCGCTTGCCCATGAACGACATACCCAAGGCAGCCTCCATAGCCGTCTTTTCGTTGGTTGACCAGCGACTGTGAATGCCGCGCTGCTTAGCAATGGGCGACATCTGAATATACTCGGTAATCTCCGTTGAGGGAGTGCCAGGATATGCATAAACACCGCTCAGACCGGCATCGATGGCGCCCTGAGCAATGGCTTCGTCGCCTAAGAGAAGTTTCTTCATAAATCCTTATTTTGTCAAGTTTAAATGTTTCGTGCTTGCAAAGGTAATGTTTTTTGGCGATACGACAAAGGAAATAATCAAAAAAGACTCAAGAATAATTTGGCGGATTCAAGAAAAATGCCTACTTTTGCAGTTGATGCCAAATAATGAATGACTGAGATATGAGAAAGAGAATCATCATCGTGCTGTGCTGCCTCGTGCAGACCATCTTTGCCTCGGCACAGTCCGAAAGCTATAGAACCGTTTTCACGCCCTATTTTTCTGTTGGCGGCGCGTTTAATCTCGACTTCAACGTGCCAGCCTTCAGCGGCAGCCTGAGACTGATGGGGCACGTGGGTACTGTCAACGACTTCTTCAATATCAACGTGGGTCTGGGCTATCGTGGTTTCTTTGACCTGGAGCCGCCACGTGAATTTATTGAAAATCCTTCATTCTCTGACTGGATGCTTTATACGAATGATGATGACTATCGTAACGAAGTGCGTCCGATGGGCGGACAGATCATCATACCCGCAGAGGTGATGGTCAATTTTGTGAAGATAGGCAGGAATACGGCTCTCTTTTTAGGTATAGGTGGTGAATATGGTTTCAAGCTGTACCAGTCGCATCGTTATGGGAGACACTATGGTGCCCATATCATGTCCAATTCCAGTCAGGCCTTCTATCCTATGATTGGCATCAAGGGCGACACGGATGACGGGAGCTTTGTGGCCTCCCTCTATATGCGTCGCTATGTGAAGAACTGCTTCAATAAGGAGTTGGATATAGACAAGTTCAATGGCAAGAACTATTTTGGTTTCCAGCTGTCCTTTGTCTTGTAAACCGTTAGCAACTGAAAAGATATGGTACTTAATTATATTTGGATAGCGTTTTTTGTCATTGCCTTTATCATCGCTCTGGTGAGGCTGGTGTTTATGGGCGATTTCGAGGTGTTCCCAGAAATGATGAACTCCACGTTTGACTCGTCGAAGACGGCCTTCGAGATCTCTCTGGGTCTCACGGGCGTGCTGGCCCTGTGGCTTGGCATCATGAAGATTGGCGAGAAGGGTGGTATCGTCAACGCCCTGGCTCGCTGGCTCAGTCCTGTGTTTACCCGTCTGTTTCCTGACATACCCAAAGGTCATCCTGTGACGGGTAGCATCTTTATGAATATCTCGGCCAACATGCTGGGACTGGACAATGCCGCTACCCCTATGGGCTTAAAGGCTATGGAACAGATGCAGGAGTTGAACACCAAGAAGGACACCGCTACAAATCCGATGATTATGTTCCTGGTGCTGAATACCAGCGGACTGACAATCATCCCCATCGGGGTGATGGTCTATCGCGCCCAACAAGGAGCCGCCCAGCCTACCGACATCTTCGTGCCAATCCTGTTGGCAACGTTCTTCTCGACGTTGGCTGGCGTCATCATTACTGCCCTCTATCAGAAAATCAACCTGCTGAACCGCACCCTGCTACTGACACTTGGCGGAGCCGCCCTGATGGTGGCTGCCATCATCAGGGGCTTCATGCAGTTGGACAGTGTGATTATGAACCTCGTTTCTACCTCAGCAGCCAATATCATACTGATGACCATTATCCTCTGTTTCATCTTGGCTGGTGTGCGAAAGAAGGTCAATGTCTATGACGCCTTCATCGAGGGCGCCAAGGACGGCTTCTCAACGGCAGTCCGCATCATTCCCTATCTGGTGGCTATCCTTGTGGGAATAGGCGTCTTCCGCGCCTCTGGAGCTATGGACATGCTCATCGATGGCATCCGCTGGCTGGTGGCAGCGCTCGGCTTTAACACCGACTTCGTGGGGGCTTTGCCTACGGCTCTGATGAAACCCCTCAGCGGCAGTGGAGCCCGTGGTATGATGGTCGATGCGATGTCCACCTATGGTGCCGACTCGTTTGTGGGTCGTCTGTCGTGTATCTTCCAGGGTTCTACTGATACTACCTTCTATATCCTGGCAGTCTATTTCGGCAGCGTGGGCATCCGCTATACGCGACATGCAGTCACTTGCGGACTGTTGGCCGACCTTGCAGGAATGATTTCTGCCGTGATGATAGCGTACATGTTCTTCGGATAGGCTCAGTCCTATAAGTCCAATAAGCCCCATAAGAAAACTATGGCAAATTTGAAATCTCTGGCCAAGGATACGGCCATCTATGGACTGTCGAGCATCGTGGGTAGGTTCTTGAACTACCTGCTGGTGCCACTTTATACCCATTATATGCCCAAAGACTCGGGCGACTATGGTATCAGCACCAATGTCTATGCCTACACGGCCCTGATACTCGTGTTGCTGACCTTTGGTATGGAGACTACGCTCTTCCGTTTTGCCAACGACAATCCTCCATCCTCCATCAACCATCAACCATCAACCATTCATTCCTGGCCCGATACCGTCTTCTCTACGGCCTTTGTCATCGTGGGGTCGCTAACGGCGTTGTTCCTTGCCCTGCTCTTTGGTTTCATAACACCCATTAGCGGAGCCCTTGGCTATGCTGACCATCCTGACTACCTGCTGATGATGGGTGTGGTGGTGGCAATGGATGCCATCCAAGCCCTGCCTTTCAGTTATCTGCGTTTCCAGAAACGCCCCATCCGCTTTGCCTCGCTGAAGCTGCTGTTCATCGTGTTGAACATCGGCCTGAACCTCTTGTATTTCGTGGTGCTGGGCAAGACGTCAGTTTTCTACGTGTTCTTCATCAACCTGCTGTGTACGGGCTTCATCATGCTGCTGTTCGTACCTGGGTTCTTCCATATCCACTGGCATTTCGACGGACAATTGTTGCGACGAATGCTCAGCTACTCGTGGCCCATCCTCATACTGGGTGTGGCAGGTATCCTGAACCAGGTGGCCGACAAGATTGTGTTCCCCTTGGTCTATCCCAATCAGGCACAGGCCAACGTGCAGTTGGGCATCTATGGCTCGTGTGTGAAGATTGCCATGATTATGGCGATGATCACCCAGGCCTTCCGCTATGCCTACGAACCCATTGTCTTTGCCAAGTCGAAGGATGCTGACAAGGCCGAGTACTATGCCTCAGCCATGAAATACTTCCTCATCTTCACCCTGCTGGCCTTCCTTTGTGTGGTGGGCTGGATGCCGTTGCTGAAGCATATCATCGGCGCCGACTACCGTGAGGGCCTGGGCGTGGTGCCAATCGTGATGGCGGCAGAGATCATGATGGGTGTCTATTTCAACCTGTCGTTCTGGTACAAGCTCATCGACAAGACCATCTACGGAGCCTGGTTCTCTATGATTGGCTGTGTGGTGCTCTTTGCCGTGAACATCATCTTCATTCCGCACTATGGCTACTGGGCCTGTGCGTGGGGTGGGGTAGCCGGCTACGGAACGGCAATGGTGCTGAGTTATATTGTTGGTCAGAAGAAGAATCCCATTCCCTATCCCATGCGCGACATCTTAGTCTATGTAGGTCTCACGCTGGTGTTCTTCGTGGGTATGACCATCATCAGCCGCCGCCTGTCCTCGTGGCCAGCCTTGGCGCTGAACACCCTCATCATCGTTTGCTTCGTGGCAGTCATCATCAAGCGCGATTTCCCCCTAAGCAGTCTCCCAGTTATTGGCAAGCGATTCAGAAAACACTAAACCTTCCCACGTCGGGAATGCTACCTTCCCATGTTGGGAATATCACATTCCCGCTTTGGGAACCCGCCCTTCCCGTATTGGGAATGCCCCGTTCCCGACGTGGGAATTATTTAGGAGTTTACGAAGTTAACGAAGTTATCGAAGTGTAGGAGTTTAGACAATAGTCTTGTAAGCCTCTGCGGCGGTAGCAAAACATCTCGTCTTCTCGTTCTCTCGTCAAAAAAATCGTTCTCTCGTCTCTCATCTTTTTAATGTTTAATGTAAAAATCCCTCATCCCTCACATAATCGTTGGAAACGCCTTTCTACAAAGGCTTTTCCGAACGGGAGGGTTGTTTCTTAACCCTCACATTACCCTCACATTACCCTCCCTTCGACGTTAATCATTCTTATCCTGCGGCTCTCCCAATCTGCTGACGCTCATGTGAGGGTAATGTGAGGGTAATGTGAGGGTAATGTGAGGGATTTTTTCAACCCCTCACATGCCGAATCCCCTTTACACAAAGGGCTTTCCAGCGATTATATGAGGGTTGAGAGTTTTTTTGCGATAAACTTCAAAAAACGGTCCTGAAATCGTTTTATCTAATCGCGACCTTGATACTCTTTTCTCCAATCTTTATTATTACTACGCTACCAGTCTGAAGAGTGGTATTGATCATTGCGCTCTTCACCAAATGTTCAGACGGGAAAATGATCATTTAGACCCCATCAATTTTATATACTATAGTGTTATATGGATACGATATTCTTTTAATACCATATGGTCTGTCTATGCCACGACAATACTTTGTAATAACTTTCTGCTCGTAGATTTTAATAATATCATGCCAACTAAAAGTGTTTCTGCATGTATTATCATCATACTCTTTTTCTTTATAGAATACTATGGTGAATGTCTGATTTGGAAAAAGACACTTTATAAAAAGTCGTATAGATGTTGAGGGCTTCCACCAACAGTTGTCGATGTTAGCAGATGTTGCAATGTGAAAAAAAGAAGAACATTCAGGACAATGCCCTTTCATAAGATATTTTTTTATGTAAAGCCCCTCATCCTCAACATTTTTGTCGTCGAACCAAATCCACAGAGTGTCCTCTTCATTATTATTGATAGAAACAATTATCTGTTCTGCCTGAAAATCATTATATTCCACGATGACAGTATCAGCTTTTATTTCATATGCATAGGAATTCAAATGCATGAATGAAAAAAATAAAAAGAGAATCATAGTTACAGGTTTTTGATACCTCCCACGACTCTCGCTTCGTAGTCTTCCTCTTTTTATCATATGGTTTCCGTCTTTTCTCTTTAAAGTGATCATTTAGCCCCCAACGATCTAATCACTTGTCATCATAATGCCCATAGGCAGAAAGCACATCTACGTAAACTTCAGTTTCGAAGATTTCATAAATCAACCTATGCTTTTTGGTAATGGTACGGCTCCACTGACCAGTACGGTCACCTTTCAACTGTTCGGGGTGTCCCGTTCCAGTTTGAGGATGGTGCATCAACTCGTTGAGCAGTTTAACTGCTTTCTTATAAGCCGCAGGCTCGCTGCGTCGCAGCTTTGCCAAATCTTCTTCTGCCTTCGTCGAATAAACAAGTTCGTACATAGTCAGAGAGAATTAAGCCAAGCGTTCATTTCTTCAGGGTTTGAAAACCGTTTACCTTTACCCTGTCTTATTTCCTCGCGAGCTTTATCTACTCTTGCAAAGAATTCTTCCTTCGTCATCAACGTCGGGTCTTCCTTCTCTGCTGCCAGCTTGCGCAGATATTTGGCAGCTCGTCTCAGCAAGTTTTCATCATCTGCTATGATACTCATATTGCGGAGCAATTCGGCATTCATCTGTATTGCAGTCATAACTCTTATTATTTGATTTCGGTGGCAAAATTAAGAAAAAACTCTGAATTGGCAAACTAATAATGCTACAAAAGTACACAATTCTTTTGCATCCACCAAAGGTTTTCTCTTAAAAGTGATCATTCAGAACCGCAACGATCATAAATCTCCAGATAATCAGAGAAAGACAGTTTTTTGAAAGGTTTCTTCATTTTTTTCCAAGACTTAACATTGAAAAAGGAAAAAGTCCCTGTTTATGGGCCTTTCTAGCGATTTTCGGGGTCCAAAGACCTAATGTAACACCTAACATAGACCTAACATAGAGGTAACGTTAGGTCTATGTTAGGTCTATGTTAACTCTTATGTTAGGTGTTGAAGGGTGTTTTTAATGTCTAACAGGCTGAAAACCAAGTTATTGGCATTTTTCAATGTTAAGTCTTGGGAAAAACAACAAAAGTGCGTCAAAAAAGTGCGTCACTTACTTCCAGAAACTGCGTCATTCTCTCCCAGGAAGTGACGCACTTTCTCAGAGCAAATGACGCAGATGCTTCGAGCAAAAAAAAAACGCTTCTCAAGCAAGGAGCGTCTCGGTGGAGGGCGCCGAGCGTCACCTTGGTGAGCAAGGGGTATCACCATAGTTTGTACGGAGACGCTCCTTGCGATGCTTCGAGACGCTCCTTGGTGGGGTCGAGAGACGCTCGTTGCCAAAAAAGTGTAATCATCTGAAGGAGGGCATGGGATCAGCGGGGTCAAAAAAGATTTCGATAAAAGCAAAAAAAATAATTTTTTCTCGAAAAAAATGGCTATATTTGCAGCCGATATGGAGAGACAACGCGAGATATACAAGGTAACGTTGGTTGGCGGCGCCGTCAATGTGGTGCTGCTCGTCTTCAAGTTTGTAGCCGGCATCCTCGGCCATAGTGCTGCGATGGTGGCTGATGCCGTCCACTCGCTCAGCGACTTCGTAACCGACGTCGTCGTCATTGCCTTCGTCCGCATCAGTGGCAAGCCCAAGGACAAGTCGCACGACTATGGTCACGCCAAGTACGAGACGCTGGCTATGACCATTATCGGTATGGTTCTCCTCGTGGTAGCTGTGGGCATTGTCTATGGTGGTGTGGTGAAGATTGTGGTGTGGACTGGTGGCGCGCAGTTAGAGGCGCCCGGCTGGCTGGCACTATGGGCCGCCTTGCTGTCTATCGTGCTCAAGGAGGCCGTCTATCGCTACTCGATGGTGAAGGCACGCCAGCTGCAGTCGCAGGCCGTCAAAGCCAATGCGTGGCACCATCGCAGCGACGCCTTCTCGTCGATAGGTACGGCAGTGGGTATCGGTGGCGCCATTCTGCTGGGGCAGCGCTGGACGGTGCTCGACCCTGTGGCCTCCGTCATTGTGGGACTCTTTATCATCAAGGTGGCCTTCTTCCTGCTGCGCGACGGCATCGGAGACCTCACAGAACAGTCACTGCCCGACGAAGTGGAAGACGAAATCCTGCGCTTGGCAGGCTCCGTCGATGGTGTCACCATGCCCCACGACCTGCGTACCCGACGGTTGGGCAACCACTACGCTATTGAGTTGCACATCCTCATGGACCCCGATATCACCCTGCGAGAAGCACATGATAAAGCCTCAGAAGTGGAGGCACTCCTAAGGCTTCATTATGGTAACGAGACGCACATCGCCGTGCATGTTGAGCCTCGTGGTTTAGCCTCAGAAAAACCGAGGAAAGGATGAAAGAAAGAAAAACGAAAACAAAGAATTTATAAACAACATGAAAAGAACAATTTTTTCCTTGATGATGGGCCTGGCCGCAATGACGGCAAGTGCCGACGAGGGCATGTGGACACTCTACAATCTGCCACAGGCCGTCTATGAGCAAATGAAGGGCTATGGCTATGAACTGCCCTATGACAAGCTGTATCAGGCCGACGATGCTATCATGAAGTCGGTGGTGAACTTCTCGGGCTACTGCTCGGGTGTGGTGGTATCGCCCGACGGACTGGTGTTTACCAACCACCACTGTGGCTTCGAGGCCATTCGCTCGCACAGCACCGTGGAGCACGACTACATGCTGAATGGATTTATTGCCCGCAGCTATGCCGAGGAACTGCCCAATAGGGATATGTTCGTGTCGTTCATGGTGGAGCAGAAAGATGTGACCGACCAGGTGCTGACGCCAGCCTTCGAAGCGATGAATGCTGAAGAACAGGAAATGTTCCTGGACTCTCTGGAGAACGCGATGTCGATGGAGGTGAAGGCCCAAGACCCCACGCTGCGTCTGGAGCTGAAGCCTTTCTATGAGGGCAACAGCTACTATGCTACGACCTATCGTGACTTCACCGATCTGCGTCTGGTGTTTGCCATTCCCAAGTCGATGGGTAAGTTTGGTGGTGAGACCGACAACTGGATGTGGCCGCGTCAGACCTGCGACTTCTCCGTGTTCCGCATCTATGCCGATCCCGATACCAACGGGCCTGCAGAGTACTCAGAAAGGAACGTACCCTATCATCCTGAGCATTGGGCCCAGGTGTCAACCGAAGGCTATGAGGAAGGCTCGTTCTCGATGACGATGGGCTATCCTGGCAGCACGAGCCGCTATCTGTCGAGCTACGGCATTGAGGAGCGTTATGCCCAGAATGCCGTGCGTGCACAGGTTCGTGGTGTGAAGCAGGAGGTGATGAAGCGCCACATGGATGCTTCGGAGGCTGTGCGCATCAAGTACGACTCGAAGTATGCCCAGTCGTCCAACTACTGGAAGAACTCCATCGGCATGAACAAATGTATTGATTCCATCGGTCTGATAGGACAGAAACAGGCCTTCGAGGAGCAGATCAGCCGTTGGCAGGAGCAGACAGGCTATCTGAAGGATGAGCTGGACTTTGACAAGATGAAGGCCCTCTATGCGGAGCGTACAGAGGTGATGAAGGCCTACATGAACTTTATAGAGACCTTCTACCGTAATGACGAGTTGTCGATGCGTGCTCTGCGTGCACACAACGGTTTACGCCCCAAGGGTAAGGGCAAACGCCAGCATATCAGCTTTGCCGACAATAGCGAGACGTGGGACTACAATACTGATCGCGAGATTTTGGGCACCCTGCTCGAAAACTACCGTAAGCAGACTACGAACCCAGACTACCTGCCTGCGTTCTACACAGAGGTCATCGACAAGAAATATGGTGGTGACTGTCAGGCCTTTGCCAATGCCTTATATACCCAGTCAAAGCTGCTGAAGAAGAATGCCCGCCTCTATCCGCTGAAGAAGTCGTTCATGAAAGATGCTGGTATCAGCTATGGTCTTGAACTGACAGAATTGATTCATCAACTCTCGGCCAAGCTGCGAATAAACAGCGACTCCATCGATGCTCAGGAGCGTCTGCTCTGTGCTGCCAAGTTGCGCATGGAACAAGACAAGCCTCACTATAGCGATGCCAACTTCACCATGCGCCTGTCGTATGGTCAGGTGAAGGAGTACAACCTGGGCGGTAAGCCCTCGGGCTACTACACGTCGGCACCCAGTCTGGTGGAGAAGATGAAAAAGGCCGATGAAAATGAGGAGTATCGCGTGGAACCCGAGATTCAGAAGCTCTTCGAGGGCGAACAGGACCTGAAGCTCTGTTTCCTGACAACCAACGACATCACAGGCGGCAACTCAGGATCGCCTATGTTCGATGGCAAGAACCGTCTGATAGGTCTGGCCTTCGACGGCAACTGGGACTCGTTGTCAAGTGACATCTTCTTCGACTCGAAACTGGCCCGTTGTATCGGCGTCGATATGCGTTATGTCATTTATATGATGTACCGCTGGGGACATGCCTATCGTCTGTTGAACGAGATGAACGTGCTGCGTTAAAACAGAAAAGCGAACATACAAAAAAGCCGCGAACCAATGACGATTCGCGGCTTTCTTGTTGTGTTTGTTATTCGTCTGCAAAGGCAGCCGCTTCTGCTGCGGCAATAATCTCTTCGCGCGAAAGATCGGGTTTCAGGTGGGAGATGTCGGAAAGGTCGAAGTCATCGACCTCCACCGAGGTCTCCACAGGAGAGGTCCTATCAGACTCCATGTTCTCCAATTTCTTGGTGGACTTTGTATGCCCACGCTCTTCACCTTCTTTGGAGGAATCGGGAGAGGTTATAATAAACTCCTGTTCCTTCTCCAGGTCGGGTGCCGCCATCGTGGGTTCCTCTTCCATCTTCGTGCGTTCTGACTTAGCTTGGAAGATGGCATCGATGAACTGTGGCTCACGACGCAGACGTTGCAGCGTCTCCTTGGAGGCCTCCTGCTGGGCTTCCTTCTTGGAATAGCCTTTACCTTTGCCGCCCTCTATGCCTTCAACCATCACAACGAAGCCAAAGACAGGCGACCCCTTCTCATCAACGCTCTCCTTTTGCATCTTGAAGTCCATGCGTACACGGTTCTTCTGGGTCCACTCTAAGAGCTTCGACTTGAAGTTGACCTCCTTGTAGGCCACCTTATCGATATTGACCATCTGGGCCAAGATACGTTTCTTCATGAAACGCATGACAGCATCGTAGCCTTGATCCAGATAGATGGCGCCGACAAGTGCCTCAAAGGCGTTGCCAGCCATATAGCTGTTGTGGGAACGCTGTTGACCACTGGAATGAATCAGTTCGGTGAGTCCCATCTCCTGTGCTATTTTCCCTAACGACTCGCGGCTGACCAACTTTGAACGGGTGTTGGTCAGGAAGCCTTCGCGTTTGGCGCTGAAATGCGAGAAGACGATATGTCCCACCACGGCATCGAGCACAGCATCGCCCAGGAACTCCAACCGTTCGTTGTGGAGCGGGCGTCCTTTGTCGTTCTTGGCCCCAGTACTCTTATGCGTCAGGGCCACCTTGTAATACTCGATGTTGTGGGGGTAGAAACCGATAATCTCGCGAAGGGAAGAAAAAAGCTCCTTCTCCTTGCGGAAAGGGAGCTTAATACGGTCGATGATATCGTTAAGCCTCATACTTATCTTCGATGAACTTTCTTTCGTTCGAAAATGAAAGCACGCTTTCATTTTTCTTACTTATCCGAAAATTTTTTAAACACCACACAAGCGTTGTGTCCACCAAAGCCAAACGTATTGCTCAGGCCGGCACGCACAGTACGCTTCTGTGCCTTGTTGAAGGTGAAGTTGAGGTTGTAGTCGATTTCAGGATCTTCATCACCGTCCTCGTGGTTGATGGTGGGAGGGACGATGTCGTTCTGAATAGCCAAGACGGTTGCCATAGCCTCTACAGCACCAGCGGCACCCAGCAAGTGACCAGTCATAGACTTCGTCGACGAGATGTTGAGCTTGAAGGCTGCATCGCCGAATACCTCCTTGATGGCCTTAGCCTCAGAGATGTCGCCAACGTGGGTAGATGTGCCGTGAACGTTGATATAGTCGATGTCCTCGGGCTTCAAACCAGCATCCTCCAGCGCGTTCTGCATCACCAACTTAGCACCCAGACCCTCAGGATGAGAGGCTGTGATGTGGTGAGCGTCGGCACTCATGCCTGCACCAACCATCTCAGCATAGATCTTGGCACCACGGGCCTTAGCGTGCTCCAGTTCCTCAAGAATCAAGCAGCCAGCACCCTCAGCCATGATGAATCCGTCGCGGCTTGCGCTGAATGGACGGCTGGCCTTCTCGGGCTCGTCGTTGCGGGTTGAAAGGGCGTGCATGGCGTTGAAACCACCTACACCGCTCTCGCAGATAGCTGCCTCAGCACCACCAGCTACGATAGCATTAGCCTTACCCAGACGAATCAGGTTGAAGGCATCAGCCAGTGCGTTGCTTGAAGAAGCGCAGGCAGAAGAAGTGATATAGTTGGGACCATGGAAGCCGTACATGATAGAAATCTGTCCGGCTGCGATGTCGGCAATCATCTTAGGAATGAAGAAGGGATTGAACTTAGGACCTTCAGCACGATGAACACCATAATAGGTGATCTCGTCCTCGAAAGTCTTAATACCACCGATACCAACACCGAAAACAACGCCGATGCGGTTCAAGTCTGTGGTCTCCAGATCCATTTTGCTGTCCTCAACGGCCTGCTTGGCAGCAATCAGGGCCAGCTGGGTGTAGCGGTCCATCT
>CAMVDU010000009.1 GCA_947166345.1 uncultured Prevotellaceae bacterium
AGTATCACCTTGACATGGTGGGGGTCCTTGGTCCGAATCCAAGTGTCGACACAAAGTACAGCGATGTCCGCGAGTCATCGCTTTTTTATTAGCCGCATGCGCCTGTGGCGGAATTGGTAGACGCGCTAGACTTAGGATCTAGTATCTCACGATGTGCAGGTTCGAGTCCTGTCAGGCGCACAGTTCAAACGCGAGTCTTGTCAGGCGTACGAAATAAAAAAGGCAATCTTCAGTCGAAGGTTGCCTTTTTTGTACACTGTGGACAGATGCCTTTGAGAAGGTAGTTGGCCGATGTGATAGTGAAACCCTCCGGCACCTCGATGGCAGGAAGGGACAAACCTGTGAGACAATAGGTGCGTCGGCAGCGTTCGCAATAGAAATGGGGGTGCAGGTCATCATCGGCCTCATGGTCGTGGCTGTGGCACAGCTCATAGCGCGCACTTCCCGTGCCATCTTCAATGACGTGTACCAGATGGTGCTCGCGGAAGAGTGTAAGTGCACGGAAAATACCGGACTTGTCAATTGACAAAATCCGGTATTCCAGTTCTGTGAGCGACATCGGACTGCCTGCCGTGGCCAGTGTCTGTGCCACGAGGATGCGGTTGGCTGTCGGCTTGATGCCGTGCTGTTCCAACAGTTCAGCCGTCTCTACGTGTCCCACGCCGTCAGTTTTTACCCTTTTAGTCCAGTGCGTAGGTGACAGTCGTCACGACACGGATCTTCTTGATATAAGGTGTGTTTTGGTCACGATCCTCAATCTCAAACTGTCCCTGACCTGCGGTGGTGATGCCATTGAGATCAGAATCGCTGGCCTTGGCAAACTCCTCAGCGGTCTTCTGGGCGTTCTTGATAGCTTCAGCCATCATCTCGAGTTTTACGTTTTGGAACGATGTGTACTCATACGAGGGATAGCCGCTCTCAATGGCCACACCCTGCTCCAGCAGGTCGCCCTGCTTGTAGATGACATCGTTGACCTTCTGCACGTCCTTGGTATAGACGGTGACAGTAGTGCTGGCTGTGTAACGGTAGTTCTTACGGTTCTCGCTCCATGTGTTAGCCTCCAGGTCGTTGACGGTTGGCGGATTGATAGTGATGTCTTTCTCGTTGAGTCCGTTCCTAACGAGGAAGGCTTTGATCTTGTCGGCCTGCTGACTGATGCGCATATAGAGCTCAGGCAGGTCGTCGCCCATCTCCGTGGTGCTGACACTCCACGACACCTGGTCAGCGTTGACTTCACGCTCAGCCAGGCCCTTCACAGTTACTTGGCGGTCTTTGTTGGCAAAGTTGTCAATACCGCTCTTGATGAACCATCCCAGTGCAATCATTCCGACAGCCAGGATGATAGCTTCTTTGATTCTGTTCATAGCTTTTTCCTTTAGTGTTGATACTATTCACTAATCACTTAATATTCCCAACCTTAATCAGATATTCTCCAATCTGGACGGCATTCAAGGCGGCACCCTTACGGATTTGGTCACCTGAGAGCCAGAACGTCAGTCCGTTGTCCTCGGCAAGATCCTTGCGCACGCGTCCCACAAAGATATTGTCCTTGCCTGCGGTATGCAGCGGCATGGGGTAGGTGAGGGTAGCGGGATCATCGACGAGTGTGCAGCCAGGAGCATTGGCAATGGCCTGCTGCGCCTCCTCGACGCTGAGAGGACGCTCGGTCTCAATCCATACGCTCTCAGAGTGAGAACGCAGGCTGCTGACACGTACGCAGGTGGCCGAGCAGCGGGCATCGGTGTGCATGATCTTCTGTGTCTCATTGAACATCTTCATCTCTTCCTTGGTGTAACCATTGGGCTGGAAGACGTCAATCTGAGGAATGACATTATAAGCTAACTGGTGGGGGAACTTCTTGATGGTCTTCACCTCGCCAGTCTCGATAATCTCGCGATACTGCTGTTCCAACTCTGCCATAGCTGCAGCTCCGGCACCGCTGGCACTCTGGTAGGACGACACGCGGATGCGCTTGATGTGACTGAGCTTCTCTAGTGGTTTCAGCACCACCACCATCATAATCGTGGTGCAGTTGGGGTTGGCAATGATGCCGCGTGGACGCATCAGAGCATCCTCGGCATTACATTCGGGAACCACCAAAGGAACGTCGTTGTCCATGCGGAAGGCAGAACTGTTGTCGATCATCACACAACCATACTTGGTGATGTCCTCGGCAAACTCCTTCGACGTGCCGGCACCGGCACTCGTGAAGGCGATATCGATGTCTTTGAAGTCATCACCATGCTTCAGCAGTTTCACCTCCAACTCCTTACCCTGAAAACTGTACTTACGTCCGGCAGAGCGCTCTGAGCCAAACAGCACCAGCTCGTCCATCGGGAATTTTCTTTCATCGAGCAGTCTCAAGAACTCCTGCCCTACAGCGCCACTAGCGCCAACAATTGCTACTTTCATTAGTCTGATTAGTTATAAATCGGTTGCAAAGGTACGAATAAGTGAGCACAATACAAAACAAAAATAAATTTTTTTGTTTTTATTGTCGAACGAGAGTACCTTCGGCGAAGCCAAAGATACGCATAATTGACCAAAAACTATTGTCCTTTAACTCCCTTTAACTCCTTTAACTTCTTTAACTCCCCAAAAATGTAGTACCTTTGCACTCGAAATGAGACTGTTGTTAGCTTCCAGCGCCCTTGTTCACGATCCCACCATGATCTTTTTCGTGGTGTTGCTGATTATTCTCTTTGCTCCTATCATCATGAGCAAACTGCGTATTCCCCACATCATTGGCATGGTGCTGGCGGGCGTGATTATCGGTGGTCATGGTCTGAATATTCTGGAACGTGACGACTCATTCGAACTCTTTGGACGTGTAGGCCTGCTGTATATCATGTTTCTGGCGGGCTTGGAGATGAACCTTAGTGACCTGAAGAAAAACGCTCTGCGAATGTCGATGTTTGGCGTACTGACCTTCTTCGTACCTTTCGTGATGGGCTATTTCGTGGGTGTCGGTCTGTTACACTACTCACCAGCAGCCTCTATGCTGCTGGCATGTATCTTGTCGTCCAATACGCTTATCGCCTATCCTATAGTGGGGAAATATGGCTTGCAGAAACATAACTCGGTAGTGCTCAGCGTAGGCTCGTCGATGATGGCGCTGTCGTTGGCACTTATCGTGATAGCAGCTTTCTCTGCCGCCTATCAAGGGAGTTCCGATGTGTTGTTCTGGCTGACGTTTGTTGGCAAGGTGGTGCTCTTCTGTGCTGTGTCGGTGTTCTTCTTACCACGTCTGACGCGTTGGTTCTTCCGTCGCTACAATGATGCAGTGATGCTGTTCACCTATACCATGTCGGTATTGTTTCTCATGGCAGCTGCCAGCGATGCCTGCGGACTTGAGGGTATCTTCGGCGCGTTCCTTGCCGGACTGATTCTGAACCGTTTTATCCCGGGTGTGTCGCCCTTGATGAACCGTGTGGAGTTCATTGGTAATGCTCTGTTCATTCCTTATTTCCTGATAGGTGTGGGCATGCTCATTGATGTAAGGGTGATGTTCAATGACATGGCAACCGTCTGGGTGGTGTTATGCATTGTTTTCTTTGGTACTTTTGGAAAGGCCATTGCTGCCTATCTGTGTTGCCTTGGCTTCCGTTTCCCTGTTTCTTCCGGGCACATGATGTTCGGTATGACAACAGCTCATGCTGCAGGTTCTATTGCAATGGTGATGGTCGGCATGCGTCTGCTGTCGCCAGCCGGTATACCACTTGTTGACAATACGATGCTCAACGGTGTGGTAATGATGATTCTGTTTACGTGTATCATCAGTTCCATTACAGTGGATCAGGCCTCACAACAGATATTACTACGTGAAAAGCTGCATGTCAAAGACGAGGAGAAACAGCGTGGTGATGATGAAAAGATACTATTGCCATTACAGCATGTTGATGACGCAGATAACTTGGTGAAGTTGGCTATTATGATGCGCAACACCCGCCTGAATCGTGGACTGGTGGGTATCAACGTGGTATATGATGATCGGTACAGCGTAGAGAATAGGGCAGCGGGTCAGCGCGTGCTTGATGCTGCCGTACAGACTGCCAGTAGCGCTGATGTCCGTATGCAGACCCAGAGTCGTCTGGCAACCAATATTGCCAACGGCATCAAACATGCTTTCAAGGAAAACTACGCATCGGAGATAATTCTCGGCATGCATCGCCGTAAGTCGCCTACCGATTCGTTCTGGGGAGCCTATACACAGGGCCTTATAACGGATATCAACCGTCAGGTGATGATCTGTCGTCTGAACCGTCCACTCAACACGATACGCCGCATTGTGGTGGCTGTACCGTCGCGTGTGGAGTTCGAGTCGGGTTTCTATAGATGGATAGAACGTTTGTCACGTCTGGCGGAGAACTTGGGTTGTCGCATCGTGTTCTACGGTCGTCAGGGCTGTCTGGAGCTTATCCGTGAATATATAGAGCACCGTCATCCACAGGTACGTGGTGAATACGAGGTGATGGAACACTGGAAAGAGCTTACTACGCTGGAAATCAAGGAAACCTATCTGTTGGTGGTCATCACGGCGCGTGTCGGTACGGTGTCTTACAAAGCAACGTTCGAGTATCTGCCGCGTGAGCTTACCCAGTATTATCCTGACTGCTCCCTCATTATCCTCTATCCAGACCAGAACGGTCAACCACAGGATGCAATGACCTTCACGGCTCCTCAACAGCAGACTGACGAAAGTGCCTATGTCCAGCTTCTCGGTTGGTTGCAGCGTTTCAAGCACCATGGTAGCCAATAAGCTCTATGAGCCCTATAAGCCCTATTAGTCCAATAAGTCCCATAAGCCCTATTATATGATAGAACTCCAAAACATCACTAAGAACTTCGGCTCGTTACAAGTACTTAAAGGTATTGACCTCACTATAGAAAAAGGCGAGGTAGTTAGCATCGTTGGCCCCAGCGGTGCGGGAAAAACCACACTCCTGCAGATTATCGGCACCCTCGACCGACCCGATACCGGTAGTGTGTACGTTGATTCCATCGACGTAACCTCTCTTTCTCAGAAAGCCCTTAGTGACTTCCGCAATCGCCATCTGGGATTTGTGTTCCAGTTTCATCAGTTGCTACCTGAGTTCACAGCGATTGAGAATATCATGATACCGGCATATATTGCAGGTACATCAAACAAAAAGGCCAAACAACGGGCTGAGGAGCTGTTGCAGTTCATGGGACTTAGCGACCGTGCCCACCATAAACCAGCTGAACTGTCGGGAGGTGAACAGCAGCGTGTGGCAGTGGCAAGGGCGCTGGTCAATAATCCCGCTGTTATCTTGGCTGATGAGCCCTCTGGTTCACTTGACACGAAAAACAAACAGGAGTTGCATCAGTTATTCTTCGACCTTCGTGACAAGTTCGGACAGACTTACGTCATCGTCACCCACGATGAGCATCTGGCAACCATCACTGACCGTACCATCCATATGTCTGACGGCCAGCTTACAGTATAAACACTATGATAAAACTCGGTGATTACAATACCCTTCGCGTTGTCAAACACGTAGATTTTGGCTTCTACCTCGATGGAGGCGAAGCTGGTGAGATACTCCTTCCCCAGAAATATGCACCAAAAGACTTGAGCGCCGGACAAGAGATAGAGGTTTTCATTTATCTCGATCAGGAAGAGCGTCCTGTAGCTACTACAGAGAAGCCTATTGCCAAAGTTGGTGAGTTCGCTAGTCTCGAGGTGGCATGGATCAATCAGTATGGTGCATTCCTGAAATGGGGACTGATGAAAGACCTCTTTTGTCCTTTCCGTGAGCAGAAGCAGCGTATGGTACAGGGACGCTCCTATATTGTCTATATCAAGGTTGATGAGGAGAGTTATCGCCTCATGGCTACCGCTAAGGTAGAGAAATACCTTCTCCCAGCTCCTAATTCCAATGCCACTCCCTCAGCCGCCGTTCCTGACGGTTCTCCGTCAGCTACCATTCCCGATGGCTCCCCGTCGCGCATGTACAAGCATGGAGATGCTGTTGACTGTCTTGTGTGGCAGAAGACCGACCTGGGCTTCAAGGTGATTGTTGACAATCGTTACCAGGGGCAGCTCTACGACAACCAGATCTTCAGACCTCTGCACAGCGGTGACCGTCTGACGGCCTATATCGACCATGTGCGACAGGATGGTAAGATTGACCTTACATTACAGCCTACAGGTCGTCAGCAGACACTTGATTTTGCCGAGGTGCTCCTCCGCTATCTCTATGAGAACAACGGCTATTGTGATCTCGACGATCATGCACCATCAGAACTAATCGCTGATCGCTTCAAAGTGAGCAAGAAAGTGTTTAAGAAAGCCATCGGTGATCTTTATCGTCGTCGTCTCATCACCATCGCTCCAGATGGTCTTCACCTGCAATAAGGATATTTGCCTCTGTCTGTTACG
The DNA here is from genome assembly GCA_947166345.1 of uncultured Prevotellaceae bacterium. GTDB lineage: Bacteria > Bacteroidota > Bacteroidia > Bacteroidales > Bacteroidaceae > Prevotella. Next base: position 6,404 of record CAMVDU010000009.1, read on the forward strand.
ATTCGGAACAGACTAGAACTATATGAGTGGGATGTAGAGGCTGAGACCGGCATTGACGTGGCTGAAATCGAGGAGGGCGACTTGTACGAGGAAATACTTGAACAGACGACAGTCGGCACCGATGTTCATTTCGCATCCGTCCCATTCGGAAATGAGACGCAGTTGCTGGTAGAATGCTGGCTGAAAGGTGATACCGCCGACAACACCGTTCCACTTGTGATTAAAGTCACGATCCCATTTGCGATATGTAAGATGTCCGCCAATGATGTTCTTTTTATAGTCCAGGTGTTTCGATAGACTCAGGAAATAGTTTTTATTGTAGTTGCTAGATGATTCCCCTTCGTCTCCTGATCCCCATACATCATTACCACCAAAAGCTACTGACGGCCACCACTTGTCTTCCTGGATGACTTGTATCTTTACGGAGAAATAACGATCCTTGGCATAGAATCCTGTTTTCTTGTTAGGGTTTAGGTCCTGATGGAACTTCCAGAGCGTATAGCCGTAACCCACCTCAATCCATCGGAAGGGTGTAACACTCAGGTAATTGGTGAACGAATTGAACTTCTCCCCGTCAATTCTCATCCTGTCGGGCATCATGGCCTTAGGGATATAGTGGGCTCCAACACGAGCTATACCAACAGTATCCATGTCTGCGGTGGGCACATGAATAAGTCCATTGATGCCGCAATACTGTTGGGCATGCAGATTACCAAAGACTGCAAAAGCCGTTATAATGAATGTCAGAAGTAGTCTTTTCATCGCTGTTATTCGTTGAAATTACCCGTTCCCCAGGGGATATGTATTGGATATGTTCTTTCGTTCTCTTCAGGATCAGTGGTGTACTTCTTCATTGAGTAACCATCGGACTGAGCATTGTAAGTGAGACGGAAATTGGAGGCGGGACGTACCACTACAGACTTCTTCTGCTTCTTGTAGGGCGGTAACATCATTACCACCCTGAAACCGCCACCGTACCGATGGGTGCCTTTATAGTACTGCGATGGTGCCAACTCGTGATATTGCGCAAACATAGAGATGGAACAGTGATTAAAGTGCCGTATGATTTCCCCTTCTACGCCATAGTCTTCGTTTAAGTAGCGTCCGCCATTGGCCCTCAGTTCCGTAGCCCATTTGTCTAACCAGATACGTCCGCCAATGATGCTTGTAAGACTCCATTTCTCGGTCTCAAAATATGATTCCCCACATCTTGACATGTCTGTGCTGATGACCCAACGGTTGGTGACACCTACCTGTGCATTCAGAAGCAGCCATGAGTTGATGGGAAACATCCAACGAAGGTCGCCTCCATATCTGCTCTTTCCAAACAGTCCGCCCGTTATTTTGAAATGCTGTCTGGCACTCTCAAAGTGCAACTCTTTTGATATATTGGCCATGCTCAGTCGTAGCCAGCCGTCTTTCTCGCTGTAACCCTCGTTGACAATGGGCACTTGCGCCTGTAAGCCTATTTGCCATTCTTTTCCAAGGTTTATTTTTGCACCTGGTGTTAGGTTGATAAGCACATTATACAGACGTGTAAAGTTTACGTCTGCATAGTTGAGTTCAGCACCGCAGAAAAACTCTGCGATGGGTGTCTCTTGTGCTTGAGCCTTACTGCATGCCAATAGACAGAAGAGCGGAATGAATAACAGTTTCTTAATCATCATATGTTTATTGCTTGCAAAGGTACAAAAAATTCCTGGATGATGATCTAATTTAATAAAAAAATGCCAGATTGAATCTCTCAACCTGGCATTTTTATGTGATTCTTAAGATGATTAGTCGTTGCTACCACCACCATGAGTGGGAACTACTGGAGCATCCTCTTCAGATGTCTCAATGCTGAGGCTCTCAGTAACCTTACCGTAAACGTTCACGTTGAACGTATGAGAACCAGACGTGAAGTTGTAAGTCGTAACCTTCTGCTTAACAGTCAGCTTGGCTTTACCCTCAACCTTCTTGAAGGTAACGGTCTTATTAACATCTTTTACAGCAACACCAAACAGCTTCTTCAGGTACTTAATAATCAGAGGAGACTTTGCATTATTGTCAAAGCCGAACTTGAAATTATAGGAGATAGAACCCTTTGAGGCATCGCCAGAGTAAACATTCTCCTTTACAGTCTCCTTCATATCGGTCAATTCTGCTTTCAGGACGATATCCCAAATAGAGAAGTGAGTCAGTTGAATCTGGAGCTTGTCACCAGTGTGGCTTGAAGTGGTCTCGTTGTCGTTTTCATCGTAGCAGCCAAGATTAAATCCTTCAGACTCGGGAATGTTCACGTTGACAGTGATAGGATTCTCGAAGACAGCACCATCGGGACGGCAATCCAAAGCAAGAACAGCCTCCTCAATCTTTTCGTTTTTCTGAACCTCTTCGATGTTGGTTTCTGTTTCATTAGGAGTGAAGACGGTGATTGAGTAGTCACCAGTGACACCCGTATTGGTGTTACCAGCAACGCTATATTCAGCGGTTACACCACCGTTGTCTTCAGCATTCTCTTCACCATTGCTTACAGGATCAGCACCTACAGCCTCAGCTGTTGCAGCAGGTACTGCGGGAGCTTCTGATACCAGTTCGATATCGTACTCCAGATATTCACCACCGTTAAAGTCGATGTCGAAGGTAACAGCCTTCTTGCCAGCAGCAGTGACATTCACTGTACCAGTGTTGGCGTTCGTGTTGAATGTTGCAGTCTGTCCATTAATGGTCTGTCCACCAAAATTGATGCTAGCAGCAACGTTGGTGTTGATAACCAGCATGCGGGTTGATGTACGAACTACGTTATCAACGACAACAGAGGGCTCACTTTCGCCAGTGTGGCAAGCTGTGAATGAAGCAGCCACGATTGCGCCTAATGCCAAACTCTTAATTAAGTTTTTCATTTTTTCTTGTTCTTTTATAGATTGTTTTTATTTATTTTACCTCAACAACAGCACGACGGTTGTAAGAGAATGGGTTGATGTTGTCAACACCACCAACAGCCTTCACTTCAATCTGGCTCTCGGCAACACCCATCTTCACGAGCTCAGCCTTAACGGTCTCAGCGCGCTTCTCAGACAGCTTCTGGTTGAATGCAGCACTACCAGTCTTTGAGTCAGCAGAACCAGTCACAACGAGTGTCTTATTGTTTGCCTTGGCAGCATCTGCCAGACCCTGCAGGTTCACGAGGTCCTTCTTAGAGGCAACCTTAGCGCTACCAATGTTGAAGAATACGCTGACAGGAGCAGCAGTCACTTCCTTCACGGTCACAGTCTTAGCCTCGGGGCACTTGTGGTTCTTGATGAGGTTGTTCAGACGGTCAATCTCGCCATTAGCATTGTTCAGCTCACCATTGAGAGCGTCAATCTGGCTCTCGTAAGCCATTCTGATTGCGTCCACATCGGGAACATTGTTCCAACCCACAGTCTTACCCAGGTTTAGGGTCAGACCAACCTCAGCTGCGAAGTAGCGGTCAGAAGCGGCAATTGAAGTAGCATACTTGTTGTGGCCAAAGGTCTCACCCTCGAGATCATCGTCAGAGAGGTTGAAGTTAACATCAAAGTTCAAAGCCAGTCTGCGAGACAGTTTCCATGTATTCAGGACACCAATGCTACCTGCATGGCCGTTCTCGTTAGCATCGAAGTTGCGAATCACACCTACACCAACATAAGGAATGAAGTTCCAAACGCGGTTGGGGTTGTAACCACAGAACATATTGCTCAGGTTGAACATCACCTGCTCCTGAAGGTTCAGGAACTTGATAGCGTTTGTTTTAGCGTCCTCAGAACCTACTGAGCGACCCCAGATACCTGTAGCCTTTGTGCGGAGTCCGATACCAGGAGTAAACCACTTACCAATAGCGATAGAGGGAGATACATTGCTGCGGAAGCTCTTGAAAGGACTCTTGGAATAACCAAGACCTTTCTCCTGATTTGAGTAGAAAGCATCGAAACCAACATTAGCCTGAACAAACCAGTTGCTCCAGAAAGAGTTGGTTGCAACACTGTACTTTAACGTCTGATCCTGTGCCATAGAAGCAGCAGAAACACCGGCAAAAGCCAATACTAAAAGAATCTTTTTCATAAGAGTACTTATTTATTAGTGTATACTATATATCAAAATTCGGTGCAAAAGTAGGTAATTTAATTTGAACTGACAACAAAAAATGTAAATAAAATGTGTTTTTGTAGTTAAAAAGCGTTAAAACACCAATGTTTTACCCTTTTTTGTTAAAAAATTGAATTATTTCGAATCCAGCAGATGTTCAATGTCACTTTGTGGAAGGATGGTAAGAATTGTACGTCCGTCGGGCGTATAGTTAACGTTTGAGCAGGCAAAGAGTGCGTTTACCACCTGTTCCATCTCTTCGTTGTTGAGTACCTGACCTTCTGGAATAGCAGCATGTCGGGCGAGACTCAGTGCCAGAGCGGACTGCCACTCCTTGCCGTTGGTCTGTCGTTGTGCCTCAACATCAGCGATGATATGACGTACCAGCATGACTGGGTCGGTGCCCTCGCTACCGCATGGTACACCGTTTATTGCATAGCTACCACCTCCAAGGTCACTGATGTCGAATCCCATATCTGCCATGAGGGGCATGATGGTCTGCATAAGCACACGTTCAGAGGGTGATAATTCAATCACCTCGGGGAACAATACTTTCTGAATGCTTGCCGAATGGTGGTTCAGTCGTTCGAGAATCTGTTCATAGTGGATACGGATATCTGCACGGTGCTGGTCGATTATCATGAGTCCTGACTTAACGGCAGTCATGATATAGCGCCCTTTATATTGATAGTGCACAGGCGATTTCTCCGCAATGATATCGTTCTGCGTGGTATGGGGGAAGACATCGGATGTGAAGCCGTCTTCAAATAATGGCTGCTGCTCAATGGCTTTCTCTTGCCGCGGGGTATATAGCTGTTCCCATCCGTCGATAGGTTTTGTTGGTTTCGTCTTGCCTGCAAACGGATTGTAATCGGGTTGATAGCTCACCTGTGGCATTGGAATGTTGTGACGTTGTGGGTCAAAGACAGGAATGTCGGGTCTGCCTTCGGTATCAAAATCGATGGAAGGCACTTCGCAGAACTTCCCGATGGCATCTTTGACGGCAGCCGTGAGAATCTGGAAGATTCCCTGCTCGTTCTCAAACTTAATCTCGGTCTTGGTGGGATGGATGTTCACGTCGATGTCGGCGGCGCTGACATCGAAGTAAATGAAGTAGGGTACCTGTGTGCCAACGGGGATGAGTCGATCGTAGGCACCCGCTACTGCCTTGTGGAAATAGGCATGTTTCATGAACCTGCCGTTGACAAAGAAGTAGCTCTGCGCCCCTTTCTTGCGTGCCGACTCAGGCTTACCCACAAAGCCGGTGATATGACAAAGTGTAGTGTCCACCTCCAGAGGTAGAAGTTCTTGATTGAGCTTCTTGCCAAAAACATCGGTGATGCGCTGGCGCATCGGACATGCTTTCAGGTTGAGCAGTTCCTGTCCGTTGCTGTGGAAGGTGAAGTGGATATCGGGGTAGACCAGTACAATCCGTTCAAAGGCTGTCAGGATGTTGTTCAGTTCCGTGGTGTTCGTCTTGAGGAATTTCCTGCGTGCCGGCACGTTGAAGAAGAGATTCTCTACCTTGATATTACAGCCCTTGGGACAGCCTGCAGCCTCCTGACTCACCACTTTTGATCCGTGAATGACCAGCCGCGTGCCAATATCGTCACCCTCCATACGTGTTGTCAGCTCTACTTGAGCGACAGCAGCTATTGAGGGAAGGGCCTCACCGCGGAATCCCATGGTGTGAAGGGCGAAGAGGTCGTCAGCCTGACGAATCTTCGATGTGGCATGTCGTTCGAAGGCTAGTCGGGCATCTGTCTCCGACATCCCTTTACCGTCGTCGATGACCTGGATGGATGTCCTGCCTGCGTCGACGACGAGCACGTGAATATGAGTGGCCTCGGCATCTACGGCATTCTCCACGAGTTCCTTGATGACCGATGCCGGCCGCTGTATCACCTCGCCAGCTGCTATCTGGTTGGCCACCGAGTCGGGCAGAAGTTGAATAATATCGCTCATACTATAGACGTCGTGGCGGTTCCCGCCGTTTTACTATTTTTAATTCGGTGCCAGGGCGTTTGGGGCGCCATTCAAACACATCATCACGAGAGAGGGGCCTCACATAGTCGAACCAGTAGAAGTTCTCCAGGTATCGTTTGGCAGGAGGAATCTGGGACATGGGGTACATCGTGCCGTTGGACTTTGGTGCCCATATGCGTTCCATCTTCCGTTCTTTCAGGAAGATTTTCAACAGACTTGTCTCCATGTTAACCATTCCTACATATGAACTATCTGCATCGTCAATGGGGTAGTAGACCACTAGAACGTTGTCGACGGCCTGTGCTTCATGAATCTCCCCGTCTCTGAAGAAGGCAAACATCTCCTTGGATGCTATCTGGTTATAGACATCCGGCTCGGGGAGTTCCTGTACCGATAATGCCTGATTAATAACATGGGCACGGTCCACGACCGAGTCTCTCATAAATACATCAATCTGTTCGCCCAACAGCTGCTGGTTTTCGTTCCATACGATAGGGTCATGGTACATGCTCATGCACGAGTCTTTGGAGTTATATACCAGGGAGTCGCACACTCCTTGTATATCAATACGGTACGCGCGTACCTTATTATACGCGTGTAGGACACGATAGACGGAGTCTGTTCTGATGTTATAGGTGAACACCTTGATGGTGTCGGCATGCATGAACAGCGAGTCACGTTGCGAGTAATCCACCACCAATGCGCTGTCGGTACACATAGAGTATCCGGTAGAGTCATTGTAGAATCCATACTCGCAGAATATCAAATTTTTGTTGGTCTCATCACGAAGCTCCACTTGTCGGAATGCTTCACTCTGTCCAGTCATGCCATCATAGTGCAGGCTGTCGCCAGTCAAGTTGCGCCCGTCGTTGCTTACCCGTGAGCGGTTCAGCAGGTCGGCCTTCTTGGTGGTGGTGTTATAGTAACCCATCTCCGAATAGATACGGCTCTTGCCCGATACGATGTCCGATGGTCCTACGATATGTGCCAGCGTGGTACGTGTGTTGTATTCCAGAATGTCGGTGGTCAGTACAAAGTCTTTGTCAACCATCCTCACGTCATCGTTGAAGAAGGCATCCTTGGTGTCTGTATGATACTCCCCATGGTCACTGGTCAACACAGTATTCTGATCCTCCAATCGGCCGTAGTCGTCATAATAGCCCATTTTGGCAATGCGGTCATAGTAGAGCGTGTCGGTGTAGAGTGTTGACTGTCGATTACGCAGGACCACGGTCTGGCCTGGCGTGAAACTTTTTGCTTCCACCAGCATCTTATCACCGTCGTAATAACCATAGTCACTGGTTAGTGACAGAGTGTCTCCCTGCACCATCCTTACATTGCCCCATGCCTCAAACGAGTTGGCCTGCTGGAAGAAGTTGGCGCTGTCGCAATAGAGGTAGGCCCCTTTATGAAGGAACTGTACAGAGCCTCTCAGTACCTGTGCATTGTTGTTCTTCCACTGGTCATAGAACAACTCATCCGCATGTATCAGGAACACACGGTCATCATTACCATGAGACGGAAGCTGTGACATTGTCGCAGCATACGAAACCAGGCCAAGCCCACAAAGTACCGGAAGCAAACTTTTCACTTTTCACTTTTCACTTGATCCACCCGTCGTATTCGAAGTCGCAGTTACGGTAGTTGTCGTTCACTCTTACGTAGGTGCTCTTGATTTTCTTGACCACCCAGTCATGTAGCATCTGCGCACGACGTTTTGCGAGTACGATGTCCTTCATCACTTGGAAATCCTCGGTGATGGTTGCCTTATGCCCTTCCGTACGACTCTTCAGTTTGGCAATGACGCAGACGGTCTTGCCGCTGCTGTTGATCATCTCGAACGACTTGGATATCTGTCCTACCTGCAGTGTGTCGACCACACGTGCAACCTCTGAAGGAAGGTCTTGTAGCTGGAAGCGCGAGGTCTGTCCGTTTTCAGTACGGTTAGCCATCAGACCGCGGTTCATGCGCGTGTCTTTGTCATCAGAGATGAGTGAAGCACCTTCTTCAAACGTAAACTCATTATTACGGATAGCATCAGCGATGGAGTCGAGTCTGACAAGTGATACCTGGATGGCTGAGTCGCTGACGATGGGTTTTCTCAGGATATGACGCACCTTGATTTTGTCGCCGCGCTTGTCAACCAGCTGAATGATATGGAAGCCATATTCCGATTCCACAATCTTTGATATCTTCTTGGGGTCGGTCAGGTTGAATGCCACCGTCGCAAAGGCTGGGTCGAACGTGGTACGTCCTTCGTAGTCCAGCTCACCACCGGTACGGCGTGAACCTGGGTCCTCAGAATACAGACGGGCTAGCGTCTGGAATGATGTCTCGCCTCGGTTGATGCGGTCGGTATATTCGCGCAACTCGTCTTTCACGCGGTTGATCTCCTCTGGGGCGATGCGTGGTGTCTGAGTGATGATCTGCACCTCCACCTCTGTAGGCACGAAAGGGATACTGTCTGCCGGCAGGTCGCGGAAGTAACGGCGCACCTCAGAGGGTGTGACCTTGATATCTTTTACCAGATGTTCCTTCATACGCTGTATGAGCATCTGGTCGCGCAGGTCATCGTGCATGGAGGCCCTGATTTGACTGATGGACTGTCGGCGGTACTCTTCCAGTTTCTCGCGTGAGCCTATCTGTGATACCATATATTCGATACGTGCCTCTATCTGTGATGCAATCTCTGACTCTGTCACCTCGATACTGTCAATGGCAGCCTGGTGCAGGAAGAGCTTCTGTACGGCCAACTGTTCAGGAATGGCACAGTCGGGGTCGCCCTTCCAGCGCTGTCCTTCCATCGCAGCCTGTATGCGTGTCACCTCCACGTCGCTCTTCAAGATGGCCTCATCGCCAACAACCCAGATAATCTCGTCAACAATATTTGCTGTCGAGTCCTTGGCACCTTGGGCAACTCCTGTCAGAGAAAGAGTTGCCAACAAGGTTACAATGATGATTCGTTTGATGTTCATGGATGAATGTTAACGGTTTTCAGTACCTTCTTATTGACCTTGAACTTATACTGACGTCTCAGCTGTGCCACCCATTCCTTCTCCATCTGCTCCTGATAGTCGGCTACCACGAGGGCACGCACATCGGTATAGTCCTCAGGACCGTCCTTCAGCATCTTTCCGAAAGTAGCATCGATGGGGTAGTCCTTGACGGGGGTTGCTACGGTGTCCTTGTGGAACTCGCGCTGATCAACGAGTGCATGGTCGCCTTCCTTGAAGATACCCTTCTCCACACGGATACGGATGATAGAGTCGGCATTGAACGTGGAGCGCAGCGCTTCTGCCCAATCTTCAAAGGGCAGGTCTTTCACGCAGTCGGCCACAGCCTGTACGTCCTCTTGTGTTTTCACATGATAGGCCATGCCTTTGAAACGAGGCTCGGTCCATGCATATTTCTTCTTGTTCTTGTCAAAGTAGTTGGCGAGTGCGGCATCGTCCTGAGCAGCCTTGGACCATATCAAGTCATTACTGATCTCATAGAGCAGCAGACCATCGTGATATTCCTGGAAGAGGTACTTCAACTCCGAGTCCTTGGCAGCCAGTTCATCAGCTTTCTCGTCCATGATTTGTTCCTTGCTTTTTGCACCTTCAGATGCTTTGACAATCTCCTCAACCTTCTGATTGGCTATCATATCGCGCATGTTGCGCTGTTCCATGAAGTTGATGATAGCATCGTGGTGGTATTCGAAGGGCTCAAACTGCTTGCGTTCGTCCATCTTGATGATATGATAGCCGAAGGCTGTCTTTACCACCTCTGAAATCTCGCCAGGCTGCAGGTCGAAGGCAGCATCCTCAAACTCCTTCACCAGCTGACCCCTCTGAACGAATGGCAGTTGTCCTCCCTGACGGGCAGAACCAGGATCCTGCGAATGCTTTGTGGCCAGTTCAGCGAAGTCAGCACCGTTCTTCAGCGCCTGCAGGATAGAGTCGGCCCGCATCTTGGCAGCATCCCATTCTGCCTGGGGTGCCTGCTGCTCTGCGCGTAACAGTATGTGCGACACCTTGATCAAACCATCAGGTCCTATGCGGTTAGCTGTCTCGTCATAGATTTTGTGGGCCTCTGCCTCCATGTCATCGTCGGTGACCAGGGCGGGCAACACCTGCTGGTCGCGATACTGACGGTATTCCAACTGATAGGACGAAAGCGTGTCATAATGGGCATCCAAGGCTGCCTCTACTTTCAGCTTGTAGTTGATAAAAAGGTCAACATACTCGTTTACCGACTTCTTGTCGATGACACCCTCCGAGTTATTCTTGTTGTATGAGTACTCAAATTCCGAGCGTGGCACTTTTTTGCCGTTGATGGTCATGATGACAGGGTCATCGGCTTTAGGCTGCGACCATGTCGCAGCAAACGGAACAAAGGCAGCAAAGGCTGCTATTATCAGTTTCTTCATTTTCTATCAAGCGTTTGAGATGTTTCTTAGTCGTTTGGTCTTGAATAGTTGGGCGCTTCCGATGTGATGGTGATATCGTGCGGATGACTCTCATTGACACCTGCGTTGGTGATGCGTGTGAACTTCGCATCGTGTAGTCGTTCGATGGTGGGAGCACCGCAGTAGCCCATGCCTGAGCGCAGGCCGCCCACCAGCTGATAGACCACCTCCTGTACGGAACCTTTGTAAGGCACACGTCCTGCAATACCCTCGGGCACCAGTTTCTTCACGTCCTTAGTGTCGGCCTGGAAGTAACGGTCTTTTGATCCGTGTTCCATGGCTTCCAGTGAACCCATGCCGCGGTAGCTCTTGAACTTACGTCCGTTGTAGATGATAGTGTCGCCAGGGCTTTCCTCGGTGCCGGCTACGAGTGAGCCAATCATCACCGACGATCCACCGGCAGCCAGAGCCTTCACCACGTCGCCCGAGTAGCGCAGTCCACCGTCAGCAATCAGGGGAACGCCTGTTCCCTTCAGGGCCGAGAATACGTCATAGACGGCACTCAACTGGGGCACGCCTACACCTGCCACCACGCGGGTGGTGCAGATTGAACCAGGACCGATGCCCACCTTGATGGCGTCGGCACCGTTCTCTACCAGCATACGCGCTGCATCGCCCGTGGCAATGTTACCTACGACGATGTCTATATCCTTGAACGAAGCCTTGGCCTCGCGCAGTTTCTCGATGACACCCTTGGAGTGACCGTGGGCCGTGTCGATGACGATAGCATCGGCACCAGCGTCAACGAGTGCCTGCATGCGGTCAAGTGTATCAGCAGTCACGCCCACACCGGCAGCCACGCGCAGACGACCCTTTTCGTCCTTGCAGGCCATGGGCTTGTCCTTGGCCTTGGTAATATCCTTGTAGGTGATCAGTCCTACCAGATGGTTGTCCTTGTCGACTACCGGCAGTTTCTCGATCTTGTTCTCCTGAAGAATTTGTGCAGCATTAAAGAGGTCGGTCTGCTGGTGTGTAGTCACCAGGTTGTCCTTGGTCATGATTTCCTCTACGGGACGGTCCAGACGGCGTTCGAAACGCAGGTCACGGTTGGTGACGATGCCCACCAGATGGTTCTCGTGGTCAACCACGGGAATGCCGCCAATGTGGTATTCAGCCATGATGTCCAGGGCCTGGGCTACGGTCGAACCGCGACGGATGGTTACGGGGTCGTATATCATACCGTTCTCTGCACGCTTCACGATGGCCACCTCACGGGCCTGGTTCTCTATCGACATGTTCTTGTGGATGACACCGATGCCACCTTCACGGGCAATGGCGATGGCCATCTGACTCTCTGTCACGGTGTCCATTGCTGCCGTGACGAAGGGGATGTTTAACTCGATGTTGCGCGAGAAGCGGGTGCGCAATTCCACCGTCTTGGGCAACACTTCTGAATAAGCGGGAATCAACAGGACGTCGTCGAACGTCAGACCGTCCATCACAATCTTGTCTGCAATAAATGATGACATATTTTTGGTACCTTTTTAATTATTGCGTGCAAAATTACTCATTTTTTTTCTTATAACGTACAACAACCCCCTTTTTTTGGTTTTTTAATTGTAATTTAACGACAACTTAGACAACCAATACAACTTTTTATTTCACTAACAACTTCTTCGACCGTTGACCTTCACGGATAATGAAGAGACCCTGAGGTAGGGCGTCAATGGTGTGGTATGGTGTCAATCGTCCGGCGGCATCGTAAATACGTGTTTCAGTACGATAGGACATATCGCTTTTCAAAGATTCGATGCCAGTAGTGTTGACTGCGTGTATAATCAATGTGTCGGCATAGGTGTTTGAGCCGCCCCTGTCCTTCATACTTAGGGCGAAGACGTAGTCGCCTTCCTGGTCGGCAATGCCCTTCACACCAAACGTCTTGTAGGTAGTGTCCGTGATGCGTGTCATACCCACAGGTACATTCAGTGCTTTCTTGGTTCCATCGGGTTTGAATGATGCCTTGATGCCGATGGTGCTTGCGTAGTAGACGGGTGCCACCACTTCAAACTCCTCGCCCATATTCACCGTATATTCGTGCTGTGTCAGGTGTGGCTTCTGTGCATCGGGCAGGTAATAACCTATATGTGGCGGCTGGTTGTAAGCTGTGTTCTGCCAGCAGATACCCATGCGATAGGTATGGTCGTGCATCAGTGTTGGTACACGGTAGTTGGTGGCTGTGTTTGTCGAATAGATAGCTATCTGGTCGCTGCCGTTGTGTAGTATCACCTCCTCGCGCCAGTCGCCCAAGATGTCGGCCTGCAGACAAGGCGTGTTTTTCGAACCATTGCATGTAGAGGCAGGACCTCCCTGACTGTAGAGGTCTTTTCCGTTGATATAGATGCGACTGGTGCCGTTGCCGTTCCATTTGTCTATCTTGTTGCCGTCGAGCAGCTCGTCCTGCAGGTCACCATCCCAGAAGATGCGGAAGTTGCTGGAGCCATGATTGCTTGATACGACATTGCCTGTGATGGCACTACGGGCGCTGCCGTCGTTGCTCGACCAGAACAGTGAGCCACGCACGTTGGTATCAAACTGTCCGGCAATGCCGCGACCGTTGTCTGCGCTGCCAGTAGCGCTGAAGAGTATCTCGCCTGTGGCTGCATCGTGAAGGTCCCAGCCGTAGCCGCCACCCTCATGAATCTGGAATACCTCCAGTCCGGGACGGTCAGGACAGTGGTCGGCCAGGTGGATAGCATCACCATGACCAAAGCCTGTGCCAAATAGGACCCTGCCATTGTCGTCGCAGGTTGCCGAGCCCCACACAATCTCATCGCGTCCGTCGCCATCGACGTCGGCTATACTCATATTGTGGTTACCATTCTGATACATCGTGCCGCTACCGCTGCCGCTGGTGGGCTTCATGTTCGAGTAGGTCTTGGTAGTTCCATTACCAGCAGCGTTGTAGGTGGTCACCGTGTAGCTGCTACCGTTCTTGTTACTACTCAGCCAGCGCTGGTGCAGCTGCTTTCCATCGAAGTCGACAGCCCAGATGAAGGCATAGTCGTAGTAACCTCGGCAGAAGATGCCGCTTGGGTTGGCATCAGGACCGTCCAGGTAGGCAACGGCAGCCAGATAGCGTTCACCGCGGTTGCCGTAGGAAGCCTTGTCGTTCTTACCACCCACACCCCAGTTTACCGAGCCGTCGGCAGCTCCGCCGTAGGTCATGTTGCGGTTGGGGTTGTAGAATACGGTGTGGATGGCTTTGCCCGTTAGTCCGTTGAACACGGTGAGCCATTCCTGCCCGCCAGTGATGCGACCGTCGGAGTTGCGGTAGATGGCTGTGCCGCTGACGTTCTTGATGCTGGTCTCTGTAGCGGCTACGTTGACATATTGTCCCAAGCCGTCTTTCGAGCCGGGACCTGTCTTACACATCATTTCAGCCCGTCCGTCACCGTCAAAGTCATACACCATGAACTGTGTGTAGTGTGCTCCAGAACGGATGTTGGGTCCCAGGTCCACACGCCAGAGGAAGGTGCCGTCCAGACGGTAACAGTCTATGATGGTGTTGTCGGTGATACCGCCCTGTGAGTTGTCTTTGGCATTGGAGGGATACCACTTCACAAAAATCTCATATTGTCCGTCGCCATCGACGTCGCCTACTGAACAGTCGTTAGGCTCGTAGGTGCCGCCTTGTTCGCCTGTGGCAGGCCGTTGTAGGTTCAGTACTTTGTAGGTATTACCCCAGGCTGTGACAGCCGCTGTGGTATCTACGGGCTCACCGTTCACCTTCGTCACCACCTGATAGGTAGAGTTGGCTTTGCCGCTGGCATCCGTATGACAGGTTGCATAGAGGTCAGACTTGATCCTGGTGCCGTTGCGCAGCAGGTCAAAGGTCGTTGTGTTCTCATCGTCGGTGCCCAAGAAGCGCCAGCTGATGAAGTTGCCCGTGCCGCTTGCTGCGGTGAGGGCCACCACGCCGCGGTCCAATTGTTCCATCTGACTGACAGGCGTTGTCTGAGCTGTGCCCGTGATGCTCATTGTTGTCAGCATCATCAAGGCGAAAGTCTTTAGTTTATTCATATTCGGTAGTTAGTATTTGATGTTTCGCTTTTTGCGTGCAAAGTTACTCCTTTTTCCTGAATTTAAATGTTTTATTATGTTAAATGCTGTAATATTGACATTTATTTTATAGTGTATATCGATTTTTTTTGTACCTTTGCACCGCATTGAAGGCAGATTATCGTGCTCTGAAACTATATTAACTAACATTATATATTTATGAAAAAAATTTTTACGCTTGCTTTTATGGCATTCTTTTGCAGCCTTGGCATGATGGCTCAGGTTGTGTTGGGCGACATCAAGTTCAGCCTTGGTGAAGGAAAGAAGATCAATCCTGCTAATGGTAAGATCGTCATCACTTTCCCCAATGTGAGTGGTGTGGAAGATCCTACTACCACCACTTTCATGATTGATGGTAGTTTTACGACTGATGAGGTGGAGCCTTCAAAGTTTGACAAAATTGAGGGAACATTTGCAGAAGGTATTACTCTCGAACTTTCTGAGTTTGAGTTGCAGCCTTCTACCGCCTATGCCCTGAACATCACCTCTGTCATGGTGGATGGTACCGAACTGGCTGCCGATACTACCTATGTGCTGAACTTCAAGACCCGTGGTGCTGAGCGTAAATTGTCGTGGGCTTTTCAGACTGATGAGGCTACAGAAGCAATCATAACAGAACTTATAGGCACTGGTGAAAACGACTATTGGAAATACGTTACTAAAGGGCCTCGTATTCAATCAAAGGTGAAGTTTGTTGATCAAGAAGTTACAATTGATGGAAAAACAGTATTTCCTTTCTTGGAAGATCTATCTATCACAACTGCTTCTTCAGATTGTATGCTGTTAGGTGGATCTGCAAGTTCCTCTTACAATCGTCTTCATTTGGCAAAGAAAGGTAATAAGGTCGTTATTCCTGACTGCTGCGTTGGAGACGTAATTGATATAAAGTTTGGCTATGTTGATACAAAATCAGAGTATTCTCTTCAAATTCCTGGCACTATTAGCGAATCTGCTACAAATGAAGCAAAAGACTCTGTACCGTCTCCAAAGTCACCTGCAGTATACCGCTTCGAGTCTCAAATTGATGGTGATTTGACTGTTTATGTAAATAACTCCGTCGTGTTATCGATTAATATAACACCTGGTCAGCCGAAGGTTCCTCGCAATTATTCCGTCGAAGCTCAATATAAAGCCGAAGGAAGTGAGGCAGTTACACTGAAGACACTTGTTGAAAAGATGGAGGGAACAACCGGTTCTATTGTTGAAACTAACCATCCTTATTGGGTAGCTGACAATGAAGGTAATGCTTATACCTATGGAACACCTGGTTCACCAATGAAAGTGAGATTTAATTTGAGTTATTCTGAAGAGTTGACTGATACAGTCTTTGCTGTCAATTACAAAAAGACCGACTATGAGGGTGTTGTTTACCTTTCTGAGGGTGAGGATATCGAAGGTTCTATCCTCTGCACAAGCCCGAATGCCGCTGTCCGTTCTTCAATGGGTAAGGCCGCTTATGTGATGGAAGACACCAAGCTCGTGACCTTGCAGCCTGGCACTTATAAGATTCGTGCCATCCTCTTCGATGCAGGTAAGACCCCTGGCTATGTCTGCGTATTTAGTAAGGGTGCTACCGAGAATGATGAGATTTCTCTCACTGCTAATGCTACCAACTGGACGGAGGCTGAGTCTGATCTGCTGACTATCACTGAGGCTACAGATATTAAACTGCTGTCAGGTGGTAGTGATAATACCGGTTTGGATGTTGTCATGATCTATAAATCTGACGATGCTCCCGAGGATCCTCAGGGTATTACTGAAGTGAATGCCGGTGCTCAGAAGATGGCTGCTCGCAAGTTGATGAAGGAGGGTAAGATCCTGATTCAGACCGAGGCAGGCACCGTGAACGTAGCTGGTCAGCTGGTGAAGTAATAAATCTTTCGTAATGTTAAAATCGGTAAGTTTCGTCAGTCGTTGACGAGACTTACCGTTTTTTTTTGTACCTTTGCAACGGCTATTGTATGCGTATGCATAAAGCCATCAGTAACTGCCGAATAACTATAAATAACGATATGAAGCGAATTATCACTTTGGTTTGCACGCTTTTTGTAGCATTTGCTGCAATGGCTGAGGATGGCGATGTGACGATGACCGTCAATGGCATGACCACCAAGATGAGTGACGGTACTTTTAGCGTCAACATTAACAGTCAGGGTCGCATCAGTTCATTCCAACGCAAAGGTACTGAGTTTCTTGGCGGCAACACCATCTACTTCGATTTTACCACCGCTAATGGTAATCAAGGTCTTAACCCTGCCAATCTCAAGGTTGTCAAGAACACAGCCGAGTATTGCGAGGTGCTCTATAGCGCTACCGGAGGTAACACTATCTGGGAGCAGGGCTATATCATGCGTAAGGGTGCCCCGGGTATTTATACTTACGTGATAGCTACGGGAACCGCTACCTCCGCCAATGAGCCTATCAAGGAGGCCCGCGTGTGCAGCCGACTCGATGGCTCAATGCTCAATGGCTATGTGGATTATCGTATGAATGGCAAGATACCTTCCAATAACGAGATGGCTGTGGCTGAGAAAGAAGAGAATACCATTCAGGATGCCACCTACCGCTTGGCTGACGGCAGTATCTACACCAAGTACAACTGGGCCAATTACATTGAGCGTGATACCCTGCACGGTCTTTATGGCTTGAGTAATAATTACTATGGTCTTTATAATATCCCTGTGTCTTACGAGTGGATCAATGGCGGTTGCGACCGTCAGGAACTCACCGTTCATGCCACCAGCAAGTCGCCTATCAGCATCCAGATGTTGCAAGGCGAGCACTTCGGAGGTCAGGCAATGGTGCTTAACGAAGGTGAGAAGAAACTCTACGGACCTTTCCTGATCTTCCCCTGCTATAGCAAGAATCCTGTGGCTTCAGCCCGTATCCGTGCAGAAAAGGAGGCTGCCGAGTGGCCTTTCCAGTGGTTTGAGAACGACCTCTACCCACGTGAGCGTGGCACCGTGCGTGGTCATCTGAATATTACCACGGGTCAGCGCAACGATAGCGTGCGTATCATTTTAGCCCAAGAAAAAGGGAAGGATCCCATTACGATGATGCACGGTTACCAGTTCTGGACTTTGACCGATGAAAACGGTGATTTTGAACTGAAGAACGTCCGTCCGGACACTTATCACCTCTATGCCTATGCCAAGGCTGGTGATGTCACCGATATGCTGGAGCAGGACGATATCACTGTCTCTGCTGGTGATAACGATCTTGGTACTATTACTTGGACACCGAAGAAATATACCCAGCTGTTGTGGATGATAGGTCATAACGACCGCCGTAGCAGCGAATTCCACTATAGTGATGCCCTGCGTCAGTATGGTTTGTGGGACTCTATACCTGCTAATCTTACCTACACTATTGGTCAGAGCAACGAGCAGACCGACTGGTACTATGCCCAGACCAAGAATGGCACGTGGACCATCAAGTTCAACCTTGACAAGCGTCCTTCGTCAGGACGTGTCTATCTGACTGTCTCGGTGGCAGGCTGTGCAGGTACTGGCAATACCATTACGGCAAAGGTCAACGGTACCCAGCGTGGTCAGTGGAAGCCAGGCTATAAGGATGCCAGCGTTTATCGTAGTGCAGTGAACAGCGGTCGCCACTATCTCTATACCTGCGATTTCATTAATACTGGTCTGAAGGCAGGCGAGAATACAGTCGCCCTGACACTCTCGGGCTGTGGTAGCAAGGATGGTGTCATGTACGACTGTGTCAAGTTGGAGGCAGGCGAGCTTGTTACCAATGGTATTGCCCCTGTTAGCATCATGTCTGACAATGATAGCAAGCCTGTGAAGTATCTCTACCAAGGACGTCTCGTCATTGAGAAAAACGGTAAGCGCTTCACATTAGAAGGTGTACAACTTTAATTCGGTCAGAAGGCTCTTGATGGGCCTTCTGACTGTCTTTTACGTATAAAAAGTCCTGTTTTGAACGCAAAGTCCTATGATTCAGCACCACCTGTCCTGATAAATGAATACCTTGTTTTTGACACATTCACAAATAATATGTACCTTTGCAACACCCTAAAAACAACGACTAAAAACAATCAAAAACAATGAGGATATTATTGGTTTCAGTTCTCTTGGCTGTATGCAGTCGTCTGGCTGCTGCTGATGTGGTGTGGTTTGATGGACAGCATCCCGTCAGTTACCAGGTGGTGGGCAAGGTGGACCCTGTGGTGAAGATTGCCCTCGAGATGTTCTGTGGCGATATGCAGAAGGTTACGGGCATGAAACCCATGGCATCGAAAGCGGCTACCATCCGCATCGTGCAGGGCAAGGGTACGGACGATGGTTTCCGCCTGAGCGTGAAGAACGGTCAGATAGTCGTTGAGGGCCATAATGCCCGTGGTACGGCCTATGGTCTGTTGGAACTGTCGCGTATGGCTGGCGTCTCGCCTTGGGTGTGGTGGGGCGATGTGGTTCCTGAAAAGCGTGTGCGTCTTGTTTTTGACGAGACGATACAGATTGAACATACTCCTTCTGTGGCCTATCGTGGCATCTTCATCAACGATGAGGACTGGAGCCTGCGCAACTGGGCGTGGAAACATTATGAGTCCACCAGTCAGTTCGGTGCTATGGGCCCTAAGACCTACAAGGCCATCTTCCAGTTGATGCTCCGTTTGCGTGCTAATGCTATTTGGCCTGCTATGCATACGGGCACGCCAGGGTTCTTCACTATTCCTGGCAACAAAGAGATGGCCGACTCGTGTGGTATTATCATCGGTACCTCGCACTGCGAACCCCTGCTGCGCAACAACGTAGCCGAGTGGGATCACGCTCAGCGTGGTCCGTACAACTATATCACCAACCGTGAGCAGGTGCAACAGTACTGGATAGAGCGCCTGCAACAGGTGAAAGGCTCTGAGGAGTTTTTTACTATTGGCATGCGTGGCATCCACGACGGTTCGATGGAGGGCGTGAAGACGAAGCAGGAAAAGTTGGAAGGCCTGCAGCAGGTCATTGACGACCAGCGTGAACTGATTAGCAAGTATTATCATAAAAAGGTGGAGCAGGTGCCCCAGGTCTTTATTCCTTATAAGGAGGTGCTCGAGGTTCTGGAGAGTGGTCTTCAGGTGCCTGATGATGTCACGCTGATGTGGTGTGACGACAACTATGGCTATATGACACGCCTCTCTGATGAAGAACAGCAGAAACGCCAGGGTGGGGGAGGCGTCTATTATCACCTCTCGTACTGGGGACGTCCGCACGACTATATATGGCTCACCACCACCCAGCCAGGACTCATCTATAACGAGATGCGTGCTGCCTACGACCATAACTGCCGTAAGCTGTGGATTGTCAATGTGCACGACCCGAAGGTGGCTGCGTATGATTTGGAGCTGTTCTTGGATATGGCGTGGGATATCGACGGGGTGACCCCATCGACACTCGAACAGCACTTGAAGCGCTGGCTCTGTACGCAGTTTGGCGATGAGGCTGGCAAGAAACTGTTTCCTGCCATGAAGGAGTTCTACCGTCTGTGTGGCATCCGCAAGCCCGAGTTTATGGGCTGGACACAGGTGGAGCTGGCCGACCGTAAAGCCTATCCGCGAGGACGCTCGCAGGTTGTTGATACCGAGTTCTCGCTTAAAGAGTTTGGTAATGAGCTGGAACGTTATCTCTCCGACTACGAACAGATATGTCAGGAGGTGCAGGAGGCAGAGAAACTGATACGTCCTGACCTGAAAGATGCCTACTTCGCTGCCGTCAAGTATCCTGTGTTGGGTGCCCGTGCTATGGCTGTGAAGATGCTGGAGGCTCAGAAGGCACGTTCCAAGTACCAGGGTCAGACAGATCAGGAGATGGAGGGGCGTGAGGACTATATGCTCCAGGCATCTGCCAGGGCGATGTCTGCCTATCGTGACATTCAGCGGCTCACCGCTTATTATAACGACTCGTTGGCTGGTGGTAAGTGGAAGGGCATTATGAACATGATGCCACGCGACCTGCCAGTGTTTAATCCACCGATAGTGCCTTATTTGCCAGAGGAGAGGGCCTCGGTGGCTTCGATGGCTTCGACGCCCTCGGTGGCTTCGAAGGCCTCGATGCCCTCGAAGGATTTCATCAGCAGGAATGCTTGCCATTATCAATCTGCCACCGAGGGTTGCGTACCTATCCAAATGCTGGGCCACTCGATGAATGCCGTTAGCATCCCTAAGGGTTGTGAAGTGGTCTATGAATTTGAGAGTCCGCAAGAGGGAGAAGCTGTGCTCTATACAGCCATGATACCTACCCAGCCCAACGACAAGGGCGACCTGCGTTATCAGGTGACTGTTGATGACCAAGAGCCTGTTGTCATCTCGCTGAAAGAGAAATATCGTTCTGAGTTCTGGAAGACGAGTGTGTTGCGAGGTCAGGCGTTGAAGAAGACTCCTGTGAAGATAGGTAAGGGCAAACATATGCTAAAGATAAAGGCTCTCGATGACCACATCATCTTTGACCAGTGGATGTTTGACTTCAAGAAAGGCCGCAGTTTCTACATGATTCCTGCGAGATAATGGTTTAACAAAGATATCTAGAAGATGATGAAACGTCTTTTTATTTTTTCATTCTTAATTCTTAACTCTTCACTTTTCAATCTTCTATGCTTTGCTCAGCAGAGTGCAAACATAGTGTTCATTGGTAACAGCATCACCTACGGTGCTCTGCATCAACAGCGTGACCAGACTGCGCCGCCTGTTCAGTGCGCCCATTGGCTCAGTCAGCAGGAGGGTATCGATACTGTATATTTCAAGAACTGTGGACGTAGCGGACGCACCACCTATCATTTTCTGCCAAATGCCGCTGATGTTATACCTGCTGGTGACAAGACTTATTTCGGCGATGTGGTTGCAAAGACTCGTGAACTGGTAAAGAGTCATCCTGATGCTCCACTCATATTCAGCATAAAGTTGGGAACCAATGATGCAGTAAAACGTCCTAAAAATGAGCCTACGACTATTGATGACTATGTGAAGAACATGGTAACCATCATTGACTCGCTGCTAAATCTCTGGCCAGAAGCTCATGTTGTGTTGCAGCGCCCCATCTTCAATACGTCCGACTATGTGACGAAAGGCGGGTCTGTGGCTGTGAAGAAGAGTCTGAAGACGCTGAATGCCTACTATAATAGCTTCCCTCAGATAGTGCAGCGCTGTAAGGCAGGGCATATTCACTTAGGCGATGCCGATGCATATTACTATTTCGAGAAAAATTGGCGAACTGATATCTTTGAGGAGAAGGATAGCAGGAACCGCAGCTATTGGTTGCATCCCAATGAGAAAGGAGCGAAGATGTTAGGTGAGCTTTGGGGTAAGGCCATTCTGCCCGTCATTAATAAAGCTACACCCTCACAGGCCACCTTTAGCAAAGAGGCTGGCAATCCCCGCAAACAATATCTGGAGTTCATCGCCATGCCGAGCCATGCCGACAGCCACTATAAGGTTGGTGAACAGGCTTCACTTCGTATCACAGCTCGCATCGGTGGTGTACCACTCCATGATGTAACACTTCTTTACAAAAAAGGAAAGGAGATGTTCCTCCCTGAGAAGTACGAGTCTGTCAGCTTCAAGCATGGAGAGGTCGTTATTCCCATGGGCACCATGCAAGAGCCTGGCTTCCTGGCCTGCCAGTATGAGTTCTATGTCGATGGCAAGCGCTATGGCGACCTTGTCAAGGTAGGCTTCAATCCAGAACAAATCCGCACCCTCACGCCCCAGCCCGCCGACTTCGACAAGTTCTGGACAAAGGCGGTCAGTGAGGCACGTAAGATTGACTTCGAACCAGAGTTTTTCAGTGTTCCTAATGCTACCAACGACAAGTATCTCACCCGTCTGGTACGTCTTCGTGTTGGCAAGAATAAGTGGCTCTATGGCATGCTCGCCCAACCTCGCGACGGCAAGAAGCATCCCGTCGTACTGTGCCCTCCCGGTGCCGGCAGCACCAAGGTCAATCCCGATGACTATTTCCCCAAAGAGGGGATGATTTATCTGAAGATAGAGATTCACGACAACGACCCACGCATACCTGACGATGCGTACAATGTTATGCGCCATGAGAAATGTGATGGCTACATGCGTCGCGGTATGGAGTCGAAAGATACCTATTATTATAAAGATGTCTATGTCGGCTGTGTCCGTGCCCTCGACTTCCTGTGCTCGCTGCCAGAGTGGGACGGTCGCAACGCCATCGTCACAGGCGGTTCACAGGGTGGTGCCCTGACCATCGTCACGGCAGCACTCAATGAGAAGGCCACACTCTGCGTACCTTTCTACCCTGCACTCTGCGACCTGCTGGGCTTCCGTCACCAGCGTGCTGGCGGATGGCCGAAGTTCTTCAGCGGATTCTATAAGGACGGACGCATAGAAATTGATACACTCACTGCTGAGTCAACCCTGCGGTATTTCGATGTCGTCAACTTCGCCAGCCGTCTAAAGGTGCCAACCTTCATGTCGTGGGGCTACAACGACGACACCTGTTCGCCTACATCTGTATGGGCAGCATGGAACGCGATGACATGTGAGAAACAGAGCGATATCACACCATCCAGTGGTCACTGGCGCTTCCCATCTAGTCAGGCTAAGTCATTGCGCTTCATCCAGACCCATCTTGACTGTCCTTCTTTGAAGGGCAAAAAGATCGGTTTCATCGGTGATAGCTACGTGCGCAACCATCGTGAACCTGTGGAGAATACCTGGCACTATAAGTTTGCCAAGAAGCACGGTATGGAGTATTATAACTATGGTAGAAACGGCAACTGCATCGCCCTCGACCTGAAGCAATGGGGAACGGGCATGTACAAACGCTATCAGGAGATGAACGACTCGTTAGACTATATTGTCATTATTGCCGGACATAACGATGCCAGCCAAGGACGCTTGGACAGCATCGGTGTCGATACCTTCAAGGAACGCTTGGGCATCATGCTTAGCGGCATGCGTGAGAAATATCCTAACGGACAAATATTCTTCGTCACTCCCTGGCGTTGCGAGGACTTTGCTGGTAGTCCACGTCAGCGCACCATTGAAGCCATCAAGGAGGTATGCGCCAAGTTCGATGTTCCCGTATTCGACGCTTCTCGCGACAGCAATATCGAGGCCGATAATGTTGACTTCCGTAAGAAATACTTCCAGGGAGGCAAAGGTACCGATACCGCCCATCTCAACAATAAAGGTCACGACCTCTTCCTGCCCGTTGCAGAGCAGTTCCTGTTACAACACATTGAACGATAAAATCAGATTAGAGAGAACGGAACTGTGACGGATTGATACCAAACTTCCTGACAAACGAGCGACGGAAGCTGCTGGGATCGCTGAAGCCACAGGCTGATGCGATCTCTGTTACCTGCGCCCCTTTCTTCAGCTGGTCGGCTGCATACTCAAGTCGGATGTCGCGCACAAACTCCATGGCAGCCTTACCCGTCTCTTTCTTCATGAGCAAGAACATTTTGGTGCGACTCATGGCCATCTCCTGTGCCAGCTGCTCGGCTGTGAATTCGGTATCTGACATGTGGGCATTGACAATGGCAGTAGCCTTCACGACAAAGGGTGAAGGTTCGGCAGGCGTCTTTTCCTCTTTAGAGGGCTGAGGAACTTCCTTTTTGCTCTTTCTGACGATAAGCACTACGACTGCCGCAAGGATCAGGACTGCCAGACCGATGAGTGCGAAGACCCACCATGGTGTGCCCGTCTTCTCCTCGGGTTTCGCCTGTTGCTCCTGTTGCTGCAATAGCACCTCTTCCAACTCGTCGAGCCACAGTTGCGGTCTGCCGCTACGCAGTTGCTCGTCCAGGTTGTCGGCCTGCAGACAGTCTATGCCCTCTGTGCCACCGAAGTAGAGTGTGCCCGTGCGGACGTCTATACAAGCCGATCCGTCCAGATATTCGTTGTGCTCGGTATGAAGCTCCGTTGACTGTCCTGTGTAGATGTTCATGCAACAGAGTCCCTGCTCATAGCTGCACCACAGAAAGTCGCGCCAGCAGAGCAGGTCCTTCACGATATGTCCGTCGGCTGCTGAGTTTACGTGCTCCACGCCGTGCTCCGTTACACGTAGCAGTCCGTTGTCCGTTCCCACCCAGATCTGTCCTCTGGCATCGATGACGATGGCGTGGGCAGCCTGCTGGTACCAAGGTGTTATCTTGCCGTCAACCCTACAGTAGAGTCCATTCTCCGTGGCTAACCACAGCCGGTCTTTGTCGGCAGCAATCTTACTGATAGAGGTGACGGTGCTGTCCACCAGTTGCGCTCTGAGTGGTTGTTCGTCCAGTTTCAGCAGATGCAGTCCGCGGTCGGAACCTATCCATAGCTGGTTGGACTTGTCCTCACAGAGACCGAAGACATGTGTCTGTATGCCGTTGCCCATGTCCACCTTGTTAAAAGTAGCTGCTGAGGCTTCTTTCACGTAAAGACCATCGTGTCCGCCCAACCATATCCTGCCCTTACCATCCTCTATGATGGCACGCAGACGCCGGCCCTCCACGGAGTCGGTCATGGGGTAGGTGATGGTTGTGGTGACGTTGGCACCCTTTGGCAGCGTCAGCAACTGCTTGTCGCCGATGGCTATCCACAGCGTGCCCTTGCTGTCCATGCAGGTGGCGCGCACCAAGGGAGAGGGCTGACACGCCAGTCGATGGTAGTGACTGAGGTGTGTCTCGGCAAAGAACAGTCCGTTGTTGGCTGATCCCGCCCAGAGAATACCCTGACGATCGAGCAGCAGGGAATAGAAAATCTCGTCCTTCAGTCCTGCGTCGAGGGCTGTCTGTCCTGTATAGGTAAAGGCTGATCCCGCTTTCAGCGTGTCTGTCTGTACCAGTTGTCGTTTCTCGATGGTCCATGTCCGTGAGGAACGCGGGTCGGCAAAGGTACGGTTCAGGGGCTGTACGGCCTGTTGCTGTTGGGCTTCGTCGAGGTCGCTGACGTTGTAGGTCACAAAGTGGTGTGTCAGCGTGTCGTAGCGGCTTGCCTGCTGGTGACGTTCGAAGCATTGTACCCACATGGTGCCGTCAGGTGCGCAGTTCATGCGGTCCACCCGTTTGTCGGGCAGCTCGTTGTCGGGCAGCTTATGAAACGTCTTACCGTCATATATCATCAGTCCCCCATGTGTGGCCACCCAGATGTCGCCCTTCTTGTCCTGTGCCAGCGTGATGATGCTGTTGTGTGGCAGTCCGTCCTTCACCGTCAACTGGTGAAAGTGCAGCGTCTGCGCCCCCAGTATGAGGGTGAAGAATGATATGATGGATGTGAGAAGGGCTCTCATGTGGGTTGTTGATAATTCGTTGGCAAAGGTACGTTTTTTCTTTCAAATCACCAAAGATTTTCCCCATTTTGTACAAAAAGTCTCATAATTGTACGTTTTGTCCCACAATTCAGCACCACCTATCTTATTATTTGAACACCCCGTTATCACCTCTTTCAATAATACTTCGTACCTTTGCACCCAGAAATTTACAAGAAAAAAAACTTTTGAAACGTCTATAGAAACAACTTCAACTAAGTTTATAATATAAAACAACTTTTTCAATTACCTTTTATAACTAACGACCGAAAACACATGATGTTAATAATATTGGGATTAGTATTAGTTAGATTAGTAAGTAGTAGTTTTTCTCTTATGTGAGTCCTTAACCGCTGTCCGTGAGGATGGCGGTTAGGTTTTTCTAACAAGAACTTGTGTATTTCAATAAAAGTCACTATATTTGCAGACAAATAGCCAAAACAATGAACAAACAACTGCTGATATTCCTTTGCTTCCTTTGCTGTGGCACCATGAATGCCGCAGGTGTTTATGATGTGCGCAACTTTGGTGCCAAGGGCGATGGACGGACGCTCGATTCACCTGCCATCAACGCAGCGATAGAGGCTGCGGTGAAGGACGGTGGCGGACAGGTGCTGGTGCCTGCTGGCACCTATCTCTGCGGCAGCATCCGTCTGAAAAGCAATATCGACCTGCATCTTTCGGCAGGCTGCACCATTCTTGCAGCACCCGCCAAGATGGGGGCCTACGACCCCTCGGAGTCGTTTGGCGGTTTCCCTGAGTACCAGGATGGAGGTCATACCTATTTTCATAACTCGCTCATCTGGGCTGAGGGACAGACAAACGTGTCGATAACGGGTCACGGTATGATTGACGGAAAGGGCCTGACAAAGAAAGATACGGAGAGTGCGGGCATCGTGCAGGGCGGCTCCATTGGTACTGGCGACAAGGCTATCGCCCTGAAGTTGTGCCGACAGGTGACCATCCGCGACATCACCATCTATCGTGGTGGACATTTTGGCATCATCATGACAGGCTGCGACCTCTCTACTATAGATAATGTGACCATTGACACCAATCGTGATGGTTTTGATATCGACTGCTGCAAGTATATGACTATCACCAACTGCAAGATCAACACCCCCAGCGACGATGCGCTGGTGCTGAAGTCAAGCTACGCCCTTAAGAAGGCAGTTCCCTGTGAGCATATCGCCATCTCCAACTGTAATATCACGGGTTATCAATGTGGCACGCTGCTGGATGGTACCTACGTGCCAGAACCCGTTAACTGGGTGTGCGGACGTTTCAAGTTGGGTACAGAGTCGAATGGGGGCTACCGTAACATCTCGCTCACCAACTGCACGTTTGCCTATAGCAGCGGACTGGCCTTCGAGGAGGTGGATCAGGGCAAGATGGAGAACATTGTGGTGAACAATATCACGATGAGTCACGTACACCATTATCCCATCTATATCACCACAGGCTGTCGTAATCGAGGTCCCAAGGAGGTGACGCAGCCCTCTTCGGCACGCGACATCCAGATATCCAACGTCATTGCCGACGACTGCGACTCGCTCTGTTCCATTATCGTCACAGGTATGAAGGACGAGCCCATCCGCAACGTGTGGCTGTCGAATATACGCCTCTATTTCAAGGGTGGTGGTGCCAAGGACCTTGTCAACAAGGACTATCGCGAACAGGGCACCAACTATCCTGAACCCAAGTTCGCTGGTTGGACACCAGCCTACGGACTCTACGCCCGTCATGTGGAGGGTCTGCATGTGCGTGATGTCACTTTCCGCTACGAGCGCCCCGACTACCGTCCTGCCATCGTCCTCGACGATGTGCGCGATGTCACCCTCCACGATATCGATGCACCTACGGAACCAGGCATCGAACAGGTGGTGACTTTTGGCGAACACGAATCTGTCGAATCACGCGAATAAAATAAGATCCGTTCAATTCGTGAAACTAATATGTCCTGCAAATCCACATTTCCATGAAACGGTCAGAAACACTATACGTCTTTGTGCGTTGCTCGTTCTGGTAGGTGAGAATCTGCTTGTCAAGAAGAGCGTTTATTGCGTATTGCACAGAACTGGGCGATTTAAGTGCGTGCTTCTTGACAAAGGCTACTGACGTGACACCGCTGGCAACGCCCTCTTTGGCAATGGCTATCAACGTTTCTTTCTGCTGAATGTTGAGTTGGTTCATGACGTTAGCAAAAGAGTGTCCTTTCTCTTCCAGAATATCACTCAGCGTCTGGTTGATAGCAGTTTCGTCGATAGTCACGTCAGGGTCTATATATGCAAACGCGTTGTGAAGGACATTATGAACGTAGTATGTATGTCCTGCAAAAAGGTCGTAAGCCATGGAGACGGCTTCAGGTGTTATTTTACGTGAGGCTTTCTTGAATTGTTCTTCTGCAAAACCTGTATAGATATCCTTAGAGATACAGTCAAGATAAATCTGCTCGGCACTATTATAGAAAGGCTTGGCTGCAGAGTTAAACATGTTCTCGATGATATGTCGGTTGCTTCCCGCATAGATGAATAGGCAATTATTCATCTTCTGAATATGGGTGCGAAGCGTTGCCTCCACGTTTTTCTCCGGATAGTTGGCAATCTGCTGAAACTCATCAATGGCGAAGATACAAGGTTTGTCTGCCTGTTCCAGATAACTGAATATCTCTTCCAAGGCCAGTTCTGGCGAGTGGATGTCCCCCAGTTTGATATTGAATGTTGGGGTGTTCGTGACAGGATCGTAGCCAAAACTCCCTGCCAAGGAGTGAAGACCTGCCAGGAATTTGTTGAGTACGGCTTTCCCCTTGGGCACCAACACAGAGTATATCTCCTTGCTGAGGAACAAAACCAACTCGTGCAGGCTGGTGGTGGGATAGATGTCCGTGTAGAAAGTGTAGTAGTTTTCCTTGATGGCTGGCTGCTCAAATACGTGGCGTATCAGCTGTGTCTTACCCATTCTTCTGGGTGATGACAAGAGGATATGGGCCTTGTTTCCAAGTGTGCGTACCATCCACGTTGTTTCTTTCTCCCTGTCACAGAAATAGGGCTCTGGTATAATACCTGTGATGTAAAACGGATTCTCCATAACGCTGAATTTTGGTGCAAAGATAAATATATTATTTGAATTATACAAATTCTATAATAGAAATTCTATAATTACAAGGTATTAATGTTATTCGTTTAATTTGTGAAATTCGTGTTCGAATATAAAAACAGCACCATTTTGTGTAAACATGAAAAAACTTTTTTCGAGCAACGAGCGTCTCTCGACCCTACCAAGGAGCGTCTCGAAGCATCGCAAGATGACGCTCCGTACTCGCTATGGTGACACCCCTTGCTCACCAAGGTGACGCTCGGTGGCCTGCTCCGAGACGCTCCTTGCTCGAGAAGCGTAAATCTCGTTCTTTCGTCAATAATAATTCGTTCTCTCGTTTTGACCTTCGGTCTAGCCTGCTCACGCTCGGCATAACTGATGCAAGCATCGTTCTGCACTCGCTTAATCGCAGTCTTCTCGTCAAAAACTTTATTTTGCCCAAGACTTAACATCTGAAAACGGTAACACATTGGTTTTCAGTACGTTAGACATTTAAAACGCCCTTCAACACCTAACATAAGACCTAACATAGACCTAACATAGACCTAACATGAAACTCTGGTTTCAGGTTTCAACTATTATTCTGGTTTGCCGAAGTCCTTGATGTGCCCTTCGGCTATCATCTCGGCAAAATGCTGATGATGCCTGTGGTAGATAACGTGGAAGAAGAACGGCTCTGCCACACCGTCGATTTTGATTTCATCATCGCACATGTCCAACTCCTGATGCTGTGAGAGATATCTCTTGAACATCGCAGAGAACATCCGGCTGCGGTATTCCTGAACCGACATATCCTTCTTTTGGCTTGGCACAAGATGGATGAAATCACAAAAGTAACTCAAGATCAAGTTCGGCTTGCGCTCCAGCAGGTTGGCTATGCACTCTTCTATTTGGTAGAGCACCTTGTGGCTGGTGACATTCTGACCTTTTACACGGGCCAAACCGACTTCAGCAACTTCGATGCCTTGGGCGTTGAGCTGGTCTAAGATGTCGTTAGAAATAATGCCGCTACGGTCTGTAGTGAACTGTAGCTTATACTCATCTCCATTCTCTGAGTGCAATGTATAAACTTCCGTCATTAGACGTAGATGGTCTTTGTGGGTTTTGTTTCTTCTGAGCACAACTTCTCAATCCACAAATACTTCTGAACACCTATTTTGCGGATGTGCTCCTCCAATTTCCTTGAAGGATTCTTGATGGTAATAGTCCTAGAATTACTCATAATGAAAACGTTTTCTGGCTGCAAAGATAGAGCTTTTTCTCTTATATTCCAAATTTTTTTGCAGAAAAATTCATTCAAAATGTATACAAGGGGTTCCGAATACAAATAGAATCTGCGTTATCTGCGAGAGGAAAGAGTGCACGACGGACCCTTCTATGTGCATAATCTTTAATGTTAGGTCTGTGTTAACTCTATGTTAGGTGTTACGTTAGGTCTTTGACTACCGAAAATTGCTGGAAAGCCCCATAAACAGGGACTTTTTCCTTTTTCAATGTTAGGTCTTGGCAAAAAATGAAGAAAACCTTTCGGAATGGAAATTTGGAGAATTGGAAAAATGTTTGTATCTTTGCGCCATGAAATCAATAAACTGTCTATAATATGAATAATGCAGACTTCTGGGCCTCTGTCAGGGGTATAATCGATGATGGATTTACGCCAGAGGGATTGCGCAAACTTGACTATTATGCAGAACAATTTATTAGCGGAAGGTTGGTTTATCAACGATTTTCATCGCGAGAACAGCATGGCTGCGCAGAGGGCGGTGAAGCAAATGTCATTGCATCCCTACTCGCGGGAGCAGAAGATAGAGCAGGTTCAAATGCTGAAGAGACAATCAGCGAGTTCGAAAGAGAACGCCAACTTGCTGCGCAGCAAGAAGCTTGTATAGAGCAATGGGCTAAGGCTGTAGGATGCTGGAAGGAGCAGGCAGAAGATTTCTTGACTCAGGCATTGGGTGAAGAAATAGCAGAAGGTGGCGAGGCAAAAGTTTATGATCATGGCGCAACGCTCATAAAGAGTATTGGTTTGGATTACTTTATCCTGCCAATACTAGCCTTAGACAGAATAGCGCTTCATAATGCTTATTTTCCAGAAACACGGCTTGTTGTTCTGGGATTTGGCAGAGACAGAAATGGCGAATTCAAGATTCTTGTCGAACAACCATATATTCATGGCACACATCTTTCTGATGAGGAGATTGCAATGTTTATGGAAAAGATGGGTTTTTCATTAAAAAATGCTCGAAATTGGACATTTGCAACTCCGGAGATATACCTTAGTGATATGCATGACGAGAATGTGATTCAATCTGACTTTGGACCTATATGTGTTGTGGATTGCGACATCCGTATCAATACACCAGAATTACGACAGGGAGGAATGAGAACATTGACTACTGAAGTTTCTTTTTAGAGACTGAAGCCTTAGTTGAAACCTGAAACAATTGTCATTAAGATTGTTTTTTGTGCTTTTTGTGCAAGTCCGACGTATGCTGACGTGAGGATTTTTGCGGTTTTTGTTATATTATTCGGACATTTTGTACAAAAAGTCCGATTTTGAACGGAAAGTCCTGCGAAATGTATCTCGCATCTAATTATATGTACGCGACGTTGTCGGCTGTTTCAATATTACTTTGTAATTTTGCATCCGCAATTTGCAGATGAATCTGCGAGGACAGGCTGCACCTCAGCAATTTGAGTAAACTCGATTGCGTTCGGCTTGCATTGTTCTTGCAAACGCAATATGCAACGAAAAAACAATCGAATCGAAGATAATTCGACTACCTTTAAAAGCTAACAACTTAAACAACTTTATATCAAACTAACAAAAAAAATGAAAAAACAATTACTAATTAAAACGCTCCTCATGGCAGTAATGCTTCTGGGGGGGGCAAGTTTTGCATGGGCTTATGACGCTCCAACCGGTTATGGTGTTTCAAAAGTTTTCATTGGGTCCCCTGGAAGTCCCAATGCTAATGGAATTATAACGACTGTTTCTGTTGAAAATTATACTAATGTAGAAAGTATAACAGGATGGACAGTTGATAATAATGTAACTGTGTCATTAGGTAGTGTGACTGAAGTGCCAAAAGTGGCTGTAAATAATACGGTGACAGATGCCCCTACGTATGTTGCTGGGAATTGTGTTAAAATGCATAGAACAGGTAATTCAAAATCTACTTTGTATGCAAAATATAGTTTTTCTCCAGTATCAACTGGATATCTAGTTTTTAGTGGAGATACATACAATACTCATCTTACCCATCCTCATGAGTTAAGATTTGAAGATAGTGCAGGAAATCTTGTGTTTTATATGTGTTATTCTAATTCTTCTGGCGCTGTAAATTTTAATATATATAATTCTGCAGGAACTAATATATATTCTGGCTGTTCTTGTATTGCTCGCACGTATTCTGCATGGGGCATTAGTGACCTTGTTGTTAATTTGTCTACAGGCGAATGTTCAATGACTATGGATTATACTGGACGTAAGAATAGTACTAATACTCACCTTCAAACAACTGTTGCTTTTAATATTGGTACAGGTCACAATATAGCTGCGTTGAAAATTGGTAAACAAAATCAAAATGGATATAATACGGCAATGGACACATACCTTGATAATGTTGCCCTTTATTCTGTAAATACATATTCTGATTTATACTCTGCTGCTAAGGCCGAATATGACACAAAGGTAGCAAGTCTTGATGCAGTTGGTCAGGCATATTGGACTGCAAATGTGACATCTGCGGCAAGCATTACTACCGCTGCTCAATACAAATCAGCTGTTGATGCCCTTCCCACAACATACATTGCTGCAGTTAAGGCACAGACTACACCCAGTGCGGACATGACAGAATGTTTGAAGACAGCCGTTTCCAATGATTCATGGACAGGTGCTACTGGCACATATGGAGGTGTAGCTGCAGAGCGATATGCAGGTGATAACAGCCATTTTTCTACAGGTAATATTATAACCCAAACAGTCAGTGGACTTCATGCTGGGTATTATAGGGTGAAATTTTATGGTGTAGCCAATAGGGCTCGCAATATAGCAGAAGAATATTATGGAGAAGGAATAGCCCAGATGTTTGCTAATAGTGAGACATTGGATGTGGAGGTAATAAATCAGGCTGCTTGCTCACCCATTACTGATACATATCTTCGAACATTTGAAGTTTATCTCAGTGAAGATAACTCAAGCATTGAATTTGGAATAAAAAATATTAAGGAAGGTGGTCAGTGGTATGTAGCACAAGCTTTATCTCTTACATATCTTGGCACTTCGTTGTATGATTACACCATCAACTACAAATTTAATGATGTAACAATTAAGTCTACAGAAGGAAGTGCAGCACTTGGCGAGACAATCAATGCTATTAGTCCGATTACGATTAGCGACCAAAAGTACTATGCAACTAGTGCTACTTCAATGGAAATCGAAGCAGGTGAAAATGTACTGAATGTTATTCTTCGTAAGGCAGATACTTGGAACTATACAGTACGTGCCGTTAATAGTACTGCCGGAGTTATTAATGATAATCTTGCTTCTGGTTCTGTAACAGAAGGAGAAAGTACTCCTAAATTCTTCTTCCCACGTTTTGTCCTCAAAGGCACTACTTTATACTGCAGTAAAACTGGTGCAACATGGTATAGTGATGTAATCACACCGGATGGGGACGATTATGTTTTTGATGTAAACTATAATCAAACTCCTGTGAATAATGTCGCTTTCTATATTGAGGCTGAAGATGTGACAGGTGTCACTAAAGGAACAAATGCAGATAGAGCTTCTATGGGAAAGATGGGCTATACAGGTGGCGCTGACACATATAAAGAGGTGACAACGTTGACTCCAGGAAAATACATCCTGTATTCAAGATGTCAGAACGGAAACAATTCAGCAAGGAATTTTAATTTTAAAGTTGGTGATAAAATTGTTCATACAGGCTCTCAGACCAAAGGAACCAATGGTGATACTACTTCCGATGAGTTCACTGTCAATACGTCGTCTACATTGTCGTTTGCAAGTGAGGGATCAGATCAAAGTGGTGTAGACTATTTCTACTTGGTAAAGACTGCCGATTTCGCTTCCATAGGTGCTAAAAACTATACCACCTTTGCTAGTGCATATCCTCTTGACTGCTCGGCTTTACCTGACGGTCTGACAGCCTATTACGTGGAGGCAGAGAAGATTGACAAGAGCAATAGCGTGGTGAAGCTGACTGCAGCAACAGAAGCTGTAGCCGCTGGCACAGGTCTGCTGCTGAAGGGCGATGCAAACGAGGACTATTATATTCCTGTGGCTGCTACCTCTGGCATAGACTTGAGCTCAACGAACAAGATGATTGGATGCACTACAGCAACTACTTTAACTTCTACTTCGCCAAATGTCAGCAACTTCTATGTACTGGTGAATGGTGCTACCGCTCCTGAGTTCCAAAACATCGCTGCTTACGTTGCCAGCAACAATGTTACAATCCCTGCAGGCAAGGCTTATCTTGATGCTACTGGTGTAGAGACTTCACGTCTAAGCATTGTCTTCGATGATAACGAAACAACAGGCATTCGTCTAACTGAGAACTCAGAACTGAGAACTGAGAACGTTGTTTACGATCTGCAGGGTCGTCGCGTGATGAACGCCCAGAAGGGCCTGTACATCGTGAACGGTAAAAAGGTCGTGATTAAGTGAGAATAAAGCAAGAGCTCGCTCATGCTTTATCGAGCGTGAACGAGCTCGAGCAAAACTCAAGGTCGTGATAAAGTAATAAATTCTCAAATTCTATAATTCTTGACAAAAATGAAAAAGATATATCAGAAACCAATTGTAAACATAGTAGCTGTGCAACTGCAGCAGATGATTGCCGAGTCGGTAGCCATTGGCAATGATTATAATGGTGCCACGATTCAGTCCCGTAGAAGAAATGATGTCTGGGACGACGATGAAGACTACGACTATTAATGTCGTTATTCGAGTTGACAAACCAGATGAAATCCATAACATTTGGAATTAGTAATAGTTAGATTAGTAACTAGTTTTTCTCTTATGTGAGGCCCGTACCGCTGTCCGTGAGGATAGCGGTTGGGCATTTTAGCTTTCGCAAGCTCTGCTTGCTAAGGAGTTAGCGGAAGTTAGCCAACTGCGTTGGCGGAAGTTAACGGAGTTAGCCAACTACACAGAATATTTTAGTAAAACACTTGGTAGTGTCAATAAAAAGATGTAATTTTGCAGGCGAATAGCTTAAAACAATAAATACTACGATATGAAAAAGGTGATTTTGGCTTTGTTGATGGCTGTGGTAGCCGTGAATGCTGACGCACAGCGAGTGACTGACCGTCTGTCTCGTGGCCTCGTGGCTATTCCCCAAGGCGACAAGACGGGACAGGACAGCAACTACGGCATGTCGGGTAGTGGCATCTTCGTCAGCTGGCGCAAACTGCCGTCAGAGTATTTCGACACAAAGTACAACCTCTATTGTGGTACGACAAAGGTTGCCGAGAATCTCACCGTGACCAACTACCAGGATAATAGCGGTACGAAGACCAGCACCTACAAAGTGGTGCCTGTGGTGAAGGGCGTCGAGCAGACCGACCAGGCTGTGGAGTGCACACCCTGGGAACACCAGTACTGGGACATCAAGGTGCAGAAGGTGCTGAACCGTAATGGTGTCGATGTCACCAGCGGCTACACGCTGAACGACTGTTCGGTGGCCGATGTCGATGGTGACGGTGAGATGGAGTTTGTGGTGAAGCGCCGTAACGATAGCGGCAACCTGCGTGAGTCATCCAACAAGACCGACTTCAACCGTCATGAGTGCTATAAGATGGACGGCACGCTGCTGTGGTCGATAGATATGGGGCCCAACCTGATGGCTGGTCCCGATGAGCAGTTTGACCTGATCCTCTACGACTGGGACCAGGACGGCAAGGCCGAGGCCCTGATGCGTGGTGCCGACAACATGATTATCCACACCGCTACGGGCAAGACCATCCAGATTGGCAACATGAGCTACTATGCACCTCGCGACGAATATACGAAGGAAGGTGCCGAATACCTCTTATATATGAATGGTGAGACGGGTGAGCCCTATGGATGGGACGGTTCAGATAACTGGACACCAATGGCCTATCCGCTGCCCCGCTATGAGAGTGGTGAGAGCGACTACAAAACGGTGTGGGGTGACAACGATACGGGTCACCGTGCCACCAAGCACTATTTCGGAGCTCCCTATCTGGACGGTCGCAATGCCAGCATCTTCCTGGGACGCGGCTGCTATACACGCCACAAGTTCTGTGCCCTCGACGTCAACAAGGAGACGCACGAACTCACCCAGCGCTGGCGCTGGAACTGCTATGACTCGAAGTCACCTTGGTTTGGTAACGGTTTCCACAACTACGCCATTGCCGATGTCGATATGGACGGACGCGACGAGATTGTCTTTGGTTCGATGATGATCGATGACAACGGCTATGGCCTTTCTACCACGGGCTTTGGTCATGGTGACGCCCAGCATTGTGGCGACCTGGACCCCTACCGTTGGGGACTGGAGCAGTTTGTTTGTCTCGAAGGATCGTCCGTTCCTGGCATCGCCTATACTGAAGGCATGTCGTCAACGCTGCGCTTCACCACAGGTACTGGTGGCGACAACGGTCGTTGTCTGGCTGGCAACTTCCAGGGCACCTATCCTGGTGCCATCGGCAACACCTTCGGCTATGATGTCATCAGTCTGGTGTCCGACAAGGTGATCGATGGCGTGAACATGGCCAACGATGACTATATGAACATGCGTATCTACTGGGACGGCGACCTGCTTGACGAGTTCATGGACTCGCCAGGTGTGGAGCGCGCTCCCACTGTATATAAATATGGTAATGAGGTAGGCACCAACCGTTCGTACAAGAACGGACGCTGCTGGATGGGCGGCGGTTCGCTGAACAACTCGTCGAAGAACAACCCCTGTTTCCTTGGCGACATCATCGGCGACTGGCGTGAGGAGATTGTCAACCGCATCGATGCCACCACGCTGCGCATCAATATCAGCAGCTATCCCTCGACACATGCCATCACCTCGCTGTGGTACGACCATGAGTATCGTAACGGCATGACCTGGCAGTCGGTGGGCTACAACCAGCCACCGCACCCCAGCTTCTTCCTTGGCGAACTGGAGGGTATCACCCAGGAACCGCCAGCATTGACGCTGGAGGGACGTAAGGAGGTGACTGGCACCATCGCTACCACCAACGACCACCTGCTCGTTTCGGGTTATGAGGACAAAGCCATCGCTGTGCAGGAAGGGGCATCGCCCTATATCCTTACGGTTAACGCTCCGGCCCTGGTGGCTGGTAGCGGTGCTCAGCAGGCTGTCAGCAGCACACCGAAGCAGCCCGCCCGCACGGTGACCACCTATACCACCACGCTCACAGGAGGTGCCTTCAGTGGGGCTACCCGCATCGTGAAGCAGGGTGAGGGTGTCTTGGTTTTGCCCAATGTCACAGAGAAACATACTGGTGCCACCGATGTCTGGCAGGGCACCCTGAAGTTTGACGGCACCTTTGAGTCGTCACCTCTGTGGCTCAACCGTCATACGACGTTGATCTCCAATGGTGGTCAGTTCATGGGTGGCCTGAAGGCCGACTATAACGCTACGATCTATCCTGGTGGACAGGATAACGTGGGCACCATCACCGTGAGCACCCTGTCGCTGGGCTTCGGCTCGCGCATCGTCTATGACTTTGCGGGCAGCGGCTTCGATCAGGTCAATGCCGACAGTCTGTCTGTTGAGGCTAAGACCGAGGCTGTATGGCTGAACTACGGTCCTCGCTACAAGGCTCCCGTGCTGCAGTTCACTGGCGTGAGCAACATTGCTGCCGGTACCTATGTTTTGGGAACGGTAAGCAAAGTCGAGGGCGACCTCTCGCAGATAGTCCTTGAAGGCTTCGGCTCTAACAAAAAGGCAGAGCTGGCCTATGCCGAAGGCAAGTTGCAGCTTATCATCGAGGATATGCGTGAGGCAGGCAATGCCACGTGGAACGGCACTGCCGATCAGCACACCTGGCAGCAGGCTGTCACCAAGACGTTCCTGGTTGACGGACAGAGTACCTATGGTGCTCAGGGCGACCATGTGGCATTCGATGACAATGCTGACAATACCAATGTGATCATCAAGGGTGCCGTCAGTCCTGCTGATATCACCTTCAACAACGAGACAAAGAACTATACCCTCAGTGGCGACAGCATCGTGGGTGGTGGTACCATCACCAAGAACGGAGAGGGTAAGCTGACCGTCTATAACTGGAACCATACTGGCGCTACGACTATCAACGGTGGTACCGTTAGCGTGGTGATGCTGGCTAACAACAGCGGACAGCAGTATGGATCGCTGGGTGGCGTGTCGTCGGCTATCAATCTGAACGACGGCGCTACGCTCGAGACCAACGGTGTTATCATCACCGACCAGACGCTGAACGTCAGCGGTGAGGTGACTGTCAACGTGCCCAGTGGCAAGAGCGTCATCTTCAACCAGGCTATCAAGGGTAATGGTGCTACCATCACCAAGACAGGCGCTGGCTCTATGGAGACGGGCACACAGACCAACACCTATGCCAAGCTGATTGTCAAGCAGGGTACGGTGACTGCCAACCATTCATCGAGTAATGTTGATATGCTGCCTGCCACGATTGAGTTCCAAGGTGGTACGGTGTGGGGAGCCAATATGGAAGATACTCCTGGTGTGACCAATACAACAGCTTTTGTGGTGCCAGAGGGCAAGACGGGAACGTTCTATGGCTCGTTCCGTGGAACCTATACAGGTAAGCTGACGGGTGCCGGCACCTTCAATGTCTATACGGGTGGCGTACGTTGCTACTATGATGGTGATTGGAGCGGGTTCTCGGGTACTATCAATGTGGGTAAGAACAACCGACAGAACAAGAAGTCGTACGATCCTGCCTTCATGTATCGTAATACGAAGGGTCTGCCCCTGGCAACCGTCAATGTGGCTGCTAATGCCCGTTTTGACAACCAGGGATCAAGTATTAAGGTGAAGAAACTGGGTGGCACGGGTGCTGTAACCGGTTCCGGCACGTGGATCGTGGACTGTGATGAGAACTTCACGCTGACTACCGAGGTGGGTATCACCTCTGAGCGTACAGATGACTATGGCAACACCATCGCTGTGAGCACTTCGCCCCTGACCAAGCGCGGCACTGGTAAGATGACGATGACAGAGGGCAAGATGAACGGTACGCTGACCATCGAGGGCGGCACGGTTGCTGCCTATAAGTACAAGCCAGCAGCCCTGCTCAATGGCACCAGCACCACAGTTGTCAAAGGTGGTGGCCGCTTTGTGGGACAGGTCTTGCTGAACGCCATGAACTTGATGAACGGTGGTGAGGCTATGCCTTGCGGCTCGGCTGTCAACGAGACATCACCAGGAACCATCACCTGTAACACGGTGTTCGTGGCTCAGGCAGGTTCTACCGTTACCTTCCTGCGTAATGCCTCGAAGAACTCAACTATCAATACCAAGAACCTGACCTTCAATGGTACGGTGAAGGTGATGCTGCTCTCGACCTACACACCGAAGGTGGGCGATGCCTTTAAGCTTTGGACCTGTAGCGGTACGTTCAGTGGCACACCGCTGTTCGACCTGCCTGAGCTGCCCACTGGTATGAAGTGGGACACCAGCGAGGTGGCTGCCACTACGGGTGTGCTGCGCATCGTTGAGGATACTGAGGGTATTACTGGCATCCTTGCCGATGAGCAGGTTACTGTCGAGGTGTTTGCTGTCAACGGTGTGAGCATGGGCACTTATACCACTACTTATGCTGAGGCTAAGAGCGCGTTCTACCGTCTGCCGCTGCAGAGTGGGGTCTATATCCTGCGCATTCGTAATGGCAAGAACGTTGGTGGAGCTTTAAGTGTAAAAAAATATTAAAAATAACGAAAAGAGACACAGGTTTCCACATTAAACCTTATCTTTGCATCGTTTTTCGGGCTATGCCCGTCAACAAATGGCATATATACTTTCTTTATTAATTAATAACTAACTTACAAAATTATGAAAAAACGTTTACTTTTGAGCCTCATGGCTATGTGCATGGGTGTATCGGGTTTCGCACTTTCTGAGGGCGAGTACGTGTACACTCCGCAAGGACGTTTCCAGATTACTGGTGCCAATGCTGCCAGCAGCAATTTTGCTGATTTCACTGGTTGGACGCTGATTTCAGAATCTGCTTCTGCTGTAAGTCTGGAACAACTTTTCAACGTGAACGCAGATGGTTATGCCAGTGGAATGAATTCTGTACAGAGCATTAACGCTACTGCCGGTGAAGGTATGTACTTCAAGTTTGAGCCCACCAGTGCAAGCGAGTCCTATGTGGTAAGCTTCAAGATGAAGGGTGCAGCCTTGGACAACGTCAGAGTAAGAATCCCTGGTGATGGATACAAGACGGAATCAAACTTGGTAAAGGTGGCTGGTAATGATGCTAACACCTATACTCATCCTGCTACTGAGGGTGAGGTGATTGCCAATACCGCAGAGGAACTGACAGAGAACTGGCAGACTTTCAACTATGCCATCGTAGGTGATGGTACTGCTCGCACTTGGTTTATTTCTTTCACTGCAATGGCTACCACCATTGAGATTGCCGACCTGCAGATTGCTCCTGCCGTTCAGGTTGCTGACCTGCGTCAGCGTGATGCTGCCATTGAGAAGCTGAATGTGTATAAGAACTGCTATGCATGGGGTGAAGACCTTCTTGAAGGCATTAATGAGACCATTTTAAATCTTCAGAACATCGGTGATGAAAACGCTCAGGCTGACCTTAATGAACTATTAGATGCCGTTGATGAGATTATTGCTGATTTCGTTGATGCTAACATGGACGACTATCTGCCTACTACGGAAGTTCAAGCTACTACGGATGGTGCTGGTTCACCTAAGGTTGACGTGAAGTTTAAACAATGGTTTGCAAAAGTACAAAAGGCTAAAACTTGGGGTGATTGGAACTGTCTGCCTTCAGGACGCGGCTTCTGGGAGAGCGCAAGTCAGGGCGCAGCAGACTTTGGCCATTATGCTGGTAATTCCGCTTGGAATTATGGTAATGTAGATGATCCTATGGGTGTTTATATGCAGAAGACGCTTGATCCAGGTTCCTATGTGTTTGGCATTGAGAGTATGGCAGCTGTTCGTGAAGATCCTACCTCTAATTCATGGACAAATAATGAAGGTTGGAATCCTGTCTATGCTGTGGCTTATGTTGTGAAAACTGATGGTGATACCATTGTGTCTGTAGTGAAGGATCTGAAATCTGCTACCTACACACCGTTCTTGATTACTGCCAAGATTGAAGAGGCTGGTACCTACGAGATTGGTTTCAAGGCTTATTGTAAGGATGCCTATAAGAATCTGAAGAATGGCTCTGTTCTATATGTTAAGAATGCCTCTATTTGGGGTAAGAATGGTAATAAGTACAACCAGAAGCAACTGGCTTATGAGGCAGATGTCCGCGAGCAGATTACCACTGGTCGTAATAACCTGACAACTGCTACTGAGCGTATTGCCAGCGCAGATTATTATTGGTATAAGAATGAACTTCAAGCTTGTGTGGATACAGTAGAGACAAAGATTGCCGCTTACGAGTTGTTGAGTCAGGATGACATCATTGCAACCTATGAAGAGGATTATGTGAAATCTACTTCTGCCGAGACCGGTTATATGGTTTATGAAGTTTATCAGTCAGCTGTGAAGGATATCATTGCTGCCAACAAAAAATTTGTTGCTATCAATGATACGCTGAACTCTTTGCAGGTGGCAATTGACAATGCCGAGGCTGTATTGGCTATGCGTCTCTATAGCGCTGCTACTGGCAAGGAAGACCTGCAGAGTGCTATTGCTGATGCAGAAGGTTTGTATGCATCAATGAAAAAGCAGGAATATTCTGAGCAAAATGCATTCTTTATTACAAGCATGATTGAGGCTTTGAGCGATGCAGTTGATGCATTCAAGGCTTCTGTTCCTGCTGATGCAATTACTACCATCGTTGATATCGACTTTGAGCAGGATGCTGTTCTGGACGAAACAACAAGTAAATATACCATTACCGGTGCAGCAGGAACGATGGAGTTCTCTAATTTCTGGAAAGACGCAGAAACTGTACCAGCTCAACCCTATGAGCAGGGCTACTGGTCAAATGGTGAACAAATGTGGAAGGGCTATGTCCGTGTAGGTAATGGTACTGGTACTGTCACCTTCAATCCGACTATTGAAGGCGAAATGGGTACTAATATCCTGAAGGTTGCCTGCGACTTCTATGTTCAGGGCTTGAAAGGTAGAAATCTTGGTTTCTTCCTGAAGGATGCTGAGGATAACGATATTTGTGGTCTCTCTCGCAATTATTACGATGGCGTTGACAACGTGAACACCTTTGGCGCTGACATGAGCAAGGTTTGGGCTAAGTCGGGTGGTAGCTACAACAATGCATCTCCCGCTGATGTGGAAGATCCTACCGCTAATCCTCTTCAGAAGACCCACTTTGAGGTGATTATGGACTATGGTCGCAAGTCAATGTACTGCACCATCGAAAGTGTGAATGGCTCAACCGCATCTGATGAGATTGTTCTTAATGCTGTTCCTGTCAAGTTCGTTCTGCAGAGTAACTACAATAACAGTGACCGTCGTCCTTGGTTCGACAACCTGAAGATTGAGCGCATCAAGGCAGGTGAGACCGAGCAATTCGACGCCATCCAGGAAATCAACAACGATGCTAAGGTGGTTGCTCCTTCGAAGGTGCTGAAGAACGGCCGCATCATCATCAACGGCAAGTACGGCATCAATGGTGTACTGGTGAAGTAATTTCAAAATTACACCAATAAATCATACCTCGCAGGCTCTTGTCTGCGAGGTTTTTTTATATGTTTACAAAATTAGATTAATTTTGTATTAAAAAAACTTGGTTGTTCGTAAAATTTGTTGTACCTTTGCATGCGAATTGCAATGTTGAGATAACAAAAGCGGTTTTATCGAAACGGGAATTACCAACTTAAAACGTGATATATCATCATAAAATATTAGCTAATAACAATTTATGAAAAAAATCTTTTTGTATGCATCCCTCTTGTGCATAGGCCTGACGTCCTGTGAGAAGGATTATCTTGTGCCCGAGGGAGAATTGCCATCTTGGCTTGGCGAGAGTATCTACAAGGAGCTTCAAGAGTCAAAGCAGCTGCAGGGTACGTTCAATACGTATCGTCAGTTGGTGGACGACCTGAACTATGCGGAGGTGCTTGGTAAGACCGGTAGTAAGACCATCTTCCCTGCCAACGATGAAGCCTTCGAGCGCTTCTTCAAAGACGGCAACAACAAGTTTGGTGCCAGCAGCTATGCTGACCTGACCTACGCCCAAAAGGCTGAACTTCTATTCTCAACGATGCTCGACAATGCCATCCTTGTGGGAACGCTGTCGAACAAACAAAATTCAGCGGGTAAGATGCTGCAGGGACAGATGGTGAAACATCCTACCAACATGCGTCTGACGTATGCCGTGACGCAGTTCCCTGCCGAGAATCTGCCTGCCAACAACAAGTATTTCTCGCGCTTCAAGAACAACGGCATGTTGGCTGTGTTCGACAATACGGTAGCCCCGATGGTACACTTCACGGGTGAGTATATGTTGAACAACAACATGACTGTAACTGGCAGTGAGAGTGACTTCGAGATCCTCACTGGTTCGCCTTATGAGGACGGTGATGCCTTCGTCTTTGATCGCAAGGTAATCGTGTCCGACGTGGTGTGCCAGAACGGTTATATACACCAGCTCGACGAGGTACTCGTGAACCCAGGCAACATGGCCGAGATACTGCGCAGCAAGGATGATACCCATTACTTCTCGCGCATGCTCGACTACTATAGCTTCCCCGAGGCCGATTTGTCGCTGACCGAACAGTATATGTCAACTAACGATAATGTGAGTGCGCAGGACACTGTGTTCGCCATCCGCTATCTCAGTAAGAACTCGCA
This sequence comes from uncultured Prevotellaceae bacterium, assembly GCA_947166345.1. Lineage (GTDB taxonomy): Bacteria > Bacteroidota > Bacteroidia > Bacteroidales > Bacteroidaceae > Prevotella. The sequence goes on from CAMVDU010000009.1 coordinate 50,368, forward strand.
TCGTTCAACGGCTGCCCAGCCGGTGAAAGGCTATTCGGTGGCTGACAACGAACTTCTCAGCTTTGACCCGGGATGGAACTACTATAATCCTACCAAGCTTGGAGGCTCTACCGACAACGATGCCGAGATTGCTGCCATCCTGGTTCCCAACGATGCCGCTATTGAGGACTATTTCCTCAACGAGTCACCTTATATTCTGAAGAACCTGGGTGTGCCTGGTCTGGCATTGACGAAAGAAAACCTCGATGCCCACCTCGACGCTGTCTATAACAGCGATCACTCGGTGCTGGCCAGCATTCTGAACAATGTGATGAAGGGTTACCTCACAAAGACCGTTCCCAGCACGTTCTCAACAGTTCAGAACGATGCCTTCGAGTTCCTGGATGTAACCAAGAATGACGTGTGTCGTAAGGCCGACGGCAAATATGATGTGACCATCGCTAACAACGGTGTCATCTACAAGATGAACAAGCTGTTTGGCCCGAAACTTTATAACTCAGTACTCGGCCCAGCCTCTATCTATCAGGATATGCGCACGATGGGCGAGATGCTGAACGACCACCAGGTGACTGCTGGTACACCCTCGAAGCTGGGTGCCGACATGTACTACTATCTGCTGTCGATGAAGGCCCGCTATGGTGTGTTTGTGCCTACCGACAACGAGACACAGTTCATCGTTATCGATCCTGCTTCTGCGAAAGACCCGTCAGGTCTGAGAGGTTTACGCTTCCGTTTCGACCCCACCGCAGACGGATCGTTCCACGTTCTGGTGAAGAAATATCTGTACCAGTCGGGTCCGTATAATCAGATTTCATCGTATATTGAGGCACCTGACAACAAGGAATATAATATTGAGACAGGTCTCTTTAACTCGCAGATTAAGGACATCCTTGACTACTGCACCATCGTGTTGGCTGACTCTACCGAGACGGGTAAGAATACGCAATATGGACTCTATGGCAACCGCTACTATAAGACAAAGCACGGTGGTGTCGTCATCGTTGACGGCAACAAGGTGGCTGGCGGCTTGCAGCAGAGCGACCCCTCACAGTGGTCAACCATCACTCAGACCTTCGATGTTAACAGTCCCGATGCCACCATCGAGAATGGTACGGTGTATCGTCTGGACTTCCCCTTGCAGCCCACCATCACTGGTGTGGTAGAGACGCTGGAGCGCGATGCATTCAACGCCAGCAATGTTAACTATGACGTCAACGCACCCGAAGAGGCTCCTGAATACGACCACTTCCTGAACTTCGCCCAGCAGTTTGCTAATGAGGACGTGCTGCTGTTTGCCAAGGTGCTGACAGGTCAGGAGAAGAAAGATGACAAGACCGACGAGAAGGAACTGAAGATGAAGTCCTGGCGTCTGGTAGACAAGAACAATAACTGGGGTATCCTCTCTGCCTACAACTATACTATATATGCGCCTACATACGAGGCTATGATGAAGGCCCAGAAGGATATGGGCCTGCCCACGTGGAAAGAGGTGTTCACCATTGTCAACGACTGGGAAAGCGTAGCTGACAAGTATGGCTTCACCAGTCAGGACGATGCCTCGGAATATGTCAGGGAGATGATTGAGACCATGAGAAAGTTCGTGCTCTATCACACCCAGAACAGCTCACTTTTTGCCGACCGCTACTTCAAGAACTATGATCCTGAGACCGGTAAGACAGAGCCCGCTCCCTCTTTCGCTACATTCTGTTCCAATTCATTGGGTATTGCTCAGACACTCACCGTTACCGGTGGCAATAACAAGCTCACTGTGACCGACGCTGCTGGCAGCAAGGTGACTATCGACGCCTCTTCTGAGACAGCCAACATGATTGCCCGTGACATTGTGACTGATGAAAACTATACCACTATCGAGATGTCATCGTTCGTGACCATCCATGGCATTGACACACCTCTGTGTTTCAATAGCAATGGAAAATATTAAGCATTAAGAATTAAGCATTAAGCATTGGAAAATATGTCTAAATCAAAAATCCTATTGACACTTCTGTTTACCATCGTTGCACAAATGGCGATGGCACAGAGTAAGGTCATATCAGGTACGGTGGAAGACTCCATGGGTCCGGTGATGATGGCCAACGTGGTGGAACGCGATGCCAACAACCGTATCGTCAGCGCTACACAGACTGATATGATGGGTAACTTCTCTCTGGAGATCAAGAACCCGAAGAACAAACTTGTTGTCTCTTATGTGGGCTGCAAGGACAAGGTGATGACCATTGGCGAGAAGAAGTCCTTTGCCATCAGACTCGATGACCAGAGTACCGCTATCAGCGAGGTGACCGTGAAAGGTCGCCGTACTAGCTCGGGCGGTCTGAGCATCGACAAGAAAGAGATCTCCGTCTCGCAACAGACCATGAACATGGCCGATGTGGAAGGTATGGCCTTCACCTCGGCCGACGAAGCCCTACAGGGTGAGATTGCTGGTCTGGATATCGTCAACAACTCAGGTAACCTCGGTGCTGGTACGTCGATGCGCCTGCGTGGTGTGTCAACGCTGAGTGGTAGTGCTGAACCTCTGATTGTTGTCGATGACAAGATTTTCGAATATGATATCAACGAACTCGATTTGGAGAACATCAACGAGGAGCAGTTCTCGTCATTGCTCTCCGTCAGCGTGGACGATATTGCCAGCATCACCGTACTGAAAGATGCTGCCGCTACTGCCATCTGGGGTTCGAAGGGTGCCAACGGTGTCATCCAGATTACGACCAAGCGTGGTACACGTGGTAAGCCCAGGGTGATGCTGGGCTATAAGTTCACCGGCACCTGGATGCCTACAGGCTACAACCTGCTGAATGGTGACAACTATACCATGATGCTGAAAGAGGCCTTCTACAATCCCACGCAAAGTCCATCAGCTACGGCCGGCATCAACGAGATCAACTACGTGCCTGCCGACTCTTGGGCCGATGCCAACAACTGGAACAAGAATACCGACTGGGTAGATGCCGTGAAGCAGTTTGGTCAGTTGCATGAAGCCACATTCAACCTCTCGGGTGGTGGACAGAAAGCCACCTTCCGTATCTCGGGTAGCTACAACCACCAGACAGGTACCATCATCAAGCAGAAGATGAACCGTCTGACCACCCGTCTGGTGCTCGACTACAACGTCAGTGACCGTATCCGTTTCTCGACGAACTTCGCCCTGACTTATACGGACAACCTGAAGAACTACACCTATGGTAGTAGCAAGAACGGTAACTCGAACAACAACATCCTGGCGATGGCCCTCACACAAGCTCCTAACACCAGCATCTATCGCTACGACCGCTTCGATAACAACACGGGTGAGTACTTCCTGATGAATCCCACGGCACAGGTTAAACGTGATGGCGTAACGGTGGACTTGACCCCAGATGATGGTAACTACACCTCCATGAAACTGGCTGATATTGTGGCTATCGGTAATCCTGTGGCCTATGCCAACCAGTCGTGGCAGCGTGAGAAAACCTATAGTATCACTCCTGACTTCAACCTGAAGTATGAACTGCTGGGCACTGGTGCCGACCAGCACCGACTGACGTTCAACGGCCGCGTCTATTTCGATATTCTGGCCTACTCGCTGCCTACCTTCATGCCGGCAAGCCTCTCAAACCTCGCTTATACCAGCAATACCTATAACTATATCACCAATACGGAGAAGAACCAGTTCAAGTTGGGCTCGCGCATGGAACTTGTCTATACGCCCCACTTCAAGAACGAGGATTTCTACCTGACGATGATGGCACGTTATGAAGCCGGTACAACGAGGAACAACTATCAGTTTATCGGACAGAGCGGTATTCCCAATGGTATTGATTCGCCTACAGTCGATGCATGGCAGCGTAGCATGAGTAACCAGACATCGAGCAATAAGTCGGCCTGGCAGAATGGTGTTTACAACGCCCACTTCTCTTATAAGTCATGTTACAACATCGGCTTCTCGCTGCGTGCTGATAACGACTCCCGCTTCGGACCCAAGCATCCTTGGTTCTTCTCGCCGTCAGTATCGTTGCGTTATAACATCAGTGAAGAGAAGTTCTTCGAACCGTTGAAGAAAGTGGTGTCGATAGCCGGTATCCGTGCCTCATGGGGTATCACCGGTAGCTCGAGTGTAGCCGTTGAGAATTACTTCAACCAGTACTATACCCGTCAGGGCACCTATGGCCAGGGTAACTACTACACCACGATGAGCGGTATGAAGCTTGACGACCTGCGTCCGCAGAAGAAGGTGGGTTTGAACCTCGGTTTCAACCTGGGCCTCTTCGATGATAAGTTTGAGATCGACGTAAACCTCTACAAGGAGAATATCAAGGACCTGATTATGAAGGGTATGCCGATTCCTACCTCAGCCACCTGGAATACTTCTACCACACTGTCGAACGCTAACGTCGGTGAACTGGAGAACAAGGGTTGGGATCTGACCTTCACAGCACATAAGTTCATCAAGATCAATAAGTTCTCGGTTACTGCCAGCATCAACCTGAACCAGAACGTCAACAAGCTGTTGTCGATGGATCCACGCGTGTTGGAGAACCTGAACAGCACACCAAGCTATACGAACCGCGACCCGCTGACTCACGTGGTGGTGGGCGATCCTCTCTGCTCTATCTATGGCTACCAGTCACAAGGTGTGTTCCAATATACCTACGACTACCTGACCAACTATAATACCAAGCAGTTGCAACTGCAGCGTCAGGCAGCCGCCCGTGGTGAGACCTACGAGTGGGACTACGAGGCATGGATCAACCAGCAGTTGAGTGAAGGTAAGACCTTCCCAGTGGCCCGTGATGAGAACGGACATGTCATTATGACCAATACGGGTGTACCCAAGCACCTAACCTACTATTATGGCGATACGGAATATGAGTTCAAGGGTGGTGATGCCATCTACGAGGATGTGAACCACGATGGTAACATCAACGAACTCGATATCAAGTATCTGGGTAACTCACTGCCCAAGATCATGGGTGGTTTCAGCCTCACGTTCCAGTATGATAATTGGAAACTGGTAGCCCGCTTCAACTCACGTATCGGACATAAGATTGTAAACCTCGCACGCAGAGATTTGGAAAGCATGCGCGGTACTGGCAACCAGGCTTCGTCGGTGACCTACCGCTGGCGTAAGGATGGTGATCAGACCATGATGCCACGTGCCTACTATGGTAGTGATATCTATAATGACCTGATGAGTTCACGTTTTGTTGAGGACGGTTCGTTCCTGCGCTTGAACAACCTGCAGCTTTCATACAGTGTGCCAAAGAAGTCGTTGAAGAAAATCGGACTGAGCTCACTCACAGCCTACGTGACGATGAACAACCTCTTCTGTCTGACGAAGTACACGGGTATCGACCCCGAGATTGCAGCTGGTACCTATACACCTGCTATCGACCGTTCGAACACCCCAAGATCTAAGTCTGTGACTGCAAGTGTTAACTTTGGATTCTAATGAAGGTAAAAAAGTAGAAAATTAAAAAGTAAAGATATGAAACAAACAATATATGATAAGGTGAGGAAAATGGCTAAAGGCTTTTTACCTTTTTACCTTTTTGCCCTTTTACCTTTATTCTCCTCCTGTGTTGACACACTCATCCTGCCCGACAATAAGACTGTCGATGAAGACTATTGGCAGACAAAAGGTGATGTGCAGACGCTGGTGACGGCAGCCTATGCTCAACTGCGCGACGAGGTTGCGATGCGTAACATGGTGGTGTGGGGCGACTTCCGTTCTGACGAACTGGTGGTGAATCCTTCACTTCCCGTTTCAGCTAAATATAAAGTGGCATTGTCGCAATTATATACCTACAATGTTGAGACAGAAAATGAATTTACAAAGTGGTATCCTTTCTACTCTTGTATCAACTATTGTAACCTTGTGCTGGAGAAAGCAGAGAATGTCATCAAGGTGGATCCCAACTACATGCAGGGCGACTTTGATGCCAACAAGGCACAGGTATTGGCTTTGCGTGCCTTCTGCTATTTCTATCTGACACGTGTGTTCCACGATATCCCTGTCACACCGCATGCCTATCTCAAGAGTAGTGACGATCTCAATGCACCTCAGGAGGCTCCTGCAACTGTTCTGCAGATGTGTATCGACGATCTGGAAGAAGCATCCAAGTATGCCATTGCAGGCAATGTCTTCAACGACTACCGCGACAAAGGCTATTTCAACCAGGATGGTATCAATGCCCTCCTTGCCGATATCTACCTCTGGCGTGCTTCCGTCAACCGCGATGCTGCTGACTATGAGAAGTGCGTGGAATACTGCGACAAGGTCATCAAGGCCAAAAAGGGCGCCTATGAATCGACACCTCATAAGCCACGTATGGGTGAGGATAACAGTGAGAAAGACTATTATCTGTCTAACTACGATGAGATGTATGCTGACCTGTTTGGCAGGAATGGCCAAAACGCTGAGGAAAGCATCTTTGAGCTGCAGTTCCTTAACAGTACAGATAGCAAAGGAAGCATAAACAATACCGGGCTGGACCAAATGTATTTCCGGTACAAAAATGCTACATCCGACAGCTATGGCTACTTGAAGGCTGCTAAGGTGTTTGGCACAACAGATGGTACTGGTAAGGGCGTGTGGAACAACAAGGACGACCAGCGTCTCTTTGAGTTTATCTACAATCCCAATGGTGACAACGTCGAGACGTTTGATGTACGCAAGTTTGTGGCAACTCAGAGTGCCGGTACGACCAAAACGGTCGACGCTTCTCGTGAGACACGTACAGACTTCCAGCAGAACTGGATATTCTACCGTTTGACCGATGTGATGCTGATGAAGGCAGAGGCCCTTGTACAGCTTTATAATCTTGGAGGCAAGGCTGAGGAAGATACACGTAACGAAGAGGCTTTCGCCATCTGTAAGTTCGTCAACGACCGCTCTCTCTCTGAAAGTGACCGTTCCTCGCTCGCTCTGAAATATTCTACCTACAAGGATGATATGGAAGGACTGGTGCTGAAAGAGCGTGCCCGTGAGCTGTGCTTTGAGGGTAAGCGCTGGTACGACCTGATGCGCTACAACTACCGTCATACCGAGCAGCAGGCCGATCTGACGAAGAAGCTGACTGAGAGTTATGTGACTAATAGTGATGCGTTCTTCGACCTGGCGCTGCGCAAGTATCCTGCACCCTCGACGATGAAGGCCAAGATGCGCGATGAGCGTTATCTCTACATGCCTATCAACCAGGATGAGGTGGAGGTGAACCCCGCTCTTGAACAGAACCCTGTTTATAAATCGGCTGCGAAGTACTAAGATAAAGGTAAAAAAGTAGAAAATTAAAAAAGTAAAACAGATATGACAATAACAATATTTAATAAGGTAAGGAAGATGGCTAAAGGCTTTTTACCCTTTTACCTTTTTACCCTTTTACCTTTATTTGTAGCGTGTAATGAGGAGCCTGACGGCTCAAACCTCTTCTCTACAGAAGACAAGACCATTGCTGAGCTGGTGAAGGAACGTCCGGAGCTGAGTGCCTTCTATCGCATTCTGGAGAAGAGTAAGTTCGATAAGTATCTGGGCACATGGGGTGAATATACCTGCTTTGCACCTCTGAACGACGGCGTAAGCACCTACCTTGACAGTCTCTATAATGATGACGCCTACCTTACCTCAAAGGCCAAGAAGATACATAATGGCATTAAGGAAGATTCCAACTGGAACAGCCTTGATGTGATGTCGAAGGTGGAGTTGATGTCAGACTCGCTGTGTGATGACATTGCACGTTATCATCTTTCTGGTGAGGCTCACATGCAGTTGGACCTCGACGGTACGGGTACCTCCTGGTCTACGATGATGTTAGGTCGTAGTATCACAGTAGGATTCTTTGGCATGGATGCCTATAAGGAGGAGTTTATCGGACTGACCAGTCTGAACAAGGTGTCTGCCATTCTTGAAGGCGACATTGAGGCCATCAATGGTATCCTGCATATTTGCTCGAACGTCATTCCGCGTTCTGACCGTACGATAGACGACCAGATGCGTGTGGAAGGTCAGCTGGGCCACAACATGCAGATTTTCTATGAGGCTTTAGAGAAGACAGGTTTTGTAGATACGCTGCTGATTGACAAGAAATATAATGCCGACGGTACTGCTATGACCTATGATTATGGTGGTGTACCTACTGACCGTGACGGCAATGCACTCTACTATCCAAAGGAGTGTTTGGTGAAATGGACCGTCTTTGCCGAGACTGATGACGTGTTCAAAAAGGCAGGCATCAATAACTTTGATGACTTGAGGGAAAAGTGCGCAGAGTGGTATGGTAACTGCAGCGGTTGGTATGACTATATCACCGAGAAGGGTATCACCATCAGTACGGGTGAGGACTATACGAACCGTTTCAATGTGGTGAACATGTTTGTGGCCTACCATATCCTGCGTGCCGGTATGCCTGTCGACAAGATTGTTTATGAATACACTGGTAAGGGAGGTGATAAGTGGAATTTCTGTTTTGGCTACGAGCCTCAGGAATATTTCGAGACCATGTTGCCCAACACCCTGCTGAAGGTATGGGAGACAAGTCCGATGAAAGAAAAGAAGCTGTGGCTGAACCGCTATATGACGAACAACACGCTGACTTCAAGGATTGGTTTGTTCGGTATGCCTGGCGATGGCGATCATGACTTGGTGTTCGAAGGAGTACCTGTTGACCGTAATAACAGCAAAGACGCTCTCAATGGTAATATCCATCCTATAGGCGGTATCCTGAAGTATGACCAGAATGCTAAGAACGCCCTCAACGAACGTCTGCGTCTGGATAGTTCAAACTTCCTGTATGAGTTGATCAACAATGGTCTGCACTTTGCTACTCCTGGTGAGGTAAGTACGCTTAATGGTGGTGGCAATGGTGACCGTGTGGCTTTTGTCAATAACTTTTTCGATAATATCGTCTGCTACAATCCGGGCACTTTGCTCCGCTTCAACGTGATGGGCGATTGGCGTGCTCATAACAGTGACCAGTTCCAAGGATGGGATACTTACGATTTTGCCATCAAGTTGCCTCATGTGCCTACTGGCGATTACGAATTGCGCATCATCTATCCCCCGATGGCTCGTGGCGGACTGATGCAGTTCTATCTGGGTAACTCGCCTAAGCAGTCAGATATGGTTGCCGTCGGTATTCCTTTCGATGCTTGTGCTGATCCCTATAAAGACGCTACCATCGGTTATGAGGATATTATGTCGGAAACAGATGAAGGCTATTATGAAGGATACGACTTTGGCGTAGAAAGTGACCAGCGTATGCATGTACGTGGCTATATGCGTGCACCGGCATCTTTCTCGCGTGGTACTTATAATACCATTAAAGACCCACTGTCCTATAAAGAAGATGACATCTATTCGGCAGCCAAACAGATTACAGGTAGTACCAATTGCCGCACAGAGAAAGGTTACGGTACCATGATGCTGCGTCGTATCATTACCACCCAGCGCTTTGAGCAGGGTAAGGACTACTGGCTGCGTATCAAGAACCTGGTGAACGACCCCAACCTGGGTTGGTCGTTCGACTTCGTGGAGCTGGTGCCTGTTAACATCGTGAACAGTCAGACCATGACAGAAGACTGGTACTAATGAAGTGAAAAGTGAATAGTGAAAAGTGATTAATTTGCTACCGCTTGAAAATAGTTAAAAACATTGATTTCAACGATTATGAAATATATAAATAAAATAGGTGTAGTGCTGTTGGCAAGTCTAGGACTTGTTGCGGTTTCCTGTTCCGACTACGATGACTATAACACGGTGCCGGAAGACAATCTGACGATTGCCAACCAGACGTTGTGGGAGAATATCGCTGGTGACCAGCAGCTGACGAAGTTTGCTGAACTGGCACGGAAGACAGGGTTCTCGGCAACCCTCAACAGCCCGCGCTTCTTCACCATATGGGCACCTGTCGATAATGCTATCGATGAGACTGAATACCAGCGTCTGTTGGCTAGCGATAGTGCTACTGTGGTGAAACAGTTCTTCCAGCAGCACATGACTGAGTATAATCACCCTGTATCGGCTGCACTTGACAGCACGACTATCATCTCGCTTAACCAGAAGCATCACCCCTTTACGCAGGTGGCTTTCGATGGCTTCCCATACGTAGCAGGTGGAACGAATGTGCCTGCTGTCAACGGTCTGATTCATAAACTCGATGGTCTGTCGGAGTTCCACAGCAACCTCTACGAGAACATAGACGACCTCGAGGGATGCGATAAGTTTAAGGCTTACGTCCAGCAATATGATGAGACGTATCTGGATGTCAACGCTTCGGTGATTGGCCCGCTCGTAAATGGTAAGCAGACCTATCTGGACTCGGTGATGAGTAAGCGTAACAACGTCATCCGTAACATCATGCGTGCCGATCTGGAGAACGAGGATAGCACCTATTGCATGCTGATTCCTACCGATGAGGCTTGGGACGATGCCTATGCGGCCATTGAGCCTCATTATAACTACATCGCCAAGATGGACTATATGGACATTACGAAGAAGACAGTTGAGGCTAAAAACCTGAAGGCTACTGATTCTAAGGCTGACAAGGCTGCAGTACCTCCTGTGACCACCACGACGCCTCAGGACTCGCTGACATGTCGCAATATTGTCAACAATCTGGTGTTCTCTAACTCCAGTCCCTACAACCGCCAGTTGTTTGGTGACAATGCTACAGCTAAGAACGATACGGTCTATTCAACCAACCGTCGTTTCATGACAAGCGCTCAGGAGATCTTTGATAAGACCTCTGCCACTGCAGAGATGAGTAACGGCCAGATACGTGTCATGGATCAGTATCCCTTCCGCCCATGGGAGTCGTACAATCCCGTGATCAGAGTCTCAAGTCCCATGGCAATGTTGAATGTGAAGAATAACAAGCTGACAACGCATAACATCCCCTTGGACAGTCTGGCAGGACGTGACAGTCTCTTCAGCAAGGTGCCTGAGATGTTCCAGCAGTACCTGTTCCCCAAGGATTCGCGCTTCTTCAGCTATGTGGCTGTTGACAGTGCCGATGTTGCAGGTTCGTCCAGCAAACCCGAGTTCGACTTTGCCCTTGAGGGCGTGCGTGCAGCTACCTATCATATCTATGTGATCACCGTGCCGGCACAGGTGGAAGACCCTGCGGCAGCCGTGAAGCCCTACTACCTGCGTTTCTATCTCAGCTGGACCGATGCTGCTAACAAACAGCAGTACTCTATCTTGCCGGTTGATGCCAATGGAAAATCTGCATCGACCTCATCGGAGATCACGACTGACAATGGCACCAACACCAAGACGGTGACGTATCTGGGTGATCCGGGACGTGTCAACGTCTTCGACCTCGGAGAGTTCACCTTCCCCGCCTGCTACTATGGTCTGGATGCCTATCCCAGTCTCATGATGTCGCACACCAAGAGCTATACCACGTCGTCGAACCGTAAGAAGTACGACCAGCAGATGCGTGTAGCAGGTGTCTATCTCATTCCGAAGGAGTATAACGACTATTGGCTTAATCTTGATAATGAATAATGACGACGATGAAAAGAACGATATATAACTATCTACAGCGTCAGAGTCTCAGACTCTTACTCTGTGCCCTTGCTCTGACGTTCAGTTCGGTGTCTTTCGCACAGGACGAAATGGACGAAGAAGATACCGCCATCAAGGCTCCGAAACGTCAGCAGGTTGTTGATACCAATCCGACCATCACTGTCAATGGTGTTGTTGTCGATGATGCCACAAATGCACCTTTGGCTGGTGTGCGTGTGCAGACACTCAACGACAACCGTTATGTGGCTATGACCGACGAGGAGGGTAAGTTTGCTATCAAGGTGCCTACCTTCGCAACATCGCTGTACGTACAAGTGCCTCGTTACTTGTCTCAGCAGGTGGCTATCAAGGCAGGCGATGAGAAACAGCAGGTGTATGTCCGTGTGTTGAGCAATGCCTTTGCCCAGATGTATGACAACAGTACCACTATTACGGCAAAGAACGGTTTTGTCTCTGATGGCAGTGGTCTCACCATTGATGAGGAGATGACCGAGAAGTTGGGTGGCGACATCCGCATGAACATGCACTCAGGTAATCTGGAGCATGGTGCAGCGATGTTCATCCGCGGTATCAGCTCCATCAACGCCAACGCACAGCCTCTCATCATCCTCGATGGCGTGGAACTCGACATGCAGCGTGACCGTACGTCGCTCCATCTGGGTGACATCTTTAACATGCTGTCAACCATTTCGCCTGATGATATCGACAAGGTGACGGTGCTGAAGAATGCTACGGCACTCTATGGTGCCCGTGGTGCCAATGGTGTCATCCTCATTGAGACCAAGCGCGGCCATTCGATGGCTACACGTATTGATGCCAACCTGGGTGTGGGCTGGACCTTCGTGCCCAACACACCGACGATGATGAATGCTTCACAGTACCGTAACTATGCCGTGGAGCTCTTGGGTACCATTCCCGAGGTGCAGGAACGCATCGGTTCATCGACCGATCCCCTGCTGTTCGACTTCCTCAACGACGCTGAGAGCGGCTACTACTATAAGACCTATCATAACGATACCAACTGGTCTGACTATGTGTACAAGACCGCGCTGACCCACAACTACAGCATCAATGTGCAGGGTGGTGATGATATCGGTATGTACAACCTCTCGGTGGCTTACATCCAGACCATGAAGAATATCCATGCGAACAGCTTTGACCGCATCAACGTTCGCTTCAATACGGATATCAGTCTGCTCTACAACCTGTACACCAAGTTCGACATGTCGTTCTCGAAATCGAATACGAACCTGCTTGATGATGGTATCATGTCCGACCTCAGTTCGGGGGTAATCACCTCTCCTGGATTCCTGTCGCTCATCAAGAGCCCGTTGCTCAACCCTTATCAGTACAATAAGAATATCGAGGACTTCACATCGTTGCTTGCCGATGCCGACGACCTTTACGGTACACTCCATAATGGTAACTACTCGCAGGCCAATCCTATGGCGCTGATTAAGAATGGACGTGGCGAACGTAAGAACCGCAATGAGAATACGTTCTTCAATGTGACCCTCACGCCTACCTATGAGATTAACAAGGACTGGAAGCTGACCTCACACTTCAGCTACTATCTGCACCGTAACTCACAGGCTTACTACCGTCCCAACCTGGGCCTGCCTTCGTTTGCCATTGAGAACCTCGGTACGGTCTATTCAAAGACACAGTCTATCTTCTCGAAGGAGACTAACGTGCTGAGCAACACTCATCTGGACTGGGCGAAGAAGTTTGGTGCGCATAACATCGCTGCTACGGGCGGCTTCCGTTATAACTACTTCTCGTTTGACGGCAGCAACCTGTCAACGCAGTACTCCACCAAGCTGGAGGACGATAAGAACCCGACGCTGACAACTGGCACTTCTTATTATACCACAGTCAAAGGTGACGATGATGTGTGGAAGAACATGCAGTGGTACCTCTCTGGCGACTATGACTATGCCAACAAGTATTTTGCTACTGTCTCTCTGCTTGCCGAGGCCAACAGCCGTTTCGGATCCAATGCCAATGGCGGTGTGAAGATGTTCGGCACGAAGTGGGCCATCTTCCCCAGCATACAGTTGGGATGGGTGATGACCAATGAGAAGTGGTTCCCCAAGACGGCTGGTATCAACTACCTGCGTCTGAACGCCGGCTTCGATATGAGCGGTAATGACGGCATCTCTAACTATGCTGCCCGTACGTCGTTCACTCCCGTACGCTACAACTACCAGGAGATCGGTATGCAGCTCACCAATGTCGGTAACGAGGAGATCAAGTGGGAGACCACATCGAAGTTCAACATCGGACTGCAGGGACATTTCCTGAACAACCGTTTGAGCGCACGTGTGGACTACTTTATCCATCGCACCAACGACCTGCTGGCACTGAAGACCTTCGAGAATCCTATCGGTGGTATCAATAACTACTGGACCAACGATGGTGAGGTGCAGAACAACGGTTTCGAGGTGGCTGTCAGTGGTAAGCCTATTGCTACGAAAGACTGGCATCTGGAGGTTGGCGCTACCGTGGGCCACTATAAGAACGAAGTCAAGAAGCTGGCTAATGGCAACTTCACCTCTTCTATCTATGGTGACAATAACGTGTTGACAGCTGTGGGCAAACCAGTGGGTGTATTCTACGGCTATAAGACCGAGGGTGTCTTCTCTACCACGGGCGATGCAGTTGATGCTGGTCTCTATATGGTTGATGAGACAGGTGCTCAGAACAGCTTCGGTGCCGGTGATGTCATCTTCAAGGATGTCAACCCCACCAATGCCAAGGGCGAGTATGCTCCTGGACAGATTGATGAGGCCGACAAGGTGGTTATCGGTGATCCCAATCCCGATATCTATGGTAACATCTTCCTGAACCTCAACTGGAAACGCCTGACACTGGGTGTGACCTTCAACTACAGCCTGGGTAATGATGTGTATAACTACCAGCGTTCTATCCTGAACAGTGGTGCTACGCTCTACAATCAGCAGGTGGCTGAGATTGCCCACTGGCGCTATGAGGGTCAGAATACCGACATGCCGCGTGTGGCCTATGGTGATCCTATGGGTAACAACCGCATGAGCGACCGCTGGATAGAGGATGGCTCGTACCTGAGAATGAAGAATGTGCGTCTCACCTATCAGGTGCCCATACCCGAGTCGTGGGAGGCCTGGCTGCAGGGCATCTCTGTCTGGGCAGAAGGCAGCAACCTGATTACCCTGACGAAATATACGGGTAACGATCCCGAGTTCTCGATCAGCAACAACCAGCTCTATCAGGGTATCGACTGTGGCAACTATGCTCAGGGACGCATCTTCTCAATGGGTGTGAAGATTAACTTATAATGGACAATTGATAATTGAAAATTGATAATTATGATTACCAAAGCAAAATATTTTATCTGTGGAATCTGCGTAATCTGCGGTTTGATGTCCTGCGAGGATATGCTGGAGTCTGACAGCTCGCGTCAGTTGTTCGAACCGGCACTCGACCAGAAGACCGACTCTGTGTTCTATGCCTATGGTATCATGCAGGCCATGCAGCAGCTGGCCGACCAGTACTATTTCCAGAACGAGATGCGCGGTGATCTGGTGCGACCTACCGCTCAGGCTTCTACCGATCTGCGTGACTTGGCACAGTTCTCGGCCGATGCGAGCAACAAGTACGACAGTGTGTACCTTTATTATAAGGTGATCAACAACTGTAACTACTATCTGGCTCACCGTGATACCACCCTGACTACAGGTGCCCGTAACGTGGTATCCAACGAGTATGCGGCTGTGGCATCGTTCCGTGCCTGGGCCTACCTGCAGCTCACCCGTCAGTATGGCGCTGTGCCTTATGTCACCGAGCCTGTCACCACCATTGGTCAGATCAATGCCAATACCAGTGCTACCGCCTATGAGGCTATTCTGGCTGGCGAGGCTGAGATGCTGGAGAAGCTGAAGGCTCGTTTCAGCGAGGATCAGTTGTCAGTGCCTACCTTCGGCACCACATCACGTTCTATCGGTACGCTGAACTGGAAATCGAAGAACGAGAGAGGTACCGAACAGACTGTCACCAAGTATATCAATCCTCAGAGATGCTTTGTGCCACTGAACGTGGTGCTGGGTGATATCTACCTCGAACTGGGCGAATACGAGAAGGCAGCCACCTGCTATTACCAGTATCTGCGCTATGCAGGAGAGAACAGCGCCTCGAATATCTCGGTCGGCTTCATGCAGAGTATCAGTACGGATTACAGCGAGTACTGTCCCATCTTCAAGGACTTGGAGGAACTGCCTACCGACTTTAACACGGCTCAGAATACATCGCGTAGCAACTGGAGATTGTCGTTCCTGCCTGATGCCACAAGCAGCGATATTCTGTCATACATCCCGATGGCAGTCAACTACACGATGGGTCAGACTACCGAGATCCCTTCAACCTTCGGTTACAACTACTATGGTACTGACAACAGCAATGCCGTGCCCGAGAATGCCTCGTTCGTCTATGATGGCTATCCCAAGGCTGCCAAGCTGCAGGTGGTGCCTTCGCAGGCCTATTGTGACTCTGCTCGCAACGCACAGTACTATTACTATACCGAACAGTTGCGTGTAAAGCCCTTCAACTGGATTGTGAAGAGCGAACCTCTGGGCGATGCACGTGCATCTATCGTCCGTCAGGGCATGGGTGCCGACTCATCTATGGTCTATACCTTCAAACCCTCTACGGGCTATGTCTATCTCTACCGCAACGCCACCGTATGGCTCCATCTGGCTGAGGCCCTCAACCGCATGGGCTATCCCGATGCTGCCTTTGCTGTGCTGAAGACAGGTATCCATTCTGAGCTGAAGGGATATATGTATGAGGAGTTCTACTTGAAGGATGAGAATGGTGATTATATCCTTGATGGTGAGGGCCAGAAACAGCTGGATCCCAACGTAGAACAGCACACCGACGATAAGTACTTCCTCACACCTGAGTCCTACGAGCTGTTGACAACCACGCTGCCGTTCCTGGGACAGGAGAACTCTCAGATCTTCCGCAACGGTACGGTGACCTCTTTCATTGGTATTCACAAGCATGGTACCGGCTACATTGAACTGCACGATCTGTATTCTTCTTATCGTTACGATCCTGTGTTGAAGGCGAAGATTGACGATGTCTATGCGAAGTTCAACCTCGGCACACCGGCTTACACCAAGGAGGATTATATCAACGCTATGGAGGACCTGCTGTGCGATGAGTATGCGATGGAGTTTGCCTTCGAGGGTACTCGCTTCTCTGACCTGCGCCGTCTGGCCATCCATAAGAACCGTTCAGGTGTCTATGGCGGTGGCTTCGGCGACAAGTGGCTTAGTCGCATGCTGCAGAACAATGCTGCCGGCATCACTACGCAGAACTGCTATCTGCCGTTCAAATAAACGGAGTTAACGGGAGTTATTGGGAGTTAACAGGCTTTCAGCCTGTGGAGTTATCGGACAATAGTTTTGTTTCAGAAAGGGTGTAGACAAAGTACTGTCCGTTAACTTCTCGAGCCGCAGGCTCGTTAATTCCCGTTAACTCCCGCTAACTTCATTTGCCCCAATAATAAAAAACCGGAAACTATGCAGAAGTTTGCTGATTATATCAAGCGGATAGAGATTGACTCTCTCTGGAGTGGAAAGAAACACATCGTCTGGGATCTCGATCCCCATGTGAATATTCTCAGCGGTATCAACGGCGTAGGAAAGTCTACGATACTGAATAAGGTGGTGAAAAGCGTCAATACCAATGGCGACATCATCAATCACTTGTTGAAAGGCGTGCATGTGACGGCAGAGCCAGAAGATGCTACACATGTACGTTTTGACCTCATCCGCTCGCTGGATAGTCCCGTACTCGACTTGGATACAATGGCACATGTGGATGCTCGTATCCTGTCGGCACTTGATTTCCAGTTGTATCATCTGCAACGTAAATACCTGGACTACCAGGTGAATATCGGCAACCGCATTATCGAACAGTTGCAAAGTGGTAACATGAATGCTGCTCAGGAACTGTCGCAGAAGAAGACACGTTTCCAAGATATGATCGATGAGCTCTTTGAGGAGACTGGCAAGAAGATAGTCCGCACGGAGAACGAGATACGTTTTACGCAGATTGGTGAGGTGCTGGTGCCTTACCAGTTGTCAAGCGGTGAAAAACAGATGTTGGCCATCCTGTTGACGGTGCTTGTGGAAGATGACCTGCCATATGTGCTCTTCATGGATGAGCCTGAGGTCTCTCTGCATATCGAGTGGCAGAAACGTCTCATCGACCTTATTGTCGAGCTGAATCCCAATGTGCAGATCATCCTGACCACCCATTCGCCGGCTGTCATCATGAATGGCTGGATGGATAAGGTCACCGAGGTCACCGAGATAACACTATAAAAATATGTTAGAAGTTAACTCCCGTTAACTCCAGAGCAAGCGAAGCTTGCAAAAAATGAATAAAAATGCCCACCACTCTCAAAGATAATATCAGTAGTAGCTACGTCGAGGCGGCCAACGTCTTGCGAGGCAAGCAGGCCCGTCGCAGGATCGTTGCCTACGTCGAGAGCTACGATGATATCTATTTCTGGCGGACGGTGCTCAGTCGTTTTGAGAACGACCGTCGCTATTTTGAGGTGATGCTGCCTTCCAAGGTCAACCTCACGCGTGGCAAGAAGTCGGTGCTCATGAACTTCGTGGGCGACCATGTGGGACCCGATATGATTGCCTGTGTTGATGCCGACTATGACTATCTGCTACAGGGCGTCACCGAACAGTCGCGACGCGTGTTGCAGAGCCCCTATGTGTTCCATACCTATGTCTATGCCATTGAGAACTACCAGTGTTACGTCCCGTCGCTCCACGATGTGTGTGTAGCGGTGACGCTCAACGACCATCGCATCTTCGATTTTCGTGAGTATTTCCGTCAGTATAGCGAGGCTTGCTTCCCCCTGTTTGTTTGGTCGGTATGGGCTTATCGTACGGGTCATCATAGTCGTTTCTCGTTGACCGACTTCAACCGTGTCACCGACCCTGGGGGCTTCTCTGTGCAGAATCCTGAGACCTCCCTGCTCAAGATCAAACGGAAGGTGAACACCAAGGTTCGTGAGTTGCAACGAATGTTCCCTGGCAACAAGGAGGCCTATCTGAAGTTGAAGGACGAGGTCAAACAGTTGGGTGTCACGCCCCAGACCACCTATCTCTTCATGCAGGGACATCACCTCTTCGATACGGTGGTGGCACCTATCGTGACAAAGGTGTGCAATCAGTTGCGTCAGGAGCGCCAGAACGAAATTTATCAGGCTCAGGCGCATAAGACACAGAAACGCAACGAGATGTCGTGCTATGAGAATTCACTGCAGGATGTGAAGGCGATGCTCAAGAAGAATACCGGCTATCAGCAGTGCGACCTTTTCCTGAAGGTGCAGGAAGAGGTCAGACGCTATCTCCTTTGATGGCAGCACGCATCTCCTTCAGCAGGTCGCTGGCGAAGATGAAGTCGGTCAGCCGTTTGTTCGTGGAGTCCATGATGTCGGCCGACACCCCCTGCCAGTCCTTTCTTCCTTCATAGATAAAGAGGATATTCTCACCGATGCCCATCACCGAGTTCATGTCGTGGGTGTTGATGATGGTGGTCATCTGGTACTCGTGCGTGATGGAGTGCAGCAGTTCGTCGATGACCAGCGAGGTCTTGGGGTCCAGTCCGCTGTTGGGCTCGTCGCAGAACAGGTATTTGGGGTTCAGGGCGATGGCACGGGCAATGGCCACGCGCTTCTGCATACCTCCACTTATTTCGCCGGGATATTTGGCGTCGGCGTCCACCAGGTTCACGCGTGCCAAGCAGTCCTTGGCCCGCCGCTGCCGCTCGCGCAGGGTCATCGTCGAGAACATGTCGAGCGGAAACATCACGTTCTCCAACACGGTGAGCGAGTCGAAGAGCGCAGCGCTCTGGAAGATCATGCCCATCTCGCGCCGCATCATCACCTTCTCCTGCTTCGACATACGCACGAAGTCGCGCCCGTCGTAGAGCACCTGCCCGCTCGTGGGTTCGAGCAGACCAACGAGGTTCTTCACCAGCACCGTCTTGCCACTGCCGCTCTGCCCGATGATGAGGTTGGTGATGCCGTCTTGGAACGTGGTGCTGATGTCTTTCAGCACTTCCTTGTCGTCGAACGATTTGTATAGATGCTTGACTTCTATCATATATGCGAGGCCGGGATGGGGCCTGAAGGATTATTTCTCGGGTTCGTTAATATCGAAGTTGGCTGCAAAGGTAATTATATTTTTTCAGAAGAGCGAATGTTGCGCCGTTTTTTTAAAGGAATGGCGGTTTCTCGCTATTCGTTTTTGACACGTAGGCCTTCCTTGTCCCCCCGAAAGGCATCCTTTACAACCTCCAAAGCACATCATTACTTATAAATATCGGTTGGCAGCGGCC
>CAMVDU010000010.1 GCA_947166345.1 uncultured Prevotellaceae bacterium
TCTTGCCCTGCACGCATTTCAAAGCTGCCGTGATTACCTCCCATTTGCTGGAGTCAATCATCACAGGCACTCGAGCGATGTCAGGTTCGGCAGCAATCAGGTTCAGGAACGTCACCATCTCCTGACGTGCATCCAGCAAACCATCGTCCATGTTGATGTCGATGACCAAGGCTCCGTCTTCCACCTGCTGACGGGCTATCTGCAGGGCTTCCTCGTAGTTCTTTTCTTTGATGAGCCTGAGGAACTTGCGCGAGCCAGCCACATTACAGCGTTCGCCGATGTTGGTAAAGGGCCTACCCCCATCCCCTCCCAAAGGGGAGGGGTGACCATGCGGATGCATACCTGACGGTATCTCCAGTAGATCGAGGCCGCTCAGCCAGAGGCTGTCGGGCTTTGATGCTGGCATATGGGGTGTTTTGCCTGTCACCAGCGGCACATATCGGGCTATGAAGTCGGGCGTGGTACCACAGCATCCACCCACGATGTTCACCAAGCCTTCGTCGATGAACTCCTGTATCTGCGGTGCCATTGTCTCAGGGGTCTCGTCATAGAGTCCCAGGGAGTTGGGCAGTCCGGCATTGGGATGGGCGCTGATATAATAGGGTGCGTGTTGTGACAGTTCTTTCAGATAAGGCTTCATCTGACGGGCACCAAACGAGCAGTTCAGACCAATGGAGAAGATGGGATAGGCCGATACGGAGGCCAGGAACGCATCGAGGGTCTGTCCTGAGAGCGTACGCCCTGCAGCATCGCTGATGGTCACGCTGAGCATGATGGGCAGACCAGTACGCATGGCAGCATCGATGGCCACCTTCGCATTCAGCGAGTCGAAGATGGTCTCAATAAGGATCACGTCCACCCCACCCTCTTTCAAGCCTTCCATCTGTTCTATGTAGGCCTCCAACAACTGGTCGTAGGTCAAGGCACGGAAGGCAGGGTTCGACACGTCGGGCGACATGGAGCAGGTCTTGTTGGTGGGACCTACCGAGCCAGCCACGAAACGTGGTTTTTCTGGTGTGGAGAACGCATCGGCACATTGACGGGCCAGACGGGCACCTTCCACGTTCATCTGTCGGGCAAACGACTGTAGGTGGTAGTCGGCCTGGGAGATGCGCTGAGCATTGAAAGTATTGGTGGTGATGATATCGGCACCAGCCTCCAGATAGCGACGGTGAATATCGCTAATGACGTCGGGACGCGTCAGATTGAGCACGTCATTGTTGCCCTTCATCTGGG
The DNA here is from genome assembly GCA_947166345.1 of uncultured Prevotellaceae bacterium. Classification (GTDB taxonomy): domain Bacteria; phylum Bacteroidota; class Bacteroidia; order Bacteroidales; family Bacteroidaceae; genus Prevotella. Next base: position 1,237 of record CAMVDU010000010.1, read on the forward strand.
TGTTGAACAGCGTTGAGACACCGTTGAGCAACGTACCACGAAAGTCTTTCTCCTCCAGTTGATATTCCTGAATGAGCGAACCCATGGCACCGTCGAGCACCAACACCCTCTCTTTGATACAATCCTGAATACTCATCTTACCTCTCTCTTCACTTTTCACTATTACCTTTTCCCTTTAATAGTGTTTCATCGCTCGGTCCATCTCGCGGCGGTCTTCCTTTTCCTTCAGCGTCTGACGCTTGTCGAAGGCTTTCTTACCCTTGCACAGGGCAATATCGACTTTGGCACGACCATGATCATCGATGAACACCAGCGTGGGAACAATAGTAAAGCCCGTCTGCTTAGTAGCACTCTCCAGACGGTTGATTTCACGACGTGTCAGCAGCAGCTTGCGGTCGCGCTTCTGTTCGTGGTTGTTGTAGGAACCGTAGAAATAGGGACTGATAGACATGCCCTTCACCCACATCTCGCCGTGAATGATGGTGCAGTAGGTATCGACCAGCGACGCCTTACCCGCACGGATAGACTTGATCTCGGTACCTGTCAGCACAATGCCTGCCGTAAATTCTTCGATGAAGAAATACTCGAATGCGGCCTTGCGGTTTTTGATCTGTATAGGACTCTTCTTGCGAAGTTCCTGCTCTTGTTTGTTCATCTTATTCGATTACTGCAAAATTCTCCAGATGGTTGTCGATGTAGCGGGCCACCGACTCCATCAGCTCTTCTTCGTTCTCTACGAACCAGTCGTCGTAGTCGTCAAACTCAGGGTACTGTTCGAAGAGTGCCATGAACTCGTCGTCCGTACAGTCACGTTCCAAAGCCTCACGGTTCTTCAGCCACAGGGTGTGCACCTCGTAGAGTCGCTTGGACAATTCGCGCATGTCCCACATCTTTCCTAACACCTTGGCAAAGGGATTCTTGAAGATGAATGGTCCATAGCCGTTGTGTATCAACTGCACGAAGCCACCGTCCATCACCTCCTCGTGGAGGGTATCCCAGCACAGCAGGGTCATCTGGTCGATGCTCAACTGTTGCATCGTCTCTACGGTAGGCTCGCCACCTATGGCTTCGCGGATGGCATCGACAAACACCTTTACGAAGGCATCCATTCCTTCCATCGCAGCCTGACTGAGTTTGCTGTCTTGTATTTTTATGTCAATCATGGTTGCAAAGGTATAAATAAATTCTGATACTGCCAAATAAGTTGTCTCCAATTTGGAGACTTCAATAATTTTTTGTACTTTTGCAGGCAATATCAAACAACCTATCAAACAATAACGAAATGGAAAGAACATGGAGATGGTTTGGCAAGAAGGACAAGATTACGCTTGCCATGCTGAGACAAATTGGTGTTGAGGGCATCGTAACCGCTTTGCACGACGTGCCCCTGGGCGAAGTGTGGACTCGTGAAAAGATTCGCGACCTGCGTGAGTACATCGAGTCGTATGGTATGCGCTGGAGCGTGGTTGAGAGTCTGCCTGTGGTAGAGACCATCAAGTATGGCGGTCCTGACCGCGACCACCAGATAGAGGTTTATAAGGAGTCGTTGCGCAACCTCTCGGCAGAGGGTATCCATTGTATCTGCTACAACTTCATGCCTGTGCTCGACTGGGCACGTACCGACCTGTTCCATAACAATCCCAACGGAGCTACCAACCTCTACTTCAACTATGCCGAGTTTGCCTACTTCGACATCTATATCCTGAAGCGTGAAGGTGCCCGTGAGGAATGGGCCCAGTTCAAGTTCCCCGCAGGCGTTGGCGAAGGTCGCAACGTACTGGCTGAGTGTGACGAGCTGGCCAAGACGATGACACCCGAGAAGGACCACAAACTGGTGGAGAATATCGTCATCAAGACGCAGGGCTTCGTCAGCGGTAACTTCAGCGAGAACGACGAGGCTCCCATACAGAAGTTCCGTGAGTTCCTGGATTTGTATAAAGGCATTGATAAGAAGCAGTTACGCGAAAACATGAAATATTTCCTCGAAGCTATTATGCCCGTCTGTGAGGAATGCAACATGAACATGTGCGTACACCCCGACGATCCCCCCATCGAGATTCTCGGTCTGCCACGTATCGTGCGTACTGAGGAGGACATCCAGTGGTTCCTCGACGCTGTGCCCAACAAGCACAACGGTCTGACCTTCTGTGCCGGTTCGCTCTCTGCTGGTGCCTACAACAACGTGGTGGAGTTGGCTAAGAAATTTGCTTCGCGCACCCACTTCGTTCACCTTCGTTCGTGCCACATCTTCCCCAACGGCGACTTTACGGAAGCCAGTCATCTGGGTGGACGTGCCGACCTCATCGAACTGGCACGTATCTTCGAGAAGGAGAATCCCAACCTGCCTATGCGTGTGGATCATGGTATGACGTTTACCGACGAGCCTGGTGGCATCCTTGACGAGTCAAGTCACGGTCATAATGCGGGTTACACACTTCTGGGCCGTATGTTTGCACTCGGTCAGGTTCAGGGCATCCTTGCTACCGTCGATCGCGAACTGGGCATCGACTATAAACAACCAGGATTCTTTGATTAAAAAGCCTACCCCAACCCCTCCCAAAGGGGAGGATCTTTATATAATCATTAAAAAGAATAAAAATGAAACTCAACGATATTTTCAGCGGCCAGTACAATGCCGCAGAATGGGAGCAGAAAGGCTATGAACTCCCAAAGTTTGACATCAAGGCCGTTCGCGAGAAGACTGCCAAGGAACCTACATGGGTACACTTTGGCGGTGGTAATATCTTCCGTGCCTTCCCTGCAGCCATCCTTAACGATGCGCTGAACACGGGTAAATATGACCGTGGCGTCATCGTGGCCGAGACCTTCGACTTCGAAGTCATCGACAAGGCCTATGCTCCCTATAATAACCTGTCGCTCTGTGTCAACCTCTGCTCCGACGGCTCTATCGAGAAGATGGTTATCGCCAGCGTTACCGAGGCTCTCAAGGCCGACTATCAGTTTGCCGACTGGCAGCGTCTGGTTGATATCTTCCGCAATCCCTCTCTTCAGATGATATCGTTCACCATCACCGAGAAAGGTTATGGCTACAACGAAGCTGACCTTGCCCGTGGTCTGAATCCTGTCTTTGCAATGGGAAAGGTGACGCGTCTGCTCCTTGAGCGTTTCCTGGCAGGAGAGTTGCCCCTCACCGTACAGTCGATGGACAACTGTTCGCACAATGGCGACAAGGTGAAGGCTGGTGTCTTTGCCTATGCTGAACGCTGGGTGCAGGAAGAACTGGTGCCTGCCGAGTTCCTCGACTATCTGAAGGACGAGACAAAGATTACCTTCCCCTGGTCGATGATTGACAAGATCACCCCACGTCCACACGTGAAAGTCAAGGAGTTGCTGGCTGCCGACGGCTTTGAGGATAACGACTATATCGAGACTGAGAAGCACACCTTTACGGCTCCCTTCGTGAATGCCGAGGAGGTACAGTATCTTGTCATCGAAGACCACTACACCAACGGTCGTCCCCCACTCGACCTCGGCGGTGCCCTCTACACAACCCGCGAGACGGTGGATAAGGTGGAGACCATGAAAGTGACAACGTGTCTGAACCCGCTGCATACGGCGATGTCCATCTATGGCTGCATGCTGGGCTATACGCTCATCTCTGCAGAGATGCAGGACGAGGACCTGCGCGCCTTCATCCAGAAGATTGGTTATATGGAGGCTATGCCCGTCGTGGTTGATCCAGGTGTACTGAATCCCTATGAGTTCATTGGTGCCGTCATCAACCGCCGTCTGCCCAATCCTTTCATGCCCGACGCTCCCCAGCGTATCGCGATGGATACCTCACAGAAGTTGCCTATCCGCTTTGGTGAGACACTGAAGAAGTATATTGCCCGCGGTCTTGACAAGTCGAACCTTGTGCTCATTCCCCTCACCCTCGCTGGCTATGCCCGCTACCTGAAAGGTATCAAGGACGATGGAACACCTTTCGACTGCTCACCCGACCCCATGTTGGAAGAGTTGCAGGCCATCGTTGCACCACTGGAGATTGGCAAACCCGAGCAGGACTGGAGCTGTCTGAAGAAGCTCTACTCACGTGCCGATGTCTTCGGTCTCGACCTCTACGAGGCAGGTCTTGGTCTTCAGATCGAGGGAATGGTCAAGGAGCTCTTCGCTGGTCCGGGCGCCGTCCGCAAGACGCTGCACAAATATGTAGCTCTTCGTTAAAGATTGACCTCATTGAATTGTACCTTAGACATTGTCGGAGCATATCTGACATTGTCTAAGGCACTTTCATTATAAAAAACTCAAAATTCTTTTGTTTTTTTGCTCGCTTATCGTACCTCTGACTGCGTCGAAGATACTCTCGCTCGACAAAAAAAAAACAAAAAATTGATATTTTATTTTGTTTTGTGCTCGCTTATTCGTACCTTTGACTGCGTCGAAGATACTCTCGCTCGACAAAAAAAATAAAAAAATGACATTTTATTTTGTTTTGTGCTCGCTTATTCGTACCTTTGCACCCGATAAACCAATAAACAACAAAAAATTATGGACGATTACCCGGCGGATAGTAACAAACGTTAGGCCAGGGGATAGCGAGCAAGGCTGCTAATCCTCTTGCCGCCAATTATCAATTGTCAATTATCAATTGTCAATTTAAAACGGATTAGCACAATGAAGAACTATTGGAACACTACCAATGGACTCACACAGATTAAGGAGTGGGAGCCCAACTGCTGGATACAGTTGACGTGTCCAACAGAAGAAGACAGCCGTGAACTTGAAGAGAAGTTCGGCATACCCGACTATTTCATCTCCGATATTAGCGATACCGATGAGCGTGCCCGTTATGAGTATGATGATGGTTGGATGCTCATCATCTTGCGTATACCTTATGTAAAAGAGGTACGCTCGCGCACGCCATATACTACGGTGCCTCTGGGTATCATACACAAGCGCGATGTGACCATCACTGTATGCTACTACGAAACGAACATGATGATTGATTTCGTCTCCTATCAGCAAAAACGCGGTGTAGGCTTCACGGACTATGTAGATATGATCTTCCGTCTGTTCTACTCTTCGGCAGTATGGTATCTGAAACGCCTGAAGCAAATCAACTCGCTCATAGACAAGGCTAAGCGCAACCTCGACCAGAACGTAAACAACGAGAGCCTGATAGGTCTGAGTCGTCTGCAAGACTCGCTCACCTACTTCCAGACCTCCATCCGTGGTAACGAGACGCTGTTGGCCAAGCTGAAGTTCAAGCTACAGATTGACGAACTTGACGCCGACCTCATAGAGGACGTGAGTATCGAGATGACGCAGGCCCGAGAGACGACGAACATCTACTCGGACATCCTTGAATCGACGATGGACACCTATCAGAGTATTATCAACAACAACATGAACACAGTGATACGTACGCTGACATCGGTGACTATTATCATGATGTTCCCAACGCTCATAGCATCACTCTTCGGAATGAACCTTATCAACGGCATGGAGACAAAAAGCTATGGCTTCGCGTTGGCACTTATCATCTCGTTCTTCGTGTCGGCTGCCGCATGGTGGTTCTTCCGTCACAAACGACTAATTTAATATTCAAAAACAAATGATAAAAGGGTAAAAGATACCGCAAATAGTTAAATAATGCAAACGCGAAGTCTTTTACCTTTTTACTTTTATATCTTTTTCACTTTTTTTCGTACCTTTGAGGCCTAAATGTGAATGAACTAACGTATCAGTAACTAAAGAAGTTAAATGATGGACTCTCAAGAAATCATCCTCGAAGCAATGGGGAACCAAGAAGAAGTGAAGGTAGAACAGACCACACAGGAAGCAACTGTAGCTGAAGAGGCTGTACAGGAAGCACCTGTAGTTGAAGCCGCTGCCGAAACCGTAGTAGACAATCTAGAAGACAACCGCAAGGTGTACACCACCAAGAAAGAGGTGCTTGACCGTATCAAGGAGATAGCACACAGCGAGGAGCCTCCCCAGAGAGACGAGGTTGAATACCTGAAGACATCGTTCTATAAACTCCATATTGCCGAGCGCGAGGCACAACTGAAGGAATACCTTGACGCTGGTGGCAATCCCGAGACCTATCAGGTGGCTCCTGATGCTGACGAGGAATCGTTCAAGGCCGAGATGGTAATCATCAAGGAACGTCGTCAGCAGCAGTTCCAGGAACAGGAAGCTGAGAAGCAGGAGAACCTGAAGAAGAAACTCGACATCATTGAGAAAATCAAGACACTGGTTACCTCACCAGAGGAAGCCAACAAGTCGTATCAGGAGTTCAAGGCTTTGCAGAACGAATGGAAGGAGATCAAGGCTGTTCCTGCTGAGAAAGCCAACGAACTGTGGCGCAACTACCAGCTCTACGTTGAGCAGTTCTATGACCTGCTGAAGCTGAATAGTGAGGCACGCGAATACGACTTCAAGAAGAACCTTGAGGCCAAGACACGTCTTTGTGAGGCTGCAGAGAAACTGGCCGACGAGGAAGATGTTATCAGTGCCTTCCATCAGTTGCAGAAGCTGCATCAGGAGTACCGCGAGACTGGTCCTGTGAGCAAAGAGCTGCGCGAGGAGATATGGCAGCGCTTCAAGGCTGCTTCTACCGTTGTCAACAAACGTCATCAGCAGCACTTTGAGACTTTGCGTGCACGCGAGGAAGAGAACCTGGCTAAGAAGACTGCCCTCTGCGAGAAGGTGGAAGCCATCATTGCAGAAGAGAACAAGAACAGCGCCGACTGGGAGCGTCGCACGCAGGAGATCATCGCCCTGCAGCAGGAATGGAAGACTATCGGTTTCGCACCACAGAAGATGAACGTCAAGATCTTTGAGCGCTTCCGTGCTGCCTGTGACGATTTCTTTGTGCGCAAGGCCGAATACTTCAAGACCATGAAGGATGCCTTCAAAGAGAATGCCGACAAGAAACGTGCACTCATCGAGAAGGCAAAGGCCCTGCAGGACAGCACCGAATGGCGTTCTACCAGCGACAAACTTATTGCCCTTCAGAAGGAATGGAAGACCATCGGCATGGTACCCAAGAAGTTAGGCGACCAGCTGTGGGAAGAGTTCCTTGCAGCCTGCAACAAATTCTTCGAGGCCCGCAATGCAGCAGGAGCCGGTCAACGTGGTGAGGAGCGTCAGAACCTTGAGAAGAAACGCGATGTCATTGCACGTCTTACGGCTGTGGCAGAAGCAGGCGAGCAGGAAGATTTGCAAGACAAGGTACAGGCTCTTGTAGAGGAGTACAACAGTATCGGCCACGTTCCCTTCAAGGAGAAAGACAAGCTGTATGCCGACTATCATGCCGTTCTTGATAAACTCCACAAGGAAATGAACGTTGGTGTGGCCAAGCGTCGCCTGAACAAGTTCAAGGACAACCTCAAACAAGTGGCAGAACGCGGTGAAGGTGCACTCGACAACGAACGTACTCGCCTGATGCGTCAGTACGAGAACTTGAAGCAAGAAGTGCAGACCTATGAGAATAACCTCGGGTTCTTGAGCGTTTCGTCAAAGAAAGGCAACTCGCTTATCGATGAGATGAACCGTAAGGTGGAGAAACTCAAGGCCGACCTGCAACTTGTCAAAGACAAGATCAAGGCCATCGACTCCGAAAATGTTTCGCAAGAACAGGAATAAGACTCACACTCCCCTATCCTAACGACAGGATTAGGGGAGCAAAAGAGGCCAAAGAAGTTTCAAAGACTCCCTTGGCCCCTTTTTCTTAAAATCACTACAATGAGTAACTAAAAGACTAAAATATGAAAAAGACTGTTTTGATTATGCTCACGTTGCTTTGTTCAATGTTACAGGCAAGCAGAGCGGCCAACGGTTTGTTTGACACTCCCAAGCAGGCTTTCACCTACGAAGCAAAGACACCTGGACTCATTCATTTAAAGATCCTGATGTCGCATGCCAGCGCAAACTGCTATTTGAAGGAATCCTACTTCTACGTAAAAGACAAGGACGGCAACAAGACCAATTTCTTTTATGCTACCGAGACCAACTCGAGTACCTCGGGAAAGGTTATAGGAACCTATAGGAATGAATATTCTGACAACTCAACCATGTTTATGACCAACGGTACCGATGGTGAACCAAAGTGGCTCATCAAGAGTACCAATACACAGCATGAGTCACTTCGAGATGGTACCAATCCTGGCTATATGGAGATTGACTGGTTTTGGCCTGCAGAGTTTGCCGGTAAGAAATACACATGGGGCGTTGAGGGAAAGTTGTATAATAATGGAAACACCATCTCATACTCTAAGGAAATCGGCGACATAGATTTTGAAGAGATTTCTTTTGAGACATTCGATGCCATTATTGGAACCAATCAAGGCGAAGAGGGATGTGTTACAATACCATTTATGAGCGACAAACCCATCAACTGGGTAGAAGGAAAATGGACTGATGCATACGGTAACGAGAGAAAAGTCAAAGAGACACTCCCTGAGAAGACCTACAACGGTTTTCTACGTATCCCCGCATGCGAGGTACACAAAGGGTTGGTTCTCGTTGCTAACCTGACTACCGCCTCTTGGAAAGACGAGCGTAGCGGAGATCCAGATCATAACGAGAGTTGTATTTCAAAGACTGTTGGCGATGTGCCCATGCTGCATGCACCACGAGCCTTTAATGCCGAGACTGTCTATGACGGAAAAGGTTCGGTGCTGTTGACATGGAGAGTGGACGATATGGATCAGACCGATATCATAGACGGTGACGTCTTCCAGATACAGCGTTCCTTGACGGGTCGCATGGAAGATTTTGAAGACCTCATACTGGACGTATTTGATTCAAAACAGTCAACCTACTCGTACAAGGACTCCCTGCTGGTTGAGGCCCTGAAACAGGAGCATGTTGATGCAGAACTGAACATCCCTATCGTGCGCTATCGCATACGTCGCGCTTCCACCAGTCAGTGGGGGTGGATTAATAACCCCACTGTGGCCTATGAACAGCCGCAGTTCAGGAGTATGCGTCTGCTGAAGCCCAAAGAGCTCAGGTCGGAATGGCTTAATCAGGATGACTACACCGTGAAGCTCACTTGGGACTACGAGGCCAGCGACAATGATGTCTACTACCTCTGGGACGAGCGGGCGGAGATGTCGGTGCAGACCATCCTCTACAACCGCAAAGGCGCGGTACTCGACACCCTGAACCACGTGCTGACGACTGAGGAGCGCAACGCCAAGACCCTGCAGGTGAACCTCACGCGCTCGTGCGCCTACTATGTCTTCCAGATCAGCGTCGACGGCAAGGACTCGCCCATAGCCCAACCCACTGGCGACCTCTACGTGAAGATACGCTCCGAAGAGGACTTCATAGACTTTGCCAACCGTGTAAACAACGGCGAGAACACGCTGAACGCCATCCTGCTTGACAGCAGCATCCGTACCGATAACGTTATCATCGGCAATAACAAGGACAAACCCTATTGCGGCGTGTTCGAGGGTAACGGCAACAGCATCTATTACACCATCAGCGGCTCGACCGAAGCACTCGCTCCGTTCCAGTACACCGGCGACGGTTTCCGCCTCCGCAACACTTCCTTCCGCACCACCATCAATACGTCGAAGAAGTTTGCCAGCAACATGGTGGGTGAGCACGTTGGCGGACTGGGTATGATTGAGCACTGCTTTAATGACGGCAAAATCAACAGCTCCATCAACGGCGACGGCTCTCACGGTACTGTTGTGGGAATCGTCGACGCGGGTGCCATGTACATCAACAAATGCAGTTCCTCCATCTACCACTACGGCAAAAACACCATCAACTGTGGCGGATTTGTGGGATGGAAACGTTCCGGGGCGTTCTGCCACATCATGAACTCCAAGTCACGTGTAATTGTTGCAGAAAACACGACGGGATGCGTGAACTTCATGCGCAGCTATGAGGACGCCCCATCGGTCATCAATGGACTCATCAGCAACAGCTACTACGACTTCGGCACTTCCTATGGCAAGCCCCAAGGGGCTAACCTGCGCGAAATGAATCTCAGCACAGACCAAGAATTGGAACTGTTAGGATGGCTCCCCTCCGACAAAGCCTACTACACGTACATCAACTACCAGGCAGCCCAGCCCACTGCGCCCCTGTTGGAAGAGAATGCCATGCGCGACGATGTGTTGCAGCCCAACTTCACCGTTCTGTCATATACAGGAATCTCCTATTCATTCAATGCATCAAACCTGTTCGACAACAATCTCCAAACAGAATGGTACACAACTCCTAGCGATAAGGAAGACGGCATCTGGTATGTGGAGTTTGAAGCCGACAAGCCATTCATACCATCCGACCTCATCATCACAACATACAAAACCGGTGATAACTACCCCATAAGCTGGGTGCTGAAGGGCAAACTGAACAGCAACGATGAGTGGCAGGTGCTCCGCGAGGTTACAGACGACATCACGATACAGCCTGTTGGTAACACGCCGTTCTATTTCAGCATCACCACGCAGGATGAATGCAAGTACTTACGCTTCGAGGTGTCCCAAAGCTCAAGTAATAGTCTGGATATATCCGAACTCGCCGTCCGCGCTTTCAGCAAAGGCCACTACTACTTCGAGACATCAGGAAAGATTCTTCCCACACTAAAGTGGCAGGAGTTGCAGATGAGCACGCTGTTGCAGTGGGAGACCGATGAACAACCCATCGATTACTTCGAGGTGCTGCGTAAAACCGTTGGTAGTAATGAGGACTGGCAAGTAATAGCTACCAACCTCACCGACATGCAGTATGAGGACAAGACTACCTCGCCCGTCTATACCTATAAATATATGGTACGCGCGGCAAACAGTTGCGAGGGTGTCACCTACACCTATACAGATTCCATTGAGGCTCACTGCGTGCAGACAGGTACAGTAGAGGGCTATGTGCGCTTTGCCGACGGCACAGGCATCCCCGATGTACTTGTCAGTGTATCTCCAAGTCACGACCATCCTGCCGACATCAAGACACGCTCCGTGCGCACCGATGACAAGGGATACTATAAGATTGACGAGTTGCGCTATTATTCACAGCAAAGCGGACCTTACACCATCAGCGTGAACATAGCCAAGCCAAACCTGTCACCTGACTGTGCCGATGGTCTGGGCATCACCTTCGACACAAAGTCAAACATCACCACAAATGCTAACTTCACTGTTACCAGTGGCTACAAGATGTCGGGCTATGTCATGTACAACGGCACCAGCATTCCTGTGCCAGGTGTTGAGTTCACTGTTGACGGTCATCCGCTGAGTGCTGGCGGACAGCCTGTGGCTACCGACTTCGAAGGAAAGTTCTCGTTCTATGTGATGGGTGGCGAACGCACCATCCAAGCCCACAAGGACGGTCACGACTTCTACAATGAGGGTATCTACAAACATGACTTCACCACCGACAAGGCACAGATCTACTTCTACGACGACACGAAGGTACGTCTCATAGGTCGTGTTGTGGGTGGCAAGGACCAGGGCGAACTGCCATTGGCAAACTCCCTCTCACGCAACAACCTCGGCGACAACCTCACGATTGTAATGGCACTTGAGGGCGACAACTCCTCGTGGCTTGTCTACGATAATCTTGACGCAACGCTGAAAGAACGCGACACCGTCTATGTTCATCATGCTTTTGACAACAAATACGACTATCATACCTCTGCACACACCACGCGTCATCGCATAGAGCTGAAGCCTGATAAGCACACAGGCGAATACAGTATAGAACTGCCACCAGCCAAGTGGAAGGTCATGCAGATTTATGCTCAGGGTTATCCAACGCTTTTCCCATCAGGAAAGACAGGCGATGTCATCGACCTGACCGACTCGATCAATCACCACAAGGAGGTAGTTAAAGGTCACTGGCTTTCACTGGACGGCAACGACGTGAACGAAGTGACGGTGGAATACAACGCCCAGTACAATTGCATCTACCATGCACCTGTCGTGATAGAATACCGTCAGTTGGGCTACGATAAGTTTGATTACTTTGGCGACAAGCAGTACATAGCCAAGAACCTTGGTGGCAACACCTCTACCGTGCCCTTGGCCTACAACAATACGACTGCCAACAAGACCGTCTACACCTTCGGTCATCCTGTGTTCAGTCTCGACAAGAAATACTTGTTCCAGCTCTCGGCCCACGAGAAGTACTACTGGAACAACAATCAGGGTACCGACACCATCGACGTGGTGCAGATGAAGGGAGGACTTGTCACCGTTCAGAATGAGATGATGGGTGGCTACTACCGCGAGGAGGTACAGCTCGACAGCGTCGGCAAGGGCACAGTGTTCATCCAGGCTGCAGAGTCCCCCTACCTACTAACGGGCGAGAATGCCCTGCGCACCGTGACGATGACACTCTTGCTCGATGACACCTACTACGAGGCAAAGCCACTGCAAGCCTATGTTCTCAATGTGCGTGCCAAAAACGGTGCCAAGGACTATCTTACCTATTCCATGCCCCAGCTTGTCGACATTCTTCGCGACCCGCCCGGTGGCAGCTCCTCTGCTAAGATCAGTAAAGGCTCTACACTGAAATACTCCTACCAGATGGACATGTCGTGGAAAGCCGGTGTGACCCTCAACTTCTCAGCGGGCAATAACCTCAGCACCTTCACCGGTGTGGTGGCGGCACCCATGGGAGCCGGTGGCGTGGGCGGTTTCCACAACAGCGCTTCGAGTGCCTTCTCCACGTCATTGGACCTCGTGTGGTCAGGCAGCGGACAGCGTGCCTTCTCCTACACGATGACGGCTACCGAGGACATCTCCACCAGTTCTCACAACAAGATGATCGGTGCCAATGCCGATGTCTATATCGGTATGGAGCAGAACATCATTATCACGCCTGCCATAGCCATACGTGCCATTCCCGACAGCATCTACCGCCAAATGAAAGGCGAGCTGGTGTCGGGTCGCATGGTGGAGATTGCCAGCGGACGTGATGACAAGGACAGCCTCTTCCACCTGGTACGCGAAGAGGTGGTCACCTATGGCCAGCAGTTCAAGTCCAACTTCGTCCACTCGCAGGAATACATTGTCAAGCAGCTTATCCCATCGCTGGCCGAGCAATGTCGTGCTTTGATGTTTACAGGCACGAAGGCTGAGGCTAAGTCACAGGCTAACGCCACGCGCAAGCCTGTCTACCTCTCTACCGTCAGCACCGACTCCGACCTGTTCGGCGTGAACTACGAGGTGATATGGCCCGACGATGCCGATCCGTCGCTCGAAGACGAGGTGGCCCGCTATCACAGCAACATGATGGCATGGATCAACATGATAGCACAGAACGAGAAGGAGAAGCTCGAGGCCACCGAACTGGTACAGAACTTTGACATCGACGGTGGCAGTCCGCTGAGCTACAGCGAGGACTTCACCAGCGAGTACTCATGCACAAACTCGTTCACCAGTCCCATCTCTGCCGGCACTGTAGGCTACTTCGACTCTGCCGTAGGCGACGGTGCAATGGCTGCCCTCCAGATTCTCGGCCCCGTGGCCGCCAAGCTGGTTAGTGGCCTGCTGAGCACGAAGGCCGGTGGCACGTCAGGTGGTGTGGGCTCCGGTAAGGACGAGAGCAAAAACACGTATGTTGAAGTGTCTTGCGTAGGTTGGACGTTCAAGTTCGGGCTCGTGCCGTCGTTTGCCTTCAACGTCGTGCCTAAGCACTCAGAGTCGAAGAAGTTCAACCGCAAGGAGAGCTTCAGCATCTCGATGGACCGTAAGAGCCATCTCGACTTCGACATCTACCGCGTGAAGACAGGCGACGACAACGTGCAGAACAGCGGTGTCTTCGACGTGTTCACCGACGACAACTTCTACGACCTCGTGGACTATAACGAACCCTACCTGAAACGCGAGATGGACATGAAAGACCTGCGCTATGCCCGCAGCTTCGTCTACCGCACCAGGGCAGGTGCTACGTGTAGGCCTTATGAGCCCGAGCGCCGCACCATCTTCTATAAGCCAGGAACGCTACTCGACGAGCGCACGAAGAGGATTGAAAACCCAAAGATATGGGTAGACAAACAGAGCGTCAGCGGTGTGCCCTACGGAGAGCCCGCACGCTTCACTCTCAGCATGACCAACGACAGCGAACAGCCCGAGGCTGCCTACCAGTTCTTTAACATCTGTCTTGACGAGACCTCTAACACTAAAGGTGCCAAGCTGATAATGGACGGCACGCCGCTCTCTGGCAACATGCGCACGCTCTTGGTGGAACCCAGCAAGGTGCTCACGAAGACCCTTGAGGTGTATGCCGGCGATGACTTCGACTATGAAAACCTGTCTATCATGCTGTTATCGCTCAGCGATGAAAACACTTCTGCCAAAGTCAGCTTCAGTGTCCACTATCTGCACACAGCAGGCAGCATAGCCATCTCAACACCTGGCGACAAGTGGATCATGAATACCGATGCCCAGCGCGACGAACGTGGTTACTACATGCCTGTGGTTATCAGTGGTTTCGACAAGAACCAGAGAAACTTCGACCACATCGAGTTCCAGTACAAGGAGAGCAATCGTGGTGACGACTACTGGGTGAACCTCTGCTCGTTCTTTGCCAGCGACTCGCTCATGGCATTGGCAAGCGGCACCAAGAAGATGATTCCCGAGAACGGCAACATCGTCACCTCTTTCTATGGCGAGGGCGTGGAGATGGAGAAAGCCTACGACCTGCGTGCCGTACTCTTCTGTCGTAATGGCAACGACTACCTGACCAGCACGTCAAAGGTGCTCAGCGGCGTGAAAGATACCCGTCTGCCTCGTTTGTTCAGCACGCCTGAGCCGCGCAATGGTATTCTCGGTCCTGGTGATGATGTGATCTTCGATTTCTCTGAGGCCATCGAGCACAACTACCTCAGTGGCATCACCAACTTCGAGGTAATTGGCGAGACCAATGAGACAAGCATCCAGGAAGACCCGTCGCTGCTCTTCACCGGCACAGGCTATGCCGAGACAGAGGCCCGTCGCAACTGCTCAGGCAAGAGTGTGACCATCGACATGATGATACGACCCGACGACACCGGTAAGGAAATGCCAGTGTTCAGTCACGGCTCCGACGGTCTTAACATGCAGTTGTGGCTCACCGAAAAACAGCACCTGAAGGTGGTTGTTGGTGATACATCCTACGTTTCCGATTACTCCATTAAGAGCAACGGTTTCCGCCACATTGCCGTCGTTCTCAACAACGAAACCCAAGAGCTGTTGATGTACAACGACTCGCTGATAGGCCGTGCTGACAGCGTGACATACAACGGTTACGGCACGTTTGTCTTTGGTGCCACCAATGAGGTTGATGTCACCAAGCGTAAGCACTACTCAGGACGCATGCTCGAGACGCGTATCTGGTCACGTGCCATGGATCAGGGACTGCTCTATCAGAATTATGCTGAGCAGCAGCTTACAGGTTATGAGATGGGTCTGGCTGCCTACTATCCGATGAACGAGGGCGATGGCGACTATATCACCGACAAGGCTCACGGTGCCCATGCTAAGCTGGAGCACGCTTCATGGGCTCTGCCACGAGGTATGTCGCTCCATCTCGACGGCAACGAGAAAAAGGACGTTCGTGGCCTACAGCTCAAAGGCGAGTACATCAAGCGCACGAAGGAGTCCGACTATACCCTGATGTTCTGGTTCCGCACCAACAAAGATGGACGCGGTGCGCTCATCAGCAACGGCTCGGGCCATGCTACCGACACCCATGCCGAGGATAACTTCTTCATCGGCTTCGAGGGTGCCGACCTGAAATACCGCACCAATGGAAACGAATACATCATCCCAGGCGACTACAGCGATGATAAATGGCATCACTATGCCATGACTGTCAACCGTTCTCACAACATTGGCAACATCTATGTGGACCGCGAGTTGCGCACATCGTTCCGTACCGACTCACTGGGCGGCATCGACGGCAGCGACGTTTATCTCGGCAACATGGTGTGGTTCGTACAGGGCGACAAGGATGCCAACGTCATGCACCAGAGCTATCCGTTGACCGGAAACATCGACGAGCTGTGTCTCTTCTCACAGGCTCTGCCACCGGCACTCATTACACGTTACAGCACCAAGAGCCCGGGCGGTCGCGAAAAGGGGCTTATCACCTATATGGGTTTCAGCCGTCAGGAACGCGACAAGCAGAACGACATCGTGCTGGCGCCCTATGCCTACAACCAGGTTGTCAAGTACGATCGTGATGGAAAGGAAATACAAAAGGACGAAGAGGTGTTTGTCGATCCCGCCAGCACCATCCTGTCGCGCATTGATCAAGAACTGGGAGCTCCCGTACAGCCTTTCCAGGAACTGAAGAATCTTGACTTCAATTTCGTGGGACGCGACAACCAGCTGATGATCAGTCTGAACGAGCCCGACTCCCGTATCAACAAACGAACATTCTACGTCACCGTAGCCGACATCCCCGACCTCAACGGCAACTACATGGCTTCGCCAGCTACTGTTTCCTTCTACGTGGACCGCAATCCTATCCGCTGGACAACCCGCAGCATTCAGGATTATTGTATGGCAGGCGAAGGCACCGTGTTCTTTGCAAAGATTATCAATACGAGCGGTTCTACCCACACTTATGAAATTAAGGGCTTACCACAATGGATCACTTGCCAGGAACCTGTTGGTGTCATTGATGCCAAGGGTGAGGTTGAGTTGAAATTCAATGTGAATAAAGGTCTTAACGTGGGCAGCTACGATGAAATCATCTATGTGGTTGATGAGAACGGACTCTCCGAGCCGCTCCTTGTCACCGAACGTTGTGAGGGGCTCGCTCCTGAATGGTATGTAGACAACGCCCTGCGCCAGCACTCCATGAATATTGTGGCACGTGTGATGATTAACAATGCCATTGTCACCGATCCCGAGGATATGGTTGGCGTCTTCGATGCCATGGGCCGTTGCCTGGGTAGCGACAACGTCAGCTACGATCCTGTGACTGCCGACAGCAAGGTCTATCTCACTGTTTACGATAGCACAACGGTGGCCACGCCGCTCTACTTCAAGTTGTGGCACGCCCAGACGGGCAAGACCCATCTGTTGAAGAGTTCCGAGGATGTGACGTTCGTGCCCAGTAGTATCGTTGGCACCATCAAGCAGCCTATCCTGCTCACCGCCGGCGACCTCTATATACAGAAGCTCGAACTGGAACGTGGCTGGAACTGGATTTCGCTCAATGTCTATAATGATGACTTCCGCAATATCAACAAACTGCTGAAGTTTTATCCTTGGCAGAATGGTGACATTCTGACCGACGACTCGCAGGGACTGACGCTCATCTACAAGAACGGACAGTGGCTCTCCAATATGGACGAAGCCATCAGCAACGCAAGCATCCTGCCTACGCGCACCTACCGCATCAAGGTGCAGAACGCTGCAGCCATCGAGATTTCTGGTAACAGTCTGAAGCAGACGTCCATGCGCACCATCACCGTCAAAAACGGTTGGAACAGCATTGGCTACACGCCGATAGTGAACCTCGATGTTGAGACGGCCCTCTCCGACTACCAGCGCTATGCTCAGGACGGCGATGTCATCAAGAGTCAGTCCGCCTTCTCCATGTTCACTACCGATGCCTATGGCGTTGGCACGTGGGAAGGTTCGCTGCGCTATATGGAGCCTGGCAAGGGCTACATGCTGAAGCGTCAAGGCGAGGGTACGGTGAAATTCAAGTACAACTACTACGAGCCCGGCTCTACCATCATCAGCACCGCTCAGCGTGCACCGCGCTTCTATGCACCTGGTCAGCATGCTTCCACCATGACGATGGCAGCTGCAGTTACAGGCTTCAAAATGCAGCCTGGCGACCATCTACTGGCCCTCTCGGGTGGTGAGGTTTGTGGCGAGGCTAATGCCGACGATGAAGTCATATACATCAGCATTAGCGGTAGTCAGGAGGCCCCAGTGTCGTTCGTCATCGAACGTAACGACGAGTGGGTGGCATCATCGTCCACTACCCTTTCCTTCGTTCCCAATGCCGTCAGCGGCAGTCCTACGGAACCCACCGAGATCTCGTTCATCCTTGCCGACCAACCGCTGCAGGGCTGGTACACGTTGCAGGGCTACAAGCTGCAGAAGCGTCCTCGTAAGACGGGCGTCTATCTCTATAACGGACAAAAGATTGTAATTAAATAAACATGAAGACAATGATTAGCAAGACGCTTGGGGCTTTCCTGCCTCTCAGTCTGTTTACACTATTACTGCTCACGGCCTGTTCATCCGATGATGACGATAGCAAGTTCACGTTCACCTCAGCCTCTGAAGCACCTCAATGGAAGGTTGACTTCAGTGGCGACCTGAAGCAGCCGGAATGGGTCAGCGCCGACCAGAGCCAGTACGAGAATGCCATGTATGTCCTTGTAAAGCTGCAAGACGAGCTGGTGCCCTACTCTACTGACGACGACCTCATGGCAGCCTTCATCGAAGGCGAGTGTCGTAGCATCGTGGCCCACCGCTCCGTCCATGCCGATGGCGGCATCTATTTCGCCTTGAAAATCATGGGCAACAACACCGTTAAAGAAGAGTTCAATACGTTCTATTATAGCGGTGGTCTGCATCAGCTCTTTGCCATCAATGGCAAGGAAATGTTCGTTGCCGACTTGGTGTATGGCATAGAGGAAGACTTTGTGCCCAATTTCTCCATGCTTTGCAACAAGTATCCCTTCATCTCTTCTCTCGATACAGGTGAGCTGATGCTTCCTGTCGAGACCACCGACGGCGATCTGATTGGTGCCTTCGTGGGAGACGAGTGCCGTGGCGTGTGCAAACCTGGCGATTTTATGACGCTCTACGCCTACCAGCCTGTCGAGGAGGCCGATCTGCGCTTCTATAGTGCCAAGCAGAAACGCATCTACACCTTCAAGGAAAAAGTAACCATCAACAATAAAACAGCTGAACAATGAAACCATTCAAAACCGCATGGGCACCCGTTGCCCTCGCCCTTTTCGCTTTGCCTCTAGCAACGGCATGTTCCTCTGACGATGAGGAGGAGCCAAGCAACAAGCGTCGCACCATCTCCGTCGTCGTCTCTGAGAACCCGATGCAGAACGAGTCTGCCGACGCACGTTCCACACGTGCCGATATCACCACGTCTGAATCGTTTAGTAGCTTCAAGATGATATATCAGGCAGATGCAGAGACGAATACTACATATACTGCCACAAAAAAAGCGGTACGCCTTCAAGATGGGGAGTTTTCCCCAATACTTGGCCTACATTGGAATATGGCATCAAAATTAATTTCTATGCCTACAACGGCGACGGCACGTTTGTATACAACAGCGGCAATCCCTACATCTCATTCGAGATGGGTAAGCAGCCAGATAATTTAGTTGACTTCATGGTGGCCAACACTAACACCTCTTACGACGATCACAGCGGACAGGTACCACTCGCGTTCAGTCACGCTTGTGCTGCCGTACAGTTCTATGTCTATTGCGTCGATGGTCAGACCTATTCGGTGAAGGACATCACGTTGAAGAATGTCAAGAACCATGGCAATTACTATTATAACACTAATAGTTGGTCATTGTCTGGAGGCACCCATGATTACCTACTCACAGAAAGTAGCATCACGCCTACCACCGACGACCAACGGCTGCCCTGCGGCTGGATGTTCCTTATCCCACAGTCAAAGGATGCCATTGGGATTGAGGTCCGCTTTACAAAGAATGGCAGTTTAGATGAACTGACCAAGACCCTCTCATTGCGCTCAGATTCGTGGGATGCCGGAACAAGATACTCTGTAAGAATCAGAATTGGAAATAGTAAACCCCAAAGTTAATAAGCTATGAAGAAAAAATATATCTCTCCCAGCATCACCGCTATTGAGCTGCGCGAACCTCTGCTGAATATTGTTAGCAACAACAATGTCACCGTCAACGAATACGCCGACGGCGACCCAGAAGAAGTCTCTGCCGACGACTGGTAAAGTCCGCTAACTTCCATTAACTCCCGATAACTCCGCGGTCATAGACCGCTAACTCCCATTAAAAACAAAATCATGAAAAAACAATTATTCCTCGCAGTCGTCGCCCTGATGACGACGCTGAGCCTGCAAGCACAGGTAATGAAAGTCGCTGACTTAGAAAAATATGCTAAGGAACGCTATGGCGAGAAATGGCTCGATGCTGCTATGAACCTGGCTTCAACGATTACGCTCGACAAGAACGAGTCGCTCACCTACCAGCAAGTCATTGAAGCACCTGGCAAGACAAAGACACAGCTCTACGTAGCCTTGAACTACTGGGCCACCGCCACTTTCCAGGACAAACAAGCCATCACGCTCAACGACAAGGATGCCGGCTGCATCATCATTTCTTCGACCATCCCCAACATCGCCGAACACATGGGTACCATCAACAAGTACTCCGTCAACATCACGCCAGTCATCCGCCTCGACATCAAGGAGGGACGCGTTCGCGTCACCCTCACCGTGCAGAACTACGACGTACTGGCTGACATCAGCGGTGGCTGGCTCAGTCCGAAAGATTCCGACAAGACCTACGGCGACTCCAAGCGCAAGAAGGAGGATATGACCAATGCCAACCTCTATGACGAGCAATGGGAGATAGCCCATCACTATCCTTTTGTGGAGAAAGACAAGCAGAAGCGTACCTGCGCCAAGGCCTTTGTCATGACCCATGCCTACACCAACGCCGTCCTCGACAAGGTGGAAGAAGCCATCAAGAACGGCATCATCGGCAACGAGGATGATGACTGGTAAACACTTTTACCCGTTATTTTGAATCACAATCCCAATTGATACACAAGACTCCCGCCCTGCTTCTGCAGAACGGGAGTCTTTGTTTAGAGGTAAATATTCAGTGACACCTTTATCAGAGATCGCGATAGGGCACATTGAATGTGGTAGTACGCATATCGCCGGTATCGAGACCTTTCTTCAGCCAGTACATGCGCTGCTTGGAGGTGCCGTGGGTGAACGATTCCTCCACTGCCCTACCCTGCGCCTGCTTCTGTAGCCAGTCGTCGCCAATCTTCTGGGCAAGCTCGATGGCACGCTCAATGTCACCGTCCTCCAGCGAGTGGTATTTCTTGTCCTCGTAATGGGCCCACACACCGGCATAGTAGTCGGCAAGCAGTTCGGTGCGCACGCTGATCTGATTATCAGTCTCGCCCAAGCGACTCCAGTCATGAGTGAGTATGCCTCGCAGATACTCCACATGGTGGCCTATCTCGTGAGCAATGACATAGGCATAGGCAAAGGTGTTGCCCTCGACGCCCAGCTGGCGTTTCATCTCGGTAAAGAACGACAGGTCGATGTACAGCTTCTCATCGCCACGACAGTAGAAAGGTCCTACAGAAGAGGTGGCGCTACCGCATGCTGACTGCACGCTGTTGGTAAAGAGAACCATCGTAGGAAGGCGGTATTCGCCCCAGCCGTTGTCCTTGAAGACCTTGGTCCACACTTCCTCGGTACTGCCCAGAATGATTTCGCACTCTTCGGCCAGTTTCTGTTCCTCTTCAGAGAATTCCTTCGGATTGACCTTCTCAACTTTGCTTTGCTGAACGGCATTGACAACGTTGCCGATGACCTGACTCACATCGCCACCGCTCATGATAGCCATAACGACAGCGATGATGATGCCGCCGATGCCACCACTAATGCCCAGTTTAGCACCGCCGCTCAATCCTCGACGGTCTTCTACATTGGAACTGCGTTTTCTTCCTTCCAGTTTCATAATTCTTTTATTTGGAGTTAACAGGCTTTCAGCCTGGGGAGTTAACGAGCCTATGGCTCGAGGAGTTAACGGGAGTTATCGGTGTTACAGTTCCCAACCGATGGCGGAGGCACCAAGAACGGCAGCAGAAGAGCCGTCGAGGGCGCTGACCAGGAACTTGGCCTTACCACGGAACAGAGGCATCACATGGTCGTTGTAGGCTTTCTCAATAGGTTTCATGATGAGATCACCAGCCTTGACCATACCACCGAAGAACACGAAAGCCTCGGGACTGGAGAAGACGGCAAAGTCGGCACAAGCCTCGCCCAGCATCTTGCCTGTGAACTCATAGATTTCCTTAGCCAGCACATCGCCCTTGCCAGCAGCAATAGAGACATCGAGCGAGGTGATCTTGTCGGCATCCAACTCACGCAGCAAAGAGGGTTTGTCGCTCTTCTGCAGCCACTCACGGGCAGTACGAGCCACACCTGTTGCAGAGCAATAAGCCTCCAGACAGCCTGTGCGTCCGCAACCACAGGGACGACCTTCCTCACCACGTACCATCGTGACGTGACCCAGCTCACCAGCGAAGCCATCAGAGCCATAAAGCAGTTTGCCATCAACGATGATGCCCGAGCCTACGCCCGTTCCCAAGGTAATCATGATGAAATTCTTCATGCCACGAGCCACACCATAGGTCATCTCACCAATGGCAGCAGCATTGGCATCGTTGGTCATACCTACGGGGATGCCCAACTTCTTGCTGAACAGATCGCCCAGAGGAACGATACCGTTGTGAGCCCAAGGCAGGTTGGGTGCATACTCAATGGTGCCGCGATAGTAGTTGGCATTGGGGGCACCAATACCCATAGCCTTGATCTTACTGATGCCGCCAACCTCTTCGATAATAGGTTGAAGGGCGTCCACTGCAGCAGCTACATAGTCGTTAACATCAGTAAAGCCTGTGGTCTTGATAGCTGTCGTAGCCTTAATCTCACCACGTGCATCAACGATACCAAAAACGGAATTTGTTCCACCCAGGTCCAAGCCAATCACATAGGGCTTTGTTGTTTGATTTGTTGTCATAGTTGTTTTGTTTTTAAGTTATTGTAATGAATATGTTTGATTCGTTTTTCAACTACAGGGCCTCGCATTCCTTCAGCCACAGCGTGCCGGCAGCATCGCTGGCCATACGCCAGTCGCCACGAGGTGAGAGGCTGATGGCACCCACCTTCGGTCCATCAGGCATACAGGAGCGCTTGAACTGCTGATTAAAGAAGCGACGGCAGAACGTTGTCAACCACTTCTTGATGACATCGTCACTATACTTCTGACTGAAGGCGGCCTGCGCCAACAGGAACACCTTGGCAGGACGGAAACCATGTCGCATGATATAGTACAGGAAGAAGTCGTGCAACTCATAGGGACCAACCAGGTCTTCTGTCTTCTGCTTGATGTTTCCCTCTTCATCGGCAGGTGTCAGTTCGGGTGATATCGGGGTGTCTATCACATCAATAAGAACGCTTTGTTGTGTGCTGAAAGCAGGCAGCGAGGCAGCATAGCGTATCAGCGACTGTACCAACGTCTTGGGGATGCTGGCATTCACGCCATACATCGACATGTGGTCGCCATTGTAAGTGCACCAGCCCAGAGCCAATTCCGATAGGTCGCCGGTACCGATGACCAGTCCGCCCACCTGATTGGCAACATCCATCAGAATCTGTGTGCGCTCGCGAGCCTGAGAGTTCTCGTAGGTCACATCGTGCATGCTGGGATTATGACCGATGTCCTCGAAATGCTGGTTCACAGCCTTGGCGATGCTGATCTCGCGCTGTGTGATACCCAGTGTTCCCATGAGACTGACGGCATTGTCGTGGGTGCGATCGGAAGTGCCAAAGCCTGGCATCGTCACTCCAATGATATTACGACGAGAAAAGCCCAGACGGTCAAAGGCGCGAACCACTATCAGCAATGCCAATGTGGAGTCGAGACCGCCACTGATGCCAATGACTGCCTTGTCACAATGAGAGTGAACGAGACGCTTGCACAGACCCATGGTTTGAATGTTCAGTATCTCCTCACAGGTCTCGCCCATCTCTTCATCACTGGGAATGAAGGGGTGCGGGTTCACCTGGCGCAACAATTCAAAGTCGCGCGGTGTCACCAGCTTGGCATCGACAGCCTTGGCATGGGCACCGTCTTGTGCAGTACGGAAAGTGGTATTGTTCTGACGCTCGGAGCGTAAACGTTCCACGTCAATCTGTTGTACCAACAGCTGCGGTTCAAGCTGGAATCGCTTAGCCTCTGCAATCACAGTACCATTCTCTATGATAAAGGCACCACCGCCATAGACCACATCCTGAGTCGATTCACCATAACCGCATGTGGTATAGACATAACCGCAAATCATGCGGGCACTCTGCTGCAGTAACAGTGAACGCAGGTAGGCACGTTTGCCCACAAGGTCGTTGCTGGCCGAGAGATTCAGCACGATATCGGCACCAGCCAATGCCAGATTGTTGCTGGGTGGCAGCGGAGCCCACACATCCTCACAGATCTCGACGCCGAAGCCCACGCCATCGCATGTGCGGAACACCTGAGGTTCATTCGACACATGCACCAGATTGCCGGCCAGGTAAATATCCTGTTCGATGAGGTCGGTTGACGATGCATACCATCGTTTCTCATAAAACTCATTGTAGTTGGGCAGATAGGTCTTGGCCACCACACCGAGGATAGTGCCACGATGGATGACAACGCCACAGTTATAGAGCAAGGAGCCAATCCTGACGGGCATGCCCACCACAGAGATGATGTCGAGTTTGCGGGTGAAGTCGAGCAGCACCATCAGCGATTCCTCTGCCTTGTCGAGCAACAGACTCTGACGGAACAGGTCCTGACAGGTATAGCCGGTTATGCAGAGCTCGGGGAACACGATGATCTCGGTACCCTTACCCTCAGCACGCACGATGAGTGACTCTATCTGCTGAGTGTTGTAATCTGTATCGGCTACCTTCACACCTGGTATGGCAGCAGCCACTTTGATCAGTCCGTATTTCATAGTTTTTTCTTTGGGTCTAATGGGTCTAATAGGGCTTATGGGTCTTATGGGACTTATGGGATTAACAATGAGCTGTCGCCATAGCTCAGGAAGCGGAAGTCGTGAGCCAAGGCATAGTCGTATATCTTGTGCCAGTCGCCCTTGACGAAGGCGCTGACCAGCAGCAACAGCGTGCTTTGAGGTTGATGGAAGTTGGTGACCAGCATCTTCACAATCTTGTAATCATAGCCTGGGGCAATAATGATCTGTGTGCTGGAATGAAGAGTTTCCAGCCCGTTGCTCTTCATCCAGTTGAGCAGGGCTTGAATAGCGTCACGAGGAGCGCAACAAGGGGACAGTTCCCCTGTAAACGCTTCGCTATCACAGTTGGAACCGTCCCCGTAGGGCTCCCATTGGTTGACATGCAACTGGTCCTCAGCGATATTGGGATTGGCCAGCACCTTCAGTCCCATATAATAGAGGCTCTCCAGGGTTCTGACACTGGTAGTACCTACGGCGATAGCCTGGCAGTCATGGCGTAGCAGTTTCTCCAAGGTCTGACGACGCACGCTGATATACTCCGTGTGCATCTCGTGACCTTCAATCTCCTCACTCTTTACGGGTTTGAAGGTGCCAGCCCCTACATGAAGGGTCAGCTCCTCGCGATCAATACCATGAGCATCAAGGGCTTTCAGCACCTCGGGGGTAAAATGAAGACCGGCGGTAGGTGCTGCCACACTACCTTTAATCTTCGAATAGACCGTCTGGTAGGTGGTCTTGTCACTCTCCTGAGTCTCACGGTTCAAGTAAGGAGGGATAGGCAGTTCGCCCATAGCTTCCAGAATCTCGGCAAACGACAGCTTGTCGTTGTCCCATTCGAAATCTACCCAATGACTCGTGCCATGCAGAGCACCTCGCGTTGCTTTGATGGTCAACGTTTCATGGTTGATCTCCAGCGTTCGGCACAACGTTTCGTCCTTCCATTTCTTGAGATTGCCTACCAGACAAAGCCACGCGCAATGGCCACGGGTTTGGAACATCAGTTCGTAGTCTGTGGGATTGGCAGGCTCCAACAGGAACACCTCAATGAGCGCTCCTGTCTGCTTGCGGAAATGAAGACGGGCCTGGATAACCTTGGTGTTATTGAAGATCATCAGGGCTCCCTCTGGCAGATAGTCAGAAAGATGACAGAACGTGTCTTCACCAATCTCGCCATGTCGATAGACCAACAGTTTAGACTGGTCACGCTGGGCCAGCGGGAACTTGGCAATCCGTTCGTCGGGCAAGTTGTAATTATAGTCGTTAATTCGTATATGTTTTGTATCCATAGTTATATGCTAAACAAAGAAACATGCCTTGATAAAGGCATAGGCTAAGGTAAAGGCCAACACCGTCACTACCACGTCAATGTCGCGCAGTTCATAGCCTTCAGAGGTATAGTGTTCCGACACATAGGTGGCATCGGTTGTGTAGGGCTTGCTTAAACGAATATAGAGGTACCACATGGCTGTGCCTACAATACCGCCCCAGAGGAGTCCCACCAGGATATCGCCAGGAAAGTGGACTCCCAGATAGAGGCGCGTCCAGCAGTTGACAAGCGACCAGAGGATGAGGGCTACTGACAACAGACGGCTCCTGATGAGCAAAGCGAAGAAGATGGCGATACTGAACGTGTTGGAGGCATGGGCAGAGAAGAACCCGAATCGTCCGCCACGATAACCGTTTACTGAATCAACATCCAAGCCGATAACAGGGTCATGCGTTGGTCGCCAACGTGCCACGGTTGGCTTGATAAACATATCATCAAGACTGCCGGCAAAGAACACACACAGGGCAGCACATATCACGATGAGCACTACCTTCTGATAACGGTCATTGTTTTTCAGAACGAGGTAGAACAGCGCGATATACAGTGGAATCCACGTAGCAGCGGTTGTCAACGTCTTCAACAGACCGTCGAAGAACAACGACTCACTGCCATTGAGAGATAGCAGTAATTGTTGGTCCAACGATATCAGATCAGAGAATCCCATGTATTTGTCCTTTCCTATTATATTTTTTCCATATCAGATGCAGGCAGCCATCCGCTTCTACCATCCGAGAGCGTCACCTGCTTCCAGTCTTTCATTGAGTCGTCAACGATGGTAACCTTCGTTCCCTCATGAAGTGTAAAGGCATCCTTTGCCGTCTCTGAGGGTGTCGTCTTCACCTTTACTGTTGCCGTCATGATGATGGCACCGTCACGGGTAGCCTCGTTGTGTCCCTGTTGCCAGGCAAAGAGGTTGCCTAACAGGAAGAGTACCAGCATCACCACACCTCCGAAGAATCCCAATTTTCGCAGTCTGATACCATTGGCAAAAAGATAGAGCAGTGCCAAGACGATGGCCATCGCCAGCGAGATAATGGCAAGCCACGCCCACTGGTTGGATGTTAGCAGGTTGGTCAGCGAACGGTACCAGGTGATGAAGAACATCTCCGACTTTGGCGTCACCTTGTCGATGGTCTTACTTTGAGCTACTTGTAGGTTGTGTCGGATATCAACATCACTGGGGGCTAAGAGCAAAGCACGTTCGTAGTTGAGGATAGCCATCTTCAGGTTCTCGGTGCGGTAATAGGCATTGCCTAAGTTGTAATGAACCTCAGCACTTGAACCTTCCTTCAACACTTCCTCATAAAGACTGATGGCCAACTGGTATTCACCAGAAAGATAAGCCTTATCGGCCTCTTGTTTGGTGGCTGCCGAGAGCGACAGTGGCAGGAGCATCAGCAACAGAACGATGCTTTTTGCGATATTATCCGATTTCTTTATCTTACGCTTCATGTCCGTTTCAATATGTTCAATGGCAGTCATGGCCGTCTGATAGACCTTCTGCATATTACCCTTAGGATCACCAGGAGCATAGCGCTCAAATTCGCACTCATCAATGGCTTCGATAAACTGAGCTGTCGTTTCAGGCAAGACACGACGCTCTGTCAAGCGATCCGTGATATTCTCACGCGACAGTTGCTCTACAGGCATATTCAGACGGTCGCCTACATAACCCCACAGAGCACGCAAGGCCTCGTCATAGAATTCGCCAGGCTTATTATCTTTCATCAAGCGTGCTGCCTTGCGCAGTCGTTTGGTGGCCACCTTGTTGGCACTCTTTGCACGGTTATTCACGATATCGGCTCTTTCGATGGCACGCTTGTGGAAGATAACGAAGAGTGAGATAAACACCAGGAACAGTACACCCAGACTGATCACATAACGGTTGGAACCAAAGAGCAAAGGCTCCTGTTTGATTAGTTCGCTATCACCCTCTTTGATAGGGAAGATATCACCGTTAACCTGTTCGTTGGCAAAGTCCTGACTGCCACCGACACCACCCTTGCCTTTGGCTACCTTCAAGTGATAGCCTTCTGTGGTGGCGGTACGATAGTCACCAATCTCTGGGTCAAAGTAAACCAAACGGATAGGTTCGATGTCGTAGACACCAGGATTGCGGGGCACAGCAGTATATTCATATTCGATGGTACCCTCATAGCCGTTGACTGTCAGTTGTGTCTGGTCGGTAACCTGTGGCTCATAGGTATCAAAG
This sequence comes from uncultured Prevotellaceae bacterium, assembly GCA_947166345.1. Taxonomy (GTDB): domain Bacteria; phylum Bacteroidota; class Bacteroidia; order Bacteroidales; family Bacteroidaceae; genus Prevotella. The sequence continues at coordinate 29,497 of CAMVDU010000010.1, forward strand.
TCGGCAGGGAACTCCACAATCGGTTTCGACAGCATATTCATATTACCATGTCCGCTGACTTTCACCTTCAGGGTGATGACATCATTAGTCTGGGGCGACTCGTTGTCGAGAGTCGACTCTATGGTAAACTGTCCCACTCCGCCAGAGAATCCTGTGGGCTGAGAGGGAAGCGGTTCCACATGGATAGTGACAGCCTTGGAACGAACTGCATGTTTGTCATAGACCTCACCAGAACCGCCATTCATAAACTCTTCAAAGGGATCGATATTCTGCAGACGACGGATAGTCGTCACTTCAAACGGCACAGCAGGTATCTCAAGACTGCCCGATTTCTGTGGGAAGAGCAGGTATTTTTGCCATTCCAACGTGACATAAGCCCGACCGTTTATCAACTCGTGCGACATGCTGATTTGTGTGCGAGGATCGTCCATGCGGTTCACAATGAAGTCCTTCAATTCACCCAGGTCACCAGAGATATTCGTAGGTGCAGAGCTGGTGTATAGCTTGAAACTCACCATCAACGGCTCCTGCTCATAAACGCGTGTCTTCGAGGGCGTTACCTGCATGAAGATATCTGCTGACGAAGACTGTTTTGAAGATGATTCGCCCGAGACAATAATGCTTAACGTGTTCGATGACACTTGCTTACCGTTGACCACTGCCGTAGCAGCAGGAATGGTGTAGGTGCCCGCTTTCCTTGCCACCAGCGTATAAGTATAGGTAGTGGCACTCTCATGGGTTGCCTTACCGTTGATGATGGTATGCGAGCTGCGCGTAGAAACAGCAGGACCAAAAACCACGTCGAAGGCCTCCTGCGGGATGTTACCCAAGCGGAAGTTACTCATGCTGGTGGAATTAGCGGTGTATTCTATTCTGAAGTTGCCATCCACATTGACCACGTCAGGACCTTCTGCTTTCAGCGTCTGGGCCTTGACAGTGGTCAGCAACGAGCTAACCATCAGGATTATTATCGTGAGTAAACGTCTTGTCATATTCATTCTTTATATAGTCAGACTACCAGTTCTTTCGGTTTGGACGACGGTTGTACTGGCCTTCCTGCATCTCTTCATTCATGCGTTTCTGCGTCTCTCTTTCTTTCTGCATAGCTTTTTGCAACATCTGGTCCATGCGCTGCTGATCCATCTTCTGCTGCTGATTCTGCTGCTGTTGCTGGTTCTGCTTTTGTTGCTGCTTGTCTTGCTGTTGCTGCTGCTGATTCTGAGTACTGTCGTTCTGTTGTTGTTGCTGATTCTGCTGCTGCTGATCCTGTGGTGGCGGAGGTGTCTGATTCTTTTTCTTCATCTGCTTCTGACAAACCACCAGATTATAGCGTGCTTCATCGTCGGTGGGATTATTGCGAAGGGCATTCTTATACGCTTCGATAGCCATCTCCAGGTATTGTTCGTTCTTGCCGTTCGACTGGTACAGCGACTGGTACATCACACCCTTGTTATAGAAAGACTTTGACTTTTTCAGCGGGTTGTTCTCGTGGTCGGCAGCCTGTTGGAAGAGCGAGTCGATACGGTTCACCTCCTTGTTCATCAAGGTGTCATTACGCTGTGGCCAAGGACGCCAGAACTCTTCGGGCAACAACGAAGTAGCCATGTTGTAAAGGGCTTTGGCATTGATGCTGTCGAGGGTAAGGGCTTTCTGATACGAGGTAGTAGCCCTGTCGCGATTACCCTCACGGAACTGACGGTTGCCATTACGCAGGAACTTTCGTATCTGCTTGTTATGTTCATTCTGGGCTGTAGCCGTCATACTGACGCATCCCAGAAGACAGAGTATGATATATAGTCGGATGATTCTCATTTTTTGAACAGTTTAAGGTTCTTCAACTTCGGATTCTTCCGTTCCAGGATGCATATCTCCAAAATCAGCAACAGCAGGACAATGACACCCACAGCCTGATACTGATCATCGTAGTCGGACGTGACATTAAACTCACCACGCTGTAGTTTCCCAAGCTCTTCCTCTAACAGCTTCTGGGCATTAGAGCTGTTGTTGACGTGAATATAGGAACCGTTGCCAGCCTTGGCAATGTCACGGCACATCTTCTCATTCAGTTTCGAAAGCACCTTCGTGCCTGTCTCGTCAACGATATATTTTCCGCCCGTGGCTTCGGGATTTGGTACAGGGGCACCGGCAGAAGTGCCTATACCCAACATAAAGATGTTGCAACCGGCTTCCTGTGCTGCTTTGGCAGCCTCTTCTGCCCCACCCTCATGGTCTTCACCATCGGTAATGATGATGATGGCCTTACCAATGCCTTCCTGTTGGGTGAAACATTGTGAGGACAGTTCGATGGCCTGTGCCAGGTCGGTACCTTGGTTGTGTATCAATGTGGGATCGATATCGTTCAGGAACAACTTGGCAGATACAAAATCATTAGTGATGGGCAACTGTACGAAGGCGTCTCCGGCAAAGACGACGAAGGCTATCCTGTCGTCCTTGAATTTCGACAGCAGACTCTCAATCATCATCTTCGCACGACTCAGACGACTGGGTGACACATCCTCTGCCAACATCGAATTACTGATATCAAGGGCGATGACCATTTCAATGCCTTGACGTTCTACCTTGGTGATACGACCAGTAATCTGTGGACGTGCCAGCATGACAATCAACAATGCGAGGATCAGCTCAAGCAACCAGAACTTGACCAAGGGACGCCAGCGTGACACATCGGGCGTCAGCATCTTCACCAGTTCGGGATCGCCAAACTTCTTCAGTCGGCGTTTCTGTTGCCAGCGCAAGAGGTAGAAGACGACGGCCAACAGAACGACCACCGCCAACAGATATAGATATTTCGGGTCTTCGAATCTAAACATTACGGTATCCTCCTAAACAATGTTATACGGAGCAATATTTCGAGCAACAACGCCAGCAGAGCGCCAATGATGAACTTCTGGAACATATCTTCGGTCTTCACAAAGGTCTGCACGTCGAACTTCGATTTCTCCAATGAGTCGATGTCCTGATAGATGCTTTTCAGTTCCTCGTTGTTGGTGGCACGGTAGAACTTTCCCTGTGTCATATCGGCAATGGACTGTAGCGTCTCGGTGTCAATCTCAACAGGCAAACGCAAGTATTGTATTTGTCCACCAACGATAGCTGCAGGAGTCAGGGCCGTACCGTTGGTGCCCACACCGATGGTATAAACCTTGATTTTCTCGTTTTTGGCAATTTCTGCAGCTTTCAGGGGCAGGATCTCACCCATATTGTTGCTACCATCAGTCAACAGGATGATGACCTTGCTCTTGGCAGTAGCTGACTTCAGACGGTTGATGGCACTGGCTAGTCCCATGCCGATGGCTGTCGCACCATTGTCAAGACGTCCCTGTAATATATAGTCAGTTCCTACCTGGTTCAACATCGACAGCAGGGCGGCGTGGTCGAGGGTCATAGGACATTGTGTGAACGACTCTCCGCCAAAGAGTGTCAGACCTATCTGGTCATCAGGACGATTCGAGATGAACTCCGACGCCACCTTGCGGGCAGCCTCTATACGGTTAGGCTCCAGGTCCTTTGACAACATCGACGTCGAGACATCGACCACCAGCATGATATCAACGCCTTCTACCGAACGCGTCTCTGTGGTATCGTGCAGCTGTGGACGTGCCATTGCTAATACCAGCATCACGAAAGCCAGCACCCTTAGCAGGGGCAGTAAAGGCATCAAGGCCACCCGCCACGAGCGTGGTGCTTTCCGGAAGGACTGTGTGGTGGCCATCCGGAGCGTTGGCTCGCTCTTCTTGCGAAACATCACATACCATATTATATAAGGTATGATGAGCGCCAGTAGCAGCAGATATTCTTTATTGGCAAATTCCATGTCGTTTCAATTCATTATAGCAGGTCATACAGATAAAAACCGATATAGACCATCGTTCCCAATACGGCAGCAGCCAACAGCAGGGCAACCACCATCATGACGATGCGTCCCTTGCGGAAACGCTGCTCGTCGTCGGTCAGCTCGGGTTTAATGATCTCCTTCGTAGGCATATCCTCTTTCTTGGTCTGATTGATAAAATCGATGGCGTTGACCAGGTTGGCATCGTTCTCACCCAGAAGGGTCGAGTACTTGGCAAACTTCACCAGGTCGGCAGTTAGGAACAACTGACGCAACTCGTCCAGCGACTTCGGGTCGTCGGTACTATTCAGTCGGTCTATGATCTCGGCACTGGTCATTTCCATCGCATTGAACCCATAGCGCTCGTTGATATACTGGCGCAAGGTATCGGTCAGTTTGGTGTAGTATGTTTTCTGGTCATCTGATGCTGACAACTTCTCTGCCTTAATCTGGTTGATAGAACGCATGGCTTTCAGATGAGGCAGTTCACGTTTGATGACGCGCACCATTCTGACGATAGGCTTATGAAGCAGTAGTCGATAGACGATAAAGATGAACAACGCAGCCAGCCACGGCAGGAATGTGGTGGTCACAAGTCCCTGTGTCCATCCGTCTTCCTCCCAGTTGAATTCCACGTCCTCCACATCCTTCGGTCCATAGTATTTCGGTCCGTTATACTGTTCTACGAAGGTGGTATCCACATCGACCGACAGCACCTTCAGCGGGATGGGGTTCGTTTCATACACGGTCGTATCAACCATCACCTTGAAGGGCGGGATAACGTAGATTGTGTCCACGAACGAGGTGAGCACATAGGTGCGCGACTGGCGCAGTCTGCCATTGCCCAGATTCTCGTCAGGATTGATGATGGAACCCAGACACTCCACGTCGAGGGGTAGCAAGGTCTCTGTGGGAAACTGCACATTAGCATCTTTCTGAGCCTCAACGGTAACCGTCAGAGGTACATGCTCGCCAATGAGTATCTCAGTGGCACCCAACCGTCCCTCGATCTTTGGCTTCTGGGCCTGAACACTCAGCGACAGACAACAGAGAAGGAATGCTATGTAGAGGTTCTTGAATTTCATCATGCTCGTTGTTTGAATAGAAGTAATAGCGACTTCACATAATCCTCATCAGTAGCGATGCTGACATGGTCCACTCCGCTATGTGCCAAGGTATCATTCAGGTCGGCCTGGTGTTGCAGCCACTGTCTGTGGTACGACTGGCGCAGTTTCTTGCTCGAAGTATCGACATAGCGTTCTTCGCCCGTCTCGGCATCAACCACACGCATCAGTCCAACGTTAGGCAGTTCCGTAGCACGCTTGTCATAGACCTGTATGGCCACCACATCGTGTTTGCGATTGGCAATGGTCAGTTGCTGCTGCAGGTTGGCCGGGTCGAAGAAGTCGCTCAAAAGGAAGGCGGTACAACGGCGCTTAGCCACACCCGTTAGGAACTCCACAGCCTTTCCAATATCGGTCAGCCGACTGTCGGCATGGAAGTCGAGCATCTCACGAATGATGTAGAGGATATGCTTGCGTCCCTTTTGTGGCGGAATGTACTTTTCAATCTTGTCAGAGAAGAAGATGACGCCGATTTTATCGTTGTTCTGGATAGCAGAAAAAGCCAGCGTGGCAGCAATCTCAGTCACCATGTCGCGCTTCATCTGCTTCTGAGTGCCGAAATCAAGTGATCCGCTAACATCGACCAAGAGCATGACGGTCAACTCACGCTCCTCCTCAAACACCTTGATATAAGGTTTGTTGAAGCGGGCCGTGACGTTCCAGTCGATGTCTCTCACATCGTCACCGTACTGGTATTCGCGCACCTCAGAGAAGGCCATACCCTTACCTTTGAAGGCCGTGTGGTACTGACCTGCAAAGATATTGGCGCTTAACCTGCGAGTCTTGATTTCTATCTGGCGAACCTTCTTGAGTATCTCCGATGTTTCCATCACCTAAGCGGTAGCAAATTATTCACTTTTAACTCTTTACTTTTCACTTCTTAGGGCACTTCCACCTTGTTGATGACCTGACTGATAATGTCCTCGCTGGTCATATTCGAAGCCTCGGCCTCGTAGGTCAGACCGATGCGGTGGCGCAGCACGTCGTGGGCCACAGCACGCACATCCTCGGGCACCACATAACCGCGACGTTTGATGAAGGCGTAGGCGCGGGCTGCCTTGGCCAGATTGATAGAGGCACGAGGCGAACCGCCGAAAGCAATCATATCCTTCAGTTCTTTCAGTCCATAACGGTCAGGATAGCGGGTGGCAAAGACGATGTCGGCAATATACTGTTCAATTTTCTCGTCAAGATAGACTTCGCGCACCACCTCGCGAGCCTTGATAATCTCCTGTGCGGTGGTGACGGGCAACACCTTGGGCAGACCTTCACCAATGTTCTCGCGGATAATCTTCTTCTCTTCCTCAAGCGACGGATAGCCGATGACCACCTTCAGCATGAAACGGTCCATCTGAGCCTCGGGTAAGGGATAGGTTCCTTCCTGTTCAATGGGGTTCTGAGTAGCCATCACAAGGAAGGGCGACGGCAACTGGAACGTGTCGCTGCCAATGGTCACCTGCTTCTCCTGCATAGCTTCGAGCAGGGCGCTCTGTACCTTGGCAGGGGCACGGTTGATTTCATCGGCCAACACGAAGTTAGCAAATACGGGACCTTTCTTCACCAGGAACTTCTCGTCCTTCTGCGAATAGATCATCGTACCTGTCACGTCGGCGGGCAACAGGTCGGGTGTGAACTGTATGCGGCTGTAGTCAGCATCGATGAGCTGCGACAGCGTCTTGATGGCCAGCGTTTTGGCCAGTCCAGGCACACCCTCAAGGAGAATGTTGCCGTCGCTAAGCAGACCGATGAGCAGGGCATCCACCAGATGGCGCTGTCCTACGATGACGCGGTCCATGCCCGTTACTAAGTTGGTGACAAACTGACTCTGTTGTTCTATGCGGATGTTCAGTTCGCGAATGTCAATATTTTCTGCCATTTCTGTAGTATATTAATTCTTCTTTAATCTCCTTTTAACCGACTGCTTGGTCTCAAGCTTTGGTATCTTTATCTGCTGACCAGGTTCCAGTTTGGTATCCTTTGTAAAACCATTATACACCTCGATATAGCTGATCATGGCCTGCTCTGCACCGAAGTGGCGACGTGAAATGAGTCTCAGGGTCTCGCCTTCCTTCAAAGTGACTATCTCTTTCAGACCGGTGATATAGTAAGCACCCAGTCTTACGCGACTGTCCATAGCCTCGTACTTCAGATATTCAGCGGGGATTTGACCATCGGCGGTCGGCTGCTGGCTATCAGCCGTTGGCTGTTCGCTATTAGCAGTTGACTGCTCTTGGCTGTTAGCTGTTGGCTGTTCTGTCGTTTGACTGTTTGCCGCGGGCGTTTGGTTGTTGGCCGCCACTTGTTCGGTCTTTGCCTTTTGCTGTTCAGGAGCGGCAGGCGTCTTCTTATCATTCATGGTACCAAGATAGTAGCCCACGCCGAAGACGACAATGATAGCAGCTACCCATGGTAACCAGCGAAGCAACGGCTTCTTGGTGGGAGCGGGCTCTTCTTCCTCCTGAGGCATCGAGGCCTCCGATGGCTCTGATGGCTTCGAGGGCATCAATGGCATCGAGGGCTCCGAGGCCATCGAGGCCTCCGTAGCCTCCATTGGGGTCTCTTGTGGCTCCTGTGGCTCCTCCGGTGCATTCTCCTCCATATCCTCGAAGGTGACGCCCTCGTTCAGTACCACGGTCTCAAACTGCGAGAAGGGCTTGTTCACCAATTCCTTCATGGCGGCATCGGGCGTAAAGGTCAGTTTTGAGTGACTGTCGATAGTAACGCGCTCACCAGTGTTGACATTGACGCTCTCGCGGGCGCCTACCTCTACCACCTTGAACGTTCCCAGTCCCTTCACCTTCACCTGACGGTCCTGGGCAATGCCCTCACGAATCACATCGACCAGAGCTGAAATAAACTGTTGGGCTTCGCGTTTGCCCACACCATACTTCTCAACCAGAGCGGCTGCAAGCTCGCTAACGTTAATCTTTCCCATTACTCGTTTCCTCCTTTCTTGATTTCATCTTTCCACGAGGGGTTGGGCTTGAAACCCAGCACCAGTTTTGGCGGCACCAGCATGCGCTGACCGCTGACGGGGTTCACCATGATACGTTCCAGCTTTTTCTTCACTTCAAACATACCAAAATTGGGCAACTGCACGGCATCGCCCTCCATGAAACTGTCGCCCATAGCGCTGAGCAACGTGTCAACGAAAGCTTGCGTGTCTGCAAGCTTCCTGCCTGTACGCTTCGACAGTTCTGCAATAAACTCCTTGTTATTCATATTAATCAAAAATTAATTTTTCCAAATAAATCAAACGCCTCGTAGTCATAGATGGTCACGTCGTAGAATTCACCAATGTTCAGATGGCCTTCGCTCACGGGTATCAGCACCTCGGGATCAACCTCGGGCGAGCTGTACTCGGTACGGCCTATATAGTAGTCGCCTTCCAGTCGGTCAACGACAACGGTCATTGTCTGACCCACGCGACTTTCTGCCACCTCGGTAGCTATGCGCTGCTGCAGACGCATCAGGCGGTCCAGACGTTGTTGTTTCACCTCTTCAGGCACATTGTCCTCGTAGTGCTCGGCGGCATAGGTGCCCTCTTCCTCTGAATAGGCAAAGGCGCCCATGCGCTCAAAGTGAGCCCAACGGGTAAAATCGAGCAACTGCTGGTAGTTCTCGTCGGTCTCACCAGGGAAGCCCACCATCAAAGTGGTGCGCAACGTGATGCCGGGCACCTCCTTGCGGATGCGCTCAATCATGGTGCGCGTCTCCTGGTCGGTAATATTGCGTCGCATGCGACTGAGCATATTGTCGCTGGCATGCTGCAGGGCTATATCGAGGTATTTGCACACATTGTCCTTCTCACGCATCACGCGCAATAGGTCCCAGGGGAAGTGTGTGGGATAGGCGTAGTGCAGACGAATCCACCTGACGCCCTCTATATCGGCCATGCGCTCCACCAGCTCGGCAATCTTCTGTTCACCGTAGAGGTCCACGCCGTAGTAGGTCAGTTCCTGGGCAATAACATTAAACTCCTTCACGCCACGCTTCACCAGTGCCTTCACCTCGTCGAGAATATCTTCCATCGTGCGACTCTTATGACGGCCTGTGATCAAAGGGATTGCGCAATAGGCGCAGGTACGGTCGCAGCCCTCGCTGATCTTGATGTAGGTATAGTGTGACGGCGTGGTCAAGTGGCGAGCCCACCCAAGCCCTTCCAAAGGATGGGTTTTCAAATCATCTAACAGTTGCTTATAATTGAACTTCCCATACCAGCCATCAACCTCGGGAATCTCCTGTTCCAGGTCAGCCAGATAGCGTTCCGACAGACAGCCCATCACGTAGAGGCGCTCTACCTCTCCGCGATGTTTGCGTTCTACCTGTTCGAGGATGGTGTTGATGCTCTCCTCCTTGGCGTCGGCGATGAAACCGCAGGTATTGATGACGACGATGTCGCCTTGGGGGGCATCGCTGTCGTGGGTTACACTATAGCCTGCAGCCTCGAACATGCCCATCAGCATCTCCGAGTCCACCAGATTCTTCGAGCACCCTAAGGAAATAAAATCAACGGTCTTCATCACGGCGGAAGCAAATTATCACTATTCACTACCCTTAAACAGCGAGTCCACAAAGTCCTTGCGGTCAAACTCCTGCAGGTCTTCCATACCCTCGCCTAAGCCGATGTACTTCACAGGCACCTGCAATTGGTCGCTGATGCCGATGACCACACCACCCTTGGCCGTACCGTCGAGCTTCGTAATGGCCAGCGCCGTGATCTGCGTGACGGCAGCAAACTGTCGGGCCTGCTCAAAGGCGTTCTGTCCGGTAGAGCCGTCCAGCACCAACAGCACCTCGTGGGGTGCGTCGGGAATCACCTTCTTCATCACCTCTTTGATCTTTTTCAGCTCGTTCATCAGTCCCACCTTGTTGTGCAGACGACCGGCAGTATCAATGAGCACCACGTCAGCACCATTAGCCTTGGCGCTCTGCAGCGTGTCGAAGGCCACGGAGGCAGGGTCAGAACCCATCTGCTGCTTCACCACGGGCACTCCTACCCGTTCACCCCAGATGCACAGTTGCTCAACGGCAGCGGCACGGAACGTGTCGGCAGCGCCAAGATACACTTTCTTGCCCTGTTGTTTAAACTGCCACGCCAGCTTGCCGATAGTCGTGGTCTTGCCCACGCCGTTCACGCCAACTACAAGAATCACGTAGGGATTGTTGGCTGTAGGCTCCTGAATATTTACCGTTGACTGATTCTCCGTTTCTGCAAGTAGAGCTGCAATCTCTTCACGCAAAATATTGTTCAACTCGGTGGTTGATACATATTTGTCGCGGGCCACGCGCTTTTCGATGCGTTCAATGATTTTCAGCGTCGTATCCACGCCCACATCGCTGGTAATGAGCACCTCTTCCAGGTTGTCAAGCACATCGTCGTCAACCTTCGACTTACCTGCCACGGCACGTGCCAGTTTATCGAATACCGAGGTCTTGGTCTTCTCTAGACCCTTGTCCAGCGTCTCCTGTTGTTTCTTCTTGTTGAAAAGTCCGAATAATGCCATATTTTATTTTGTCTTTATTTCGTGTATATAACAACGTGCAAAGGTACAAATAAAAACGGATTTCCCTACACCCTATAACATTTCTTTAGTCGGTTTTAACAAAGTTAAAGGGAAATTTTAGTAATGCGAGCGTTGGAAGGCCTTATAAAGGAAGCGTGAACTCAAAACTGAATATCTTCCAATTCCAGTTATTCCAATTAAAAAAAGAGGTTGACAATCCCCCTTTATATAATATATAACTAATTAATAATTAGATAGTTATATATAAAATAGAAGAATTTGAAACATCCAAAAAATAATTGGAATAACTGGAATTGGAAGATCCTAATGTTTAAAGATTATCTAAAATACTAAAAATCAACAAGTTATGATATTTGCTAACACAAGACAAATAAGTTATTTAGCCCCTGAAAGGAAAAATATTGACAGAAATACTTCTCTAAAAGGCCAAAAAAGGCATCAAAAAGCTTTTTTGATGATTCCATCCGCTTTTGACGCACGAACCCGTTTCGACGAGACGCTCCTTGCATGCCACCGAGACGCCCCTTGGTGAGCAAAAAGATACACTTTGTTGACCAAAGTGACGCTCCTTGCGATGCAAAGTGACGCTCTTTGGACGGTTTTACGTTACAACTGGAAGCCGTGGGAACGGAGGGCAGACTCCGCCAGACGGCGATGCATGAGGCTGAGGTCAGCAAAATGCTGGAGGGCAGCAAAGGCAGCCTTCTGGACAGAGAGTGAGGACGACGAGAGGGCTGTGAGTGCTTGGTCGATGAATTCGTTGATTCCACGCTCGTTGAGGTCCTGCTGTCGCATAAAAAGTCGGCTAAGAATATGATAGCCACAGAGCTGTGGCAGGTCGTCGGGCAGGGATATCCACAGGAAGGCTTTCTCGGCAGCGAAAGGCAGGCGCTGGTACAGGTTGAAGGCTGCCTGCTCAGCCACCTCGACAGTCGGTGTCTGCTCCATCCAGATATCGGCCACCTCGGACAGCATCTTCTCGGGTGGCATCAGCATGGTGGCAAGGATCTTGCACTCACGCACATTCTCTTTCCACAGGGCTATGGCAAGGTCATAGAGAGCGTCCTCCGTGTCAACAGACAGCTTGATTTCATCGGCCATCTCGCGCAGTCGGGGCAGCGTAGCACCCCAGTTGAGATGGTAGTTAAGTCCCTTATCACGCATGGACTGTGCTGTAGCGCCGTCCATCATCTGACGGAACGACTGCTTAATCTCCTTCACCTTATTATTGATGTCCATAATCTAAACTCCTACACTCCTAAACTCCTACACCAACGTCCCATACTCCGTACTATAGCGCATCATCTGGTGCGTATAGCTTTCAGAGTAATTGACCTGTATATCTATGATTTCACCGTTTCCATCGGTCACGGGCAACAGCCACGGATTAATGAAGCCTTTATAGGGAGCCAGATTAAGCGCCTTGTAGCGTGCCAAGACCTCAGCGTGGAGGTCGACATCAATCTTAACGGCATAGTCCTCAACCAAACGGCGTGCAGCCTCGTAGTCGCCTTCACTCTTGATGCGTTGAACCTCGGCCAATAGTTGGGCAATGAGCGAGCGCAACTCGTTGAAATCGCTGATTTCGAGCTGGTGGATACCGTTCTTGACCACAAACTTCATGCCTTTGGCATGTTCCAGACACCAGCGGGCGATGAGGGCACGGTTGCGCATGTGGGCTTCTTCTATCTGGTGACCAGGTTCTATGCGTACCAGTTGCGTCATCAAACCGTTGAGCATATAAGTGAAATACTGCGATTTGAACGCCTCTTTATTGGGCAAAAGCCCCAGTTCCACCAATTTCTCGTCAGCAATATAATAGAGTCCGAAGAGGTCGGCACGTGCCTCCTCAATCGTGTTGCCATAAGCCTTCAGCGCGTCGGGATCGACACCAGGCAACAGTTGTCCGCTACCGTGTCCCAAACACTCGTGCAGGTCGGTATGCAGATCGTCACAACGGTCGCCATATTTGGCGATGAGACCAAGCATTTCCTCGTCCTTGATAAAGGCCTCGCGAAAGCCACTACCATGAGAAGCCTTGCTATAAGCCTCGGTAATATTGCTGATGGTGATACTCTTAGAGCCATAGCGAGCACGAATCCAGTCGGCATTGGGCAGGTTGATACCGATAGCTGTTGAGGGATACTCGTCACCACCCAGCATAGCCGCACAAATGACACGGGCAGAGACGCCCTTGACCACAGGCTTCTTAAACCGCGAATCCACCGGCGAATGGTCCTCAAACCACTGGGCATTCTCGCTGATAGTCTGGGTGCGCTTGGTGGCCTCGTTGTCAACATATTCCACCAGTCCTTCCCACGACCCTTTGAGGGCCAGCGGGTCGCCATAAACCTCGATGAAACCGTTGATAAAATCAACCTGACCATCCATGCATCTCAGCCATTCAATAGAATATTTATCAAAAACATGTAAATTTCCTGTTTGATAATAATTTATAAGTAGGCCGATAAAGTTTTTCTGTAAGTCATTTTCTGCCACTTCTACAGCCTTCTCCAACCAATAGATGATGTGGCGAATTGTATTGGCATAGAGACCGTTAGACGACCATCGTTTTTCCTTTACTTCACCATTCTCTTTCACCAAAGTGCTGTTGAGACCATAAGACGGTGGCTCGGGGTCGTTGGCATCCTTCATGGCAGCATAGAAAGCCTCGGCCTCCTGTTGGGTGACTCCTTGATAGAAATTGCAAGCCGAAGTAGCCACCAAGTCTTCGCCATCGGCCTTGTTGACGCGTTTGGGAAGAACGTTGGAATCGAAGATAACGGGAAAGAGCTCGTCACAGAGTTCATCAACGCTCTGTCCCTCTTTCAAGGGCAGTCGGCGCACATCCACACGGTGCAGGGCGTCACGAAGGAATGTCTCAGAAAAGGCGGGAAGGAACTTGTTGCAACCGTAGTGGTGATAAATGCCGTTGGAGAACCAGACACGTTTCAGATAGACCTCCAAAGCGCGGAAATCGTCGGTTTCATGGTCTATGGTCAAGTCCGTAAAAACAGCCTCCAGCATTTTGCGGATGCTGAGATTATATCGACCGAACTGGTCGAAAGTGATGTCACGTCCAAAGAGTGTGGCCTGTGACAGGTAATAGACGAACAGTTTCTGTTGGAGCGTCAGGCTGTCGAACCCATTCAAGCGGTAACGAAGCATCTGAACGTCAGCAAACCGTTCGTCAGCATAGTGAAAGTCGGCTGGTTCCATCTACTCTTCAGGCGTCTTTTTCTTGGCAGCCAGGTTCTTCATGCGCTCCATCTTGTACTCCTTGGGCGTCATGCCCTTAATCTTGTAGAAGGCGGCATAGAACGACTGGCGGTTGGAGAAGCCAACCATGTCGCTCACCTCCTCTACACGGAGATCCTTGTAACGCTTGTCCACGAGGATGGACATAGCCTCGTCGATACGATACTTGTTGATAAACGAGGCGTAGTTCATGTGGAACTTGACGTTGACGACGGCCGAGATGTACCTGGTATTAGTACCCAGGTCCTCAGCAAGACGCTTTGCAGAATAGTCTTTATCCAAATATTTCTTCTGGATAACGACCACTTCCAGGATTCTGTCTTTCAGTTGATCCATCAGAGCAGGACTCACCAAAGTACGATAAGTTGCCTCCTTCTCTTTCTTTTCTGTAATGTTGTACTTTGCCATAGATTAATCGCTCCTTCGTAATATTTTGTGCAAAAATAAGAAAAATTTCCGAAATAAAACACATCTTTCTTGTTTTTTTTACAAAAAAAGTGCATTTTAGCTATCAAATTTCATATTTTTTTGTAATTTTGCACCTTAAATATAGAGAATTAAGAAAATGTTGATAAATTACAAGCAAGTCAATATTGAACAGACAGACGGCAAGACCGTGCTCACCGGTGTTGATTTCGAGGTGGACCGCGGCGAGTTTGTCTACATCATTGGTCGTGTGGGATCAGGTAAAAGTTCGTTGCTGAAGAGTCTGTATAACGAACTTGACATCTATGAAGCCGAGAAAGCCGAGGTGTTGGGTGTCGATCTGCTGACGCTAAAGCGCAAGCACGTGCCTGCCCTGCGCAAGCAGATGGGTATCGTCTTCCAGGACTTCCAGCTATTATCCGACCGTAGTGTCTACAAGAACCTCCTTTTCGTGCTGAAGGCTACCGGTTGGAAGGACAAGCAAGAGATGGACGAGCGCATCAACGAGGTGCTGGAGGCTGTTGGTATGACCGACAAGGCCGAGAAGATGCCTCACGAGTTGTCGGGTGGCGAACAGCAACGCATCGCCATTGCACGCGCCATTCTGAACCGTCCGCAGCTGATTGTGGCCGACGAGCCCACGGGCAACCTTGACCCCGAGACTGCCAACGGCATCATCGAGTTGCTGCGCCAAATATCAGAGACGGGCACTGCCATCATCATGTCAACCCACAACATGCCCCTACTCGACCGTTATCCGGGTCGTGTTTACCTGTGTGATGAAGACGCCATGCGCCTCGTTTTGCAAGATGACAAATAACAAAAACAACATAAACAACTATGAAAGTAATGAAATTCGGTGGCACCTCAGTAGGTACGCCACAACGCATGAAAGAAGTCACCGAGCTGGTGACAAAATCAGGTCAGCCCGTCTTTGTTGTTCTCTCGGCTATGTCGGGCACTACCAACTCGCTGGTCGAGATCTCTGACTATCTTTACAAGAAGAATCCCGATGGTGCCAACGAGGTGATCAACAAGCTGGAGGCCAAGTACAACCGCCATCTGCCAGAGTTGTTCTCTACCGACGAATACCGCGAGTTGACCCGTGAGTTCCTGCGCGATGAGTTCAACTACCTCCGCTCGTTCACCAAGGAGCTCTTTACCTCGTTCGAGGAGAAGAGCATCGTGGCACAGGGCGAGATGATGTCCACCAACATGGTGGTCAACTACATGAAGGAGCAGGGTATCAAGGCCGTGCTGCTGAACGCCCTCGATTTCATGCGTACCGACAAGAATGCTGAGCCCGACCCCGTCTATATCAAGGAGAAGCTCTCTGCCATCATGCAGGAAAACGAAGGTGCCCAGGTCTATATCACCCAGGGCTTTATCTGTCGTAATGCCTATGGCGAGGTGGATAACCTGCAACGTGGCGGTAGCGACTACACCGCATCACTCGTGGGTGCTGCATTAGGTGCCGAGGAAATTCAGATCTGGACCGACATCGACGGCATGCACAACAACGACCCGCGTGTGGTGGAGAAGACCGAACCCGTTCACCAGTTGCATTTTGAGGAGGCTGCCGAGCTGGCCTATTTCGGAGCCAAGATCCTGCACCCCACCTGCGTTCAGCCAGCTAAGTATGCTGGCATTCCCGTGCGCCTGCTCAACACGATGGACCCCGATGCCGAGGGCACTACCATCAGCAACGCTACTGAGTATGGCAAGATTAAGGCCGTCGCAGCCAAAGACAATATCATCGCCATCAAGATCAAATCGTCGCGCATGCTCCTGGCAACAGGTTTCCTGCGCAAGGTCTTCGAGATCTTCGAGAGCTATCAGACACCTATCGACATGGTGTGTACCTCAGAGGTGGGCGTGTCGATGTCTATTGACAACTCAGCGCATCTGGGCGAGATTGTCGACGAACTGAAGAAATACGGTACTGTGACCGTCGATACCGGTATGTGCGTCATTTGCGTCGTCGGCGACCTTGACTGGTCAAACATTGGTTTCGAGACCCGTGTGCTCGATGCCATGAAGGACATCCCCGTTCGCATGATCAGCTATGGAGGTAGCAACTACAATATCTCGTTTCTGATCCGTGAAGAAGACAAGAAACGTGCACTTCAGAGTCTGAGCGACAACCTGTTTGCATAGATTAACAGCTACCGCACTAGAACTAGATGAGTAAAGGATCTTTCCCTATAAAGGAGTTTGAAGGGCAGAGAACGCCTTTCTACTACTACGACTTGGACTTGTTGCGCGAGACGCTCGACACCATCAATCGTGAGGCAGGCAAGCACGAGGGCTTCCATGTGCACTATGCCATCAAAGCCAATGCCAACCCCAAGGTGCTGCGCGTTATCCGCAAAGCTGGTCTGGGTGCCGACTGTGTCAGCGGCGGCGAGATAGAAGCGTGCGTGAAGGCAGGTTTTCCCAGTTCCAAGATTGTTTATGCCGGCGTGGGCAAATGCGATTGGGAGATTAACCTGGGTCTTGACAACGACATCTTCTGCTTCAACGTAGAAAGCATCCCCGAACTGGAAGTTATCAACGAATTGGCGGCTGCCAAGGGTAAGGTGGCGCGGGTAGCGTTTCGACTGAACCCCAATGTGGGTGCTCACACCCATGCCAATATCACTACGGGACTGGCTGAGAACAAATTCGGCATCGCCATGCGCGACATGCTGAAGGTTATCGAAGAGGCATCCCACATGGCTAACATCAAAGTGGTGGGACTGCACTTCCACATTGGCTCGCAGATACTCGACATGGGCGATTTCCATGCCTTGTGTAACCGAGTAAACGAACTGCAGGACGAACTGGAGCGCCATCGCATCCAACTGGAGCACATCAACGTGGGCGGCGGACTGGGCATCGACTACCAGCATCCCAACCGCGTGCCGATGGCCGACTTCAAGGCCTACTTCGACACCTATGCCAGTCGACTGAAACTGCGTCCTGGACAAACACTTCACTTCGAACTGGGTCGTGCCGTCGTAGCACCAATGGGTTCGCTCATCACTCGCACCTTATATATTAAGGAGGGATCTACAAAGAAGTTCTGTATTGTCGATGCCGGCTTCACCGACCTCATTCGTCCTGCCCTCTATCAGGCCTACCACAAGATAGAGAACATCTCCAGCGATGAGCCCATGGAGGCTTACGATGTGGTTGGTCCCATCTGCGAATCAACCGATGTTTTTGCCAAACAGATTGACCTGAACCATGCCCATCGCGGCGACCTGCTGGCCATCCGTTCAGCAGGAGCCTACGGCGAGATCATGGCAAGCGGCTACAACTGCCGACAACTGCCACAAGGTATTACGAGCGACGAACTGACATGATCAAGGTCATTCACATCTGCCACAGTAACGACAGCTTTGCTGCCAACTACGCCAATAGACTATGCAAATCTTTTGGCGAGCGTGTCCACACGCGCATCACAGACAGCCCTGTCGAACTGAAGGAGATGTGTAAGACCCTCATGCCCGACATCATTCACCAGCACGGGCATGTAGATTACGAACTACCCAAAGGCTGTCATGCACGCAAAGTGCTCACGCCTCATGGTGCCACCTTCTCGTCGTACAACGGCTTCTACGCAATCCTGGCACGCAGTAAGATGGAGGCAAGAGCCATTGACAGTCCCCGTACTGAGATTATCCGCAACCCCATCATCACCAAGACTGTTGACTTCGATGAGATTGCTGAATTCATACTAAGAATATACCAGCGGGTGATGGACACCAACGTCCTCGAACTGATGAGCGACGACACCCAGCAAGCCCTACGCCTGTTGCTGAAAGCTGGTACGACTGGGGACCGACGTTGGCTGGGAGATATGCAGATGCCGTCATCCCCCGACTTTCGACAGTTGGCCATCTATGCCTATTATGAGAACGTTGAGGAAGAATTACAACGTGGAGCGGAGATCATGGACATCGAGTTGCCCACAATGTATGTGGACATGAAGACTTCCTATCTGCCACACGACTACCACCGTCCCGACAAAATGGATGAGCCGTTGGTACCGACCATCCTCGAGAGTGTTGCCGACAACAACATGAACCTGCGACTGCTGGTCGATCTGGATAGAGCATTACGCGATGACAACCTCGACGAAGAGGAACTCATGAAGAAAATGGCAGAACAACAACGTGCCGGACTGTTGCTGAGTCTCCTACAAGTACTGAAAGAACAACTGCTGACGGAAGAAGGCTTCCTGCCAGGCACGCCAATAGATAACCGTGAGACACAACGATTAAGAAACCTTTTATCAAGTCACCTAAAAGTATGAATACAACTGAAGAACGCTACCTGAGCCTGCTATCGCATACCTACCCGACAGTAGCCGATGCTGCTGCCGAGATTATCAACCTTGAGGCTATCCTGCATCTGCCAAAAGGTACCGAGCACTTTCTGGCCGACCTGCATGGTGAGCATCAGGCCTTTATCCATATCCTGAAGAATGCTTCCGGAAACATCAAACGCAAGGTGTCGGAGATCTTCGGCAATACGATTCGTGAGTCCGAGAAGAAAGAGCTGTGCACGCTCATCTATTATCCTGAAGAGAAACTGGAGCTCATCAAGGCACAGAGAATGCGTGTAGGAGAAGAAAACACGGATACAGAAGAGCTTGACGAGTGGTATCGCGTCACCATCAACCAGCTGGTTCGCGTTTGTCGTGATGTGTCAAGCAAATACACGCGCAGCAAGGTGCGCAAGTCTTTGCCTGAAGAGTTCTCGTACATCATCGAGGAACTGTTGCACGAACGGAGTGAAGACCAGAACAAGGCTGCCTATGTCGCCGTCATCGTAGATACCATCATCTCAACAGGACGTGCCGACGATTTCATTACCGCCATTTGTAATGTCATACACCGTCTGGCTATCGACCAGCTTCATATTCTCGGTGATATCTTTGACCGAGGTCCCGGAGCCCACATCATCCTCGACACGTTGAGGCAATACCACTCATGGGATATCCAGTGGGGCAACCACGATATCTTGTGGATGGGTGCAGCCGCTGGCAATGATGCCTGTATCTGTAATGTTTTGCGACTGAGTCTGCGCTACGCCAATCTTCCCACATTGGAAGAGGGTTATGGTATCAACCTGGTGCCCCTTGCCACCTTCGCTCTCGAAGTGTATGGTGATGACCCTTGCGAGGAGTTCATGCCTATTATCTTGAAAGGTGATGACAACCTCGACGAAAAGACCCGTCAGCTGATGGCAAAGATGCACAAGGCCATCAGCGTCATTCAGTTCAAGACCGAGGCTGCTATCTTCCACCGTCGTCCCGAATGGCAGATGGAAGACCGCTGTCTGCTGGAAAATATCGATTTCAATGACCAGACTTGTACCATTGGGGGCGTGAAGTATCAGATGAAATCATGCTCGTTCCCCACGATTATGGTTGAAGGTAGTGACAAGCCCCAGTACGATCTAACCGCAGAAGAAAAGGACTTGATGCAAAAACTGCATCACTCGTTCCGCGTTAGCGAAAAGCTACGCAAGCATATCCGCACCATCCTCAGTCACGGTTGCATGTACAAGGTTTGCAATCAGAATCTACTATTCCACGCCTCTGTTCCTCTGAACGACGATGGCACTTTGAAAAAGGTCACTATTCTCGGACAGGAATATGCTGGATTGGACCTGATGAAATACATCGGCCAACTCATTCGCTCTGCCTTCCAGAATGATACTCCCACCGATCTGAAGACTTTTGCCAAAGACTATTTCCTGTACCTTTGGTGTGGCAAGGACTCCCCGCTCTTCGACAAGTCGAAAATGGCAACGTTCGAACGCTACTTCCTGACTGACAAGGAGACATTCCATGAAGAGAAAGGCAACTATTTCAAGTTGCGCGACTCTCAGGAGGTCTGCGACCGCATCCTCGATGCTTTCAAGGTAAAAGGAAAGACACGCCACATCATCAATGGTCATGTGCCGGTACATGCTGGTGCTGGTGAGAACCCCATCAAGGCGGGCGGTCGTCTGATGGTCATTGATGGTGGTTTCTCGGAGGCCTACCATAAGGAAACTGGTATAGCCGGTTATACGCTCGTCTATCACAGTCGTGGTTTCCAGCTGGTTCAACATGAGCCGTTCACCTCGGCGCGAGACGCCATCCTTCGTGGTACCGATATTAAATCGACCACACAGATTGTCGAGATGTCAGCCCACCGCATGCTGGTTGCCGACACAGATAAGGGTGAAGAGTTGCGGGCACAGATCAAAGAACTGAAAGACCTGCTCTGGGCCTATCGTCATGGCATCATCACGGAAAAACAGAAATAAAACAATCTTATTATCATAACAATGAAAAAACAGCTTTTACTCAACATGTTGGTCATGTTGCCGATATCCATCGCAGCTCAGACCTTTGACTTCGACATGACGAAGTCGCAACCGGTATATAATGATGCGCAGGGTTACGGCTACGATGTCTTGCCTGCTCCCGATAAAAAGAAACCGACAGAACCTTTCTATTTCTCCGTGAAAGTGCCCGATGGCAACTATCGCGTCAAGGTAGTCCTTGGTGGTAAGAAGAACGCCAACACCACCGTTCGTGCTGAAGGACGCAGACTGATGATGGATCAGATTATCACGAAGAAAGCCAAGGACACTCAGGAGGTGGAGTTTGTGGTCAACAAACGCTCTACCTTCATAGAGGAAGGAAAACAAGTGAAGATCAAACCGCGTGAGAAGGACTATCTGGCATGGGATGATAAGCTGACACTGGAGTTCAATGGCCCGATGCCTGCTGTGAAGAGCATCCATATCGAAAAGGCTGATGTACCCACCATTTATCTGTGTGGTAACTCGACCGTCGTTGACCAGAACAACGAGCCCTGGGCCTCATGGGGACAAATGATCACACGCTGGTTTGGCCCTGAAGTAGCCATCTCCAATCACGCTGAGAGTGGACTTACTGCTCGCACCTTCATCGCATCCTATCGTCTGGACAAGATACTCACCACCTTGAAGAAAGGTGACTACGTCTTTGTGGAGTTCGGACATAATGATGAAAAAGAGAAGAAACCTGGTGACGGAGCTTGGTATCACTACCAGTATCAACTGAAAATTTTCGTGGATCAGGTACGAAAGAAAGGAGCTGAGATTGTGTTCCTCACGCCCACACAGCGTCGTGCCTTTAACGACGATAAGAAGACCATCCGCAATACCCACGGTGACTTCCCTGCTGCCATGAAGATGGTAGCCGAAAAGGAGAACGTGCCTCTCATCGACCTTAACCAGATGACAAAGACCTTCTTTGAGACGTTGGGCTACGAAGACTCGAAGCGGGCGCTGGTACACTATCCTGAAGAAATGTATGGACGCAAACTCGAGGACAACACCCATTTCAATCCTTATGGTGCCTATGAGGTGGCAAAGTGTGTAGTTATGGGTATTAAAGCACTTAATCTGCCTATCGTCAACTACCTGCGTCCCGAATGGCAGGACTTCAATCCTGCACAGCCCGATGATTGGAAGACATTCCAATGGGCTCCCTCACGAATCGTAGAGAATCAAAAACCTGACGGCAACTAAAAAGCATTCTAGATGAAGCATAGTATCCTGATAATAAGTTTATCATTTGTCATTTGTCATCTATCATCTAGCCCCGCAAGGGCTCAGTCGTGGCCTACAGTTACGTCAGAAGCCAAGGCCGGTTCTCGTTGGTGGTGGCTGGGTTCTGCCGTCGATCAGAAGAACCTGCAATGGAACATGGCAGAATATGCCAAACATGGCATTGGCGCCTTGGAGATAACACCACTCTATGGGGTACAGGGCAATCAGGCTAATAATATACCATACCTGAGCGACCAATGGATGGAGATGCTGCGCTATACCCAGGAACAGGGCAAGCGCAACAACATCGAGATT
The DNA here is from genome assembly GCA_947166345.1 of uncultured Prevotellaceae bacterium. Classification (GTDB taxonomy): domain Bacteria; phylum Bacteroidota; class Bacteroidia; order Bacteroidales; family Bacteroidaceae; genus Prevotella. The sequence goes on from CAMVDU010000010.1 coordinate 51,582, forward strand.
GATATGGCTACTGGTACCGGCTGGCCTTTCGGTGGACCATGGGTGCCCCTTAAGGAGAGTGCCTGCCGAGTCATCTTCGTTGAGAAGACCATCGACAGCGAAGGTGTCTGGAGCACTGTCAGTGGAAAAAAGGGGCTTCAGCCTGACCAGACAGATACCAACATCATCGACCTGTCGCTATCGGAGAAAGATGCAAAAAATGCCTTTCTTGACAAGGTCATGCTCTATGCCGAAGGTAATGTAAGAGACGTGACTGACCAGGTAAAAGGAAACAAGCTGGACTTGAATTCTTTTTCTGATCAACCATCACCTCTCACCCCTAAAACCGTCATCGCCCTTTATATTAAATATGGTGTGATGAAGGTGAAGCGTGCTGCTCCTGGCGGCGAGGGGCTGGTCATCGATCATTTCGACAAGACTGCGGTGGCAAATTATCTTCGTCACATCGAACAGGCTTTTGAGCGAACACACACACCCTACCCTCATACTTTCTTTAACGACAGCTACGAGGTAGCCGATGCCACATGGACGCCGACCCTTCTTACTGAGTTTGAAAAACGTCGTGGCTATAAGCTCGAAGACCATTTACCCGAGCTTCTAGGCAACGACCCCAAAGTATTGAGCGACTATAGAGAGACACTGGGTGACTTGCTGTTAGAGAATTTCACGGAACAATGGACAGCCTGGGCACATCAGCATGGTGCCATCACCCGCAACCAGGCTCATGGATCACCCGCCAACCTCATCGACTGCTATGCGGCTGTCGATATTCCAGAGATTGAGGGGTTTGGGTTGTCGGACCTTGGTATTAAGGGGTTACGACAGGACCCGGGAAAGACCCGCAAAAACGATAGCGACTTTTCCATGCTGAAATATGCACCGTCGGCAGCTCATATCTGTGGCAAGCCCTACACGTCAAGCGAGACTTTTACCTGGCTCACCGAACACTTCCGCACTTCGCTTTCTCAGTTGAAGCCCGACATCGACCTAATGTTTTGTGCCGGTGTGAACCACATGTTCTTCCACGGTACCTGCTATTCGCCCAAGGATGATGAGTGGCCAGGATGGAAGTTCTATGCCTCAATCGATATGAGTCCCACCAACAGTATCTGGCGTGATGCGCCTTACTTCATGCAGTATGTGGAGCGTTGTCAGAGCTTCCTGCAGATGGGACAACCCGACAACGACTTCCTGGTCTATCTGCCCGTGCGCGACATGTGGAAACGCAACATTGGCAAGTTGCTCATGCAGTTCTCCATCCATGCAATGGGCAAGTTAGCTCCCGACTTCATTCAGACCATTCTGGCTATCGATCGTGCTGGCTTCGACTGTGACTATATCTCGGAAAAGTACCTGCTGAATACTACTTACAAAAATGGTATGCTGCAGACATCAGCAGGAACCTGCTACAAAGGACTGATTATTCCCGAGAATGCCACACTATCCGCTGAATTGCAGCAACATATCGAAACACTCAAGGCACAAGGCGCACCTATCATCAATGGCGTTGACAAACAGAAAATGTCCAAGGCAGCCAAGTCTGAGTGTATGCGCACGGACTATGGACTGAAGACTATTCGTCGCAAGAATGCCAACGGCTATCACTACTTCGTTGCCAACCTGTCATCGATTGATGTGTCAGCCTATATTCCTCTGGCAGTAGCATTCAAAGATGCCTATCTCTTCAATCCGTTAAATGGCGATATCACCAAGGCCTCTTATAAGACCGGATGCGTAGAGATCAATCTTCGTAGCGGCGAATCCGTCATTCTCCAAACCTTTGACGAGCCGTTGGCAGCAACATCTTTGACTGAGAACCATCAGGAAGAGCAAATTCAGAAAGAGCTCGTCCTTGAAGGACCTTGGTCGCTGTCATTTACCGAAGAATCACCTAAAGTAGAGAAGACCTACACCCTCGACAACCTACAGACCTGGGAGAATCTCGATGAGCAAACCAAGGTAACGATGGGTACAGGTATCTATACCACAACGGTAAAACTCTCAAAGAAAGAGGCTGACGGTCATTGGATAATCGACTTAGGCGACGTTCGTGAATCGGCACGCGTCTATATCAACGACCAGTTCGTGGGTTGTGCCTGGAGTGTACCATTCGTTCTTGACACTCGCGAGACGCTGAGAGCAGGCATCAACACTATAAGGATTGAGGTCACCAACCTACCTGCCAACCGCATCAGCGCACTGGATCGTCAGGGCGTGAAATGGCGCAAGATGGAGGAAATCAATGTTGTAGATATCAACTATAAGAAAACCCTTTACGACCAATGGGAGCCCGTTCCCAGCGGTCTTAACTCAGAAGTAAAACTAATGAAGTATAACAACAAATAATATAATCTAACTATGTCAGAACATCAACATCATTACAGTCATCATTATCACCACCATCACCATAAGAAAGACTGGGCATCAGAGTTTAAACACAAGAGCCTCATGTCTTTACAACGACAGAAAACAATCTCCAAATGGTTGTTCCGCATTCTCTGTGTGATAGCGGCCTTGATGGTTATCGCTGTATTCGTGGTTTACCGAATGAAGTAAACTAAGACCGTTCAATCACGGTCGTCAAGGAATCTGAAGCGGTTTCTCGTCAGTCTTAGCTCTTCCAAGCTAAGGTCTGAAGAGAGACCGTTTATAGTTTTACCCAGAGGGTCGATGATAGCCGAACCACCGGTATACTTACATTTAGTATCTTGACCAGTTCTGTTGACCGCCATCACATAACACATATTTTCTATCGCGCGCGCACGTAAGAGTGTTTCCCATGCCATCTGCCGTTTCTCAGGCCAGTTTGCAACATAGATAATGGCATCATATTCCCCTGCTCTACCATAACGGGAGAACACAGGAAAACGCAGATCATAACAAGTCTGCAAAAGGATGCGGAATCCCTGCCAGTTAACGATAACTGGTTGTTCACCACGCGTATAGTGCACATCCTCATGGCCATAGGAAAATAAGTGCCGTTTGTCATAAAAACTGACACTATTAGGCGTAACAAAATAGTGACGATTATAATAATTGTCTCCCACCCTCACGGCCAGACTGCCACTGATGGCACATTGTCGCTCCTTAGCTATTTGTTTCATCCATTGCAAAGCTGTCGAAGACGTTTCATCCTCGGCTATTTCAACTGTATCAACAGCAAATCCAGTAGCCCACATCTCGGGTAAAATGTAAAGGTCGGCAGCATCCCTGTTACGCATCATCTTTTCTACCAAGAAGATGTTCTTACGAGGCTGTCCCCACACGATGTCAAATTCAAGCAACGATACTCTCATAAGTAAAAATCTTTTATCAAATCCTGATAGGTATCGTCACCGATAACCATCACGTTCTTGTCTAATTCTTTAGGATGCTTTCGGAAAGCCAGCAGATAGCGTCGGGCATCCTTCCTCGCTGTTGTCTTGACGGCCCACTCACGTGTCTTAAAGAAGCCTACTATGACCGCCTCACTCTCCAACCTGCTTTTACAGTCAAAGGGTATGACAACAGACAGTTCCCCATCATCATCCAGCAAGTCCCAACAGCGTTGCATCAGCGTCTTATAAGTCAGGGACTCTGTATGACGGGCAAGGGTGCGCTGATTATCTGGCGACGTCAAGGCATCGACAAAATAGGGCGGATTGCTGATGATGGCGTCAAAAGGCTGACTCTCAAACGTTCCGATGTCAGCTTTCTCGATGGTGATGCGATCGACAAATGGCGATACCTTCACATTCTCACGAGCTTGAGCAACGGCACCCTCGTCAATGTCGACACCCACTATCTGGGTATTCTCAAAACGCTGCGCCATCATCAGGGCTATCAGCCCAGTGCCAGTACCAACATCGAGGATTCGTCGTCCGCCATTGGCCCATGCCCCCAACAGCGTGCCGTCGGTACCCACTTTCATGGCGCAGTTAGCTTGCCAGATGGTGAATTTCTTGAACTTGAAATAGTCGTTTGCCATAAATTTTGGTACAAAGTTATAAAATAAATCTAAAAAGAAGCCCCTTTCAACCAAAATCTTTCATCTTTCATCTTTAATCTTTAATCTTTTTTGTACCTTTGCACACCAATTATGCATGTAAGAATACAAATGAACGAAGATCAGAATAACAAGGCTTTCTCGATGATAGCCGATATTGAAGGAGATTTTGTAGATTTTCTCGACAACGAGTCCCCTGAAGAACTCCCTATCCTTCCCGTCAGAAATCTGGTACTTTTCCCTGGTGTGGTCTCGCCCATCCTCATTGGTCGCGAGTCAAGTGCCCGCCTTGTCCGCAAGGCAGAAAAGGCCGGTACGGTCATTGGCATTGTATGCCAGCGTGACCCCGATGTGGAAGACCCCACCTTCGAAGACCTCTATGAATACGGTGTCTATGCCCGTGTGCTGAAACACCTGACGTTGCCTAACGGTACAGTCACTGTTATCGTGCAAGGTCTGGGACGCATCATGCTCAAGGAGATTGTTGCCGACAGTCCTTATCTCATTGGTCGCGTAGAGTCAGCCAACGAGATACAGCCCGACAAACATGACCGCGAATGGAAGACAGCCATTGGCGACTTGCGGAAGCTGGCCGACCAGTACATCAACATTGCCGAGGAGATTCCCGACGAGGCCACCTTTGCCATCCGCAATATTCACAACGACGTGATGGCACTCAACTTTGTCTGCTCCAACATGCCCTTCAGTACCAAGGAGAAAATCAAGCTGCTAAGTGTGGAAACCATTAAGGAACGTCTTTTCAACACGATGAAGGCCATCAACCGTGAGATCAATCTGCAGACCATCAAGGCCGATATTCGCAACAAGACCCGTGAAGATATTGACGAGCAGCAGAAGAACTACTTCCTGCAGCAGCAGATCAAGAACCTGCAGGCAGAGATTGGTCACGAGTCGTCACCCGAAAAGACTGCCATCTTAGAGAAAGCCAAAAACAAGAAATGGAACGAAGAGACCAGGAAGATTTTCAACCGTGAGGTAGAGAAGCTCGACACGCTACAGCAACAGTCGCCCGACTACAACCTGCAGTTGAACTACCTGCAGACCTTCGTGTCGCTGCCATGGAACGAGTTTACAACCGACGATCTCGACCTGAAACGCGCCCAGAAGATCCTTGACCACGACCACTACGGCATGGAGAAAGTGAAGGAGCGCATCCTGGAGTATATGGCCGTTCTCTCCCTGCGTGGTGACCTGAAGTCGCCTATTATCTGTCTCTACGGTCCTCCGGGCGTAGGTAAAACCTCGTTGGGCAAGTCCATTGCCGAGGCCATGAAGCGTAAGTATGTTCGCATGTCGCTTGGTGGTCTTCACGACGAGGCAGAAATACGTGGCCACCGTCGCACCTATATAGGCGCCATGCCAGGCCGAATCATTAAGAGCATCCAGAAAGCTGGCTCCAGCAATCCCGTTTTCATTCTTGACGAGATTGACAAGGTGACGCAGGCCACCGTCAATGGCGACCCTGCATCTGCCCTCCTCGAAGTGCTTGACCCCGAGCAGAACAACGCCTTCCACGACAACTACCTCGACGTCGATTACGATCTCTCGAAGGTACTGTTCATCGCCACTGCCAACAACCTGTCCACCATTCCCCGTCCCCTGCTTGACCGCATGGAAGTGATTGAGGTTAGCGGCTATATCACTGAGGAAAAACTCGAGATAGCCAAGCGCCATCTCATTCCTCGTGAGTTGGAGAATACCGGTCTGAAAACCCTACCCGTGAAGCCCCGCTTCAACAAGGCCGTAATCGAAAAGATTATTGAGCGCTATACTCGAGAGAGCGGTGTACGCCAACTGGAGAAGCAGATCAACAAGGCTATGCGCAAGTTGGCCTACAAGCGTCAGATTGACGGTTATGTAGAAGACTGGAAGATCACGCCCGACTCCCTTGAAGACCTGTTGGGTAAACCACCTTTCTATCGTGACATCTACCAGGGCAACGACTATGCTGGTGTGGTCACTGGACTGGCGTGGACCAGTGTGGGCGGCGAGATTCTCTTTATCGAGACCAGCCTCTCCAAGGGCAAGGGTTCTAAGCTGACACTGACGGGTAACCTGGGCGACGTCATGAAGGAGTCGGCAGTACTGGCACTGGAATATGTCAAGGCACATTCCGACCGTCTGAACATCGACTACCGCATCTTCGACCAATGGAATATCCATATCCACGTGCCCGAGGGAGCAACACCCAAGGACGGTCCCTCTGCCGGTATCACCATCGCTACCTCTATTGCCTCGGCCCTGACCCAGCGTAAGGTTCGCAAGAACACGGCGATGACGGGCGAGATCACCCTGCGCGGCAAGGTGTTGCCTGTGGGCGGCATCAAGGAGAAGATTCTGGCAGCCAAGCGTGCCGGCATCACCGATATTCTGTTGTGTCGTGAGAACGAGAAGGACATCCTCGAGATTCCCGAGATTTATCTGAAGGGTGTCAGCTTCCATTACGTTGAGAACGTGCAGGACGTCTGGGATTTCGCCCTCACCAACGAGATTGTCGATAAGCCCATGACCTTCACCATCGAGGATTCAGAGCCTAAGTCAACAGCTAACAGCTAAATCCATGACATTCGAAGTACAACATAGTGACAACGCCAGCGATGCCCGTGCCGGACTGATCACCACCGACCACGGTCAGATTAAGACACCCATCTTCATGCCCGTAGGTACTTGCGGCAGCGTGAAGGGCGTGCATTTCTCGGAACTGCGCGACCAGGTGAAGGCTCAGATCATCCTGGGCAATACCTATCATCTTTATCTGCGTCCGGGGCTCGACACGCTACGAAAGGCTGGTGGTCTGCACAAGTTCAACACCTGGGACCGTCCCATCCTTACCGACTCGGGCGGCTTTCAGGTTTTCTCCCTGACGGGTATCCGCAAGTTGCGCGAGGAAGGTTGCGAGTTCCGTAGTCATATCGACGGTTCCAAACACATCTTCACCCCTGAGAATGTGATGGACACGGAGCGCATCATCGGTGCTGATATCATGATGGCACTCGACGAGTGTCCTCCTGGCGAGAGCGACTACCAGTATGCCAAGAAGTCGCTGGGACTCACCCAACGCTGGCTCGACCGCTGCATCAAGCGATTCAACGAGACCGACCCCCTCTATGGTCATCACCAGACCCTCTTCCCCATCGTGCAGGGTTGCAAATACAAGGACCTGCGTCAGGATGCTGCCAAACATGTGGTTGACCGTCTGGCCATGCTCAACGACGGCGGTGGCGCTTCTATTGGCGGACTGGCTGTAGGTGAGCCTACCGAGGTGATGTACGAGATGATTGAGGTGGTCAACGAGATTCTGCCTAAGGATCGTCCACGTTACCTCATGGGAGTGGGAACGCCTCAGAACATTCTGGAGGCCATCGAGCGCGGCGTCGATATGTTCGACTGCGTGATGCCCACCCGCAACGGGCGCAATGCCATGCTCTTTACTTACAACGGCACGATGAATATGCGCAACAAGAAATGGGAACACGACTTCACGCCCATCGACCCCGACGGCTGCAACATCGACCGTCTTCACACCAAGGCCTACCTGCACCATTTGTTCAAGGCTCAGGAGCTGCTGGCGCTGCAGATAGCCTCTATTCACAACCTCGCCTTTTACCTACGACTGGTCACCGATGCCCGTGAGCACATCATGAACGGCGACTTCGTAGCGTGGAAGCGCTCTGTCATCGACAACTTAGGACGACGTGTATGAAAGGACTGAAGACGACATATAGGAATGGTCTGCGGAGGATGAGCGGTCTCAAGCGAATGACAGGAAGGGTCTTACCACGACTCGACCGCTATATCATGAAGAAGTTCATAGGCACCTATATCTTCTCCATCATCCTCATCATCTCCATCAGCATCGTCTTCGACTACAACGAGAACATGGCGAAGTTCACGGCGTCGCATGCACCCTGGCGAGCTATCATCTTCGACTACTACGCCAACTTCGTGCCCTATTTCGCCAACCTCTTCTCGCCGCTGTTCGTCTTCATCGCTGTCATCTTCTTCACCTCCAAACTGGCGGGTAATTCCGAAATCATTGCCATGCTTGCCAGCGGCACCAGCTTCAAGCGTTTGCTGCGCCCCTATATGTTCTCTGCAGCCCTGATTGCTGTCCTCAACTTCTATCTGGGAGCCTATGTCATCCCGCACGGCAATCAGATTCGTATTGAGTTCGAGAACCATTACAAGAAGAATAAGAAGATTACCTTTGCCGAGAACCTGCAAATGCAGGTGGCACCAGGCACCGTGGCCTATCTCCATCAGTACGACGACAACTTGAGACGTGGCTACGGTTTCCATCTCGACAAGTTCGAAGGCAAGAAACTGATCAGCACTATGACGGCCAACAGTATCCAGTACGACACTATCAGCGATACGCGCTACCACTGGAAAGCCGTCAACTACAAGATACGCACCTTCTCCGGCATGCGCGAGGAGATCACGTCGGGTGCAGAGATCGACACCACCATCATGATGGAACCAATGGACCTCATCTACTCGAAAGGCCAGCAGGAGACGCTCACCTCGCCTGAACTCTTGCGTTATATCTCCAAGCAGCAGGAGCGCGGTTCCCAGAACGTGGTACCCTACGAGGTGGAGTACCACAAGCGCATAGCCACGTCGTTTGCCTCGTTCATCCTGACCATCATCGGAGCGTCTTTGTCGTCGCGCAAGCGCAAGGGAGGCATGGGCTTGTACCTGGGCATCGGTCTGGCGCTTTCGTTCTCCTTCATCCTGCTGCAGACCATCAGTTCATCCTTTGCCATCAATGGTGGCACACCGCCCATCCTGGCGGCATGGATACCTAATATCATTTACATCATTATTGCCTATTTCTGTTACAGGCAAGCACCAAATTAAAGAATGACATTTGAAGAAACGAATTTGAACGATAATATCCTCGATGCGCTCTACGATATGCACTTCGAGGAAATGACACCTATACAGGAGCATTGTATCCCCGAAATCCTCGATGGCCACGACGTGCTGGGCGTTGCCCAGACGGGTACTGGCAAGACGGCCGCTTATCTGCTGCCCATCTTGTCCCTGCTCGACGACGGCGGCTATCCCGAGGATGCCATCAACTGTGTGGTGATGGCGCCTACGCGCGAGCTGGCCCAACAGATAGACCAGGCCATGCAGGGTTTCTCCTACTACATCGACGACGTGTCGTCCATCGCCGTCTATGGCGGCAACGACGGCTCGCGCTTCGATCAGGAGATCAAGAGCCTGCGTGGCGGAGCCCCTGTGGTCATCGCCACACCGGGTCGTCTGCTCAGTCATCTGAAGGTGGGCAACCTCAACCTCTCGCGTACCTCTTTCTTCGTCCTCGACGAGGCCGACCGCATGCTCGATATGGGTTTCTCTGACGACATTCTGCAGATCAACGCCCTGTTGCCCAAGACGTGCCAGAAGGTGATGTTCTCGGCCACCATGCCCTCGAAGATTCGTGAGCTGGCGGTCTCGCTGCTCCACCATCCTGTCGAGGTGAAGCTGAAGGTGAGCCGTCCTGCCGAGAAGATACGCCAGTCGGCCTATGTGTGCTATGACCCCCAAAAGGTGGGCATCATCGAACACCTCTTTAAGAATGGCGACCTGAGCCGCGTCATCATCTTCTGCGGCAAGAAAGACCGTGTGAAGGACATCAACCGCACGCTGCAGAAGCTGAAGATCAACTGTGCCGCCATGCACTCCGACCTGTCGCAGGCTGAGCGCGACGAGGTGATGTACCGATTCAAGGCCGGTCAGGTTGATGTTCTGGTGGCCACCGATATTGTGGCACGCGGCATCGACATCGACGATATCCGCACCGTCATCAACTACGACGTGCCCCACGATGCCGAGGACTATGTGCACCGCATTGGCCGTACGGCCCGTGCCGACCGCGACGGAGTGGCCATCACGTTTGTCAACGAACAAGACATTCGTCTTTTCAAACAGATTGAGCAGTTCCTGGGCAAGGAGGTTGAGAAGAACGCCCTACCCGACGGTCTGGGCGAAGCTCCCGAATATGTGGTCAAGAAAGGGTTTCCTGCGAAAAAAGGTCATGGTGGCAAAGGCAGGGGACACGGTAGCAAAGGCAAGGGTCACGGTAGCAATGGCAAAGGTAATGGTGACAACAACCAACGTGGCGCTGCACGAAAGAACCATCATGGTGGCAGGAAAAAGCCCAACAAACAGCCAAAAAATCCTGGATCTTCAATCTGAAGTCCAGGATTTTCTTAATTTTCAATTCTCAATTTTCAATTATCAATTCTCAGTTAGCTTCACCTCCAGCTGCAGCTCTTCCAACTGCTTCGGGTCAAGTTCGCCAGGAGCATCGAGCATCACGTCGCGTCCGCTGTTGTTCTTCGGGAAGGCGATGCAGTCGCGGATGCTGTCGAGACCGGCCATCAGGCTCACGAAGCGGTCAAGACCGAAGGCCAGTCCAGCGTGAGGGGGTGCACCATACTTGAAGGCGTTGATCAGGAAGCCGAACTGAGCCATAGCCCTTTCAGGCGTGAAGCCCAGGATCTCGAACATCTTCTCCTGCAGTTTGCCGTCGTGGATACGCAGCGAGCCACCGCCCACCTCTACGCCGTTGCACACGAAGTCGTAGGCCACGGCACGCACCTTCTCGGGAGCTGTGTCCAGCAAGGGGATATCGTCGGGATTGGGCATCGTGAACGGATGGTGTGTGGCCATGAGGCGCTGCTCCTCGTCGCTCCACTCGAAGAGCGGGAAATCGACAATCCACAGGCAGACGAACGTGTCCTTGTCGCGCAGACCCAGGCGGTCGCCCATCTCCAGACGCAGCGTGCACAACTGTACGCGCGTCTTGTTGGCATTGTCGCCACTGAGAATCAGCACCAGGTCGCCATCCTTGGCACCCATTGCCTCCTTCAGTTTCTGCCACACCTCGGGCTCGTAGAATTTCTCTACACTCGACTTCACCGTGCCGTCCTCGTTGAACTTCACATAGACCAGACCCTTGGCACCCACCTGGGGACGCTTCACGAAGTCGGTCAGCTGATCCAGCTGTTTGCGGGTGTAGTTGGCACAGCCAGGCACGCAGATACCGCCGATGTAGTTGGCCTCGTTGAATACGGGGAACGAGCCCGTGCCCTTCAGCACGTCCATCAGCTCCACAAACTCCATACCGAAACGCAGGTCGGGCTTGTCGCTACCAAAGCGACGCATAGCCTCGTGCCACGTCATGCGCTGCAGCGGTGGCAGCTCCACGCCACGCACCTCCTTGAACAGATGGCGGGCCAGGTCCTCAAAGACCTCGAGCACATCCTCCTGCTCCACGAACGACATCTCACAGTCAATCTGTGTGAACTCGGGCTGACGGTCGGCACGCAGGTCCTCGTCACGGAAACACTTGGCAATCTGGAAGTAACGGTCAAAACCTGAGACCATCAGCAGCTGCTTCAGCGTCTGCGGACTCTGTGGCAGAGCATAGAACTGTCCCGGATTCATGCGGCTGGGCACCACGAAGTCGCGTGCGCCCTCGGGCGTAGAACCGATGAGGATAGGCGTCTCCACCTCTATAAACTGACGAGAGTCCAGGAAGTTACGAATCAGGATGGTCATCCTGTGGCGCAGTTCCAGATTCTTGCGCACGGCGTTGCGGCGCAGGTCCAAGTAGCGGTACTTCATGCGCAGTTCGTCGCCACCGTCGGTCTGGTCCTCAATGGTGAAGGGAGGCGTCAGACTCTCACTCAGAATATTCAGTTCCGTCACCAGAATCTCAATGTCGCCCGTAGGCATCTTGGGGTTCTTCGACTGGCGTTCACTCACCGTTCCCACCACCTGGATGCAGAATTCGCGTCCCAGTTTATTGGCACGCTCACAGAGCGCAGCATCGCTGGCCTCGTTGAACACCAGCTGAGTCAGTCCGTAGCGGTCGCGCAGATCAACAAACGTCATGCCGCCCATCTTTCGGGTGCGCTGCACCCATCCGGCCAACGTCACCTGCTGACCGGCATCCGTGAGCCGCAGCTCACCGCAAGTTTTTGTCCTATACATCTTTTATTATTATATTATTTACTTTTTCGGACTGCAAAGTTACATCTTTTTCTCCAAATAGCCACAACTTTTACAATGAATTTTGAAAACCGCCGATTTTTGACCTCCAAAATAAAGAATCAATCCTTCTATGATTCCATTTCGAGCATTGGGCGTCTCGGTGCAAAGCAAGGAGCGTCTCGGTGGTGACCAAGATGACGCTCCTTGGTCGGCAAGGTGACGCTCGGTGATGACCAAGGAGACGCTCCTTGCGATGCACAGAGACGCTCCTTGCTTGATGGGACAAGCAATATCTCGTTCTTGACCTACGGTCTAGCCTGCTCACGCTCGGTAAAATAAATTCGTCTTCTCGTTCTCTCGTCAAAAAAA
>CAMVDU010000011.1 GCA_947166345.1 uncultured Prevotellaceae bacterium
TTCTAATAATTTCTGTTAGTTTCATATATTCAGGTTCAAGCCCATCCTGAAGCGCAAAACCCAGCAAATCGCTGGGTTTTTTGTTTCAGAGAGCTTTCACCAAGGTTCTTGCTTCGCGTTGCTACGCAAGCGTAGGCCATTGGCCGTCCGATTACAAGCCCATCCTGAAGCGCCTTAGAAATCAAGGAGTTACGAGAAATCGCAACTCCTTTTTCTTTTCCATCCGAACAAATTTTGGTTATCTATTTACGTTTTTTTAAGTGAAAGTTGCTGATGCACCATCCAGATCATTCCCTCGAATTTGAAAAGGCGGCTGAACACTTACGTAAATCAATAATTATCATGCAAAAGCACCTGCTATATTGAGATTTAATAACATTGTAATATAAATCCTTTCTATTTTTCGGAAAAAGTATATAACTTTGCGCCTTGAAATTCAGAAGAATTATGAAGATACTTGTTGTAGATGATGAGCAGGATATCTGTGAAATACTGCAATATAACCTCGAGAATGAAGGTTTTGAGGTGGTTACAGCCAATTCAGCAGAGGAGGCACTGGAACTACCCCTACAAGATTATTCGCTTATTCTGCTAGATGTTATGATGGGAGAAATGTCGGGGTTCCAGATGGCGCGCAGACTAAAGAACGATCCCGCTACGACACAGATTCCCATTATCTTCATTACGGCACTCGACAGTGAGGACAATTTGGTAAAAGGATTGAATATCGGTGCTGACGACTATATTGCCAAGCCATTGGGTATGAAAGAAGTGAAGGCTAGGGTTAAGGCTGTGCTCAGACGTACTCAATTGCAGCAAACGGTTTCTACTGCTGTTGATAATAAGATTGCTTACGAAGGAATTATGGTTGATTTGAATGCCAAGACTGTAATATGCGACGGAAAGGAACTAGAATTCACCAAACTGGAATTTGAATTGTTGTCTTTTTTTCTCCAACATCCTAACAAGGTGTTTTCTCGGGAAGACTTATTGAAGTATTGTTGGCCACAGGATGTGCTGGTTCTTGACCGCACGGTGGACGTGAACATCACCAGATTACGTAAGAAGATAGGCCATTATGGCAAACAGATAAAAACACGTGTGGGATATGGCTACTGCTTTGAAAAGTAAATCCTTTCAACGTAATTTACTGCTAAGCATCGGTGGTGTGTTCCTGCTCTTTGCTATATGTTTTAGCGTATATCAGTATAAGCGTGAAAAGGAGTATAAAATTGATATTCTTCATTCACGACTGCAGATGTACAACTATGAGATGGTGCAGACGGTAGGCAAGGATAGTATTAGCTGTAGCCGGCTATTTCGCGATTATGTTACACATCATCAGATGGAGGGACTTCGAGTGTCTGTGATAGACAAGGAAGGACGGGTCATCCTTGATAGCTATGATACTGATGTGGAAGCATTGGGGAACCATCTACAGAGAAAGGAGATACAACAGGCTTTGCGAGAGGGCAGTGGCTACGATATCAAACGTATGTCACAGTCTACTCACGAGACCTACTTCTATTCTGCAACTCGTTTCGGTGATGTGATTGTTCGTGCTGCCGTACCCTATTCTGCAGAGCTGACCCGATCATTGCAGGCAGACTATACTTTCATTTATTTTTCAGGCGTTCTCACCCTGTTGCTGGGCATCGTGCTCTACTATATCACTCACCGTATCAGCCGACACATTGGTTACTTACGTGAATTTGCCGTGAAGGCCGAGGAAGGTGAGGAACTTGACCACGAATTGGAGCGTCGGCTGCCAGATGACGAATTGGGTGATATCAGCCACACTATCATCATGTTGTATTGGAAACTACGTCATTCGGAAGAAGAAAAAGTGCGTATCAAGCGTCAGCTTACCCAGAATGCCGCTCATGAGCTGAAAACACCTGCTGCCAGCATTCATGGTTATTTAGAGAGCATCATCGACAATCCCGATATGCCAAACAGTAAGAAACAGCATTTTCTGGAACGCTGTTATGCCCAAAGTGAACGCATGAATAAGCTTCTGTTGGATATGAGTGTCCTTACCAAACTGGACGAGATTGATGATTATTCATCTAATGCCCGGCATGAGTATCGTCAAGTTGACGTCAAGCAGGTTATCACAAATGTGATAGATGACACAGACTTGCAATTACAAGAGAAAGGTATCGAACTAAAACTCCAATTACCACAGAATATAGAAGTACAGGGTGATTCGAGCCTGCTATACAGCATTTTCCGAAATCTGATAAACAATACTATTTCCTATGCCAACGGGGCCACACGGTTAGTCATTGCCTGCCGAGAGATTGAAACAGAAGGACGCCACTTCTACGAATTTAATGTAAGCGACAATGGCCAAGGCGTCGAGGCGCAGCATCTCACCCATCTCTTTGAGCGTTTCTACCGTGTGGATAAAGGGCGCTCGCGCAAATTGGGTGGTACAGGTCTGGGGCTTGCCATCGTGAAAAATGCCGTTGCCGCCCATGGTGGACAAGCAACAGCACTTTCTACGCCTGGTGGCGGGCTTACCATCAGGTTCACACTCGCAAGGTTTTAGCCCTGTCCGTTGACAGGACCGTCGCCAAAGTCGTTGTTCAAGCCCTTACCTGCCTGTACGACATTCATCACATAGTCCCCAAGTTTCTCGCACTCTGAGATGAAATCGATATAGAACACCCCCAACTGATAGTCATAAAGACCGGCATTTACATCGTGCAGGTTCTGGTTCTTCAGTTGTGTACGATAGTTATTGATTTCATGCTCGATGTTAAGCGAGGTCTTCACACCATTCTTGGTAGTGGGTTGGTCAATGCGTTTCAGCATCTCTGTCAGTGCTGCATCTACAAGTTGCATCATTGTCAACATGTGTTGCTTCTGATTGTCTGTAAAATTCTCCTGACAGTGCATGCGATGACGATTCAGGGTACGCCCCAGGTTATAAACCGAGTCTCCGATGGACTCTAACTCAGATATCTGGCGAAGCATCTTTTGTATCTGAGTTTTCGAAGCATCCGACAAGCGACCTTCACTCACCTTGTTCAGATAGCTGGCAATCTCCATCTCCATCGAGTCGGTGATGTTCTCGTATTTCTCAATACGGGCAAAGAGTTTATTAAACTCCATCTCGTCTTTCGTTTCCAGAAGCGTGGGCACGAAACCTGCCATGCGCTGACAACGCTCAGCGAAACTGCGAATCTCCTTCTGTGCCTCCATAATGCTGAGTTCGGCTGTAGAGAGCAGACCGCCACTGATGAAGCGCAGGCGATAGTCCTCGTCTTGTGCCTTCATAGGCAGCACACGGCACACCAGCATCTCTATCTGCTTCACAAAACCAATGAGCAACAGCGTGTTGATGACGTTGAAGGCGGTGTGGAAGGCTGACAGCTTAAAGAGATCGTTGCCACCACCCATTAAGTTCTCTACTACCCAACTAACGGCATCACAAGCGGGATAGAACACGATGAGGAACACCACGACACCAAACACATTGAAGAACATGTGGGCCAGAGCAGCACGGCGCGCTTGTGTATTGGCAGTCAGCGAAGCCATAAATGCCGTGATGGTCGTACCGATGTTTTGTCCCATGGCCAGTGCGGCGGCTTGTTCGAAACCGAAGCCAGGGATGTTCATACCAAAGAGCATCAGGGTAATGGCCATTGTGGCAGCTGACGCCTGAACAATCATCGTGACCAATGCACCCACAATAATAAAGAGGATGATGGTGAAGAACGAATCCTGCGGCACGTGAGCCAGCATCCCCGCCACCATGTCACCGATGTTCATCGCTGTGGCTGCTTCCTGTAGGAACGACAAGCCCATAAAGAGGAACGAGAAACCGAATATAAACTCACCGATACTCTTGCGGTTCCCTTTTCCGCTGAATATCAATGGCATACCGATAGCCAACAAGGGGATGGCAAAGGCAGCGATGTTCACCTTAAAGCCAACAGCCGATATAATCCATGCCGTAACTGTTGTTCCGATGTTTGCACCCATGATGACGCCAATAGACTGCGCAAGCGTCATCAACCCTGCATTCACAAAACTTACAACCATCACGGTTGTGGCACTCGACGACTGGATGAGTGCCGTAATCAGAATACCAGTCAGAACACCCATCACACGGTTCTTTGTCATCGCAGCCAGAATACTGCGCAGGCGGTCGCCTGCAAACTTCTCCAGCCCCTCCGACATTGTCTTCATTCCGTAGAGGAACAATGCCAGCGACCCCACAAGCGAGAAAATGCTGATAATCAATTCCATTTGTATTTTATCCTATAAATTTTGCTGCAAAGATATTGCAATCTTATTACGCTGTTGTTACGTCCATGTTACAATCCTGTTACAAACGGTAATGTAACCTATCTATCACACGAATGAAATGTTTTTGTAACATGTTCAGTTTATCTTTGCAATGTCAATCACCTTAATAATGGGCGATCGAATTAAATCGATCGCCCATTACCGTATTTTCTGTTATAGAGTTCCTTTGTGCGCAATTCTTCAAGTGCATCAAAGGTTCCGTCACGCCAATAATAATTAACCTTGGGACTGGCGACATTCCAGATTTCCTCACATAGTTGTATCCTGTCACTGCCATCAAAGGCAAGGAATGCTTCAATAATATTGGCTTGGTTTTGGTTCAGATGGCGTTGATTTTGACAGTTGCCCATTTCTACCAGAGCATTGACGGCATCGTCAAAGAGCTGGTCACGCTTCTGATGGTATGACTCCCAGGTTCCATCAGCGATACGATTAGCATCATCTTGTAGGGAATTGATAGTGGCGTCATCTCCTTTCCATTCTGTAACTGGCTTAACGAGCAGTGTTGCATACCAAAAAGCATTGCTTACATATGACTTGCGGCATTCTGTAGTGTTCTCAAAACTCATCGCTTGCAGAAAGATATCTTTCATTTCCTTAGCAAAGTGTTTGATGCCAGCCTTCCATTGGTCAAGAATCATCTGGACAACTTCTCTGAACTTTTGGCCGCATGTTTCAAACATGAATTCCCTGATACCTTTGAGAATATCAAGTAGCAACTTATTTGACTCCTCACCATTATTGAGGATTTGGATGGAAAGAATCCTTTTACAACCGTCATTCATCACAAAATCACACAGAATATCCCAAAAATTTGGCAGTTTTTGTAGTTATTTGTACTTTTGCAGCGTCTAAAGGACAACGATTCAAATTAACAATAGTATGAGAACAACATTTAGAATCCTCAGCCTCGCGCTGATGCTGACGTGCGGAGGGACAGTCTTCGCACAGGACAAGGGTTACGACAAGGCAAACATGAACCTTGACGTGAAACCAGGTGACAACTTCGTAGAATATGCCTGCGGCAACTGGCTCAAGACACATCCGCTACGCGACGATCAGATGTCCAATGGTGCCTTCATGGACCTCTATGAGCAGAACCAGAAACAGATTCAGGAGATGATCCTGGAATTTTCGACCAAACCACAGGAGAAGGGTTCGTTGGGCTATAAGATTGGTACGCTCTACAACCAGATGATGGATACGCTCACGCGCAACGAGCAGGGACTGGCACCCATCATGCCCTATCTCGAGCGCATCCGTGCTATCAAGGACCGCAAGGAATACCAACGTGTTACTGCCGAGATTGACCGTCGCGGCGAGAACACAATGATGTTTGCATGGGGTGCCGGAGCCGACCTCCGCGATGCCGACAACAACATCGTCAGCATATCGCAGTCGGGACTCGGGCTGGGCAACCGCGACTACTATTTTAACGAAGACCCACAGACACTGGCCGTTCGCGAAGCCTACAAAGCATTCGGTAAGCGCCTGTTCGTGGCTCTGGGCTATGATGAGACCAAGGCCGACGAACTGGTGGAGAAGGTGTATGCCATCGAAAAGCGCATTGCCGGAGCCAGCTACGGTATGGTGAAGCTGCGTGACATCGATGCCAACTACCACAAGATGACCTACGACGAACTGGTACGCGACTTCCCGGGTATCGACTGGCCCACCATATTCTGGGTGACAGGATTTCCTGCCTTCAAGCAACTCGTTGTAGAGCAACCCGAACCACTTCATGAGGTGGAGAAGATCCTTGCCGACACCCCTCTTGAAGACTTGAAGGCCTATGCTGAGGTGCGCATCATCTCGGGTGCAGCCTCATGCCTGACGCAGGATCTGCGCCGTTCCTACTTCACCTTCTCACAAGCGCTGACAGGTAAGCCTGAGGATGACCCACTATGGAAGCAGGCTACTGCTCTCGTGAATGGTGTCTTGGGCGATGCCATCGGTAAGATGTACTGCGAGAAATATTTCCCTGAGACCAGTAAGCAGCGCGTGCTCACCATGGTTCGCAACCTGCAGACAGCCCTTGGAGAGCGCATCGACGCCCTCGACTGGATGGGTGACGCTACGAAAGCTGAGGCCAAGAAAAAACTGGCCGATTTCCACATCAAGATTGGTTATCCCGACAAGTGGAAGGACTACAGCCAAATGCAGATTGACGACCAGCTGTCGCTCTATGAGAACCTGGCCAACGTCAGCGAATGGAAATGGATTGACGCCCTGAACCGCAAGGTGAACAAGCCCGTGGACAAGGACGAGTGGCACATGACGCCGCAGACCATCAACGCTTACTATAACCCCACCACCAACGAGATTTGCTTCCCTGCCGGTATCCTGCAGGCTCCCTTCTTCGACGTAGAGGCTGACGACGCCCAGAACTACGGTGCCATCGGTGGTGTGATTGGTCACGAGATGAGCCACGGTTTCGACGATCAGGGCTGTCAGTTTGATGTCACGGGCAACCAACGTAACTGGTGGACGGCTGCCGACAAGGCTGCTTTCGACAAGCGTGCTGCCCGTCTGGCCGACTACTTCTCGACCATCGAAGTGGTGAACGGCAAGAAGGTGAACGGTAAGCAGACGCTGGGTGAAAACATCGGTGACAATGGTGGCCTTCACGTTGCCTTGCAGGCACTCCACAACACGGGTAACGACCGCGTTATCGACGGTCTTACTGCCGACCAGCGTTTCTTCCTCGGTTGGGCCCGCGTGTGGGCCAGCAACAACCGCGAGCAGTATATGGACCTGCTGCTGAATCAGGATGTGCATTCGCCCAACATGGTGCGTGTAAACGGTGCCCTTCCTCAGATTGACGAGTGGTACGATGCCTTCAACATCAAGAAGGGCAAGCTGTTCATCCCCAAGAAAAGGCGTATCAGAATCTGGTAGCGAATTATTGCCTGACTACAAACACGAAGCCACCACGAGGCCGACAGTCCATCTGGACGGGCAGCGTGGCGGTTTTGTTGACAGACCACCGACCTGCCGCATCATCAGCAAACAACAGCACTTCTTGATGCTTCTTACCCAAGAAACTGAGATCGGCGGTAAGCGTTCGGGGCTGGTCTGAGCCATTGATACCCGCCACATACCAGGTATTGCCGCTACGACGCGCCATGACTACGTTCTCACCCGGATAACCGCTGACAAGACGCGTCTCGTCCCACACAGTGGGCAACTGCCCCAAGAACGTCTGCACTTCCTGAGGCTGGGAAAGGAAACTCTCAGGACGGTCGGCCAGATGCTGGAGACCACTCTCAAAAAGGACGGTGAGTGCCAGCTCGTGGGCCAGCGACGTGATGTGCGGATGCTGTGAGTCGCTGAAGGCACAAGGGGTATAGTCCATCGGTCCTATGACATTGCGTGTAAATGGCAGTGTGGCATTATGACTGGCAGCCTTGGAGGTGAACGTCGGCACATTATTATACCACTCGGCACCATAGACACCCTCCGTTGAGAGCAGGTTGGGCCATGTACGCTGCCAGCCGCGAGGAATAGGGGCACCATGGAAGTTAACCATCAGATGATGACGGGCAGCACTCTCAAGCAGATCCTGACAATAGTCCATATTCTGCTGGTTGTCACCACTGAAGAAGTCTATCTTCACGCCAGCCACACCAATCTTCTCGCACCAGGCGAACTCACGCTCGCGGTCCTCGGGTTTGTTCAGACGGTACTTTGGACCCGGGGCACCATTCACCCACCCTCCCGATGAGTTGTACCATATCAGCGGTTTAACACCTTTGGAATTGGCATAGGCCACGGCGTCCTCGATGGTCTTTCCTCCATTGGAAGCGAGCTTATCCATCTCGTCCCACTCGGCATCGATGAGCACGTAGGGCAGCTTCAACGTGACGGCCATATCCACATACTTCTTAATGACATTGAAATCGTTGGAGCCGTGATTGTAGGCCCAATAGATCCACGACACCACACCAGGCTTGATCCAACTGGTGTCGGCCAGTTGACAAGGTTCGCTGACATCGGTAACCAGCGTCGACTGCACGACATCGGCCAGTGAGCCCATGATGACAACACGCCATGGTGTGTGCCACTCACCACTATATTCCTGATCATTATCAGCAGGCACCACACTGAAGCGTTCACCATCGTTATACAGACTGGATGCGCTCTGCCTGCGTTCTATGTTGGCCTCGGATATTAACGCGAAGACACCATCTGCAGGTTCCAGCAATGCCGGATAGGCCCAGCGGTTGTTCCATCCCTCTGCAGAGGCGAAGGTGCCACTATAGGAAGGAACAGGCTTCTGCTTGTAGGTGGTGCTCAGGGGGAAGAATCCTTCGTAGGATTCCGCCCATTGCATCATCCAGCGTCTGGTACCTTCTGGAATCAGATAGACGGTATGCTCCCGCGGCACTTTGCTATTGTGCAGGTTCGTATATTCATAGCGGAAGGCGATGCCGTCGTTATAAAGACGCATCACCATCTTGGCATCGGGCCCAATGAGTGCTTGATATTCCCTGGCCTTGTTGGTACAGTGAAGACGTTTGCCAGAGAGCATCTGGTAGTCGTCCTTCACCTTTCTGATGCTTTTCAGTTCATTAAACGGTACGTCAGCCAGTTCCAACACTTGCTGCTTGTCGTAGCAGACCACGAGTTTTTTGTCAACGACTTGTACCGACACCTTCCCATTAGGGGAGGACGCTTTCTGTGCAGTAACGGTAACGGTCTGGAAAGCCGCCCACAGAAGAATGCCATAAACGATTCCTTTCACAATATCTGTTGTTTTTTCGATGCAAAGGTAAGAAAAGTTATGTAAACATCATCGGTTTTACAATTTATTTTGTATCTTTGTCGGCGAAAAAAACAAAAGAGCATGAAAAAGAAAGCATTGATTCTTGTAAGTATGCTGTTGGCCGCAGTCATGAGCACACAGGCTCAGAACTTGTATATCTGTAAGCAGGGCAACGTAGAGACAGCACCCGAACTGACGTTCACCAATGGGGGATCAACCCTCAACAACACGATGCAAACGGCTGATATCGACAGTATCACTACGCATATCCCCAACTTGCACTTTGTGGGTGGCGACCTGTCGATGTTACTGAAATACGAGCAACAGGGAGCTAAATACCTTGACAAGAATGGAAACAACATCGACGACCTGCTCGCCTTTGTCAAGCAGCAGGGCTGGAACACCATCCGTGTACGTCTATTCGTTGACCCGTCGAACGATAGCGACAAGGCTGTCATTCAAGATCTCGACTATGTCATCACCCTTTCTAAAAGGATAAAAGACGCCGGTCTGTTGCTGTTGCTCGACTTCCACTATAGCGATACTTGGGCCGACCCTTCCAAGCAGTGGACACCCGCCGCATGGCTGTCGCTAGACAACAGTCAACTACAAACAAAAATCTACGACTATACTAAGGACTGTCTGCAACAGCTGAACGCCGCAGGAGCCTCGCCCGACTTCATCCAGACAGGCAACGAGATATCGTATGGTATGCTGTGGGGAACCTCCGGCACCAGCGCCAACCGCTGCTATACATCCAGCGACGCAACCAACTGGAACCGTTTTACCAATCTACTGAAACAGGCTGGCAAAGCCTGTCGTGAGGTTTGTCCACGTGCTCAGATCATCATTCATAGCGAACGTACGCCCAAGCCTAACGTACTCATAGATTTCTTCAACCGCATGAAGAATGCCAACGTGGACTACGACATCATAGGTCTGTCCTACTATCCTTATTTCCACGGCGATCTGAACACCCTGAAAACAGCCATTAACCGACTGGAGACGGCCAACTACGGCAAGAAGATTCAGATTGTAGAGACGGGCTATCCCTCGCAGTGGGAAGTACCAGGCACCTCCTTCAACTACACTGCCACCTATCCTTATTCTGTGGCTGGACAGAAACAGTTCACCCAAGACCTCATCACCATGCTGAAAGAGCACCCATTGGTCAACGGTCTCTCTTGGTGGTATCCTGAGGCCAATGCCAAAGGCTGCACAGGCGACCTTTCTTCCGACTGGTACAACGCTGGCCTTTTTAACAACAGCACGGGCAAAGCCCTTGATGCGCTCTATGAACTGAAAAACTTCAGATAATCAGCAAAGTACTTCTGCCACTTGCAGGTCGAAGGGTGTAGTGAGCTTGATATTCTCACGGTTGCCTTCGACTAGGGTAATCGTGTGTCCATATGCCTCAACGACTGAAGCATCATCAGTAAAGCCTTCCTGATAAGGCTGGCGGTTGGCAGCCTTTAATAGTTGAATATCGAAGCATTGCGGCGTCTGCACCAACCGATAGTCAGAGCGAGGTACGGTAACCGAACCTCCCACAGCTCCCATTGGACCCATTGGACTTATAGGACCCATCGCTCCCACATGCCTCAACGTCTCCACCACAGGCACCACAGGGATGACAGCCTTGCTGCGACGAGCCTCCTCATAGCAACGACGGACGACATCGACTGAGACAAAAGGACGCACGCCATCATGCACTCCCACTACTCCATCGGCATCATCAGGTATCA
This sequence comes from uncultured Prevotellaceae bacterium, assembly GCA_947166345.1. Lineage (GTDB taxonomy): Bacteria > Bacteroidota > Bacteroidia > Bacteroidales > Bacteroidaceae > Prevotella. Next base: position 10,831 of record CAMVDU010000011.1, read on the forward strand.
ATTTCAGCCCATTCTGCACAGAATGAAAGCGGGTCTCACCCCCGTCAGCCAACAGGTAGGAGCCTCCCTCATTTCTCTCTGATGGAAGAGGAAAATGATACTGCTCACACAGTTCACGCCAGTAGTCCTGATGTGCTTTTGGCAGCACAAGGATGATTTGCAGGTCGGCAGAATATTCCCTAAAACGCTGAATGGTACGCATCAGCACAGGCAGTCCACCTACAGGCACAAACTGCTTGGGTACGTCGCCACCCATGCGAAGTCCCTTGCCGCCTGCTACGATGATGATATAGTCCTTCATTCTTGGTTGTTCATTCTGAAATTGCGTTGCAAATATAGACAATTTTTCTTAATAATAACTATTAATTCCCTTTTTTTCGATATTTTGCATGCTGATTCATAAAAATAGTTGTACTTTTGCATCCGAAAAGGCAAAATGATGAGAATGAAGAAAAGTTCCTTTTCTTTTTCAGAGAAGGCAGGATGGGTATGCTCTGCCGACATTAGTCGTGAGTATTACAAATAAAGTAATCATGATTATCAAAAACAAGACGCTGGTTGTTGCGCTTACCTTTTGCTGTGTGTCACAGAATCTATGGGCACAAAGTGAGCAGGTGGACACTCTGAAAGACCAGACGATAAATGAAGTGCGAGTGGTATCGCGCCGTGCAGGACTTCTCAAGAGTCACGGTGTGGATAATGCCTCCATCATCACCGGTCAGGAACTGCTGAAGGCAGCCTGTTGTAACCTGGGTGAAAGCTTTACCACCAACCCTTCCGTCGATGTAAACTACAGCGATGCAGCAACGGGAGCCAAACAAATCAAGCTGTTGGGATTGTCAGGAACCTACGTGCAGATGCTCACGGAGAACCTGCCCAACTTCCGTGGAGCTGCTGCACCTTACTCCTTAGGCTATACTCCTGGACCTTGGATGAAGAGTATCATGGTGTCGAAGGGAGCCTCATCGGTACGCAACGGCTACGAATCGATTACGGGACAGATCAACGTGGAGTATCTGAAGCCCGAGGACGAAGAAGGTGCCACCATCAACCTCTACGGCAACACGAAAAGTCGTTTGGAGGCCAATGCCGATGGCAATATCCATCTTGGTGAGGTAAACACGGAGGTTTTGGCCCACTACGAGAATGACTGGGGACATCACGACGACAACGATGACGGTTTTCTCGATCAGCCGAACGTACGGCAGTTCAACCTGCAAAACCGTTGGGATTATCTCGGGCCTGTGTACGTCTTCCACGGCGGCATAGCTCTTTTGGACGAGAAGCGCGATGGCGGACAGACCCACCACACAGCACCAAATGTCCACGATCTATATACCATTGGTTTGGAGACCAGTCGCTACGAGGCCTACATGAAGCACGCCTTTATCCTCGACAGCGAGCACGGCACCAACGTGGCGCTGATGGCCAGTGGGTCGTTGCACAAGCTCGATGCACTCTATGGCGTAAAGACCTACAATGTCAACGAGAAGAATGGCTACCTGCAGCTGATGTTCGAAAACAACTTCACCAAGCAGCACAACCTCTCGGCTGGACTCTCGCTGAACCACGACTATTTAAGTGAAAAGATTTATGTAAGCGATGACAAATTCGCTGCTTCCACTATTTCTCCTAAAGAAACAACCTCTGGCATCTACGCACAATACACCTATAACCTCGACGATAAGCTCATCGCAATGGCAGGACTGCGTGCCGACCACAGTTCACGCTACGGCACATTTGTCACACCCCGTCTGCACGTGAAGTACGCACCCTCGGATGTCGTCACTTTCCGTGTATCGGCAGGTAAGGGTTATCGCACACCATTCGCTTTGGCTGAAAACAACTACCTGCTGGGTAGTGGACGAAAGCTCGTCATTGACGACCTGCAGCAGGAACAGGCATGGAACTACGGTATCTCATCATCGCTGAGCATCCCCCTCGCCGACAAACTGCTAAAGGTGAATGCCGAGTACTACTATACACACTTCACCCAGCAGATGATTATCGACTACGATAGCAACCCTCAGGAGATTCGTCTGACCAACCTTGACGGACGTTCCTACTCGCACACTTTCCAGTTGGATATCAGCTATCCCATCATCAGTGGCTTGGAACTCACGGCAGCCTACCGTCTGAACGATGTACGTGCCACCTATGGTGGTAAGCTTCGTGAAAAACCGTTGCAGAGCAAGTACAAGGGTCTGCTCACCGCCAGTTACAAGACGCCGCTCGGACTGTGGCAATTTGATGCGACGTTCCAGCTCAACGGTGGCGGACGCATGCCCGAACCCTACCAGAAGGCCAACGGCACACCTTCGTGGGACAAGCGCTTCCCTGCCTATGGACAGCTGAACGCTCAAGTGACCCGTTGGTTCCGTCACTTCTCCATCTATGTGGGCGGCGAGAACCTGACAGACTATCTGCAACCCAATCCCATCATCAATGCCTCTGATCCCTGGAGTAGCGAGTTCGATCCCACAATGGTATGGGGACCCGTCCATGGTCGCATGTTCTATGCAGGCATCCGCATGAACCTGGGTAAGAAACTGTAATAAAAGATCAAACAAAGAATAATTATGAAAAAAGCATTTATTTCATTCGCCCTGATGCTGGTAGCTCTGGGCGCACAAGCCAAAGACATTAAGACACTCGTCGTCACCACCAACCCGCAGATGCACTGTGCCAGCTGCGAGAACAAAATCAAGGGAAACCTGCGTTTCGAGAAAGGCATCAAGACCATCGAGACAAACGTCAAGGAACAGCGTGTCACCATCACCTACGATGCCGACAAGACCTCGTCCGAGGCACTTTTCAAGGCATTCGAGAAGATTGGCTATCAGGTAGCACCTGTGGAGGTGAAGAATGAGAAGCAGCAACAGGTTCCCCAAAAGAAAAACAAATAGAACATGCGCAAAATTACATTAATCCTGTTGATAGCGGTCCTTTCAGGGAATACGGCTTCTGCACAGATACACAAGATGGAGCGTCGCGACTCTGTCGATCGGACATACAACCTGAACCCCGTTGTGGTGACAGGCTCGGGTCATCACCAACGACTGAAGAGTACATCGACACCTGTCAGCGTCATCAGCAGTCAGGAAATCCGTGAGCTGGGTATCACCACATTCGATGGTGCGCTGACCCACTTGATGCCGCAGGTATCGATGGCACCCAACAGCATGGGCTCGCAACTGCGACTGAACGGTCTGGGCAACAAGTATATCCTCATCCTGATTAACGGTCAGAAGCTGTCGGGCGACATCTCGAACAATGTGGACCTGAACCGCATCAACATGGCTCGCGTGAAGCGCATCGAGGTACTCGACGGCGCCGCATCTTCACTCTACGGTAGCGATGCTATTGCTGGTGTCATCAACATCATCACCGAACAGCCTACGGAGTCAGACGGTTTTCCTGTTGGCATCACCAACACGACGCGTATCAGTGGTAATGGCGAGCTGACAGAGAGTGCCAACCTTGACATCTACAAGAACGGCTTCGGCTCGTACACGTCGTTTACCCACGACCGTGCCGACAGCTATCGCAACAACGACTTGGAGTACGTCAAGGGTTCGGACACAGAGACGCAGCCTTCGATAGCACCGCTGTTTACGGGCTATCGCGCAAGCGTTCTGGGACAGAAGTTCACCTACTCCCCCAATCAGCACCTGGCGCTGAATGCAGGCCTGGACTATTCCTATAAGATAACCGACCGCCCTGACACACGGGCAGACATCACTGGCGGCACAGACTATGAGATGCGCTACAAGGGTCTGCGCTGGAACTTGGGCGGCATCTATAAGTTCACACAAAAGAACTCGCTACAAGCCGACTTCACGGTGGACCGTTTCCGCTATGGCAAGGAGTACGATGTGCTGTCAGATGCTCATGCCATCGATGAATATGTGCAGTCAAAGAAACAGCGCATGATGGAAGGACAGGTCAAGGCGATTCTTGGTCTTACGGCCCATTCCACAACCATCTTTGGAGCCGATTGGCGCAAGGACTATCTGAAGGCCACGAGTGGCAACATCGACCAGAACGTGTACACGTTGGCAGCATACGGCCAGCATGAGATGAAGTTCCTCAGAGACTTTACGGCCACACTTGGCTTACGACTGACGCATCACGAAACATTCAATAATCATCTGACCCCCAAAGCCACCCTGATGTATGCCCCAGGTGACTTCCGCTTCCGTGCCACCTATTCAGCAGGTTTCCGTGCACCTGGACTCGACGAGCTCTACTATCACTATTTCTCTGTGAATCGTGGTAAGGCACAGATCAGCTTTGGCAACAAGGACCTGAAACCTGAGAAGAGCCACTACCTCGCGCTCAATGCGGAGTATCGCACACAGGTGGTTGCCGTCAGCATCACGGGTTATATGAACCGCATCAACGATATGGTGGTGAAACAGAACATCGACGTCGATGACGCCACCCGACAGATGCTGATGAACGAGTTTCCTGAGATGACGCAGGATCAGGCAGACAAGATGATAAGCTATGCACTCTATCAGAACAGCGACAAGGGTGATGTCAAGGGCGTACTGGTCAACGTGTCGGCAAACGTGGTAAAGGGCCTCAACCTCTCTGCCAACTATGCCTACACCTACGCCAGAACATGTACTGATGATGTGTGGACCGTGCTGGAACGCAGCATCCGCCATGCGGCTACGATTGCTGCAAACTATCATCATGTGTGGGGCAAATACAGACTGAACGTCAACCTGAACGGACGTTTGCAGTCCAAGACCTATTATACGGGCAATTACGAAGATGCGCCAGGTTTCGGATTGTGGAACCTGAACACCACCCATTCGTTCGATGTAGCGAAGTGGGCTTATCTGGAGCCAAGCATTGGTGTGAACAACATCTTTGACAGGGTTGACCGTCGCATCGACTCCTCCACCCGCAAATATGCGCTCTATTCGCCTGGACGCATGTTGGTAGTAGGACTCAAACTACGATTCAAGTAACCAGACGATGGCTTAATCAACACAAACGACAATGGGACAATTTATCATAGCCGACAATCAGGAACTGACGCGATTCGCTCTGGAGAGTCTTCTCCAGAAAGACGAAGCGAATGTCGTTTATCGTGCTTTCGACAAGGCAAGACTTGTAGAGCTGCTCAAGGAGCACGAGAGTGCAGTAGTATTGCTCGACTACACTTTGTTTGATATCGCTGACGAAGAACAGCTACTGATTATTGCCGAGCGTTTCAGCGCGTCAAGCTGGGTACTCATCAGCGACGAGCTGACGCCTCAGTTCATCCGCCGCGTGGTGTACTCGTCCCATCAGTTCAGTGTTGTTTTCAAGGATAGTCCCATGAGCGAGGTGCGCGAGGCCCTGAATGCAGCCAGCCGCCACACGCGGTATCTTAGTCAGCGTGCCTTGGAGACAATCATCACTCAGCAACAAGAGGAAGAGATGCCCAGCATCCTTACCTCCACAGAGATGGAGATTGTGAAAGCCATCGCACAGGGTAAGACGACGAAGGAGATTGCTGCCGAGCGTTTCTCCAGCGTCCACACCATCACCACCCATCGCAAGAACATCTTCCGCAAGCTGAACGTCAACACAGCCCACGAGGTGGTGAAATACGCGCTCCGCGCAGGACTCATTGATTCAAGCGAATTCTACATATAAAACATACAAACCACTAATGGAAAAGAAAATGAGACAAGGCACACTCTGTGTACAAGCTGGCTACAAGGCCAAGAATGGAGAACCGATAGAGTTACCCATCATCCAATCGACGACATTCAAGTACGATGACTCCGACGAGATGGCGAAGCTGTTCGACCTAGAGAAGGAGGGCTATTTCTACACCCGTCTGCAGAACCCCACCAACGATGCTGTGGCAGCAAAGATTGCCACGCTCGAAGGCGGCGTGGGTGCCGTGCTGACCAGCAGCGGACAGGCAGCCAACTTCTATGCTATCTTCAACATTTGTCAGAGTGGCGACCATATTGTCACCTCCAACGAAATCTACGGCGGCACCTACAACCTCTTTGGTGTGACGCTGAAGAAACTGGGCATCGAGTGTACGTTCGTTTCGCAGGAAACCAGCGAGGAAGAGATCCAGGCTGCATTCCGCCCCAACACCAAGGCGCTGTTTGGCGAGACCATCTCTAACCCAGGCTGTGCCGTCCTCGACATCGAGAAGTTTGCACGCATCGCCCACAAGAACGGCGTGCCCCTGATAGTCGACAACACCTTTGCCACACCTGTCAACTGCCGTCCCTTTGAGTGGGGTGCTGACATCGTCACCCACTCCACCACTAAGTACATGGACGGCTTGGCCACTCAGGTGGGCGGCGTCGTAGTGGATAGCGGCAACTTCGACTGGATGACCTGCACCCACCAGGATGGCATCGTTCCCGACGGTTCTCCGTCGGGCATCGACCGTTTCCCTGGCCTCTGCACCCCCGATGACAGCTATCACGGTCTTACCTACGTGAAGGCCTTTGGCAAGATGGGCTACACCACGAAGCTCATTGCCCAGTTGATGCGCGACCTGGGCTCGATACCCGCTCCGCAGAACTCGTTTTTGCTGCACCTCGGTCTGCAGACGCTCCATCTGCGTATGGCCCAGCATTGCAAGAATGCACAGCGGGTGGCCGAGTTCCTGCACGACAACCCCAAGGTAGCGTGGGTGCATTACTGCGGTCTGCCCAGCGACAAGGCCTATGCCCTGGGACAGAAGTACCTGCCCAACGGTTCGTGTGGCGTTATCGCCTTCGGACTGAAAGGCACGCGCGAGACGGCCATCAAGTGGATGGACTCCCTGCAGATGATTAATATCGTGACCCACGTGGCTGATGCCCGCACCTGTGTGCTGCATCCTGCCTCGCATACCCATCGTCAGCTCTCTGACGAGCAACTGCTCGAGGCTGGCGTAGCCCCCGACCTCATCCGTCTCTCTGTAGGTATCGAGGATGTGGAGGACATCCTCGACGACATCAAGCAGGCATTAGAAAAGATCTAAATCCATTACCTTTCTTTATAGATGAGCGGCAGGCCGAAAGGCTTGCCGCTCATCTTATCGTGAGGCTAGATGACACAGAACGCGAGGCAAGATAACACAGAACGTAAGGCAAAGTGACGCAGAAGGCAACCTTTTGACTTAAGTCGGAAGACCTTTTGACTTAAGTCGAACGATCTTTTGACTTAAGTCACGCGACTCTTTGACTTAAGTCAAAAGGTATGAAAGTGCGTCACCTTGTGCGACGATGAGACGGTTCTACCAAACGTTTGGTATGCGAAATGCCATAAAAAGAGGATTGTGGGAGTGTCAGAATCGCCGTACCTTTGCAGCAGGAAAATTAAAAATTAAACGGTAAACAGTAAACAGTAAACATTATATATTATTAATAAGGTATAGAGTTATGAGTAAGATTGCAAAGCAGCTGACCGAGCTCGTCGGCAACACCCCACTTCTGGAGCTCAACAAGTATTCAACGGCTAAGGGTCTGGAAACCCCAGTTATTGCCAAAGTAGAGTTCTTTAATCCTGGCGGCAGCGTGAAAGACCGTATCGCTCTGGCGATGATCGAGGACGCAGAGGAGAAAGGCATCCTGAAACCTGGTGCCACCATCATCGAGCCCACCAGCGGCAACACGGGCGTGGGACTGGCTCTGGTTAGCGCCGTGAAGGGCTATCACCTCATCCTGACGATGCCCGACACGATGAGTGTAGAGCGTCGCAACCTGGTGAAGGCCTATGGTGCAGAGGTGCGTCTGACCCCTGGCAAGGACGGCATGAAGGGCGCTATCGCAGCAGCCGAAGCTCTGCGCGACGAGATTCCTGGCGCAGTCATCCTGCAGCAGTTTGAGAACGCAGCCAACCCTGCTAAGCACTATGCCACAACAGGTCCTGAGATCTGGCGCGACACAGACGGAAAGGTCGATATCTTCATCGGCGGCGTGGGTACTGGCGGCACCATCTCAGGAACGGGTAAGTATCTGAAGGAGCAGAACCCCAACGTAAAGGTGATTGCCGTAGAGCCGAAGTCGAGTGCCGTCCTGAACGGACAGCCCAGCGGTCCTCATAAGATTCAGGGTATTGGTGCCGGCTTTGTGCCCAAGACCTACGACGCACAGGTCATCGACGAGGTGTTTGACGTAGATAATGACGATGCCATCCGCACAGGTCGTGAGATCGCCCAGAGCGAGGGTCTGCTGGTGGGTATCAGCGCTGGCGCTGCCCTCTATGCTGCCATTCAGGTGGCCAAGCGTCCTGAGAACAAGGGCAAGAAGATCGTGGTACTGCTGCCCGATACGGGTGAGCGCTATCTCTCCACGGTGCTCTACGCCTTCGAGGAATATCCACTGTAACCAACAACTAAAAACAAAAAAGGCTCCGCACACAAGCGGAGCTTTTTTGTTATTTTGCCTTTCTCATAGCATCCTGCGCCCAGCGCATGTATTGGCTGGCCTTGTCGCGCTCTTCCTTTGCCCAACGCAGGCGCGTGGTAGCCTTGTCAGTAGCGTCGCGTGCCCACTGCGTTCGTGTACGCGCCTTGTCCAAGTCATTATGACGCGTGTAATAGTCGGCATCGCGCATATAGCCCTGAGCCTGACGGTTGTAGTAGTCGGCATCGCGTTCGTGACTCTCTGCACGCTTCGTGTGATACTCCGCATCGCGCATATACGACTTCGCCTGACGCAGGTAGTAGTCGTCCTGCGCTTGAACCACAGCTGTCATCGTGAACAGCAGGGTCAATGTAAAGAGGATTCGTTTCATAGGCAGCATCATTATTTTGTTGTTGGATTGTTCTTTGCAAAGATACGGCTCTTTTTTGAAAAGAACAAATATTTTAATTAAAAAGGTGTTTTTGGAGGATGTTTTTGGATGATTTCTTGGAAAAATGAATAATATTTTGTACCTTTGCAGTCACTCTTGCTACAATAAAAACAATGGAAGACTTCATACACCTGCACGTTCACACGTACTACTCGATTCTCGACGGACAGTCGAAGATCAAGAAACTGGTTGAGAAGGCCATCGGCGATGGTATGCGCGGAATGGCCATCACCGATCATGGCGACATGTTTGGCATCAAGGAGTTTCACGATATCTGTAACGATGTGAACAAAGGCCGCAAGAAGGAGGGCTTGGAACCGTTCAAACCCATCTTCGGCTGCGAAATGTATGTTGCGAAATATGGTCCCAAGGAGAAGAAGGACGGTAAGGAAGACCAGAGCGGCTACCACCTGATAGTCCTGGCGAAGAACTATCAAGGCTATAAGAACCTCATCAAACTGGTGAGTAATTCGTGGGTGGACGGATTCTACAGTCGTCCGCGTACCGACCGTGCCGAACTGGAGCGCTACCACGAGGGACTGATTGTCTGTTCAGCATGTATCGCTGGCGAGGTGCCCAGGAAGATTCTCAACGGCGACATGAAGGGAGCGCGCGAGGCCATAGAGTGGTACCACAACCTTTTTGGCGACGACTACTATCTGGAGTTGCAGCGTCACGAGGTGACCGACCCCACAGTGAGGGCCAACCGCGAGACGTTCCCCATGCAGCAACGGGCCAACAAGGTGCTTATCGAACTGGCACGGGAGTATGGCATCAAACTGGTTTGTACCAACGATGTACACTTCGTTGACAAAGAGAATGCCGAGGCCCACGACCACCTGCTATGTCTCTCAACAGGCAAGGATCTGGACGACCCCACCCGCATGCTCTACTCCAAGCAGGAATGGTTCAAGACAAAAGCTGAGATGAATGCGATCTTCAGCGATGTGCCTGAGGCGCTGTCGAACACGCTGGAGATTCTCGACAAGGTTGAGTTCTACTCACTCGACCACGATCCCATCATGCCATTTTTCCCCATTCCATCGACGTTTGGTACCGAGGAAGAATGGCGAAAGAAGTTCTCTAAGGAAGACCTCTTCCGCGAGTTCACCACCGATGAAAACGGCGAAAATCCACTTTCACGCGAAGAAGGTGAGAAGAAAATCAAGAAGCTGGGCGGCTACGACAAGCTCTATCGCATCAAGTTCGAAGCCGACTACCTGGCGAAGCTGGCGTATGAAGGAGCCTCCAGGATATACGGTAAATCCGGAGACACCGGAAATTCCGGAGATACCAGCCTTCCGCCAGAGGTGGAGGACCGCATCCGCTTTGAGTTGCACATCATGAAGACGATGGGCTTCCCTGGCTACTTCCTCATTGTGCAGGACTTCATCAACTCGGCACGCGACGAGCTGGGCGTGATGGTAGGACCTGGACGTGGTTCTGCTGCCGGTTCGGTGGTGGCCTACTGCTTGGGTATCACCAAGATTGACCCGTTGAAATACGACTTGCTGTTTGAGCGCTTCCTGAACCCTGACCGTATCTCGTTGCCCGATATCGATACCGACTTCGATGATGACGGACGCGGCCGTGTGCTGAAATGGGTGGAGGACAAATACGGTCACGAGAACTGCGCCCACATCATCACCTATGCGTCGATGGCTACGAAGAACTCCATCAAGGACGTGGCACGTGTGGAAAAGCTGCCGCTGGCCATCTCGAACGCCCTTTGCAAGGCCATCCCTGACCGTTTGCCAGATGTTGACGGCAAAACGCCGAAGATGAATCTGACAAACGCCATCAAGGCCGTGCCCGAACTGCGCGAGGCAGAAGCTTCCAACGATCCGGCATTAGCCAACACCATTAAATATGCGAAGATGCTGGAGGGTACCGTCCGTGGTACGGGTATTCATGCCTGCGGCTTCATCATCTGTCGCGACCCGATCTCTGACTGGGTACCTGTGAGTACGGCCGATGACCCCGACTTCAAGGACACCAAGACCAACTGTACGCAGTACGATGGTCACGTCATCGAATCGACAGGACTCATCAAGATGGACTTCCTCGGACTGAAAACGCTGTCGGAGTTGAAGGAGGCCTGCGAGAACATCAAACTGACACGCGGCATAGAGGTGGATCTGGACAACATACCCATCGACGACCCGAAGACCTTCGAACTGTATCAGCAGGGACGCACCGTCGGCACGTTCCAGTTTGAGTCGGCAGGTATGCAGAAATACCTGCGCGAGCTGAAGCCTACCGTCTTCGAGGATCTCATCGCCATGAACGCCCTCTACCGTCCAGGACCTATGGGCTACATCCCCCAGTTCATCCGTCGTAAGCATGGCGAAGAGCCTATCACTTACGACATCCCCGTCATGGAGAAGTACCTGAAGGACACCTACGGCATCACCGTCTATCAGGAGCAGGTAATGTTGCTCTCGCGACTGTTGGCAGACTTCACCCGTGGTGAGAGCGATGCCCTGCGAAAGGCGATGGGTAAGAAGAAAAAGGACATCGTAGATGCGATGAAACCGAAGTTTATTGAGGGTGGCAAGAAGAATGGACACGACCCGAAGGTGCTCGACAAGATATGGGGAGACTGGGAGGCATTCGCTTCCTACGCCTTCAACAAGTCGCATGCAGCCTGCTATTCATGGGTGGCCTACCAGACTGCCTATATTAAGGCCAATTACCCCGCTGAGTTCATGGCTGCCATTATGAGTCGTAGGCGCGACCAGATAACAGAAATCACAAAACTGATGGACGAATGTAAGCAGATGGGCATCGCCACACTGGGGCCCGATGTCAATGAGTCGTACCAGAAGTTTGGTGTGAACCAGAAAGGCGAGATTCGTTTCGGACTGGCTGCCATCAAGGGTCTGGGCGACGCTGCAGCCATTGCCATCATCGACGAGCGCACCAAGAACGGTCCCTACAAGACCATCTTTGACTTTGCCCAACGCGTCAGCTTTGCCAACGTCAACCGCAAGGCCTATGAGTCGCTGGCGCTGAGTGGTGGTTTTGACAGCTTCGGCATCCGTCGCGAGCAGTTCTTTGCCACCAACAACAAGGGCGAAATGTTCCTTGACACCCTGGTGCGCTACGGACAGCTGTACCAGCAGGAGAAGCAACAAGCACAGTTCTCGCTGTTTGGCGGTTTTGATGATGGTGTTGAGATAGCCACGCCCCCAATACCCAAGACGGATGAACGCTGGAGCGACATAGAACGTCTGAACAAAGAGCGCGACCTCGTAGGCATCTACCTATCGGCCCATCCGCTGGACGAGTACAAGATCATCCTTGACAACCTTTGTAATGCACGTTGCTCGGAACTGGCTGACAGAGGAGCAGCGTTAAAGGACCGCGAGGACATCACCCTGGGAGGCATCGTCACGAGCGTACAGGTGAGGATGGGACGTGACAACAAGCAATGGGGACTGGTAACGCTGGAGGACTTTGAGGGATCGGGCGAACTGGCCATCTTTGGCGATGACTGGTTCAACCTGGGAGGTAAGTTCTCCATAGGTGCAGCCGTCTATATCACAGGCAAGATGAAGAGCCGCTTCTACAACTCTGACCAGAAAGAGCTGAAGATTGTCAATGTTGACCTGCTCCAGACGGTCAAGGAGAAAGCCATCGACAGCATCACCATCTCTTTGATTACCGACCGTGTTGACGAACAGGTGGTGACGGAACTGAGTGAACTAATCGACGAGAGTCCTGGCAGAACGAAGCTCTTCTTCCAGTTGCGCGACTCTTCAGGCCACAACCATGTGTTGCTACGCTCACGTCTCAAGACAATCGACATACGCCACGCGCTGATCGACTATATCGAACAGCATGAGGCGATTGACTACAAGATCAATTAAAAGCTGTTAGCTATTAGGAGTTGGCTATTAGTGAGGATTAGCGCCATCACTTGGTGAGGTTACCAAGGATGTCGCGAGTCAGTTCTCTGGTAACAGTACGGGTAGCCGCACTTGTAGCATTCTTCACTACCCTGCCAGTTGTCGATGACTTGCTCTTGGTCTTTTTGCCCGTCACCTTATCGCTGACCCACGTGCCCAGAATAGCGGCAATGGTTGATGTGACGGCAGTAATGATGGCCTTCCACACCTTCGACATGATGCCTGCCTTCTTCTCGGATTTTCCGGACTTTCCGGATTCTCCGGAATTTCCGGTTTTCTCAGCCTGAGCAGCATCATTGGCTTCAGCAGCAGCGGCTTCTTCACGCATCAACACCTCGTAGGCACTCTCGCTGTCAATGGGCGTATCATACTTGCCATAGATACGGCTCTGACGGATAATATCCAGGCGCTGTCCATCTGTAATGGCACCTATCTGGGATAGCGGGAACAGTATCTTAGCACGTTCTACCACACAAGGAGCGCCCTTTTCATCAAGGAAACTGACCAATGCCTCACCTGTCTCAAGGTTCATGATAGCCTCATCGGTCTTGAAGGCAGGATTGGCGCGGAACGTCTCTGCCGCCGTCCTCACGGCCTTCTGGTCTTTCGGTGTATAGGCGCGCAGGGCATGTTGAACGCGATTGCCCAACTGCCCCAGGATGTTCTCTGGGATATCAGTGGGACTCTGTGTAATAAAGTAGATACCAATGCCCTTTGAACGGATCAGACGAATCACCTGTTCTATCTTATCGGTAAGTGCCTTAGAGGTACCCTCGAACAACATATGGGCCTCATCGAAGAAGAATACCAGCTTGGGCTGGGGCAGGTCGCCCACCTCCGGAAGCGTGGAATAGAGCTCGCTGAGCAACCAGAGAAGGAACGTGGAATAGAGTTTGGGCTGCATCATCAGCTTGTCGGCTGCCAACACATTCATAACACCCTTACCCTGCTCCACCTGTAAGAGGTCAAAGATATCAAACGACGGCTCACCAAAGAACTTCTCAGCACCTTGGTTCTCCATCTGCAAGAGGGCACGTTGGATGGCTCCTACCGACGCAGCCGACACATTACCATATTTAGAGGTATATTCCTTAGCATGCTGTGACACGAAGTCAAGCATCGAGCGCAGATCCTTCAGGTCAAGAATCTTCAGACCACGTTCGTCAGCTACTCGGAAGACGATATTCAGCACACCGTCTTGAGTCTCGTTAAGACCCAGTAGACGCGACAACAACAGCGGCCCCATCTGCGAGATGGTAGCACGCATGGGATGACCCTGCTCGCCATAGACATCGAAAAACCTGACTGGACAAGACTGAAACTCTGGATCCTCAATACCGAATTCTGGCAGTCTTTTCTCGATGAAACCGCTCATTTTGCCCGCTTGAGAGATGCCGCTGAGGTCGCCTTTCATGTCGGCCATAAAGCAAGGCACACCAGCCTGACAGAACGACTCAGCCATCACTTGCAGCGTCACCGTCTTACCCGTACCAGTAGCGCCAGCTATGAGTCCGTGACGGTTGGCCATCTTTCCCAGAATACTCAATGCTCCTGCTGTGGAGCTATGGGCGATATACAGCCCATATTCTTTGTCGTACATAAGCAAGGTCTTTAGATTTGATGCGACAAAAGTACAAATAAAAAACGACTTGCCAAAATAAATAGAAATTATTTTGTCAATCTAAAAAACATTTGCTACCTTTGCACCAAAATAAGAAAACGGAGAAAAATGCGTGGGTTTTACAACATCGTAGTTACATTTCTGAACTTTCTCATGCGACAAGTTCAGAAGGGACACCTGTTGTTTGTCAAGGAAGGAAGTAAGACCCACCGTTTTATTTTGGGACAGAAAGACCTGCTCCCCCACATAGCCACCAGCATGAGAGACGAGACACGTCCTGTCTGTTGGATTCATGCCTCCTCAATGGGTGAATACGCTGTTGCACGTCCCATCATCCTTCAATTGCAGAAACAGGGATTCGCGGTAGTGCTGACGTTTTTCTCATCAACTGGTTACGAGGCTCTCCATCACAAACGCGGCACAGCTGATTATATTTTCTACATGCCGTTCGACACGCGCAAGAACGTCAGAAACTTCCTCGACACCGTCAAGCCTGAGCGTACCGTCTTCATCATCTCGGAATACTGGATCAACTATTTGAGCGAACTGAAGCGGCGACAGATACCCACATTCCTCATTTCTGCCCTGATACCAAACACCTCATATCTCCTGAAATGGTATGCGTGGCCTCTGCGTAAGGCATTGAAAGCCATCACGATGTTCACCGTCAGCGACGAACGCTCGAAGGAAAACCTTCACAAGATGGGCTTCGACAACTGTCGTGTGGTGGGAGACCCACTCTTCGACAATGCTATCAACATAGCCAAGACGGACTATCACAACGAGGTAATAGAACATTTCTGTGCCAATAGCAATAACGTCTTTATTGCAGGCAGCATCAACGATGAGAACGACCGTACGATAGTAACGGGTCTGGCCAATGCCGAACGTGACACGAAGTTCATCATGGTACCCCACGAGATTAGCGATGCCTCCATAGACAATATCATCAGCCGATGCAAAGGACGTACCCTACGCTATGCCGAATGCGACAAAAACACAGATTTCACCGACGTTCAGACACTCATTATCGACTACGTTGGCGACCTTTCACGTCTTTATCGATACGGGCACTACGCCTATGTAGGGGGTGGTTTCACCCGTTATCTGCATAGTGTCATCGAACCTGTGGTCTATGGACTGCCCGTTGCCTTTGGGCCCAACATCCACCGCAAGGCCACTCCACAGCAAATGATTGACCTGGGTATCGGAGCCATTGTCCTCAATGCTGATGAATTGCGACAATGGCTCGTTGGAATCAGAGCAAATGACCATCAAGACACCTGCCGTAAGGCTGTCCAATACGCAGAGCAGAACGGAGGTGCTACCGACAAAATTGTAAATATTATCACAGGATGAAATACAAAATAACATGGTTCTTACTCCACACAGTGGCACTCCTACCATTGCCAGTGCTCTATGCCATCAGTAGTACCATATGGCCTATACTCTATTATGTCATCAGATATAGACGCAAGGTAACAAGGACGAACCTTCAGAAAGCGTTGCCCCACCTCACGCCCAGTCAGATACGACAAACAGAACGCAACGTTTACCGTCACATGTGCGACATCATGGTAGAAACCCTGAAGCAGGCACACATCAGCGATGCAGAACTGGAACGCCGCATCACCATCAATAACACCAGTCTTGTAGAGGAAATGGCAAAAAAGGGACACCCTGTATTTGTGCTCATTGGCCATTACGGCAACTGGGAGTGGTCAGGAGAAATAATCCATCGGCTTGCTATTCCGGAGAAGAAAACCTATATTTACGAACCAGTAGCCAACGAGACGATGGACCTCATCATGCAAAGCCTGCGCCATCGTTTCTGCGACCTGCTCCTTCCTAAAAAGAAAGCAGCACGCGCCATCCTAAGTCTTAAACGCGAGCATCAGAGTTATCTCGTCGGCTTCATATCCGACCAACGTCCTAAACGCAACAGCCTGCACCACTGGACAACATTCCTCAACCAAGATACGCCCTACATGGTGGGAGCCGAAGAACTGGGACAGCACGTGGATGCAATTTGCATATACCTCCATATGGAACAGCCGCGACGTGGTTACTACAATATCACCTTTGAAGAGTTACAGCCTGTAGAGGGCGAAGAATTTCCTTATACCGTGGCCTATCTGCGCCGGCTGGAGGAAGATATCAAGACTGCGCCCCACCTGTGGCTGTGGACACATAGGCGGTGGAAGCATAAGCGCCCTACGGTTTAAAATAATAAATGATAAATAAAGAAGATATGAACATTATTTGTGTTATTCCGGCTCGTGGCGGATCGTCACGATTCTTTGAGAAGCCATTGGCTATGATTTTAGGCAAGCCCATGCTGCAGTGGGTATACGAGCATTGTAAGGATGTGCCTGAGTTCAGCGAGGTATATGTGGCTACTGACAGCGAGAAAATCAAGACCTGTGCAGAGTCGTTCGGTGCCAAGGTCATCATGACCCGCAGCGACCACGACACGGCTACCGAGCGTCTCTACGAGGTGTCTACCAAGGTGGATGCTGACCTCTATGTGATGGTCAACGGCGACGAGCCTCTATTGACTCGCGAGGCCATCATCCAGTGTATTCCTGCCGAGATTAAGGAGGGCGAACTCTATGTCAGCAACCTGATGACCGATTTCTCCAATCCTGTTGAGGTGGTCGATGCCACCAACCTGAAGATCGTGACCGACCAGCACGATCGCTGTCTGTTCATCTCGCGCTCGCCCATCCCCTACCCCAAGGGCAATATGGACTATGTGTACCATAAGTTTGTGGGCGTGGGTGCCTTCAACCACAAGGCGTTGGAGTTCTATCACAACACACCGCGCGGACCTATCGAAAAGATTGAGGAGAACGACTCGTTCCGTTTCATCGAGAACCAGGTGCCCATCTATTACTATAACTGCCACTGCAAGTCACTCTCCGTCGATACGCCAAAGGACATCGAGGGTGTCGAGGCCTACCTGAAAGTTGAGAGTTGAAAGTTTATAGTTGATAGTTAAACGTATGAGCCTGCGCACGTCACTTAAAAAGAATGCTTATATGGCAGGACATTTCCTGTCGTATGCACTGACCCCACGGTGGATCTACCGCCGTAGGCTTCAGCATCTGCTCAACGACCTGACTGACGAGGAGAAGCAGTTGGTGGCAGCACGTGTAGACTACTATAACCGGCTGACGCAACCCACAGCCATCAGCAATACGTTCACCGTAGGCGGTTTCCGTTTCCCCTACAGTCAGAAGCGCCGCTTCACCTTCTATTTCTTCGATATGCACGAAGTGGTGCGCTACTTCCCCAAGCAGCTACGGTTCTGTTTCCTGCCTGGCGATGTGACCCATGTACCCGACTGTCCCACATTTGTAAAGAGCAGGCCTATACAAGGCAACAACTCCAACTCAGTTATCCTAAAGTTGAACAAGCGCCGTCACTTCGGGTGGCTTGTCAAAAACGATAAACCTTTCAGCGAGAAAAAAAACATGATGGTGGCTCGTTCCACCTGGGCAGCAGCATCGCCTCAGCGCAGAAAACTCTATGCCGATTATTGGAATCATCCTATGTGCGACGTGGGCAAAATTCATATGGAACAAAACGAAGACATGCCGCAAACAGTAAAGCCTTTCCTCAGCGTGGCTCAACAGTTGGACTATAAGTTCATTGCTTGCATTGAGGGTGTCGATGTGGCCACTAACTTGAAGTGGGTCATGTCGTCGAACAGCGTCGCTGTGTCACCGCCTATGAAATATGAGACATGGTTCATGGAAGGATGCTTGAAGCCTGGCTACCATTATATTGAGGTAAAGCCAGACTTTTCGGACCTCATAGAGAAACTGCAATACTATATTGACCATCCCAATGAGGCCGAGGCTATTATCGGCCATGCCCATGAATGGGTGGATCAGTTTCGTGACAAACGGTTGGAGCGCGCCACGCAGTTGGCTGTAGCCCAACATTATTTCGACATGACCAATGGAGCATAAGATTAGCACTGTCATCAACACCTACAATGCTGAGCGACATCTTGAACGCGTGCTCGACAGCGTTAAGGGTTTCGACGAGGTGCTCATCTGCGATAATATGGAGAGTACTGACAGCACCTTGGCTATCGCCCAACGCCGAGGATGTATGGGCAACAGAGAACGACATATCGCGTTTATCCACAAGGATTTTCCATGCAGTGGAGCTGAGCAGGTGACCATCGATGTGGCCAACTACTTGTGTCGTCATGGATTCAAAGTGACCATCATGGTTATCAACCATAGGCAAGAGGCTTATCCTAAAGGTACAGAGCGCTTGTTCCATGTTCACGTGTTGCCCAAAGGTCCCATAAAACGTTCTAGCAAGGTGGCTTCTGCTGTTCGTGACTATGTTTTGAATAATCAGGTGTCGGTTCTTATCACTTATCGTGAACTACTATATGCTCATTGGCTGAAACGTCAGACAGGAGTAAGAATGGTGTTCGAACTGCACAACACGCCAGGCTACGAGTTTCTCGATTTGGCCGATAAACGTGCGGAGAGTCGATGGAAGAACATGTTCTATGCCTGTGGAGTGGAAAAAATGCTTACGTGGTTCTACAAGAGCAAGTATCGTCGTGTCTATGATTGGTCGGATGCTTATGGTGTGCTTTGTGATAGTTACAAGCAGGAACTCATCGAAAAACTATCCTTATCTAGAACGGACAATAAGATATGGGTGTTGCAAAATAGTATTGCACAGGCATTTAATCCCCAATATCAAAAGTCGAAAGTGGTACTGTATGTTGGACGCCTCACCCATCGTGACAAGCGCGTGGACCGTCTGCTTCGCATCTGGAAGTTGGCCCAAGACCATATGCCTGACTGGCAACTGAAAATTGTGGGAAAAGGTAAGGCTGCCGAAAACTTGAAAGCATTGGCAAGCGAACTGCAGTTGCAGCACTGTTCTTTTGAGGGCTATTCCACTCATGTGGCCCAGTACTACGACGAGGCATCAATTCTTTGTCTCACTTCATCGTTCGAGGGTTGGCCTATGTGTGTAGCTGAAGCACAGGTACGTGGGGTTGTTCCCATGGTGTTCAATAGTTTTTCGGCTGCCTCAGACCAAGTGTCGACACCCAATGAAGGAATCCTTGTGAAACCCTACGACGAAAAACGTTTCGCCGACGAATTGGTATTGCTTGCCAACGATGAGACGCGATTACACCAGATGCAACGATCTGTGGTAGACAAGGCGCGTTCTTATAGTATTGAACGAAGTGGAACGGCATGGATAGCAATGCTTAACCATTTAATATCTATTAGGCCATGAACAGACAAAAACCTAAGAACATTCTAGTATATCGTCTTTCTGCCTTGGGCGACGTGGCGATGACAATCCCTGCCATATATAGTTGTGCACGGACCTGGCCCGACACCACCTTCCATGTGGTGACTGCTGCTTTTTGTGCCCAACTGTTTGTAAGGGCACCTCAGAACGTGGTGCTACATCCTATAGAGAAACCCGTTGGAACATGGCGACTGCTAAAGGCATTGAGCAAGATTAAGGTAGATGCTGTGGCCGACCTGCATAATGTACTGCGCTCCTGGCTTGTTGATACGATGTTTCTGATGAAAGGCAAGCGCGTAGTCATGCTGGACAAGCGGCGCAATGAGCGTAGCGCAGTGCTTGGACATCAGTTGCAGGCCCGTCCCTATGTGGAGCGATACTTTGATGTCTTTGCACGTCTGGGAGTTAATGCACAACCTTCGTTCAAATCGCTTTTCAGCGAGCGTCCCATTTCTCCTGTCAACATGGATAAGGGATCAGAGCGCTGGATTGGCATTGCCCCGTTTGCCCGCTATGACAACAAAGCCTATCCTCAAGACAAGATGCAGGAGGTAATACGCATGCTGGTGAGTGATGCCAGAACACGCGTGTTTCTCTTTGGCAGCAGGGGACATGAAGAAGAAATTCTGAAATCGTGGACCACTGCTTCAGACAAAATTGAGGTAGTGGCTGGCCGTTTCTCGCTGACAGACGAGTTGGCCTTGATGAGTTATATGGACACCATGCTTACGATGGACTCGTCGAACCATCACCTTGCCTCGCTGGTAGGCACTCGTGTAGTTTCTGTATGGGGCAGCACCACACCCGCCTGCGGATTCATGGGATGGGGGCAACAGATGAATGACGCCCTAATCAGCGGTATGGATTGTCAGCCCTGCACTACGGCTGGCAGCAAGAGGTGTCGTCTTGGCACGCTGGCGTGTATGCATCGCCTTTCTCCTGAGTCAATTGTAGAGAAACTTTTTGCCGAACCAAAGACCATTCAATGATAGCGCCCATGATTAGTATGCTTGTTTTCCTTCTGTTGCACTTCTGCGTGTGTGCGTTGTTCTTTGTGTTGATACAACGGCCATTCTTCATTGTATATAACCGTTCGTCAGAGAAAGAGCCATTGACAGTTCACAATATTCTTAGCATACAGTGGCACGGACTTTATACCGACGTAAAGGTGGCGGCCTATATGACTATTCCTGCACTACTCGTAACATGGATATATGCTCATGTTCCTGCGTTTAATGCGGCGATGGTAATCATCATTTGCGACATCTTAATCGCATTGCCAGTAGCCCTAATCGCTATTGCCGATACCATTCTCTATAAGTTCTGGCAGTATAAAATCGAAGCATCTGTGCTTCAGTATCTACGTTCGCTGAAGGGCGCCTTTGCAAGTGTGTCTGCAACATTCATTATCGTGGGTTTTTCTGTCGTTGGCGTTGTGGCAGCATTGTTGGCAGCAGCCTTGTCGTTACTTGTCTGTCAGTTTCAGGTACTCGCCATCGCTCCAGCAGTGCTTCCTTGGTGGGGACACATTGTTACTGTCATCGTGGCTATATCAATCGGAGCCTTGATGTTTGTTGTAATCCGTGGACTCCACATACGCCCTGACACACCTGTCTATTCTTACTTCAGCAACGACCAGTTCTTGAATCATTGTGCCGTCAATCCCGTCTATAATTTCATTTACTCGCTGCACATCAAGGACGACTACAAGAATCAGTTCCAGGAGTACGATCCACAATGGTGTGCGCAGCATTTCGAAGGACTGTTTCCTACTAAGGGTGCTCCTTGTATCCAATTGCTCAACACGCAGCGTCCTAATGTCGTTGTCATAGTGTGGGAAAGTCTCTGCGCATATTTCATGGAAAGTCTTGGCGGCAAACATGATGTATTGCCAAATCTGGACCGTCTGGCCAACGAAGGCGTGCTCTTTACCAACTGCTATGCCAGCAGTTTCCGTACAGATCGCGGACTGGTAGCCATTCTGAGCGGCTATCCTGGACAACCCACTACGAGCGTCATTCTGCATACGAAGAAATTGCCCAACCTTCCTGCTTTGCCAAGAAAACTGCGCGATGTGGCTGGCTATGAGACGATGGCGGTGCATGGCGGCGAACTTAAGATCTTTCACAAGGCCGATTATTATTGGGCTTCTGGCCACGACCGTCTGGTTGAGGAAAAAGATTTTCCGAGTGATGCTCCACGCACTCGTTGGGGCGTTCACGATGGAATTGTGTTCGACTGGTTGGCCGACGATATTATTGACAAAACACGCCAGGGTACATCACCTTGGTTTACCACTATGCAGACGCTCTCGTCACACGAGCCTTTCACCGTACCCTATAATCGCATCGCGGACAATGCTATCGACAATGCCTTTGCCTATACCGACGATGCTTTTGGCCATTTCATTCAGCGGCTCAAGGATTCAGATGCCTGGAAGGATCTGCTCGTTATCGTTGTGGGCGATCATGGGGTGAATACCGATTTGGTAAGCGACGACACCCGCAACTCACACCAGCCACTGTTACTCTTGGGTGGCGCTGTTCGACAGCCGATGAAGATTGACACGATAGTAAGCCAGACCGACATTGCCGCCACCCTACTCGGACAGATGGGCATCTCACACGAAGAGTTCCTGTTCAGTCGCGACGTGTTGGCTGACACCTATACCTATCCCTTCGCCCTGCACACTTACAACAATGCTTTTATGTTCCGCGACGAGACTGGAGTAACCCACTACGACAACGTTTCGCAGCGGGTGCTCGACGGCCCTGATCCGAAGCGCGAACAGACGGCAAAGGTTATTTTGCAAACCCTCTATTCAGACCTGAGCAAAAGATAATAAATAGGACAAAGTAATAACATATAATATATGACACAACTTCCTCTCGTATCCATCATTGTACCCATCTATAATATGGAGCGTTTTCTCGATGAAACACTCAAGAGTATTGTCGCCACCACCTATCGTCCCTTGGAAGTCATTTTGGTGAACGACGGTTCAAAAGACAACTCACGAGCCATAGCACAGGAATATGCGGACAACTACGACTTCATACGCCTCATAGACCAGGAAAACGCTGGTGTCAGCAGAGCACGCAACCACGGCATAGATGAAGCCAAGGGAGAATATATCCTGCCCGTGGATGCAGATAACCTGATTGAACCCACATTTGTTGGGCACGCTGTTGATGCTTTTCTTCACGGCGATACCAACCTGCGCGTTGTGCGCCCTCGCATAGATTTCTTCGGTGAAAAAAACGGCGAATGGGTATTCCCGCCCTTCTCACTGAATCTTATGGCGCAACACAACATTCTCGACAACTGCGCCCTATTTAGGAAAAATGACTGGAAAAAGGTTGGTGGCTACTGCGAGACATTGCGTACCCGCGAAGACTGGGATTTCTGGCTTTCCATGCTAGAACATGGCGGAACCGTACAGACGCTGACAGACATCGAACTTCATTATCGCGTGCGTAGTGACTCCAAGCACAAACAACATTCGCTACACCGCAGCAATGTCATACCGATGATCAACCTGCGCCATCCTGAATTGATGGAGATGGTTCACGGTGGACCGCTCTTGCGGAAACACAAAGAGTATTCGCGCATGATCAACAGGCTGAGACACTGTCTGAATCCCCGTCATACCGCGATGGCCGAAGGACAGGAGAGTCTCGTCTATTTCGTAAGGGCACTCCCTGTTAGCCTCCAGACGCCTCGGGCACGCCAGATTGCCGATTCGCAGTACGAAGTAACATACGCTGGAACGACCTATCTCGTAACCGTGTTCAACGAGCATCGTCCCTGGCCTCTTGCCAGTCATGCCGCCCAGCAGAGCAAACAGATGCCCGAAGGTCATACACTTGTTGGCTATCTGGAAACGTACCACCCCCTCTTCTGGATGCGAAAAAGTTATCTTGTCATGTATAAACAACCAACTCCTGCATCATGAATAAGCCGCTCTGTACCCTCATCATTTCAGTCTATAAGAACACACGTTTCCTTAGTTGTGTTCTCGCCAGTTTGCGCTATCAAACCGAGCAACAGTTTGAGATTATTATCTCTGAAGACGGTGACAGCAAAGAGATGCGCGAGTTCCTTTCGGAGCAGACCTTCGGCCAACCATGGCAGCACCTGACACAGCCCGACGAGGGATGGCGCAAGAACCGCGCCCTGAACCGTGCCATCCTTGCTGCAAGCACCGACCACCTCATCTTCATCGATGGCGACTGTGTGCTACATCCACGTTTCATTGAGATGCATGTGCGCTTCTTTGAACCAAACAGAATCCTTGCTGGCAAAAGAGTCATGCTGAGCCAGCGTCTGTCAGACCGTATCATCAACTGTCCTGATAAGATTAAATCTCTGCAGCCTGCTATTTATTCTGCCTTAGTGTGGCATCGCGGTACGGAGCGTCCGGAAGAAGGCATCTTCCTTTCACCTGATGGACTACTCGGTTTCATACCGAAGAAACGGAAGTTAACATTCCTCACGGGCTGCAACATGTCTTTCTCTAGAAAGGCCATAGAACACATCAATGGCTTTGATGAGGACTATATACTTCCGGCCTATGGAGAGGATGCCGACCTGCTGTGGCGTTTCCGCATGGCTGGCTATAACCTCTTCTCCCTTCGCAACATGGCCGTGCAATACCATCTCTGGCATAAGAAAGGATGGACCGACCAGTCGGAAAACAAG
The DNA here is from genome assembly GCA_947166345.1 of uncultured Prevotellaceae bacterium. Taxonomy (GTDB): domain Bacteria; phylum Bacteroidota; class Bacteroidia; order Bacteroidales; family Bacteroidaceae; genus Prevotella. The sequence continues at coordinate 35,182 of CAMVDU010000011.1, forward strand.
GCTATAGGCGAGGCCAAGAAACAACGCGGTGAATATATCTGCAAGAACGGACTCAAGAAACTACCCTGACGGTTCAGTTTCCCAGCCACTGATAATATTTCTTCTTATAACGCTTGAAGAATTTCTTCAGTCTGTGTTTCTTCTTTTCGTAGCGTGTGCGCTGAATCTCACGAACCTCTGATGCTAATTGTGGGGTATAGAGTCCGCGCTGTTTCAGGTATTCTTCCTGAAATAACTCCACCGTGCCTATCTTGGGATTCATCAGCAAGATATCTTTCAACACAACCTTAAGACCGAGCGGCTGGTCAGGTGTCATCATCTTGACCCTATTAGTATCTACGAAGCAAAAGTGCCACTGCCCGTTTGGCTCCTCCTGACTACAAATCACGTTGCCGCAGTTCATGTCGTTATAGAAGATTCCATGCTCATGCAACGATTTCAGATGAGCTGCAAACTGATGAATCAACCGGTGAACCTCATCATTGCGACCCACATCTTGAAGCCTCAGCACCATATCATCGAGTCTTACACCCTTGGCAACCTCACTCACAAAGAAAGCATACTGAAAAAGTCCATGGTTCCATACCTCGACGACAGCCAGTTCACGGGCTGCATCAAAGCCACGACGACGCAGCTCGGCAGTATTGTCAAAGGCCTTACGGCACTTAGGTTCGCGGAAGAAGGTGTAGTCGAGCTTCTGGAACCAGAACAAACCGCGATAGCGTTTCACCATCACGTTATCAACACCTGCAACCCCAAAGCCTTTCGCCTCTATCAACCGAAGCACATTGCGTCCACTATGGATCACCGTTCCTTCATAATTAAACGTGCGGGGCAGTGCTTTCAGAAAGTTGCTGAAGGCTTGATTGTCAGCCAGTTCTTCGTTGACTTTTATTTTCAGTTCCTGCATATCCCTCTTTTTGGTGTGCAAAGGTACAAATAATTATGCATTATGAATTATGAATTATAAAATATTTTGTACCTTTGCACGCAAAAATCAAACATCATGAATATTCTGACCTCACTTATTGAACGTATAAAAGGCGTTTTCAAACCCGTCGACATTACCAAGACCAGCAATCCGATGGTTGTCATCAGCAAGGAATTCCTGAAGCTTTACCTCATCCTCGGCTTCATCCTGCGCATCGTTCTGATGTTCTGTCTGCCTGAGGGTGCCTCACTTGGTGTTTTTGATATCATCAAAGCAGTAGTGCTGGGTGCAGTCAACGACCTTGCCATGGGTTTCCTGTTCTGCGTTCCCCTTGCATTGCTCTATGCGGGTATGGTCGAATGGAAATACGGGAAGAAGGCAGGCTATGCGATATTGACAGTGCTTGTCCTCCTTTTCATCTATGTCACCTTCACTCATTCCATCTTCCACGAGTATGGAGGTGTAGTTCCCAAGATTATGAGTCTTCTGGTAGGCTATAAGCTGCTGAGCTTTGCCCTGCGTTTGTTCCTACCCAAGATCCGTACTGCATGGCGTCGCATAACCATCTATATCGTTTGGTCGCTCTACGTCTATCTGCTCATTGGCAACACCATTGCCGAATGGATTTTCTGGGACGAGTTTGGTGTGCGCTACAACTTTATTGCCGTCGACTACCTGATTTATACCAATGAGGTCATTGGCAACATCATGGAGTCGTATGCCATCGTACCCATGCTGATGTTCGTAGCTGTCATGACAGCAGTTATCATCTGGCTGACAGCCCGTCGCTATCAGTTCCGTTTCGCTACCATCACCAGCGCTCGTATGATGCGCAACCACCTGTTTGCATGTCTCTTCACCACAGTTTTCTCCTTGCTCTACCTCACTTATGTGTCACACCATCTAGAGGGTGATAATCTGGCAGCCAACCAGATTCAGCAGAACGGGTGCTGGGACTTCGTGGAAGCTTTCCAGAACAATGAGTTACCCTACGACCAGTTCTACACCATGCTGCCTGAACAGGAGTGTCGCGACGGCTATCGTCAGCTGACTGGTATCGACACCCGCCAGCAAACTGACACCATTGCCTCTGCATGGCAACCTATGTTCAACATCCCCGAAAAAGACGTCAATGTTGTACTTATCACGGTAGAGAGTCTCTCAGCTGACTTCCTCACAGCCTTTGGCAACAAGAAGAGTATCACACCTTGCCTTGACGAGCTGTCTCAGAAGAGTATGGTGTTCGACAACCTCTACGCCGTAGGCAATCGTACCGTTCGTGGTCTTGAGGCCTTGTCGCTCTGCATCCCGCCCAGTGCCGGTGAGAGCATTGTGAAGCGTCCTGACAACAGGCGCGACGGCATGACAGTGGGTCACCTATTAGCCCGTCACGGCTATCAGGTACAGTACCTCTATGGCGGTGACAGCTATTTCGACAACATGGGCGACTACTTCGGCAATAACGGTTATGAGGTCATTGACCGCAAGCATATCAGCAAGGTCACTTTCTCTAATATCTGGGGTGTATGCGACGAAGACCTCTATGACAAAGCTCTCCAGGTGTTTGATGCTAATGCCGCCAAAGGACGTCCCTTCTTCTCACAGCTCATGACAGTCAGCAATCACCGTCCCTACACCTTCCCAGAAGGTCGCATCAGTTTCAAGGGTGACCCCAAGTGTCGCGACGGTGCGGTGAAATATACCGACTACGCCATAGGTCATTTCCTGAAGCAGGCGGAGAGTCATACTTGGTTTGATAACACCATTTTCATCATAGTAGCCGACCACTGTGCTTCCAGCGCCGGTAAGACGTCGATACCTGTTAACAAATACCATATCCCTTGTATCGTCTATGCACCCAAAATGATTCAGCCTTGCCATGTGGAGACGCTCTGCTCACAGATAGACCTCATTCCCACACTGCTGGCGATGCTCCATGTGGACGACAAGACCACATTCACCGGACGAAATGTGCTGGCCGACAACTACGCTTCACGTGTATTCATGGCCACCTATCAGGATCTGGGGTATATGGAGAACGACATCCTGACCGTACTCTCACCGAAGAAAGATCCTCAGCAGTATGCCGTCACCATGAAGGACGGACATCGTGTCACGGGCGACAAGCTCAATACGCCCGTTGACTCGCTCATACGCAAGGCACGCATCTACTATCAGTACGCCAACCTCTATCACGCCAAGGATCGTCCATGAACACCTTACGACGGATATGTTTCTTACTGCTTCTATCGCCCATCGTTGCTTCTTTAGCTTTGGGCCAAAGCGATACGCTCTCCATAACGAAAGAGCCTGCCACCTACCACTGTCAGGCAGAACAGTTTCGTGCATCTAAGCTCATCCTGCCTGTCGGTCTTGTTGCCGTTGGCACCTTTGGTGTCAATAATGGCTGGTTTCATCAGGTGCGAAACGAGGTCAGAGAAGACATCCTCCGCTGGCACGGCAAACACACCTCTATCGACGACTATTTACAGTATGCGCCCTTAGTATCCAACCTTGCCCTTCGCTTCACGGGTCTTCCTGCCCGTCACTCTTTCCGCGAACAGATAGCAACGACAGCTACAGCCTGTGCCGTGATGGGGGTACTGGGCTTTGGTATGAAATACACCATCCACGAGCATCGGCCAGATGGCAGCTCGAACGATGCCTTTCCCTCAGGCCATTGTGCCAGGGCTTTCATGGGTGCCGAACTGGTGCGACAGGAGTATGGCACATGGCCTGGAGTCGCCGCCTATACCATAGCCACAGGTGTGGCCTGTCTGCGTCTATACAACGATCGCCATTGGCTGAATGATGTCATAGGAGGTGCGGGCATCGGTATTCTTTCCGCTCAGGCAGCCTACTGGTTATTACCCTTAGAGCGCCGACTATTGGGATGGGACAAGAACAGGGATTCCGCACTGACAGTAGTGCCCTTCACTGATGGTCATAACTACGCCCTTGCCCTGTCGCTGAACTTCTGATTTTCCCAAAAAGTTGTCCTTGTTGTCTAAGTTGTCTTTTAATAATTTTGTGCATTACATATTTTTTTGTAATTTTGCAACGAATTATGGCCGTAGCTCAACTTATACATCAAGAAACAAGCGAACGACAGTTCTCGTTCGAGGTACTGCCCCCTCTGAAGGGGACGGGTACGGAACGCCTGTTCAACGACATTGAACGGTTGTGTGAACTCAATCCAGCATTTATCAATATCACCACCCATCACAGTGAATACGTCTATCGCGAACTCAGCGACGGACGGTACGAGCGACAGCGTGTACGCCGTCGTCCAGGAACCATCGCTGTGGCAGCTGCCATCCAGCAGCGTTTTGGTGTGACGGTACAGCCACATGTCATCTGTAGCGGTGCCACCATCGAAGATATCGAATACGAACTGCTCGACCTGCAGTTCTTGGGCATCCGCGACCTGTTGCTGCTGCGTGGCGACAAAGCGAAGGATGATCAGACTTTCAAGCCAACCCCTGGCGGACATGCCCACACCACCGATCTCATTCGTCAGGTCCAGCGCTTCAACGCCGGTTTCTTTGCCGACGGCTCACCCATCAAGAACCCAGGGCCCAAGTTCGACATCGGTGTAGCCTGCTATCCTGAGAAGCACGAAGAGGCTCCCAATCTCGAGATGGACATGCAGTACCTGCTGGAGAAACAGCAGTTAGGTGCACAGTATGCCGTCACTCAGTTGTTCTACGACAACCAGAAATACTTCGCCTTTGTGGAGAAAGCCCGTCAGATGGGTATCACTATTCCCATCATCCCGGGCATCAAACCACTGGCAAAGCTCAGTCAGCTGACAGTAGTGCCCCGCACCTTCCACTGCGACATTCCCGAGCCGTTAGCCCGTGAGATTGTGAAGTGCAAGACCGACGATGATGCACGTCGTCTGGGCATTGAATGGACCACAAGTCAGTGTCAGGAGCTCTATGCCCATGGTGTCAACGACATTCATTTCTATACGATGGGTGCCGTCGATTCTGTAGTAGAGATTGTTAAAAGGTTAAGAGAGTAATGAAATTTTCCGAGGTCATAGGACAGGAAGAGGTGCGTGAGCGCTTGGTACAGATGGTCAGCGAAGACCGTCTGCCCCATGCCATCATGCTCTGTGGCCCTACCGGTATAGGCAAGAAGGCCCTTGCTGTAGCCTTTGCCTGCTATCTGCTGGGAAGAAAAGCGGAGAAGCCCTCTAATCCTTTGTTCTCGGAATCTCTGGATATTCCGGAATCTCCGGATAATCCGGAAAGTCCGGAAAGTCCCATGCTTGCCAAGCTGGAGCACCCCGACCTTCATTTCACCTACCCCACCATCAAACTGCCATCGATGGGTTCCGATCATATGCCTGTGAGCGATGACTTCGCCCGTGAGTGGCATGAGCTCATCATGGAGACACCTTATTTCTCCATGGACCAGTGGATGACAGCCATTGATGCCGAGAACCAGCAGGCTATCATCACTGCCGGCGAGAGCGACGATCTGGTACGTAAGCTGTCATTGAAGAGCAGTCAGGGCGGCTATAAGGTGAGCGTCATCTGGCTGCCTGAGCGTATGAATATTGCTTGCGCCAACAAACTACTGAAACTCATTGAAGAGCCACCCACACAGACCGTGTTTATCATGGTGTGTGAAGAGCCCGACAAACTGCTGGAGACCATCCGCAGCCGTGTGCAGCGCATCGATGTGAAGAAGCTACCTGCAGAGACTATCTGTCAGGCACTCATCGACCGTCGAGGCATCGACCCCGAGTCGGCACGACGCATCAGCCGTCTGGCTAATGGCTCGTGGATGAAAGCCCTCGAGGAACTACAGGTAGGTACCGAGAACGAACAGTTCCTCGACCTTTTCATTCTCCTCATGCGACTGGCCTACCAACGCAACGTACGTGAGTTGCGCAAATGGAGTGAGACATTGTCTGCCTTCGGGCGTGAGAAACAGAAGCGCTTCCTCGAGTTCTTTCTGCGTCTGGTACGCGAGAACTTCATGTACAACTTCCACAACGAGGAGCTCTGCTACATGTCACAGAAAGAAGAGGACTTTGCAAAGAACTTCGCCCGTTTCATCAACGAGGCTAATGTACTGGGCATCTACGACTTGGCCAATCGTGCCATCCGCGACATCGGACAGAATGCCAATGCCAAGATCGTGTTCTTCGACTTCGCCCTCCAACTCATAGTACTGATCATCCAAAAATAAAAACCCATAAGTCCCATAAGACCCATAAGCCCTATTAGACCCATTAGACCCATAAAAATAAACAAACAATGGAAAAAGAAAAAATAACACGTACCGGCTGCGAGCGCGGACTCTGCAGGGCCGCCGTAGGACGCCAGGACCGCCAGTTGAACACCTACGACTGGTTGGCTGACGTGCCAGGCAATGCCCAGAGCACCGACCTCGTCGAGGTACAGTTCAAGCATACGCGCAAAGGCTACTACCACAATGTGAACAACCTGCCCTTGAAGAAAGGCGACATCGTGGCAGTAGAAGCATCACCGGGTCACGACATCGGTGTGGTAACACTCACAGGTCGTCTGGTGAACCTGCAGATCAAGAAGGCAAACATCAAGTCGGAAGACGACATCAAGCGCATCTACCGTCTGGCGCGTCAGGTGGATATTGACAAATACAAGGAAGCAAAGGCCCGTGAGCATGAGACGATGATTGAGAGTCGTGAGATTGCCAAGGGACTGGGTCTCGACATGAAGATCGGCGATGTAGAGTACCAGGGCGATGGTCAGAAAGCCATCTTCTACTATATTGCCGACGAGCGTGTGGACTTCCGTCAGCTCATCAAGGACTTGGCAAATGCCTTCCATGTACGTATCGAGATGAAGCAGATAGGTGCACGTCAGGAGGCAGGTCGCATCGGAGGTACGGGCCCCTGCGGACGTGAGCTGTGCTGTGCCACCTGGATGAAGAACTTCGTCAGTGTCTCTACCTCTGCTGCCCGTTTCCAGGACATCTCCCTGAACCCGCAGAAGCTGGCAGGCATGTGTGCTAAACTGAAGTGCTGTCTCAACTACGAGGTGGACGACTACATAGAGCACGGCAAGCGCCTGCCCAACCGCGACATCGTGCTTCAGACGCTCGATTCCGACTATTTCTATTTCAAGAGCGACATCCTGGCAGGACTCATCACCTACTCCACCGACAAGCGTATGGCTGTCAATCTGGAGACGATTACTGCCGACCGTGCCAAGGAGATTATAGAGATGAACCGTAGGGGTGAGAAGCCTACCGACCTGCAGCCCGACGAGGAGATGAAGAAGCGTGAGCAGGACAATGCCCCTGTGGACCTTCTGGCAGGCGACGACATCCACCGCTTTGACAAGGCAAAGAAGAAAAAGAAGAAGAGAAAGCCCCGTGAGGGCAATCAACCCCGACATGAACAACAGGAGGCATAACATCGCCCCGCTACTGATACTGACGGTTGCAATGATTCTTTCCTGTTGCAGCCGTCAGACTATCTACAGCCACTATGAGTCTACGGGCTCCGACGGTTGGAGCCGCAACGACTCATTGCTCTTCGAAGTGGGACCAGTCAGGGATAGCGGTCTCTACGAGGAGCAACTGGAGTTGCGCCTCACCGATGCCTATCCCTTTACGAATATCGCTGTCATTGTCAGCAGCCAGACGCTGCCTGGCGGACCGCAGCATACCGACACCCTCCAGCTGACAGTAGCTGACGAGCAGGGCCACACGAAAGGGCAAGGTACCTTGCACCAGCTGTTCCACCTGCCTTTAGGTGTTCAGTATCTGAAGCAGGACCAGAAGCTACGTGTCTGCGTGCGCCACTATATGACACAGCACACACTCCCCGGCATCACGGATGTGGGTCTGACAGTCAAAATGAAAGGCGAAAGATAATCCTTTAACTCCCGCGGTCGAAGACCGCTAACTCCCGCTAACTCCCTTTAACTCCTAGTTATGTACCCGATGTCGTCCGGCATCGATGCGCAGGAAGATAAACAGCAGGATAGTGAAGCCCCATAGCGATGAGCCGCCATAGCTGAAGAAAGGCAACGGGATGCCGATGACAGGTGTCATACCCAGCACCATACCCACGTTGATAAACACATGAAAGAGGAATACCGACAACACACAATAGCCATAGATACGTCCAAACCGTGACGTCTGACGCTCTGCCACATGTATCAGGCGTAGTATCAGCGCCAGGAACAGCAACAGCACGCCTGCTGCCCCCACAAACCCTTGTTCTTCACCTACCGTACAGAAGATGAAGTCGGTGTCTTGCTCAGGCACGTATTTCAGCTTTGTCTGCGTACCGTTAAGAAAACCCTTGCCTTCCAGTCCGCCCGACCCTATGGCAATCTTACTCTGATGCACATTATAGCCCGCGCCCTTCAAGTCGTCCTCCATACCCAGCAGCACGTTGATACGTGTACGCTGGTGCTCCTCAAACACATGGTTCAGGGCATAGTCGGCAGCATGGAAGAAACTTATCGACCCAAACGTGAAGATGGCTATCCACAGGTAGTTACGCACCCTTGTCGCTATCAGACGCCACAGCAGATATCCTATCAGCGTCACACACATCAGCAGCTGTATCCACATCATATTGAAGGGAATGACGAAGACAGCAAACAGCAGACACACCAGCAGCACGCCTCCTCCTACACTAAACAGTCGCAACGACTCGCGCCAGTTGTCACAGTACACCCCTACCATCACTATCGATGACAGTAGCACCATCAGATACACAAAGTAGTGTCCCAGAGGTGTGGGGGTGTTCAGCAGCAACGGGTCGGCAAAGCGTACGCCAATAATGAAGTAAGCCACCAGCGATACAGCAGTAAACAACACGCTACCTGCCATACCTTCACGGTAGAGCATCAGGAAGAATGCCAGATAGACCAGGGCCGATCCTGTCTCACGCTGCATCACGATGAGCAGCATGGGCACAAAGATAATGGCAAGTGTCTTACTGAGGTATTTCCAACGGTGTATGTTATAGTCGAGTGCCGACATGAACTTTGCCAGACACATCGCAGTGACAAACTTTGCAAACTCGGCAGGCTGCAGACGCACCGGTCCCATGACAAGCCACGAACGCGAGCCCTTGATACTATGGGGATTGAAGATAGTGGCAAAGAGCACCAGCATCATAAAACCGAAGAGCACATAGGCAAAGGTATCAAAATAGCGGTCGTCCAGCAGCATGATAACCAGAGCGAGAACCAGCGACGTACCTATCCACACCACCTGCATACCCGAGCGGGTGTCCAGCGACAGCAGGTTGACATCCTCGCCCAGTGTGTAGCTGGCACCACACACGCTGAGCCATCCCATCCCGAGCAATGCCACGTAGATCAGGATCGTCCACCAGTCAATAGACCTCAGTACGCTTTTTTCTCTCTCGTCTCTCACCATTAACCGTTAACCATTAACCATTCACCTTTTATCCTCTCCGTAGTTGATACGTTTGGCCTGAATCTCGTTGGCCCTACGCTGTGAGGCCTCCGACAGCTCACCCTTCAGGTACTGTTCCATAATCAGTCCACCGATGGGCACACCATAGGTAGCACCCCATCCGCCGTTCTCCACATACACCGAGACAGCAATCTTCGGATCATCCATCGGCGCAAAACCCATGAATACCGAGTGGTCGTGACCCCTGTTCTGTGCCGTACCCGTCTTACCGCAGGGGGTAAAGTCATAGTGGGCCAGTCCCTTACAGGTACCGCCCAGTGCTGCCGAGCGCATGCCTTTCACAATGAGGTCATAGTTCTCCCTCGACGCCTTCGTATAGCGTCGGTTGGTATAGAGGGTGTCCAGCTTCTCGCCTTCTATCTCTCTCACCACGTGGGGTGTGATGAAATAGCCCCTGTTGGCAATGGTAGCACCCAGGTTGGCTATCTGCAGCGGTGTGGCAGTCACCTCACCCTGTCCTATGGCAATACTGATAATCGTCAGCGGGTTCCACGACCCTTTATAGTTCTTGTCGTAGTACTCGGCATTGGGAATCATGCCACGCTTCTCTCCTGCCAGATCGACGCCCAGCGGATAACCGAATCCCATCGACACCATATAGTCGCGCCACGTGTTCATAGCCTCCTGTACGGTGGCATACTTCTGGCGGTTGCCCAACATATAGTACAGTCCCCAGCAGAAGAAACCGTTACACGAGGTAGCTATGGCAGGCACCAGCGGCAGGGGTGAGCCGTGTCCGTGGCAACCCACACGCAGTCCCTTGTGTACAAAGCCGTGATAGCAGGGATAGGGTGTCTGCTGGGTGATGATACCCTCGTTCAGGAAGGTCAGTCCCTGTGTGGTCTTAAACGTGGAGCCTGGCGGATACTGACCCATGATGGCACGGTTCAGCAGCGGTTTCCAAGGGTCTTTGCCCAGCTCTGCCTGACTCTGTGCCCTCTGGCGTCCTATCATGATACGGGGGTCGTAGCCTGGCGAGCTCACCATACAGAGTATCTCGCCCGTACTGGGCTCTATGGCAACGATAGCACCAATCTTTCCTTCCAGCAGCCGTTCGCCCAGTGCCTGCAGGTCCAGGTCGATGCCCAGCGTCAGGTTCTTGCCTGGCACGGGCAGTCGGTCGTGCTTGCCGTTCTGGTAACTGCCCTGCACACGTCCCTTGGCATCGCGCAAGAAGATCTTCATGCCCTTCACGCCACGCAGCTGTTTCTCGTAGAAGCGTTCCACGCCCAACTTCCCTATGTAGTCGCCTGCCTGATAGTAGTCGTCAGCCTCCAGTTCCGCTGGCGACACCTCTGCCACGTCGCCCAGGATATGGGCGGCATAGGGATACTCATACTGGCGTATGCTGCGTTGCTGTACGTAGAAGCCCGGGAAGCGGAAGCTCTTCTCCTGGAAGATGCCGAAGGCCTCGTCGCTCACCTGACTCATGAACAGCTGGGGTGTGAACCTTGAGTAGCCCGGGTTCTTCCTGCGGTCGTGCATCGTTGCCACGCGCTGCTTGAACTCCTCGCGGGTGATGTTCAGTGCCTGACACAGTTCGAGGGTGTCAAAGTGGCCCGTAGCCTCGTTCTCTATCACCATGATGTCGTACGAAGGCTGGTTATACACCATCAGCTTACCGTTGCGGTCGGTGATAACGCCTCGCGAGGGATACTCCATGCGTTTCAGCAGGGCGTTCGAGTCGGCATTCTTCTTGTAGTCATCGCTAGCCAACTGCAGGAAAAACAGTCTGACAATATAGGCTACCACTATGATGATAGCCACCAGTCCAATGATGTACTTCCTATATTCTAAACGATAATCCACTTTTACTTTCTTACAGACTCAAACGCAACAATCACCATCAGCGTCAGCAGGGTGCTACACACCACAGCTGTCAGCCATCCAGAGAAGTCAGCAAAAGTGAAGGTCTCTATGGTGAAGAACACCACACAGTAAATGTTCACAATGATAAATGCCAGCGACATGAACTTCCCCCACCCCAGCGTGTTGGCTGCTGCCCTGATGCGATCGTCGGCATTGCGGGGCAGGAACATCTCCAGCAACGGGGGCTGTATCATGCCTATCAGCGTCATCGAGGCTGTTGCCACACCCGGGGTGTCTGAGAACATATCCATCACCATACCCATGCCGAAGCCCCATAGCAGGGCTGCCCAGCGGGGTGTGCGACGCTGCAGGGTCAGCACGAAATAGACGTAGACGAGGGGTGTGGCACAATGAAACAGGTGGATGTTGTTAAACACCACCGCCTGTGCCAGGCACAGCACTACAAAGAGCATCACCCGTTTCAGAATATCAACACTCATCCGTCTACATTAAACATGAAACATGAAACATGAAACCATCAGCCTACTTCACTTTCTTCAGCGAGTCGCCAACGGCCTGTTCCAGCAGGCGTCGTTCCTCAAAGCCTTTATCGGTAATCACACACACATCGCGCAACTGCGAGAAGTCCGTTGCCAGTTCCACCTTCAGACGGTACGACAGTCCGTCGCGCGAGTTATCCTTGCTCACGATGCGTCCCACCGTGATACCCGGGGGGAAGATTGTCGAGAAGCCGTTGGTCTCTACCATCTCGTTCAGCTCGAAACGTGCATGACGGGGCACGCCCTCCACGTAGGCATGGCGGCTGTCGCCTCCTGCCCACGTCAGATAGCCAAAATAGTTCTTGTTGCGGATGGCACAGCTGATGCGCGAGCGGCTGTTCAGCACGGGCAGCACCACCGAGTAGTGGGCGCCGGTCATATACACCACGCCTACCACGCCCTGTCCGCTCACCACGCCCATGTCGGCCTTCACGCCATCCTCGCTGCCGCGGTTGATGGTCACCAGGTTGTTGGGACCGTCAATAGCTGCCCTCACCACCTTCGCATCGATGGTGGTCACCTGCTGCATGGCACTGTCAGCCATAAAGGCTATCGTGCTGCTGTCGGTCAGCTCCTGCAGGGCCGAGCGCATCTGGTACAGCTCACGCTCCAGGGCAATGTTGCGGCTGGCCAGCGTGCTGTTCACCTTCTTCAGTTTGAAGTGCTGCTCCACGTCCGACTGCCACTCATACACCTGTCCTGCCACGCTGTTGGCCGACGATATCCACACGCTGCCCTGATAGCCATTGTACTTAAACAACAGCACCACACTGACCACCTCCAGTAATATGAACAGCAGCCAGTGTGAAAACTTCGTCAGAAAGACTATCAGGTTCTGCATCCGTCAATTATTCAAGTTCGCAAGCTTCGCTTGCTTTGGAGTTAATGGGAGTTAACGAGCCATGGCTCGTTAACTCCCGTTAACTTCTTACATGTGAAACATGAATCAATTATCTCATCAAGAACGTGAATCTGTCAATATTCTTCAGTGCGATGCCTGCACCCTTTGCCACCGAGTGGAGGGGATCGTCGGGCACGTGGAACGTGATGTTCATCTTGTCAGCCAGACGCTTGTCCAGTCCTCTCAGCAGGGCGCCGCCGCCACTCAGGTAGATACCGTTCTTCACGATGTCGGCATACAGCTCTGGCGGTGTGTTCTCCAGTGCCGACAGCACGGCGTTCTCAATCTTCGACACCGTCTTGTCCAGACAGTGGGCTATCTCCTGGTAGCATACCGACACCTCCATGGGCAGTGCCGTGATACGGTTAGGTCCGTGCACGATATAGTCCTCGGGAGCCTCGTCGCCCAGATCGGTCAGTGCCGATCCCACATGGATCTTGATACGCTCTGCCATACGCTCACTCACCTTCACGTTGTGCTGACGTGCCATATACTCCTGGATGTCCGATGTCAGCTCGTCGCCGGCAGTACGTATGGAGTGGTTCGACACGATACCGCCCAGCGATATCACGGCAATCTCCGTAGAGCCGCCACCGATGTCCACCACCATGTTACCCTCCGGAGCCTCCACGTCGATGCCCATACCCAGGGCCGATGCCATCGGCTCGAAGATCAGGTACACGTCGCGTCCGTCGCTTCGCTCTGCTGAGTCACGTACGGCACGCAGCTCCACCTCGGTAGAACCGCTTGGTACGCCAATCACCATGCGCAGCGATGGCGAGAAGAAGTGGTGCCCCGTGTGCACCATCTTGATCAGTCCGCGCATCATCTGCTCACAGGCCGAGAAGTCGGCAATCACGCCGTCCCTCAGCGGGCGCACGGTACGTATGTTATCGTGGGTCTTCTCGTGCATCATCTTCGCACGTCCTCCCACGGCAATCATCTTGTCTGTACGGCGGTCCAGAGCCACCACCGATGGCTCGTCCACCACAATCTTATCATCACTGATGATAATGGTGTTTGCTGTGCCAAGGTCCATGGCCAGCTCTTGTCTGAAACTAAAAAATCCCATTCTTTTTTTCTATTCTCTTTGAACGGCGGTAGCACGCTCCAGCTCTGCTGGCTTGCTACCAGCGGGACGCAAGAACTCTACACTCTACACTCTAAACTCTACACTATTTCGTGAACCACTCATGTATAGCGGTATCATAATGGCTTGAAACGCCGAAGGCACGCTCTGCAAACGCCTTGCGCTGCTCCTTCGTGGTCTGTGCACCCTGCTTGTTCAGGATGTCCAGCAGCATACTGTATTCAGCCTTCGACGGCACGATGACCACGTCGTTGAAGTTCTTCGCAGCAGCACGTATCAGCGAGATGCCGCCAATGTCAATCTTCTCGATGATGTCTTGCTCAGAGGCACCGCTGGCCACTGTCTGCTCGAAGGGGTACAGATCTACCACCACCAGGTCAATCTCAGGAATCTCATACTGAGCCATCTGCTGACGGTCGCCCTCATTGTCGCGACGTCCCAGAATACCTCCAAACACCTTCGGGTGCAGCGTCTTCACGCGTCCGCCCAGTATCGAGGGATAGGTTGTCACCTCCTCCACCTTCTGGCACTCGTAGCCCAGGCTCTCAATAAAGGTCTGCGTGCCGCCCGTTGACAGCAGCTTCACGCCCTCCTCGTTCAGTTTCTTCAACAGATCCTCCAGTCCGTCCTTGTGGAATACCGATACCAAGGCCGTCTTCATCTTCTTCATTTCTGCCATTTCCTTTTACAATCTATATAACGTTATACAATTTTCAATTCTTTGAGGGTGCTTTTTTCGCCGCAAAGGTACAAATATTTTTGCACTTATGATGTACGCGCACAAATATTTTTTCTGCAACACCCAAAAAATTAATATTTGTCATTCCGCCAGCCTTGCTGCCAACACATTCAGGTAGTTACACACGCCACGCGTCAGCACCACCTTCTGCGTCGTGTACTCATATGGACTCAGCAACAGCAGCCTACCCTCGGCACACGCCTCAAAATAGCTACCCTGAGGCTTGTAGAAAGGCGCAAAGCCGTTAGGCAACAGCTTGACGACAGACAGTCCCTCCTGCAGGGCCGCCTCTTCCACGAAACGCTCACCGCTGCTAATGAAGGGCGAGATGAGGACGCACCCCTCACGGGCAGCCCCCAGCAACTCCTGCTGTTGACGGCTGCGCTCCTCCTCCGTGATGCGCGACGACACCCGCACGGCCCGTCGCTGCAAGGCCTGCAGCAGCTGCAGGTTACCCACGGCATGAAGGCTGGTGCCCGCTGCCGTGATGGTAGTGGCATGAAACCAGCCGGCATGCTGCCGCTTCACCAAGCTGCGCCTGGGGTTCTCGCGTATGTAGTCCACAAGCCGTTGCAACTGCCCCTGCCCTGAAAGCACACGGTCGTGATACCCCTGCTCCCACAGCAACCCCTTCCTGCCGGCAGAGCCGTCAGGCACCCGACAAGCCCCCTGGTCCGTTCCCTGCTTCTCTCCTTGCTTCGCTGCCTGGTCCGGTGCCCAGCGGCTTTGCCGCTGGGTTGTCTCTCCCTGCCGCTGGGTTGTCTCCCCCTGCCGCTGGGTCTCCCTCCATTTTCTATTGCATCCTGCCTTGAAGCCCGACACCACCTGTCCCAGATGTACCGGCAGCGGGTGCATCACGTACAGCAGTATATGCAAGTGGTCGGGCATCAGCTGTCGTGCTATGATGCTTATCTGCGGGTAGTAGCGCGGTATGCCGTCCACCTCCTGCAGCACCGCCTCGCCCAGCGCCGACGGTAGCAGGCACGGTCCGTTGGGGTCTGTCGTCGGCAGGCTGACGTCGCCCACCAGCGTTCCCAGCACCGGCTGTCGTCCCTCCGTTGTCAGCGTCAGCATGTATATCCTTGGCTGACTGTAGTCCCAGTCATTCATCCGTCGTTTGTACGATGGTATCGTCTCGTTCCTTTCCATGCCGCTAAGGTACGAATTTTTCCCCTCACCACCAAACGTTTTCAGGGAAAACTTCATTCTCTCATTTCCTCTTTCTTTCATTTTCTCACACGAAAAGCGGCCAACCTTCCGGCCAGCCGCTCTCGTTCTATCGTTTCATCACGATGTCTATTACTCGTCTTCCCAGTTATTGTTGCTCTGACGGCTGTCACCAGAACCCCCGCTTATTTCGCCGCTAACTTCCAACATCAGGTTTTCAATATGAACTTTGACCACAGTAATTGTGGGTTCTACATATTTCTTTTTCATAGTTCTATTTTTTACATGAATTACCATTAATTACTCACGAATATTATTTATTCATGACTTTTTTACCATTCACGATGAGAAGGCCCTTCTGACCATCCTTTACACGCTGACCATTCAGGTTGTAAACAGCGTTCTGACTCTTCTCTGTCTGGACGTTCTCAATGCCAGTCGTCTCGTTATCGTCAGAGCCAAGGAAGAATGCACTACGAGAAGTAGCTACGTCAACTCCATCAAGATCAATATAAGCTCTATATTGACCGATAGTAACACCTGTTCCTCCAGTAACAACTTTCCTTACCTTGTTATCTTTTACCACATATTTTCCTACAGCTACAGTTACCGGAGTTGAAGAGAGATTACCCATCATTCCGTAACCTGCAGAAGCAGCAGCATAAGAGCCTGAATATGTAGCAGAGAGCGTACTGCCTGTTGCCTGGAAAATATAAGGTTTGCCAGCAGCAACAGTATTGCCTACAACTTCATTAAGGTTGATGGCTGTAGGATTACCGCTTCCATCAACAACTTTGCTGGCAATTGTATAAACATTAGCACCTGTAATCTTTGCATCGAAAGGCAAACAGAGGGTGCCATAGTTACCTAAGGTTACGCTGCGGGTGTGGGAACCCTCGTAGGTCAACTTGGCGTGGAAGTTATTGCTGCCACCGCTGTACCACTCATCGACGTTGGGGTCACCGCCGTAGGTCTTTGCCCACACGTCTATGAAGTAGGTCTTGCCTGCCTCGAGAGTCACTCCCACCGCGTTAGCCAAATTATACCCTTCACTCCAGGAGATGGAAAAGTCGTGTGATTTGCCCTCGATACGAGTGGCCGTACCCAAATATATGTCCACGTCGCCACCTTGCTTATTACCGTCTTCATCATAAATACGAAAGAACATATTGGCACCGGCGCGGTTATTGGTATCGCTCCAGACATTAAACGCAATGCTTTCAACTGTCAAGTTGTACATGATGCCAAGGTCCGTCGGGGAGTCGGAACTGGTAGACCAACTGAACGGATCGGTAGTGACACCGCCAATTTTCATGGAAGCATCATACTGACCATAGTCAGCACTCACCGTGCTTACACCTCCTGCTACCAACAGGAGCAAAAGTAAAAGTTTTTTCATAATTCTATTATTTAGTCACTAGTCTTTATAAAAATGATCACTCAAACGTCACGTGCAGGCACCTTGGCAGTCCCTGCAACGAAACACGGGTGCAAAGATACTAATTATTTGAAAACCAACAAAAAAAATCCAAAAAAAATTCACTTTTTTGTGCAAACACCTTGTGCAACAACAATAGAAGTTACCGCTTCGCTTGGAAGTTATCGCGATCTTCAACCGCTTGGAAGTTACCGCTTCGCTTGGAAGTTAAAGCATTCACAAAAACCAGAAAAACCGTTGAACACCAACCGTCTTCAAAAGTCTTTGATTCTTAAACACGAATTGCCATTAATTGCCCGTTAATTATTCATTAATGACAAATTATATGGGTAATTACATGATCATTATATGTTAAAAGAAATGGTCTTATAATTTTCCTGATAGATTTTTTTATAATTTTGAGCGAAGCGACCATCAGAACGAGTTCCGTTTTGCTCTCTCT
Organism: uncultured Prevotellaceae bacterium; assembly: GCA_947166345.1. Taxonomy (GTDB): domain Bacteria; phylum Bacteroidota; class Bacteroidia; order Bacteroidales; family Bacteroidaceae; genus Prevotella. The sequence continues at coordinate 52,722 of CAMVDU010000011.1, forward strand.
TATTCTGTTTGTTCGTAGTAATATGAATAGTCGATACCCTTCATGAAGATTTCGCGATCGTCAATGCGGTCGGTCATAGCACCTTGAAGTAACGACTTGATGGCCCGTGCATCTGTTGTACTTAGACGCATGGCTGCAAGATACTCTTTCTTGTCTATCTTACTCCAATCGACACAAAGTTTCAATTGTTTCTTGAATATCAAGTCCAGCCAAATGCGTGTAGAGCGTCCGTTGCCCTCCATAAAGGGATGGGCCACGTTCATCTCCACATATTTGTTCACTATCTCGTCAAAGGTGCTTTCTGGCATCTGCTCGATAATACTCAAGTTTTTCATCAGATATTCAGCACGACAAAACAGTGTTCCATCTTTCCAGATGGTCTTGGTGCGTATCTTTCCAGCAAAGTCATATAGACCACCAAAGAGGTAGGCGTGTATCTGCTGCAAGCACTCAACAGTTCCTGGTTTCAGGGAGTCAAGCAAGCCACTTTCAACAAGCGTGTAAGCTTTTTTCTTGCTCTGTCCGTCGATGCTATTATCGCTATAGGTGAACCAACTGAGGAAAGCGTTAGCACGATTGTTGGGATAATGCTGAGCTACAGTCTGTACACACTCCGCATCAAGCGCATCAGCAAATCGCTGCTTACCATCGGGAGCCTGGAATTTGAAGTGGTTAGTGACACTAACCAGTTGAATGCCATCTTTTGCAAACTTGCCTTTCAGATACTTCCAGTAGTTACGACACCTTTTATAGTCATCCTCATCGTTGATAGCCCTCACAATATCTGTAGCCGAGAACCACCATTTACTGTGTTCCTCGTCCCAAACAGCTCGCACCTCTCTGTCGTTGAAAAACCTGATTGACTTTTTGCTCATATCTTTGTCATAAGGAATATCACAAAGGGCCAGACCCTCTGTGGAGTCTGACCCTTTGTTTATTCCCTACTAGTAATCTTCTTCTTCGTCATCCCACGCATCGTAGCGATGGCGACGTGAACATTCAGGCTGGTCACTATACTTGTCATAGATGTCTGGTGAACCAGCAATCATATTTATTGGTTTCAATACAACTGTCTCTGTATTGGGCTTCAAATATATCTTTTTCATATCTGTCTAGAATTAGAGAATTGATTACTTCAAAACAACTTTCTTGCCATTCACAATATACAGGCCTCCCTTTGTGGGCTGAGAAACCTTGCGACCCTGCAGGTCGTAAACAGCCTCATTGTCAATTGAGAATTGTCCATTGTCCATTGAGTTGATGCCTGTCGTCTCATCATCAAGCGAGAAGTAGCGTGCAGATGCAGACTTGGGCAGTCTCAGGTAAGCCTTGCCTTTCTTCAGCAGGAATGGACCACCATCTAAAGCACCCCAGTAGAAACCGAAGTTGTCCTTGTCAGCGTTCTCATAAGTCAGTTTGTAGTACTTATTGCTAGAGTCAACAGGAGTAGAACCAGTACCGGCAATCAGCTTGTTCGAAGGAACAGCGGGGTTGTCTTCTGCCTTCTGCTCGGTTGTAGGATAGTAATAAACAATCTTCGCAACATCAACCGCTCTCAGCAATACGCCATTGCCTGCAGGCACATAATAGCCACCCTCAACGGCACCACTCTCATAGCTCTCGTCAGTAATGAGGAAGTCGCCAGTAGTCAGCTCGTTCTTGACAAGGGAACTACCGCTAACCTCCAGTGCAAACACCTTGACATCGCTGGTAAACACCACATCCTCGTCAGAGCTGAAGGTAGCATAGACATAGTCATCTTCGCTATCCTTATCTACTGCCATTGTTACGTCACCGCAGGGAACGGTGGTGCAGTAAGCGGAATATGAAATACCACCAGTTGTATAGATGAAGTCAATATGGTCTACCCATGCGTTTTTACTCGTTGTATTAGTCAAAGTATAAGAAGCGGACTGATCGTAGGTCCCTTCAAAATCAAATGTCAAGCTAGTGCCTGTAAATGTATTGACAGTATTTGAACTGGCATCTTTCAAAACGACAGCTGCAGCTCCTGCCCAAGTGTTACCTGTCTTAGTAATGTTGAGAGATATTGCTGTTCCACCAGAGGGGAGGGTAAATGTTACACTACCATTTGTATTATTAATACAAGCGCCATTGCTTTGTGTTGTAAATGTAAGATTACTCCAAGTCCACGAAGAACCATCGCTTACGTATGGACTGCTGGGTGCAGAAGCTTGTGCTATAGTAAATGTAGAGGTGTGCTCTACTACTGGTGTGCCTGTAGCGCGTGCATACACAGCATAGTATGTAGCATCTGCGGTAGGAGCATTGGTCACAGATGTTGTAGAAGGTGCAACATTGGTAGCAGCAACAGTTGTTGTGCTCCAGCCCTTGAAGACATAGTCACCAATAGCAGCAGGAGATGGTATCTCTACCTCAGCACCATGAGTAGTCTGACGACGAGCATCAGCAGTACCGTTAATATTAAATGTCACCGTATAACGAGGATAAACCGTGACAGTATAGGTCTTTGTGGTAGCTGTGTAAGGAGTGGTGACACCAGCTACGGTTACTTCCTTGGCAGCGGCAGTAGCCTTGATGGTTGCAGTACCTAAGTTACCGCTCAGTACAACAGCACCAGTCTCATCGTCAATGCTGGTAACAACACCATCGTCGTCGCTGTCGATAGAATAGGTAACATCGCCAACAGCACCACTAACTGCCTGACCAGTGAATGCACTATAAGCATCGGTTTCCTCATCCAGCTCAACAGCATCGCTTTCGAATGCCAGAGGCTGGTCGGTGGGAGCGTTCTTTGTCAGCGTAATCTGACTCTGCTCAAAGATGTTCAAACGAACGGTGCTACCACCATACAATGTGATGTAACCATTGAAGGTACCCTTGGCATCCTTCAAAGCATCAATATTAGAATCAGGAGCATAGAGATTAATCTCAGTTACCTTGCTGTCATCGCTAATCTTACCACCACTTGCATTTCCAGTAGTAAGATTTGCAGTAACAGTAGCATCCTCGATGCTAACCAACTTGCCTTCATAGTCAGCCTTGTTAGCTGCCAGAGTAGCAGCGGTAATAACAGTAGCATCAGGAATCACACCATCAGTAACAGTAGCATCACTAAGATCGATAGCTGTAATCTCATCAATCTGGTTGGCAGCCTTCACGCTACCGCTCACAGCACCATTGATCTTCTTTCCTGCTGTCAGGCTGCTGCCGCAAGAGGCATAGACTGCACCAGATGCATCCTGAATAAATGCATGACTGTCATTCACGTAGGTAACGACAGCATCAGTCAAATCAGCTGTAAATGTTACAACGGAGGCAGTGCTTGTGATAGCCTTGATACCTGCAACATTAGAAGCATCCTTTACAGTAACTTCATAAGTTACGCTGGCTTCGGTATTCACACCAGTCTCAGCTTCAACTGTAGCAGTAATGGTAGTTGAACCAGCCTTCAGAGCAGTTACCACACCTGCTTCGCTAACAGTAGCTACTGTCTCGTCGCTCGAGGTATAGACAGGAGTCTTAGCGATACCCGTTACGTTGGCTGCATTGTCATAAGTATTTGTATTCTGCAGATACAGTGTTTTATCACCGTCTGTTGTCCATGCGATAGTCGGGTTGACGATTGCAGCTGGGTTGGAGTTGTAGACGGTTACTTCATCTGGGACGTAAACCTTCATAGCAACAGCGGCATTCGTTGAAGGGGTCGAGGGGGCATAAACCATCCATTTATAACCGCTGCTATTATAGTATTCAAGGCAAAGATTGCTCTTCCCCTTATTCTCAAAATAGAAAGTATTATACGTCTCGTGTGCCTTTACGACCCACAAGTCGTTCGTTGTTGTATTGGAGATAACTGTGCTGTTATCTGTGCTCGAAGCGCCAACGGTTGTCGTACTATTCGTCAGGGTATAACCGTCTGTGTTGTCACCTGTCAGCGTGAATATCGCTTTTTCTGGTGCTGTGATCTTGCTGCTCGTTTCCGTGGGTGCGGTCACGCCACTTGACAAAGTGTTGTCAAGAACTTTGCTCTGATTGTTACATACAATAACCACAGACGAAGCGCTTGTTATGTCACTTACAGACGTTGCACGTTTATAGGTTGTTGCACTTTTCTCCGTAAACTTATATACCGCATACAATGTGCAGTTGTCTGTGGGGTTATAGGTGTTGCCAGCATCATAGAGTGTAGGCTCGTCTTCCGTATTGGTGGTAGAAGCAGTAGCCCAGCCTGCAAAGCTCCAACCCGTTACGCCAATAGTTGCAGTAGGCAGGGTGACGCCTGCGCCAAACGAAGCCTCATCAAGACTTGCTGTAGCGCAAGAACCCGTACCAGCACTAAACGTTACAGTATATGGAACACCCGCAGTAACGGTGATAGCTTGGTTGGCCGTTTTCTCTACTGCATTCCATGTATAACTGACGGTTACGCTAGTATTTGCCGGAGCCAAGGCTGTTGTTGGTGAATATGTATATCCGTCGCTTTCACCATCTTTCAAGGCTACAGTCTGTGTCCATGTGTGTTCTGTTGTCTCATTATCAGTATAGGTAGCTGTGACCACCATACCTGCTGGATTAAAGCTCTGTCCCTCGTCGTAGGTAGTCTTCGTGGGTGCAGTTGTGATAGCGATACCCTTCAGTTCGCCAACATAAATATCCTGAGTAGTTGTCTTACCTCCGTAAGTGAATGTTACCGTCTTTTTGCCAACAGAACTCAGAACTGTGGTACCAGAAGTAACAGCGTCATCACCAATCTTTGCGGTATAGCCGGAAGTTACGTCGGTTGGTGTTCCTCCAATTGTTGCATTCAACACCAGTCCTGTAAAGTCTATTTTCTCGCCAACACGATATTCTGTCTTCGTAGGTGCTGTTTTTACAGCAAGGGCGGTGGCTGCAACATCTTCGTAATAGTATACTTCAATTTGCCCCAAATATAATGGGCCTGTGTTGCTAGAAAATGACAGTGTAACAACACCATTTACAGTTGATGCATCTGCTATTGAAAATTCAAACGTATCATTATTCTTTGTATTAATAGTAGCTTGAGAACCATAAGTGGTAGAGCCTACTTTAACATCAAGTTTACAGGTTTTACTTGAATTTACGCTTGCTGTAACAACAACTTTCTTAATCTTACTTGAAAATGAAGAGGAGGTAAGAGTGAATGAAGTAGGAAAAGATTTATTACCTGATCCGAATTTAAATCCATATGTGCCATCCCATCCGTAGCTTTCAGTTCCTGCGCCATGTGCATGAGTCCATGTAATAGTACCCGATGTTTTTTTGTGTGTGGTAGGAGTAAAATCGCCGCTAGCAAGAGTGTAAGTATAATCAGCGGCACCCCACATCGTTCCACTACCTGCTATGAGGGCGCAAAGCAGGAGCATTGTTCTTAGTAATAGTTTTTTCATTTTGTTTTATTTATTAGTTGATAATATGATAATCTTTCGAAAATTATGGGGCTACAGAAAGGAACTTCTACTCACAACCTGATGCGTCCCAGTAATATTAATCATCCCAGATATCACGACGTCTGCGAGACTCAAAGCCACTAGGGTCTTGGGGCGTAGAGTTAGGATCAAACATGTTGTTGCCATTGGGCGACGTTACATCCATCAGTTGCTGGAAGCGAATCTTTACGATGTCTGCCTTGGGTGCAAAATATATCTTTTTCATAACTGTCAAGAATTAGAGAATTTGAGAATTACTTAATCACAACCTTACGTCCATTCACGATGTAGAGGCCTCCCCTAGTGGGCTGAGCAACCTTACGACCCTGCAGGTCATAAACAGCGTTCTCAGTTCTAAGTTCTAAGTTCTCAGTTTGGCGAATGCCTGTCGTCGTGTCATCATCAAAGATGAAATTAAACTCACGTGCGCCACCACCCAGACTTGATGTCAGAACGGGCAGATAGGCCTTGTTTGCTGGCATGACGCCATTGGCAGCTTTCACGAACTTACCACTCTTCATACCGAAGTTTGTGTAGTCACCATTAGTAGCCGTGATGTAGGTTGGAGCCAGCGTTCCCACAAGCATATTGCTAGCAGGCACCGTTGAACTCGATTCTGCCGTGTATAGCGTATGGGCACCACTTTCTCCATAGAGGATGAAGGGCACACCACCCTTAATGGTACCTGTGATGCGCTTTAACGTCACGTTGTTGCCCTCCACGCTTGTCACGATATATGCCTTTGCATTCTCATCCAACAGGTCGAGGTCCAGCGGATACTGGTAGCAGAAGGTGCCGAAACCAGAAGAGGGAATAGTGACGTCGGCATTAGTCTTGGTATAGACAGTAATGCTCTTGAAATAGATAGACTTTTTGGTATCATTACAAGATATGACGATAGTGCCTGATGCCTCGCCAACAAAGTCTCTTTCTACCTTACTATCACCATCAGTTAATGTCAAAGTACTTGAATTGTTATATTTAAAATTGGTGTCACCAACTTTAACAGAGACTGTATTTCCAGAACCATTAGTTGATAAAACCATACTTACTTTTGTAACAACACCAGTTATTGCAGAAGTAGACAAGGTAAACTCACCAATTGCAGCACCAAATTGAACACCACGAGAAGATGAGGCTGATTCAAAAGAGTTTGCACTCTGACTTGCTGTCCAAGCTACACCACCTGAAGAATAATGCAAATCTTTGTCAGTAAATGTTGTTGTCTTACCGCCTGGCGTAGATGTTTTTCCTGTAGGCGCATTAACAGTCAAGTTGAATGTTGCACTACCAGCGTCATAGGTTTCGTCTTCTGCTGTACTAACAGTAATCTCAACAGCACCAACTGCGGCAGAGGTAATAACCAGACCATCAACAGTTGCAATAGCTGTATTGCCAGAGGTAACTGTAATGGCTCCACCAGTAATATCACCCTCATCAACGGTGTAGGTCTTGCCATAGTTAACAGACTGATCACTCAACGTGAATGTGGGAGCAAACAATACTTTCAGCGTGTAAGAAGGATTAGCTGCAAGATAGGTATCATTGCCAGCAAACGAAGCGGTAATCGTTGTGGTACCGCCAGCCACGATGCTTATTTCGCCCGTCTCTTCATCAACAGTAGCGACGTCCTCATCACTAGAACTGTAGGCAACAGTCAGACTTGCAGGATTACTCAATGCGTTGCCTGCAAACGGTTTGCCCTCGCGACCAGTAGCATTGGCCGAAGCAAAGGCAAGTGTAGGTGTAGCCTTGCTGACAGTCAGCGTATAGCTGGCGTTACCTGCCTCGTAGTCTTCATCGCCAGCAAAGGTAGCCGTGATAGTAGTCTCACCAGCGCCCTTGATGGTCACCTCACCAGTAGAGCTATTAACAGTAGCCACACCTGTTGCACTTGATGAGTAGCTAACGGCAAGTGAATTGCCATTGGTCAGCGTATTGGTAAATGCAGCATCTGTTGTCAGCTTCTCAACTTCTGTTACTGCGTAAGCCAGTCCGTGAGGTATTTTCTCTGTCACATTCAGGTCATAGCTTGCCACAGCAGGTTTGTAGGTTGCATTACCAGGATATGAGGCTGTGATAGTTGTGCTACCAGCTTTCAGTAACTCTGTGATTACACCTGTCAAGCTGTTTACTGTAGCCACCGTCTCGTCAGTAGAACTATAGGTAACGCCCAGCGAGTTGGGGTTGGTCAAAGCCTGACCTGTATATCCACTGGTCAACTTTACGTCAACAGAAGCGTTAGTAAAGGCAATACCTGCTGAAGCGCGGTTGTCGGTAGTATAATTATTATAGCCTGCTGGAGTTCCCTTGTCCCATTTGATTGAGACGGAAGAAAGATATAGGGCATTAGCACTTGATCGCAAACCGACATACTTATAATCTCCTGTTACATTCAATTCTGTACTCGTTCCATATACTATCGTACCAAGCAATGTTCCTTTCTTACTATTATCGAATAAATCCGAAGAACTCGTATAGGCAGTATTAGAGCCATAAACTTGAACTGTTCTTCCTGATGAGGTTGAGTTATCCCATACAAGAGTCACTTTTGATACTCTTCCTCCTGAGGTCGTAGAAACTATACCTTTAGGATTATCTGCATTGATTTGAATTTTTGAGGTGCCACCAGTTGAATGACCTGCATATACAGCAGAAGAAGTTGCCGTTTTACCAGACCAATTACTATATGAAGATGGATTTGATATACCACTTGGAGTTAACACATCCGTTACATAATCGGGGACAGCAGCTACATAATCAGCAAACACAGCATAGTAAGTCACATCACCATAACCCATATTAGCAGATGAAGCATCCACGTATTCAGGAGCTACTGATGCGTTGGAATACTCAGCAATGTACCAGCCTACGAAGGTCTGGCCATTGATGACCTTTGCAAATTCGTTATCGCCTGGTGTGGTCTCTACTGCAATGGGGAAGGTTATCGCCTGTTCTTCTTCAACAGAAGCCGTCAGGTCAGTATTGCCATTCACAGAGAATGTTGCTGTGTGGAAAGGCTTGGTCACAGTAATGTCAATAGTCTTCGACGCAGTAGTACCAGCCTTATAACCTGTCTCGCTGAGGGAGATATTCAGTGTTGCTGTAATGGTAGCAGTACCTTTGGTCACTGCGGTAATCACGCCATTCTCATCGACGGTTGCTACATCTTCATCGCTCGAAGTATAAGTATAAGCGGCAGTCCAACCTGTTTGGTCGTTGGTAATAGCAGTAGCCTGCTCGTCGCCAATAATAAGGGTTGTCTTGGCAGCGGTGAAGGTGAAAATGTTTACAGCCGTACGAGTATCAGTAAAGGTTATGTCACAGGCGATATCACTGGCTGCATTATAGTTATCACCTCCAGCATAGCTGGCAGTAATGGTAACATCACCAGCTTTCAAACCAGTAACAACGCCACCAGAGGCTGTTGCGACGGTCTCATCGCTAGAAGTCCAAGTAACAGTAGGAGAAACGAGCGTTACTTTTGAATCATCCGACTTTAAAGCCTTAACCGTAGGAGTCAGCGTAACAGTGCGTCCATCCTTCAGGTCTTGAGCAACTGAGGTTTCGTCGAGTGTTAGCTCTGTGTTGGCTTTGTTCACAGTCACAGCGCAGTCTGCATATGATGCGGCATAGACGGTTGAGCCGGCATAAGATGCTCTAATTGTGGCTGAGCCAGGAGCTAAAGCCGTTACGACACCAGCATCACTAACGCTTACATGGTCAGAACCGCTGACAACACTCCATGTTACGGCAGCGCCATCAATGGCTTCATCGTTATATTTTGGAGTACCTGTCAAGGTTTGGGTAGTACCGTCCAAAATATTAAAAGAAAGTTCTGTATTGTTCAAGGTAACGGTAGATGTGCCCTTTTGTACCTTGATTTTGTATTTTGCAGAACCTGCCATATAGGTTTCATTAGAAGCGCTCGAAGCTGTTATCGTAGCCGTACCCTCTTTGGTGCCGATAGTGATTGTTCCACTTTCAGCATCTACAGCAGCAACATCCTCATCGTTGGTGGCAAAAGCAACGGTCAGAGAATTAGGATTTGACAAGGTTGGAGGAGTGAAAGAAGCGTCTGGAAGAACTGTGTAAGTTTCATTCTCATGAGTACCAAAAGTAAGACCTGCTGGGGTCTTGTATGCCTCATAGGTTATGGTATATGATCTGCAATAGAGAGAGTTTGCTGTTGCCTCAATTTTAATGATTACATCACTCTCACCACAAGCTATATTCAAATTGCTTTTTGTGACATCAACGTAAGATGTTGACCATGAACCGTACCAGTCAGATGTATTAAAACCTACTCCAGCACCTGCCGAACCAGCCAAATAGGAGAAAGAAGAACCACCATTAGTTGAGTATGACAATTTTCCAGCGCCTTTACTAGTGTTTGACCTCATTCTCAACACAATTTGCGTTATCTTATAGCCATCCATACCTTTAAGTGTCAAGGTTTGGGCGTTTTCATTAGTTAACTGATTCATATCAGTATGCGAGGTAGAAAACGAGACCGTAACACCCGCTGGTGCCCCTGAAAAAGTACCAGCAGTAGTACTAGTTTGAGTAAATACCATATCTTCTGCCCACGCAGAATTAAAATATGCCCCCGCCAGTAGGACACAAATCAAAAGGAGATATTTGATGTGAAACTTCATAATATTTACAATTTATAGCTTCTCTCTTCACGGCTGAAGGACGTCCTCGCCATTTCAGTTTGCAAAATTACAAAAAATTGAGAAAAGAACAAAATAAATCGCAATATATTTTTTCTTCCGAGCAAAAGTATTATAGAGCGCAAGTCAGAGATACAATAGTTGAGAGATGAATAAAATAAAACGGCATTTATTTTTTCTTTCGAGCGGAAGTGTTTTTACTCTTTTCGGACAACAGGCGTCTCTCGCCCCTACCAAGGAGCGTCTCGGAGCATCGCAAGGAGACGCTCCTTGCTGACCACCGTCTTACCCCTTGCTCACCAAGGAGACGCTCGGCGCCCTCCACCGAGACGCTCCTTGCTCGAGGGTACCTTTTTCACTCCAAAAAAGTGCGTCACTTTCTTGGAGAGAATGACGCACTTTCTTGAAGAATCTGCGTCACTCTCTCGGAAAGGTTTTTCTTGTAAGATTGCAAAAAATTTAATGTTTGGGTTCTACGTCAATTTGGGTGGTAATTCCAGTCCCATTTCATGCTACTATAGAGG
>CAMVDU010000012.1 GCA_947166345.1 uncultured Prevotellaceae bacterium
ATGAAGCTGAAGAAGGCTGGCATCAACCCCAACCTCGTTGACAGCGAAGACCACATCGAGAGCAACATGGCTAAGGGTTGGCTGACGCAGGCTCAGGCTGACGAGGCTCGCAAGGTCATCGCCGACGCTAAGGCCGAGGGCGAGGCTCAGCTGAAGATGCCTATGATTGAGAACATCGCTAAGGGACGTGTAAATAAGTTCCTTAAGGAGAACTGCTTGGTTGACCAGGAGTTCCAGTTCGGCGATGGCGACAAGGCTACTGTAGCCCAGTGGCTTGCCCAGCAGGACAAGGAGCTGAAGATCAGCGCTTTCCGTCGCTTTACGCTCGTTGCTGAGTAATATCCTCATAGCAATCATAATCCAAAGAGGTTGGGCGTTACGTCCAGCCTCTTTTTACATCATCACTCCAGACAGATAAGCTCGATAATCGATGAAGATAGAGGAACTGCAACAACTGTATGCCCTCATACCGCAGGTAAAGGCCCTGACAAAGGAACTACAGAACAAGAAGTCTCAGACGATTGCTCTTGAAGGCTTGTCGGCATCGGCGACACCCTTGGTGTTTGCTGCTTTAGCGACAAGTGGCAAGCAGCATGTGCCTTTCCTTTTTGTGTTGCAGGATGCTGAGGAGGCAGGCTATTTCTATCATGACCTCTGTCAGGTGATGGGCGACAAGCAGGTCCTTTTCTTTCCCTCGTCGTACCGTCGAGCCGTGAAATACGGTCAGAAAGACCCTGCCAGCGAGATATTGCGCACGGAGGTGCTCTCCCGTTTCTCGTCTCAGGACTCTCATCCCTATATCGTGACATTCCCTGAGGCACTGGCCGAGATGGTGGTGACCCGCAAGAACCTCGATGCCCGCACGTTGACGCTGACGGTGGGACAGACGGCCGATGTGGATCAGACGCTGGAGACCCTGCGCAGCTTTGGCTTCCGTGAAGTGGATTATGTGTACGAGCCAGGACAGTTTGCCTTGCGCGGAAGTATTCTCGACGTCTTTTCCTTCAGTCACGAGCTGCCTTTCCGCATCGATTTCTTTGGCAACGACATCGATTCTATCCGTACCTTCGAGGTAGAGGATCAGTTGTCGAAGGAGCGTTGTGACCACGTGGACATCGTTCCTGAGTTGACGGCGGTTGAAGAGAAAGAGTCTCTGCTGAGGTTCCTACCAAGCGATACGGTGTTGGTAATGAAGGACTTACTGTTTGTACGTGAGTCCATAGAACGCACCTGTCAGGAAGGCTTTTCACAGCAGGCCATGCAGGAGCGTATGGCCGAGGCCACAGAGATGGAACAGCAGCAGATAGAGAAGGAAATGCAGCGTGACAGTCAGATTCTCACAGGTTCGCAATTTGCTGCTGACGCTGAGCCTTTCCGCAAGATTCTGCTGAAGGGTAGTAAAGCTGATGCTGTCATCCGCTTCAATATCAAGCCGCAACCCTTGTTCCACAAGAACTTCGACCTGTTGTCGCAAACCCTAGAGGACTATCTGTTGCAGGGCTTCAAGCTGTATATTCTGGCTGACAGTCAGAAACAGCAAGAGCGTCTGAAGGATATCTTTGAGGGCATGAAGCAGGACATCACCTTCGTTCCTGTGGACAAGACCCTTCACGAGGGCTTTATCGATGTGGATGCCCGCCTTTGTCTTTTTACCGACCATCAGATTTTTGATCGTTTCCATAAGTACAACCTGAAGAGCGATAAGGCCCGTGGTGGTAAAGTGGCTCTGACGCTCAAGGAGATACAGCAGTTTGAGGTGGGTGACTATGTTGTGCATGTGGATCACGGTATTGGCAAATTCGGTGGACTGGTAAGGATGCCGATAAACACAGGACACTCCGCGCAATCCGGGGATTCCGGCTTTCAAGAGATGATCAAAATCATCTATCAGCGGGGCGATGCCATCTACGTGAGTATCCACTCTTTATATAAGGTGTCCAAATACAAGTCGCAGGAGAATGGTGAGCCGCCTCGCATGTCAACCCTTGGCACAGGCCAGTGGGAACGTTTGAAGGAGCGTACCAAGAAACATATCAAGGACATAGCTCGCGACCTCATCAAACTCTATGCTGCCCGTCGTAAGCAACGTGGTTTTGCCTTTAGTCACGACAGCTACCTGCAGCACGAACTCGAGGCCTCGTTCCTGTATGAAGATACCCCCGACCAACTGAAGGCTACGCAGGATGTGAAAGCCGATATGGAACAACCCCGTCCGATGGACCGTCTGGTATGTGGCGATGTGGGCTTTGGCAAGACCGAGGTGGCTGTCCGTGCTGCGTTTAAGGCAGCTGTCGATGGTAAGCAGGTGGCTTTGATGGTGCCCACCACTGTGTTAGCGTATCAGCACTATCGTACCTTCTCGTCGCGCCTGAAGGATATGCCTGTGAGGGTTGATTATCTGACGCGTGCCCGTACTGCCAAACAAACCTCTGCTCTGCTGAAAGACCTGGAGGAGGGTAAGATAGACATCCTCATAGGTACCCACAAACTTATCGGCAAGAATGTGAAGTTCAAGGACTTGGGACTGCTCATTATTGACGAGGAACAGAAATTCGGTGTATCAACGAAAGAGAAATTGCGTCAGATGAAGACCAATGTCGATACGCTGACGATGTCGGCAACGCCTATTCCCCGAACGCTGCAGTTCTCGTTGGTAGGCGCTCGTGATCTCAGCGTTATCCAGACACCACCGCCCAACCGCTATCCCATTCAGACAGAGATACATACCTTCTCTGCCGAGATTATTGCCGATGCTATCAATTTCGAGATGAGCCGCAATGGTCAGGTCTATTTCGTCAACAACCGCATCAGCGACCTCACTCATCTGAAGGAGATGATCCTGAAGTATGTACCAGACTGTCGCATAGCAGTAGGACACGGACAGATGAAGCCTGAGGAACTGGAGCAGATCGTGCTCGACTTCTCCAACTACGACTATGACGTGCTGCTCTCAACAACCATCGTGGAGAACGGTATCGATATCCCTAATGCCAACACCATTATCATCAATGGTGCACAGTATTTCGGACTCAGCGACCTGCACCAGATGCGTGGACGCGTGGGACGAGGCAACCGCAAGGCCTTCTGTTATCTGTTGGCACCGCCACTCTCGGCTTTACCTGCAGACAGCCGACGTCGTCTGGAGGCGCTCGAGAACTTCTCTGAATTGGGATCGGGTATCAACATCGCTATGCAGGACCTTGATATCCGTGGTGCCGGCAACCTGTTGGGTGCCGAGCAGAGCGGTTTCATCAGCGACCTGGGATATGAGACCTACCAGAAGATCCTGAACGAGGCGATGGTGGAACTACGTAATGAAACTGAGAACGGAGAACTGAGAACGGAGAGGTATGATAACCTTCAGGGCGAACAGTCACCGGAAAATGTAGATAGCAAATCTAATCATACCTCTCCGTTCTCCGTTATCAATTCTCAGCTCGAGTATGTCTCCGACTGCGCCCTTGAGTCCGATCTCGAGATGTACTTCCCTGATCAGTATGTTCCCAATGATTCTGAGCGCATGTTGCTCTATCGAGAACTGGATAATACCCGTAATGATCAGGAGTTGGAGGCCTACCGTCAACGCCTCGTTGACCGCTTCGGACCGTTGCCGTCGCAGGCTGAGGAACTGCTGAACGTCGTTCCTTTGCGTCGTTTGGGAAAGAGTTTTGGTTGCGAGAAGATAATGCTGAAGCAGGGACGCATGTACCTTTACTTCGTCAGCAATCCCAACAGTCCTTTCTATCAGAGTGAAGCTTTTGGACGCATCCTTGACTATGTAGGTCAGAATGTGCGTCGCTGTCAGTTGCGCGAACAGGGCGGCAAGCGTTCTATGGTTATTGCCGATGTTCCCTCTGTCATAGAGGCCGTTCGCGTGCTGTCAGCCATCTAACGTTTCTTTGTCCGTTTCTTCTTGGTGGGCTGTCCGTCCATAGCATCCAACAGGGCATGTTGCTTCTGCCGCAGATACCCAGTAATGTCAAAGGTGTGTGTGGACATCTGATAGAGCAGAAAACGGCGTGCAAGCCAGGCTTGGCGCAGTTCTGCATAGTTCTCCGTGAGGCGCTTCATAGCCAGCTTGTTCTGTGACTGCACATCGTTAACCAAGGCCAGAGGCTTCGATAGGATGTTGTCGAGGGCTTTCTCGAAGTAGGCAGCACTCCGTTTCACGCGTTCCAGGAATTCCGCATCATGTAGCTCGTCTATTGACTTTTGCTGAATCATGGTCAACCATTTGTTGGCTACATTCATCACCTGTTGCTTGTAATCCTCCAAGGTGCGCTTGTGGAGTTCGGCGATGTTGGTGTGGCTACGGTAGAAGAATTCGATAATCAGTTTGCCAAGGTACTCTTCGCGATAGAGGATGTCCTTGAAGTCGAAAAGCTCCATCAGCAGGTAACGGTAGTATTCGTCTTTGAGACTCGCCAACTGCTGGATGCTTTGGCGAGCTGCTTCTTCCTGATGTTCTATGAAGTTGTCCACCCGCTCGTCGTTAATGATAGCTTCGGCAGGGATGCGCGAGGCAAGCACCATCCCCTCCATCGTCTTACATCGGCTCAGCGCCACATACACTTGGCCTGGGGCAAACGACAGGCTGGCATCGATGATAGCATGCTCGAAGGTCAGTCCCTGGCTTTTATGGATAGTAATGGCCCATGCCAGACGCAGGGGTAGTTGCGAGAACTTGCCCAACACCTCCGACTCAATCTCACGTGTCACTGGGTTCAGTGTGTAGCGTGCATTCTCCCATTCCAAGGGCTCCACCTCAATGGCATTGGCATCGCCAGGACAATACACTTGCAGACGGTTGTCCTCAGCCAGTATCACATGGCCTATGCGTCCGTTGTAGTAGCGATGCTCTCCTGAAGGGTCGTTCTTCACAAACATCACCTGTGCGCCTTCCTTTAGCGTCAGCGTCTCGGCAGTGGGGTAGGAGTACTCAGGGAAGGTCCCCTCGATTCTAGCGTGGTAGGTGTAAGCGTGACCAGGCAGTTTCTGCAACTCTGACTCGTTGTAGTTGTTGGCTATGTTGTTGTGGGTAGTCAGCCGGATATAACCTTCCTCAGGCTTGGGAATAAAGATGGGACGGAAGCGGGAATTCAGCAGGTTAAGGTCGTCGGCAGAGGGCTGTCCGTCGCGAATGTGGTTCAGTAGGGAAAGAAACGTGTCATCTTGTTGTCGATACACTTGTTCCAACTGGATGGTTACGAATTCTATCTGTGACAATGCCTTTGATCCAAAGAAATAGGGCGTGTCATAATAGGGTGCAAGCATCTTTTCATCTTCGGGCGTCACCACTGGCGTCAACTGTTGCAGGTCGCCAATCATCAGCAACTGAACACCACCAAAGGGCTTGTAGCGGTCACGGAAACGGCGAAGGATGCTGTCTATGGCATCGAGCAGGTCGCTACGCACCATCGATATCTCGTCAATAATGAGCAGGTCAAGCGATGAGATAATCTTGCGTTTCTCCTTTCCAAAATCGAACTTGCTCTTGATCTGGGCGTTGGGAACAAAAGGGGAGAAGGGCAGTTGAAAGAACGAGTGGATAGTCATGCCTCCTGCGTTGATGGCAGCCACACCCGTAGGTGCCACAACGATATTGCGTTTGCAGCTTTTTTCTACCACCGTCTTCAGGAAGGTGGTCTTTCCCGTTCCAGCCTTGCCCGTCAAGAAGATGCTTCGTCCTGTGTGTTCAACGAAGTCCCATGCGGTTTTTAACTCCGTATTCTGCTCCATGATGCTCTATTTTGATGCAAAGATACCATTTTTTTCTGAAATAACAGGCTTTTGACGTCTCCTTTTTTGGAAGTTTGTCAAAATAATACCGTTGGCTACCAGGAAATATCCCGTCAACTTGTCACTGTTATCTGTCATTTTGTCTTGATTTGTAGTATTGGCATCCCCTTTGCAATGATGGTTGATGAAACATGAAATATGATTCATGGAATTTGAAACATTAACATTAAAAATATTGGAGGACAAAACTATGACACCAATGATGAGACGTAACGCAGCTTGGCTGCCCAGTGTTTTCAACGATTTGTTTGATACCGATTTCATGCCGAAAGCCAACTGCACAGCTCCGGCAATCAACGTTAAGGAGAACGAGAAGGCCTACATCGTAGAACTGGCTGCTCCTGGTATGAAGAAAGAAGACTTCAACGTGCACATCAACGACGAGGGCAACCTCATCATTAAGATGGAACAGAAGGAGGAACATAAGGACGAGGACAAGACCACCCGCTATCTGCGTCGTGAGTTCTCTTACTCAAAGTTCGAACAGACGCTGATACTGCCCGATGATGTGCAGAAAGATCAGATCTCAGCACGTGTAGAGCATGGTGTGCTCACCGTCCTGCTGCCCAAGGTTGTTAAGGAGGAGGTGAAGGTCAGCCGTCAGATAGAGATTGGCTAACATCATTACAAAACAATACTAAAAAAAGCCGATGGTTTTCGCCATCGGTTTTTTGATGCTCCTTGGTAGGTGGTGTGACGCTCGGAGCGAGGACGTCACTTGCTTGAAGTGGGAGCGTCACTCACTCGGAGAATATGACGCAGCCGCCATTGGGCTGTAGGGTGATTCTAGCCTGACCTTTCTTGTTGATTTGCAGGGGCTTCCGTACGGTGCTGACAATGCCTTTCTGCAGTTGATCGCTCAGAAGGGTGACATTCTGCTTGGGCTGGAACATGGGCAGGGACAGATTGAGTGTAAGGGGCTCTTTGAGGGCGTTGAGACCTGCCACATACCAATGGTCACAATGACGACGGGCGAGCACCACATAGCGACCAGGATAGCCGTCTATGAAGCGTGTCTCGTCCCACGTGGTGGGGATACCCTTGAGCATGTCGAGCTCTACCTGTGAAAGCTCGTCAAGGTTGTTGGGTTGTATGGCCACACATTGGATGGCCGTCTGCATGATATAGGCCGATGCAATCTCGAAGGCATTGGTGGTCTGGCGTTGGTGACGACTCTTGTTGTCGCGGCTCATATAACGGTTCATAATGACACCTCCCCAGTCCATCGTGCCCACAGTGTTGCGGCAGAAGGGATGCAGTGTGAGGTCGAAGGCCTGGCGCCTGGCGGCACCCTCGTCGAAATAGACGTTCTCGCTGGCCAGTACAGCCTCTGATGCCACATAGTTGGGATACATGCGCTCCCAACCGCGAGGCAGAGTGCAACCGTGGAAGATGCATTGGATGCCGTAGCGGTTGGCATCGTAGAGGATGTCCTCGTAGAGTTTCATCGTCTCCTGCTTGTCGCCACCAAAGAAATCAACCTTAATGCCTCTGACGCCAATGCTCTGCAGCCAAGCCATCTCACGGTCGCGTGCAATACTGTTGTCCAGACAGTTACGAGGTGTCTGGGGCGCATCGTTCTCGTGACCGTTGCTGTTGTACCACAGCATCAGCGAGACGCCTTTAGACTGCGCGTATTTCGAGAGTTCTGCCATGCGGTCGCGTCCGATGTTCTGGTCCCACCAGTTGTCCACCAGACAGAACTCGTAGCCCATGCTTGCAGCCAGGTCGATGAACTTTACCTGGTCGTCCCAGTTGATGGAGTTGTCCTGCCAGATGAGCCACGACCATGTGTAGCGGCCTGCATTGGCTGTTGGCTTTTGGCTATTTGCTTTTAGTTCGTAGAGGGGCTCTACTATGTCGTATGGGATGGTGGTCTCTACGATTGGTTTCAGCGTAGTACCCACGGTGATGGTACGCCAGGGGGTCTTTCCAGGCAGGGCAATGCCAGCGGTGGCTGTGCCGTTACCGTTGTTCTCGCCTGCCATCGGATAGGCGATGGTGTAAAAACCTCCTGATGCGAGAGGGTGGAAGTCAGACAGGTGGCTGCCGCAGTAGTGACTGTCAACGCCTGTCTCTGAGATGAGCACCCAACCGGAGTCTCCTGCCAAATGGAACAGACAAGGGAACGTATAGCCCTGACCGTATTGTGAACGAACATTCATGTTGCCATCGGCGCTGAATCCCTCCTCGTAGCTGGGCTTGGTGCGTTCCCATCCCACCATTGCGTGACTCTGTGGCGAGATAAACGTGGTAGTGCCATCGGGTAGGTGGAAGGCCGTACTCTCCTTCTCGATGATGGCACATTTGGGGTTGTCGTTCTTCTGACGGGGAATGAGATAGCGGAAAGCAACGTTGTTGTTGGCTACACAAAACTGGACGGTCATCTTCTGTCCGTCAGCATTCTCAAAGTCGATGTTCAGTTGGGTGGCAACAAAGTGGAACTGTGACTGTTTCACCTGTCGCATCTCATAGTGTTTATCGATGTGCTCAGCCGTGGTGTTGACTATCTTCAGTCCCTGTGTGAAGTCGCCAAAGTTGGCCTTGAATCCAAGGGTCGATGGCAACATCATCTGCTGACCTTCCAACGTGATGGTATAGGTGGGCATGCCCCCATTGTCGTTGATGTTGACTATGAGTTTGCCGTCTGGCGAGGCAATGTTTGCTTCGCGGGCCATGATGCCTAATGGCAGTAGTGCGAGTAATAATAGAAAATGTTTCATATTCTGTTTCATGTTTCAATTCTTAATCCTCAAATCATTTCAAGTAATCCATTTTGTCAGGCCCTATATAAAATCCAGGTTCTGGTGGCTGGTTGTAGCCCACGTTCTGATAGGCAACGGAGAGACGGTAGGGGATGTCTTGCATCAGACAGTTGATGCGGTAGTCGGTGGGGATCGTTGTGGTGTAGATACGCAGTTCTGTTGACTCACGGTTGCGCATGACGACTTCTTCGCGCCAATCGCCCAGGATGTCGGCAGAAAGGCAGGGGTTTGACTTCGTGCCGTTGTTGAACTGTCCCTCAAACTTCTGGAGATCTACAATCTGATGGTTCTCCCAGTCATATTTGCTCACTGTCTCGCGGTCGAGCAACTCGCGCAGCAGGTCACCGTCCCACCAGATGCCAAAGTTCATGCTGAGCCAGCGCCCGTTCATGATGAGATAATTATGGTGTTGTGGGTCATCGGCATCTTTCGCCTTGCCTATCACCTCGCCCTTCATATTGCGTATGCCGTGACTGTCGGCACTCCACATCTCCACACCAGGATTCGTGGGGTCTATGTCGGCAGCCATTGCTCGTCCCACGTCGGTACGGCTCTTGATCTGAAAGACCACCTCGCCTGTTGCTGCATCGCGCAGGTCGCTACCGTCGCGTCGGTTTTCGTGACAGTCCCAGATATAGAGACGGTCGTCTTTGGGATCGGCCACAAGATGGATGGCATCACCATGACCCATGCCTGTGTTGTAGAGACCTCGTCCATCGTGATCTACAGCCATCGAGCCGTAAGTGATTTCGTCCAGCCCGTCACCATCGACGTCAGCAATACGCAGGTTGTGGTTGCCCTGTCCTGCATAGGAATGCCATTCTGGGTCGTTGGTGTCGAATGTCCAGCGGTTTCTAAGCTCGTGTCCGTCCCAATCCCAGCAGGCAATCACACTACGGGTATAGTAGCCGCGACAGAATATGGCGGAGGGGAGCATTAGTTTAGAGTTTGCTGTCGCCCCAAAATATCCGAGGCCTGCGAGATAACGCTCCGAGCGGTTGCCTCTGGTGTCGCCCCAGACTGCCAGGTCACCCCGTTCTGGGATGTAGGGTTTGGTGTCCATGATGGCTCCTGTCAGTCCGTTGAAGACCGTGATATACTCAGGTCCTTCAAGGATGCGACCAACCTCGTTGCGATAGTCGGCAACAGAATCGCCGATCACACGACCCAAGGCATCGCGAGTGCCGTCGGCCGTCTTCACCATCAGCTCGGCACAACCGTCGCCATCGAAGTCATAGACTATAAATGGTGTGTAGTGGGCTCCGCTACGGATATTCTTCCCCAGATTGATGCGCCATAGTTTTTCGCCATTCAGACGGTAGCAGTCCAGCAGGGTAGGGCCCGTGTAGCCGTCGTGGGAGTTGTCGTGTGCATTAGAGGGGTCCCATTTCAGGATGATCTCATATTGTCCGTCACCATCCACATCGGCCACCGTTGCGTCGTTGGCAGTATAACGGAAGTTGCCTCTTGGTCCAGGAACCATACCACCTTCGGGTTTCTGAAGGGGAATGGCGATGTAGCCCACTGGGGCGTCCTTGCATAGTGTGAACTCGCCGTTGACCTCTCCTCCGCGCACTTCGTAAATGGCATCTTCATCCAATGGATGCTGGTCTATATAATACGTTCCACAACTCTTTAATGGATTGTTAACCAGCTTTTTACCATTTCTATATAAAATAAAAGCTTCATCTTTGTTGTCACTCTCCAAAGTGCGCCAGGATACGAAGATGCTGCCATCATTTTGTCTGATTGCAACAACTCCCCGATCCAATTTTTCCCTGCTCATCTTTGCTAGGTCATAGCGTGGCTGAGCCCATGAAGATAGACTTGCTATCAGATAGGTGATGATAAGAAATAGTCGTCTCATGTAATAGTAATAGTTTCTGTTTCGTGTGCAAAATTACGAATTATTTTTGATTATTCAACCATATTCTTGCGTATTTCGTAAAGATTTGTTATTTTTGCATCCGATTATCGATAATAACGACTGAATGAAAGAATTTGTCATATCTGAGGCTAAGGCTGAAACTGCTGTTCTCGTGGGTTTGATCACCCAACAGCAGGACGAGGCTAAGACCAAGGAATATCTTGATGAGTTGGAGTTTTTGGCTGATACGGCAGGCGCACGCACTATCAAGCGGTTTACCCAGAAAGTACAAGGTCCCAGCCAAGTGACCTATGTGGGAAAGGGTAAGCTCGACGAGATCAAAAGCTATATCCGCATGATGGACGATGCCGCTGCCGATGACGAGAGCGGCGAGACGCAGCCCGTAGGTATGGTGATCTTTGATGATGAACTGTCGGCCAAGCAGATACGCAATATTGAGAAAGAGCTGCAGGTGAAGATTCTCGACCGCACATCGCTTATCCTGGATATCTTTGCCATGCGTGCGCAGACCGCCGAGGCTAAGGCTCAGGTGGAACTGGCGCAGCACCGCTATATGCTGCCCCGACTGCAGCGCCTGTGGACCCACTTGGAACGTCAGGGCGGTGGCTCTGGTTCGGGTGGCGGAAAGGGTAGCGTGGGACTGCGTGGTCCTGGTGAGACGCAGTTGGAGATGGACCGCCGTATCATCCTGCAGCGCATCACGCTGTTGAAACAACGCCTTAAAGAAATAGACCAGCAGAAAACCACCCAGCGTAAGAACCGCGGACGCCTCATTCGTGTGGCCTTGGTGGGCTATACCAACGTGGGTAAATCAACGCTGATGAACCTGCTGAGCAAGAGTGAGGTCTTTGCCGAGAACAAGCTCTTTGCCACGCTCGATACGACGGTGAGGAAGATGACCATCGACAACCTGCCGTTCCTGCTGGCCGATACTGTGGGCTTCATCCGCAAGTTGCCCAGCGACCTGGTGGAGTCATTCAAGAGTACCCTTGACGAGGTGCGCGAAGCCGACCTACTGGTACACGTGGTGGATATCTCCCATCCTGACTTCGAGGAACAGTTACGAGTAGTGGAACAGACCCTTGCCGAGTTAGGCTGTAGCGAAAAACCCTCGATGGTTGTCTTCAATAAGATTGATGCCTACCACTGGACTCCCCAGGATGAGGACGACTTGAGCGAGCCTACGAAGGAGAACATCTCTCTGGACGACCTCAAGAAGACGTGGATGGCAAAGTTAAGTGAAAAGGGGAAGGTGAATGGTGAACAATTCACTACCGCCCCCCTGTTCATTAGTGCCAAGCAGAAGGAGAACATCGAAGAGCTGCGCTCTACGCTTTACAACAAGGTGCGCGAGCTTCATGTCCAGAAGTATCCGTATAATGACTTCCTCTATCAGATTGAAGATTGAGATTTGAGAATTGAGAAAACGAACCATAACACAAATTACAAAAAGTACAATTATGAGAGACTACAGATTATTGAGCCAAGAAGAAATCCAGATTCTTGAGAACAACGTTTGTTGGGCTGAGGACTGGTCGCGTGTGCTGGTGCATCCAGAGTTCCGTCCCTATAACTTCCACCGTGTGATGTTCTACGGTGACATTCGCCTGGGTCGTTTCGAAAAGAAGATTGAGGTAGCCAAGGGCTTCTTCAAGCATTCAGGTATCAACGATGCCACTTTGCGTAACGTTTCTATCGGTAACGACTGTCTCATTGAGAAGGTGGGCAACTTCATCAACAACTATACCATTGGTGACGACTGCTATATCTCGAATATCTGCACGTTGGAAACACTTGAGGGTGCCAGCTATGGTGCTGGCTCGACCATCAGCGTGCTCAACGAGATGGGCGACGGCAATGTGACGCTGTTCCGTGAGCTGAACTCGCAGTTGGCCTCATTCATGGTGAAGCATAATAGCGACAAAGCCTTGGTGAACCGCCTGCGCCAGCTGATTGACGACGAGGTGCGTGTATCGACGCCCGAGCGTGGTATCATTGGCAACAGTGTGAAGATTATCAATACCAAGGATATTACCAACACCGTTATCAAGGGCGACTGCGAGATTAGCGGCTGTGCCCGTCTGAACGAATGTACCATCCTGAGTAGTGAGGATGCTCCTGTGTTTATCGGCACGGGTGTCATATGCGAGAACTCCATCATCTGCGATGGCTGCTCTATCAATAACTCGGTGAAGATGCAGGACTGCTTCGTGGGCGAGGCCTGTCAGATTACCAATGGTTTCACGGCAGAGGCCAGTCTGTTCTTTGCCAACTCGTATATGGCCAACGGTGAGGCTTGTGCCGCCTTCTGCGGACCGTTCTCTGCCAGCCATCACAAGTCGAGCCTGCTCATCGGTGGACAGTTCTCGTTCTATAATGCCGGTTCGAACACCAACTTCTCGAACCACGCCTATAAGATGGGTCCCTTGCACTATGGAACCCTTGAACGCGGTACCAAGACGGCTTCAGGCTCGTATATCCTGATGCCTGCCACCATTGGTGCCTTCAGCGTGTGCTTTGGTAAACTGATGCACCATCCCGATACGCGCAGCCTGCCTTTCTCTTATCTGATTGCCTATGGCGAGACGATGTATCTGGTACCAGGACGCAACATCACCACGGTGGGTCTCTACCGTGATATCAAGAAATGGCCCAAGCGCGACAAGCGTTCCAAGCAGTCCAAAAAGTCTATCATCAACTTCGACTGGCTGTCGCCCTTCACAGTGGGTGAGATCCTGCAGGGTATGAAGATCCTGGAGAGTCTGCGCTCTGCCTCTGGTGACAATGTGACAACCTACAATTTCCATGAGTATGTCATCAACGCCTCGTCGCTGAAGAAAGGTCTGAAGTACTACGACATCGCCCTGCGCATCTTCATGGGTGCCGTGCTGAAGCGTGCCCAGAAGGAGGGATACCTTGGAAAGCCGTTGTCGGAAGTGGGCAAAGGCAAGTGGACCGATCTCTCCGGACTGCTGTTGCCTGAGAGTGAGGAACTGCGTTTGGTGGATGACATCAAGACCGGTGCCTTGGAGAATATCCAGCAGGTACTCGACCGTTTTGAGACTATCAATACCCAATATGCTGACTATCGCTGGGCATGGAGTTATCAGCTCATCAAGGACTACTATCATCTGGACGAACTGGATGATGCAGCCTGTGAACGTGTCAAGGAAGATTACGTCAAGGCCCGTCGTGCCTGGATTGCTGAGATTCGCAAGGATGCCGAGAAGGAGTTTGCGATGGGCGATGTAGAGCAGGAGGTCTTTGACAACTTCGTCGACCAGCTTGACCACGAAATAGATTACGAAAACTAAATATGATGATGAAACGAAAAATCTTTTTCTCTATGCTATGTCTGGCACTTGGAATGAGTGTTCAGGCTAAGGATTACAAGTACGTTACGGTTCCAGGTGATATGATGCAAACCCGCATCTACACGCTGGACAACGGTCTAAAGGTGTTCTTGAGTGTAAACCCTGAGAAACCGCGCATTCAGACCTACATCGCTGTGCGTACCGGTTCGAAGAACGACCCTGCCGAGACAACGGGTCTGGCCCACTATTTGGAACACCTCATGTTCAAGGGCACCAAGCTGTTTGGAACAAACAACCCTGAGGCAGAGGCTCCTCTGTTGGCAGAGATTGAGCAGCGCTACGAGGCCTACCGCAAGCTTACCGACCCCGCAGCCCGTAAGCAGGCCTACCACGAGATTGACTCTGTGAGCCAGGTAGCTGCCCAGTACTTCATTCCCAACGAGTACGACAAGCTGATGGCTGCCATCGGCGCTGAGGGTACCAATGCCTACACCTCGAACGATGTGACCTGCTATACCGAGGATATCCCATCGAACGAGATTGAGAACTGGGCCAAGATTCAGGCCGACCGTTTTCAGAATATGGTGATTCGTGGCTTCCACACTGAGTTGGAGGCTGTGTATGAGGAGTACAACATCGGATTGACTAGCGACACACGAAAGCTGTTCGCCACCTTGTGTAAGATGCTGTGGCCTAACCATCCTTATGGCTTGCAGACTACCATCGGCACCCAGGAGCACCTGAAGAACCCCTCTATCACCAATATCAAGAACTACTTTAACAAGTGGTATCGCCCCAACAACGTGGCCATCTGTATGGCTGGCGACTTTGATCCTGATAAGACCATCGCTATCATCGATAAGTATTTCAGCAGTTGGAAAGCAGGTGCTGATGTGAAGCAGCCAACCTTTGCACCTCTGCCAGCGCTAACACAACCCAAGGATTCTACCATCGTTGGTCCTGAGGCTGAGCGTGTATGGATGGCTTGGCGTGCTGAGCAGGCCAACAGTCTGCAGGCCGACACCTTGAATCTGCTGTCGAGTGTGCTGAGCAATGGTCGTGCAGGTCTCTTCGATCTTGACTTGAACCAGACCATGAAGGTGCAGAGTGCTGGCGCTGGTGCTGAGCTGCTGCGCGATCATGGTGCATTCCTGATACTGGGTTCTCCCAAACAGGGTCAGAGCCTGGAGGAGGTTCGCAGTCTGATGCTGGCCGAGATAGAAAAGCTGAAGAAGGGCGACTTCCCTGAGAGTCTTTTGCCCAGCATCATCAACAACTACAAGCGCAATCGCTATCAGACACTGGAGAGCAATGAGGGACGTGCCGATATGTTTGTTGACGCCTTTATCAATGAAGTCGATTGGCAGCAGGAGGTAGAGAGCATCGACCGTATCTCGAAGATTACCAAGCCTGAGCTGGTGGCATTTGCCAACAAGTTCTTTACCAATGGTTATGTGACTGTGTTCAAGAAGCAGGGCGTTGACGAGACTCAGAAGAAGATTGACAAGCCCGCCATCACGCCCATCCCCACCAATCGCGACATGATGAGTCAGTTTGTGAAGGATGTGCAGAATACCGAGGTGGAGCCTATCCAGCCCCGATTTGTTGACTTCAAGAACGACCTGACCTTTGCCAAGACCAAGAAGGGACTGCCTCTGCTGTATGTGAAGAACACGGAGAACGGCCTGTTCCAGTTGAACCTGCGCTATGAGTTTGGTCGTAAGGCTGACAACCGCTATGATATCGCTACTGACTATATCGACTACCTGGGTACCGATAAGTATACTGCTGCAGAGTTGAAGCAGAAGTTCTATGAACTGGGCTGCGACTTCTATGTAGGTGAGGGTAGCGACGCTATCAACGTGCGTCTGAGTGGTTTGAGCGAGAACATGCAGGCAGCCCTGGCTCTGGGCGAGGAACTGCTGCAGAACGCCAAGGTTGATAAGGATGCCTACAACGAGATGGTGGGCCAAATTCTGAAGCGCCGTGATGACGCCAAGAAGAACCAGCGTGGCTACTTCAACTGGCTATATAGCTATGGCGTGTTTGGCGAGCGCAACTTCAGCCGCGATATCCAGACTGAGGAGCAGCTGAAGAATACCGATCCACAAGTGTTTGTTGACCTGCTGAAGAACCTGAGCGGCTTTGAGCACAGCGTGGAGTACTATGGACCTATGAGTGTGAAGGAGGTTTCTGACATCGTGACCAAGGCCCATAAGATGCCTAAGAAGCTGAAGCCCGTGCCACAGAACAAGGAGTATGAGCGCCAGCAGACACCATCCAACGAGGTGTGGATTGCCCCCTTCGATGCCAAGAACATCTATATGCGCATGTATCACGACGAGCATCGCGCTTGGAATATCGATGAGGCTGCTGTTGTAGGCGTGTTCAACGAGTACTTTGGTGGTGGCATGAACGGTATCGTGTTCCAGGAGATGCGCGAGGCCCGTGGCTTGGCTTATAACGCTTCGGCCTACTATGCACGTCCTGCTAAGAAGAGTGATAAGGAGAACTTTATGACCCACATCATCACTCAGAACGACAAGATGATGGACTGCATCAACCACTTCCATAAGATTCTGAACGAGATGCCTGCCAGCGAGACAGCCTTCAAGATTGCCAAGGAGGGACTGACCAAGCAGTTGGCCAGCCTGCGCACCACCAAGATGGGCATCATCAGCAAGTGGAACGCCATGAAGCAGTTGGGACTGGACTACGACCTGAACCAGAAGATCTACGAGGATCTGGGCAAGGTGACGCTACAGGATATGGTGAACTTCGAGAAGCAGCAGATGGCCAACAAGACCTATCGCTACATCATCCTGGGCGATGAGAAAGAACTCGACATGAAGGCCCTCGAAAAGTTGGGACCCATCAAGCGTCTTACCATCGAAGAAGTCTTCGGCTATTAATTTAACCAGATACTAAATAAAAAGGAGTGCATTTCTGCGCTCCTTTTTTTATTTTAGTTTCCACTCCTTTTTTATTTCAGCTTCCACTCATCATTTACCTTGACCAGCGGCACCATGATCTCTTCCTGTGTCTTGTCGCCGTAGGTCAGGTTCATGTACACCTGCATGACGCCCATCACGGTATCGTTGACGGTACGGGTGGCCTCCACCTTCGTCACACCGTTGTGGTTCCTTTTTACCTCTGCCACGTGCTGCCGGTAGGTGGTCAGCAGGGCCTTGCGGTAGCTCTCGGGCATGGTGTCGTAGTTGGCTCTGGCCTTTAGGTAGTCCTCGCATTTTCCTTCATAGAGTGCCTCGTAGCTCTGCTGTGCCACTTCTGTAGCCAGTTTGGGCTTGTTTTGAGGCGTCTCTTTGTCAGAGCAGCCAACCTGCAACAAGGCTGCCGCTGTGAGCAGGACGATCAGAGAGCCGTTGAAGACCATTCTTCGCAGTCCCTTTGTCGTAAAAGTGTGCTGTGTCTTCATTTCTGACGGATAAATACGTTGATGGGCGAGCCTGTGAGTGTCCAGTTCTCGCGAATCTTATTCTCCAGGAAACGCTTGTAGGGCTCCTTGATGTACTGGGGCAGGTTGGCATAGAAGATGAACGTCGGTATCTGGGTGTCGGGCACCTGCGAGACGTACTTGATCTTGATGTACTTACCCTTGATGGAGGGTGGGGGAGTTGCCTCTATCAGCGGCAGCATCACCTCGTTCAGCTTCGACGTGCCAATCTTGATCTTGCGGTTCAGATAGACCTGCTTGGCAGTCTCCAGCACCTTGAAGATGCGCTGCTTGGTGAGTGCCGAGGCAAAGATGATGGGGAAGTCGCGGAACGGAGCCATGCGCTCGCGGATGGCGTTCTCGAAGGTGTCGATGACCTTCTGCGTCTTGTCCTCCACGAGGTCCCATTTGTTGACCACCACCACCAGACTCTTGTTGTTCTTCTGGATCAGCTGGAAGATGTTCATATCCTGGGCCTCTATGCCGCGTGTGGCGTCTATCATGAGGATGCAAACGTCGCTGTTCTCAATGGCGCGGATGGAGCGCATCACGCTGTAGAACTCCAGATCCTCGCTCACCTTGTTCTTGCGACGAATGCCTGCGGTATCTACCAGGTAGAAGTCGAAGCCGAACTTGTCGTAGCGCGTGTAGATAGAGTCGCGTGTGGTACCGGCAATCTCGGTCACGATGTGGCGCTCCTCGCCAATAAAGGCGTTGATGATACTCGACTTTCCCGCGTTGGGTCGTCCCACCACCGCAAAGCGTGGTATGCCGTCCTCAGCGTCGTCCTGCTGCTTGGTGGGCAGCTCCTCCAGTATCTTGTCCAGCAGGTCGCCCGTACCGCTACCTGTGGCTGCGCTCACGCAGTAGGGATCGCCCAGTCCCAGCTTGTAGAACTCGTACTGTCCGTAGTGGTCCTTGTTGTCGTCGGCTTTGTTGGCCACCAGCAGCGTGGGCAGCTTGGCCCTGCGCAGAATCTGTGCCACGTCCATGTCCCAGTCCGTGACACCGTTCTTGATGTCGCACACAAAGAGCACCAGGTCGGCTTCTTCCGTGGCGATGATTACCTGCTTGCGAATCTCCTCTTCGAAGATGTCGTCGCTGTTCACCACCCATCCTCCGGTGTCAACCACCGAGAACTCCTTGCCGTTCCATTCGCACTTGCCATACTGGCGGTCACGCGTGGTGCCGGCCTCGTCGCTCACGATGGCCTGGCGCGATTTAGTCAGTCTGTTGAAAAGCGTGGATTTTCCCACGTTGGGACGTCCCACTATCGCTACTAAATTTCCCATAGTCTTCTGATTTTGGTGACAAAGGTAGTGCAAACCGAGCAAAATACAAAATAAATTTGCATTTATTTTTATTTTCGAGGTGCAGCCTACCTTCGACCGCAGGTCAGAGGTACGAAATAATTATGAATTATGAACTATGAATTAAGAATTATTATGTACCTTTGCACCCAATATGAAGAAACTGGTTCTATTCTTGTTGATTTGTCTTGCCTCTGTTGTCACCGCACAAGACAGTAATATAAAAGGTGCGTGGTCAGGAAAACTGAGTGTTTATGGGAGTGAGTTTACGCTTGTGTTCCATTTTGATGACGAGGCTTGTACGCTTGACTCTCCCGATCAGGGCGTTAAGGGCGTTCCTGCCAAGATGGAACGCACAAGCGCTGGCATCAAGGTTGACGTCCCATCCATCAACGCCAGCTATGAGGGCGTTTATATGGGTGAGAGCATCATGGGAACGTTCAAGCAACATGGGCAGTCGTTCCCGTTGACCGTGAAGCCTGGCATGCTGAAACGCAACCGTCCGCAGACGCCAGTCGTGCCCTATCCATACCAGACGCAGGAGGTGAGTTTCAACAATGGCGATGCCATCTTGAAAGGTACGCTTGTCACCCCCGAGAAAGCTTCTCGCCAGACGCCTGTATTGCTGATGATTACGGGTAGCGGCTTGCAGAATAGGGACGAGGAAATCTTTGAGCACAAACCCTTTGCCGTTATCGCCGATGCCTTTGCCCGTGCAGGAATAGCTACGCTTCGCTACGACGACCGAGGCTTTGGAGAATCTACTGGCGATATTGTCAACTGCACCACGGAAGACCTCAAGAACGATGCCCTTGCAGGCATCCAGTTGCTCCGTTCCCGTTTTGATAAGGTGGGTGTTATAGGCCACAGCGAAGGCGGCACCATCGCTCTGATGCTGGCCGCAGAACAGAAGGCCGATTTCATCGTTTCTCTTGCAGGTATGACCGTTTCTGGCAAAGAGACGCTGCTCTGGCAGAATCGTCTCGCCCTTGCCGCAGCCAATATCCCCTCAGAAACGATTGACGCTTATTGCAAGGCCCTTGCCGAAGTCTTTGATGCCTGCATAGCTGGAGCCCCTATGCCCTCTGCCAGCCAGTATAATCTTCCCGCTCCGTTGGCCCAGAACCTTGCTGCTGCAACCATGCAGCTCCAGACTCCCTATATGAAGCATTTCCTGGCTTTGGATGTCCGTCCGCTGCTTGGAAACATCACCTGTCCTGTCCTTGCCCTTAATGGTGCGAAGGATATGCAGGTGGAGCCTGCGAGCAATCTTGGCGCTCTGCGTAGCGGATTGCCAGCGAGCCCGAAGAACAAACTGCAAGCCGTTGAAGGGCTGAACCATCTGTTCCAGCATTGCAATACTGGCCTGTCTTCTGAATATCCCAACATTGAGGAAACCATTTCCCCAGAGGTCTTAGAGTTGATGGTTCATTGGCTGGAAGATTTTATTAGTTTATAGTTAGAAACGAAGTAATCGGCTTCTTGTGTCCCTGCTTTTTTGCATCTTTAACGGGGAAAACGGACAATAATTGAAAAAAATCCGTACCTTTGCAGCCGAAAGGCTGCGAAACTCCAGCCAGCAGTAATCTATTAAGCATTAGAAGACATGAGCATCGACACTTACAAACTGACCAGCACGGAGGAGCCTACCGACGAGATTCTATCGCAACTGATGCGCGAGGCCGCAGAGGAGGCTGCAAGGAAAAGAGCCGAAGCCACGGCACAGTTCTTTAACCAGCTGAAGAGCGACGCACAAAAGATTGAAGCCGCATGGTAAAGGAGAATCATAAGCCCGTACTCATCGTGATTGCCGGCCCCAACGGTTCGGGCAAAACCACGATAACCTCGAAGATCCTGCGTCACGAGTGGCTCGAAGGGGCCGTTTACGTGAACCCTGATCAGGTGGCGCAGGACCGCTTCGGCGACTGGAACTCGCCAGAGGCCGTGCTACAGGCTGCACAGTACTGCGAGGAGCAGCGCGAGGCGTGCTTGCGAAACCAGCAGAGCCTGATCTTCGAGACGGTGCTCTCCAGCGACGGCAAGGTGGATTTCATCCGCCGCGCCCACGAGGCTGGCTACTTCATCCGCATCTTCTTCGTATCGACCGCTCACCCCGCCATCAATGCCGCGCGCATTGCCCAGCGAGTGATGGAAGGTGGTCACGACGTACCTATTAGCAAGGTAATTTCACGTTATTATAAGTCGATACTCAACTGCAAGCGCGTGGCGGCGATTGCCGACCGTGTGTACGTCTACGACAACTCCGTGGACGACGCCGAGGCTCGTCTGCTGTTCCGCATGACCGATGGCAAGCCCTTCAAGCAGTACACCGATGACATTCCAGAATGGGCGATAACCATATTGAGATAATTCCCGAACCACTGAATAACAGTCTTTGATGCATGGATACTCGAAAAACTGAACGAAAAGTTATCGACCCTGTAGATTTTACGCCCGATACCATACGAGGCATTCTTCCCAAAGAGTTTGCCTTGGAGTTGGTGCGCCGCTACAAGGAAGCCATCTCCCCGAGTTTCGACCCGAGGATGAAGGTGATGATGTTTGGTTCCTACGCTAAAGATTGTCCCAACGAATGGAGTGACATTGATGTGGCTGTCATCGTACCCAAAGCTGACAAGTCAAAATGGTGGGACACGGCAGTATCACTTGGACGAGCTACTCGCAACATCAGCTGTTACATCGAGCCAATCCTCTTGGAAAGCGGCGAAGATTCGCCTATTTACCGCGAGGTCATGCGAACTGGTGTGGCTGTTTAGATATCTGTGGTACCTCCCTTCTGCTCGTTCACATTCCTTACCTTATTATATATTTATAGCATACTGAAGCATAATGACTTCTGTGTGCAAGGTGGTGCTATTCCTAAAAACAACAATTTTTTTTCGAGAAAAAAAACATTTTTCTTGCTGTTATCGAAATCTTTTTGTATTTTTGCAGGTGCAATCCGAAAGGAGAGCGGACATAAATAATGTATAACCCTAAAACCACAAATACCTATGGGCTAAGAAAGATATAAATAAGGACATATAGGATGAATATCCACTTTTAGATTTTTGTTTCTGACAATTGGGGAATTGAAAGAAATTAGTCAAGAACTGAAGTAGATAGTTCACGCCGTTCGGCGTGGGCATTTACTCGTTTAAGACTAATAGGTTTTCCCCAATACCTCAGAAACGTAGACGAAGTAAATTGTCCACGTTTTTTTTGTATATAATGATATTACTATAATAACTTAAAACTATAAAGCATGAAAAAAACATTTCTTTTAATAGTGGCAATTATGCTACTTGTTATGTCAACCCAAGCACAAAATTATAATTTTGGGGATTATATTTATCCTTTCGGCTTCCGTACATACACTACACCAGATAGTAATGGAAAGCTCTTGTCTGTAACCCAGTATAGCTTTGAATCTCAGACCTATGACAATTATCTTGTAGAAGAAGTATACATTGGTCATGGGATGATGTCGGCCAAAACTACTTATAGATACCACACAAAAGAAAATGCAGTAATATCAGATGTTCAACTTCGGCAAAATAGATTAACTGGGAGTACACGTTATCAAGACAGATTGATTCTTTTTGCTTTTCCTGAGAAGGATAAATCTTTTAAGTGGACTGAAACAGATAGGGGAGAAAAGTATCAATGCTCATCCGAATATGTGTATATTAATGCTTCTATAAATCATAATTCGTTATTCCTGAAATCTATTAAAATAACAAGAGAAAATAGTTATAAAGTCGGAAATAAGATGCATAGAATTATAGAAACAAGTTATTGGGTAAGTGATTATGGTCGTATTATTACTTATCTAAATTGGGATGGCACGAAAAAAGTATCCTCCGCGTTGGATGTTTTAGATTATGTTCAGGAAATATCTGAAGAAGAATACAATACAAATATAAAGAAATAGCCATATGAGTACAGAATTTATCATTGGAACAATTATTGGATTAATTGGTATCATTCCTGTCATTATCCAAATAATTAAATGGGTCAAGAAACCCAAGCTTAGTGGGTTGATGAAAAGGCTGGTTGAAAATAGTTCTTCGACGAATGCTCACAGGAAAATTCTTAAGAAGATGAATATGATACTCCTACGTTCAGGAAAGCATATATCATCTGAGTATATAAATAACTTTGTTTTGAACAAGCGTGGTAAGGAGGCTGTCTTTACTGACTTGTGCCTGAAAAATGATTGGGAGCCTACCAAGGAGCTATGTGAGATGTTTATAGATGCCGATTATCCGTCAATCAGGAAGAAGTATTGGGATATTAAAAATGCGCAGCAGAAGAAAGAAGAAATGACTGATGATGCTGTAGTAAAAGTTGAAACTGTTCATGAAAAACCAAAGGGTAAGGAAGTTGTTTATTTGTCAGAGTTGCTTAAAGAGCGATTCCCTGAGTGCTTTAATCGTTTGACTTCAATTCTCAAAAAGCACAATGTAGAATATCGTCTGCTAAAAGGTACAAAGGACATCTGGTGCAGAGACTATATGCCAATCCAAACTGAATCAGGAAAATTCATCCAATTCAAATACGATCCAAGTTATCTGAAAGGAAATAAGGAATGGGAGAAATCTCGCTCTGATGTTAAGGAGGTTTGCAAATTGAACAACATAGATGCTCAATTTTCTGACATCAATATTGATGGTGGCAATGTTCTTATCTGCGATGGCAGGGCAATACTCTCTGACAGAATATTCAGCGAGAATCCTGATTGGGATAAAGAAAAGCTCATCAGCGAACTAAGTAATCTTTTGGAGTGCGAGATCATCATCATCCCAGCGCAGAAAGGTGATATGACAGGACATGCCGATGGCATGGTCAGGTTTGTGAATCGGAACACATTACTTGGAAACAAACTTGCCGACGAGTATAAATACTGGCGTGAAGGAATGCAAAAGGTTCTCGAGAAATACGGTTTGGAATACATCGATGTACCCTTTATAACAGACATCAAAGATCCTAAACATCCATTAAGTACCATAGGAATTTACGTGAACTACTTGGAGGTAAACAATCTGATAGTCCTGCCTGTTTTTGGAAGGGACGAAGACAAACAAGTAATTGACATTATACAAAAGGCATTCCCTGACAAAGTCATTGAAACAATTAACTATGACGAAGTGGCACAGGAAGGCGGTTTGCTGAATTGCACAACTTGGAATGAATCACAGGGCTGTTGATTTCTCTTACAAAGGGATCAGGGACAGTTCTAGGGATCGAAGTTCTTGATTTTTCCATACACAAAAGTACACAAAAGAGACGGTTCTTTTTGTGTACTTTTTTTTATGAGAAGAGAAACAAAAAGAGGGACTTTTTGTGGAACATGGGGAATACGGTCAAGAACTTTGCATGGCGTTGGGGGCCTGGTAGAGGAAGAGTGAAATCTTACAGATTACAGTTCTTACAGTTTAAAATAGGGGTCTGTTTTTTTTCTTATATTATTATATAACTAATTGATATATAGATATTTATATATATAAAGAAAGAAAAGCACACCCCTCAAAAAAGAACTGTAAGAACTGTAATCTGTAAGATTTATCAAGCACAATTCATCTAAAAGGCTAATAATCAGCAAGATACAATAATGACAAATACGAGGAATTCGAAATAATTGCCTCAAAACAGGACAAAAACATTACAATAAACCGCTCTAAAAGGCCAAAAAGGGCATCAAAAGTGCCAAGTTTCGATGATTTTACCTGCACTTTGCGCACAAACCTGCTTCCAAAAAAATCAGCATTCCAATCGTTTTTTTGAGGTAAATGTATAAGAAAAAGGCTGTCTTGTTGCCGATTCGAGGGTTTACAAGTGCCTTTTTTACTACTAATTGAAACAAAGAGTCGCTCTTACTGTAACAAAAGAAAGCCCATATTGTCACTAAAGGATGCCCATATAGACACTAAAGGAACCACTACATTGTGCAACGAGACGCTCCTTGGTAAGCGAGATGACGCTCCGTACTGGCCAAGGTGGCTCTCCTTGCTGACCACCGAGACGCTCCTTACAGGGCAAGATGACGCTGATCGCGAGGCAAAGTGACGCAGAAGCCTACCTTTTGACTTAAGTCGAAAACCTTTTTGACTTAAGTCGAACGACCTTTTGACTTAAGTCAGACGATCTTTTGACTTAAGTCAAGCGGTAGGAAAGTCTGTCAGTTTGTGTTGGAAATGGGGTCTCCTTGAGTAGGGTAGTGTGTCTACTTGTGTTGAGAAGTGTACCACGTCGTATAATAAATTACGTAAAAAGCTTGCATTTCCCTTTTCTTTTTCGTATCTTTGCCGACGAAAGATAAAAAAGGAGGTAACGATGAAACGGATTGTGATGAGCTTGCTGGGACTGCTGATGGCAGTATGGGCCAGCGCCAACGACGGAGTGTACTACGTGAGCGGCAACCACCTGGTGCCCGTTCAGGAGACTGACATAGCGGTGACGAAGGAGGTGCTGACCATCAGCATCTGCGACGACGGCTATGCGACTGTGGACGTCTATTATGAGCTGACCAACCGCGGCAAGGAGAAGACGATTGACATGGGCTTCGAGGCTGCGCTGCCCTACAACAGCGGTGACGCCTACGACCCGAAGGGACGCCATCCGTACATAGAGAAATTCAGGGCTACGGTGAACGGCGAGCAGCTGAAATACAAGACGGGCGTGGTGAAGGCCTCGAGTGCTGAGGTGCCGTCGAACCTGCGTCCGCTGGACGTGAAGCAGTACCATACCGTTGACGCTGACGCATGGGAGATGGGCAACACGGCCCTCGTGGACAGCAAGGGCGAGGAGGTGAACATCGCCTATGCCTACTACTTCCGCGCTACGTTCAAGAAGGGTCTGAACAAGGTACACCACCAGTACCGCTACAAGATGTCGTACGGTGTCTATAGGTCCTTCGAGATTCCTTATTGGCTGACGCCTGCCACGCGCTGGGCCAACCACCAGATTGACGACTTCACCCTGCGCATCAAGGCTGTAAACACGGCTAAGCACTTCTACACGCTGCCAAGGGTGTTCAAGGGTGCCTCGTTCAGGGTGACTGAGGGCACGGGAAAGGTGCGCAAGAGAAACAGCGAGTCGGTGGGCGAGGTCATCGAGGTGACGTTGCGCAACGGCACGGTGGAGTGGCACGCAAAGAACTTCAAGCCCAAGGAGAACATGTTCATCAACTCGGCTGACATCATCCTGGACGGCGACATTGGCGCCTTCTACGACAGAGGACGCTACATGCCTCAACCCACGATAGACTTCAAGAAATTCTATGGACGTCAGGCCAAGAACGAGGCTGAGGAAAAGGAGCTGATAGGTCGCGTGATGCGCAATCTGCCCTATGCGGATCGCGGCTACGTGTTCAAGGACCAGAAGTTGCAGCACTACTTCGAGTCGCAGTGGTGGTACATGCCCGATGCCGATTGGCAAATGTCAACCGACGATTTCACCAAGCAGGACTTCGACGTGGTGAACGAACTGTGGAAGATGTATGATGAATAATGAACAATGTACAATGAACTATGAACTGTGCACTATGAACTATGCACTATGAACTGTGCACTATGAACTATGAACTGTGCACTATGAACTATGAACTATGCACTATGAACTGTGATTAGATTCCCAGTCCACCCTGGAAAGTGCTTTCTACCGCCTTGCTCTGCTGTACGCGAGAGTAGGGCGGTATATCGTTGGTCACCCAGATGTTGCCACCGATGATGGAGTCGTGACCAATGGTGATGCGTCCCAGGATGGAGGCGTTAGAATAGATGGTGACGTTGTCCTCGATGATAGGATGGCGCGGCACGTTGAGCATGTTGCCGTCGGCATCGTACTTGAAGTTCTTGGCACCCAGTGTCACACCCTGATAGAGCGTCACATGATGGCCTATGATGGAGGTCTCGCCGATGACGACGCCCGTGCCGTGGTCTATGGCGAAGTACTCGCCAATCTGGGCACCAGGATGAATGTCGATACCGGTCTTGGAATGGGCCAACTCGGTGATGATGCGGGGAATGACGGGCACACCCATCTTGTGGAGTACGTGGGCCACGCGGTAGTGGGTCATCGTGTTGATGACGGGGTAGCAATAGATGACCTCGCCATAGTTGGTGGCAGCGGGGTCGTTGTGGAACATAGCATCGACATCGGTATAGAGCAGGCGCTTCACCTCGGGCAACTGGTCAATGAACTGCAGGGCCAGCTCTTCGGCCTGCTGCATCACGTCGTCCTCGCAGCACTCCTCGCAGAACTGCATGCCACGGGCTATCTGACGGCGCAGCAGCGTGTAGAGTTCCTGCATGCTGACACCAATATAATAGGAACGGACGCGCGACTCGGTTTGACGCTTGTAGAAATAGTCGGTAAAGAGAATGCTCTTGAGGAGGGTCACCATGTGGCGCACCTCATCGACTGATGGCAGCGGTTCCTCGCCGGCCGGCATCATTGTCTCCTCTTTCTCGGAGAGTACGGATAGTTGTTTTACGTTGCGAAGTAGCACTTCGTTGAGTCTGTCCTGTTCCATGTGGTTTACAGTTTACTGTTTACTGTTTACGGTCGAATGTCGATGCAAAGGTAGAAAATAATTATGAATTATGAACTATGAATTAAGAATTATTTTGTATCTTTGCACGCAATATGATGCAAGAACAGGAAATAACGAGTGCTCAGAACCCGAAGATCAAGCGTTTGCTGGCGCTTCAGCAGAAGTCGTCGGAACGTCGCAAGGCGGGGCTTTTCGTCGTGGAGGGTCGCAGGGAACTGGAACATTGCATGGAGGCCGGCTATGAGGTCGACACGGTGTTCTACTGTCCGGCATTGCTGCCTGACGGTATTGACGTGGATGCCCGCATGGTGCCCGTTTCTGCCGATGTCTATGAGAAGATTGCCTATCGCGGCAGCACAGAGGGTGTGGTGGCTGAGGTCAGGGTGAAGTCGCATTCGCTTGATAATCTGCAGTTGCCCGACAATCCCTTGCTGATGGTGCTGGAGAGCGTGGAGAAGCCAGGCAACCTGGGTGCCGTACTGCGTAGTGCCGACGCTGCTCAGGCTGATGCTGTTATTGTCTGCGATCCGCTGACCGACCTCTACAATCCCAACCTGATACGCTCCAGCATCGGCGCCATCTTCACCGTGCCCTGTGTGGCCTGTTCGTCGGAGGAGTGCATCGCCTTCCTTAAGCAGAAAGGCATCCGCATCCTGACGGCACAGCTGCAGGACTCCAAGCTCTACTACGACACCGATATGCGGAGTGGTACCGCCCTCGTGATGGGTACGGAATCGACGGGCCTCACCGACCAGTGGCGCCAGGCTGCCGACGCGCATATCCGCATTCCCATGCTGGGGCGTCTGGACTCCCTGAACGTCTCTGTCAGCGCCGCCATCCTTCTCTTCGAAGCCGTGCGCCAGCGTCAATAAAAATGCTACCACCTCAATGGCGGTAGCATATTCTTCACTTCTTTAACTTCTAGCGAAGCGTTCGCTTCTTTAACTTCTAAGCGAAGCGATAACTTCTCTAACTTCTTTAACTCTCCTACTTATACAAGTATCTCTTGATACTCTTCTTAGGCGTCTTGGCGAACTCCTCTTCGTGAATCTCAATAGAAGAAATCTTCTCGTAGGCGGGCAACTGCTGGTTCAGACCTGTGAGGTTCTGGTTCATGATGGCCTGCAGGTCTTCGTTGTTCAGTCCCATGTTGCGGGCCTCGTCGAAGTCGGGATAGACCAGAGCCACCAGCTTCGTGTCGCGCTGCACCACGATGCTCTCTACCACCATTGTCATCGAGTTGAGACGGTCCTCAATCTCCTCGGGGTAGATGTTCTGTCCGTTGGCACCCAATAGCATGTTCTTTGAGCGTCCGTTGATGAAGACGTTGCCCTCGTCATCGATGGTACCCAGGTCGCCGGTATGATACCAGCCATCGGGATCGATGGTCTCGGCAGTAGCCTCGGGATTCTTGTAGTAGCCCAACATGACGTTAAGACCGCGTGTGAGAATCTCGCCAGGGATGTTCTGCGGGTCGGGTGAGTCGATCTTCACCTCCATGTGGAGGGCAGCCTTGCCGCAAGAACCCGGCACGAAGCGGCGCCAGTCCTCGTAGCAGATGATGGGTGCGCACTCGGTGGCACCATAGCCCACGGTGAAGGGGAACTGTATCTGGTGCAGGAACTGCTCCACCTCGCGGTTGAAGGCAGCACCACCGATAATCACTTCGAAGAACTCGCCACCGAAGGCTTTCACCACCTCCTGACAGATCATCTCCTTCACCTTCTTCGAGATGACAGGCATCTGCAGCAGCAGGCGCATGCGGTTGTTCTGAATCTTGGGGAACACGCGTTTGCGGATAATCTTCTCGATGACCAGCGGTACGGCAATAATCACCTTGGGCTTGATGTCGGCAAAGGCCTGGGCGATGATGGCTGGCGAGGGTGTGCGGTTCAGGTAATAGACGTGACAGCCGCGGATGAACTCATACAGGAACTCGAAGGCCATGCCATACATGTGGGCCATGGGCAGGATAGAGATGATGTTGGCACCGGTGGTGACGTTGTTACCCATCACGGCGCAGGCAAAGTCATAGTTGGACCAGAGGGCACGGTAGGGCACCATGACACCCTTCGAGAAACCTGTGGTGCCGCTGGTGTAGTTGATCATCGCCATCTCGTCGCCATTGGCCTCGTGGTAGTACTTCACATGTTCCTGACGGAAATACTTGGGGAACTTCTTGCCATAGAGCTCGTTCAGGTGCTCACGGGCATAGGTCAGCTTGTCGGTACGCGACACCATCAGCGAGTAGTCGCTGTTGCGGATGATGCCTTCCAGATGGGGCATCTGCGTGGGGTCGATGGTACCTACCACGTGGTCGCCTGCAAACAGCAAACGTGCGTCAGAGTGGTTGACGATGTTGTGAATCTGTTCGGGCATGAACTCATGCAGGATGGGTACGGCGATGGCACCATAGGTCAGCGTGGCAATGAAAGCCACAGCCCACTGGCTGCTGTTTCTGCCGCAGAGGGCAATCTTATCGCCCTTCTGGATGCCCGAGTTCTCGAACAGGATGTGTACTTTTTCTATTTTGCGCGCCACGTCATGGAACTGTAGCGTCTGACCCTTGTAGTCGGTCAGGGCATCCATGTCCCAGTGGTCGATGATACTCTGCTCAAGCAGTTCGTTGAAACTTGGAACTTGTTTCATAGTAGTTTTCTATATTTATCTTCTTGCGAAGCGTTAACTTCTCTAACTTCTCTAACTTCTAGCGAAGCGTTAACTTCTATTGGTAAAGATATCTCTTAATACTCTTCTTGGGAGTTTTCGCAAACTCCTCGGATTGCAGTTCGACAGAAGTGATGCGGCTGTAGGCAGGCAGGTTGGCGTTCAGGTTCACGCGGTTCTGCTCCATCACGGCCTGCAACTCGTCCATGGTGAAGTTGGCTGCTTCGTCCTGGTCGGGATAGACCAGTGCCACCAGCTTCTCGTTGCGCTGTACGACAACGCATTCTGCCACCATCGGCATGGAGTTGAGCTGGTCCTCAATCTCCTCGGGGTAGATGTTCTGTCCGCTGGCACCCAGCAGCATGTTCTTGATGCGTCCGCGAATGAAGATGTTACCGTAGGCATCCTTTGTGCCCAGGTCGCCGGTATGGTACCAGCCATCGGGATCGAGGGCCTCGCGTGTAGCCTCTTCGTTCTTGTAGTAACCCAGCATGACGTTCATACCCTTGGTCTGAATCTCGCCAGGGATATTCTCGGGGTCTGACGAATTGATGCGCACCTCCATGCCCTGGATGGCTGCGCCACAGGAACCTGGCTCGAACTCCTTCCAGTCGCGATAGCTGATAAGGGGGGCACACTCCGTGGTGCCGTAGCCCACGGTGATGGGGAAGTTAATGGACAACAGGAACTCCTCGACCTCTTTCGACAGAGCTGCACCGCCCACGATAATCTCGTAGGCCCGTCCACCGAATGCCTCATAAACCTGCTCGCATATCTTCTCCTTCACCTTCTTAGAGATAACGGGCATCTGCAGCAGCAGGCGCATGCGGTTACTCTGGATGATGGGGAACACCTTCTTGCGGATAATCTTCTCGACAATCAGGGGCACGGCGATGACCAGCCCAGGCTTGACG
The DNA here is from genome assembly GCA_947166345.1 of uncultured Prevotellaceae bacterium. Lineage (GTDB taxonomy): Bacteria > Bacteroidota > Bacteroidia > Bacteroidales > Bacteroidaceae > Prevotella. The sequence goes on from CAMVDU010000012.1 coordinate 30,669, forward strand.
TCGGTAAACGCTTTGGCAATGAGCGTGGGCGACGGCAGACGGTTGAGGAAGAAGATATGGCAGCCATTGCAGAAACTGAAGATGAACTCGAAGGCCAGACCATACATGTGGGCCATAGGCAGAATGCTGAGCATGGTCTGTCCGGCTTTCACTTTCGAGCCCAGTTGCGTCAGGGCGAAGTCGAGGTTGCCTAAAAGGGCACGATAGGGCAGCATGACGCCCTTGGAATGGCCCGTGGTGCCGCTGGTGTAGTTGATCAGCGCCAACTCTTCGGGCTGGTCTTCGTGGTAGTGAACATCGTCCTTGGTGAAAGCCTTGGGATATTTCTGACCGAACATCATGTTCAGGTTTTCGCGGGCATAGGTCAGCTGCTCGGAACGTGACAGCATGATAGAGAAGTCGGGCAGGTTGAGGATGCCTTCCAATTTGGGCATCTCGTCGGGGTTGATATCCTTTGCCACGAAATCGCCTACGAACAAAAGACGTGTTCCTGAGTGGTTGACGATGTTATGAATCTGCTCAGCGTTGAACTCGTGGAGGATGGGTACTGCTACTGCTCCGTAGGTCAGCGTAGCCAGGAAAGTGACAGCCCAGTGGGCAGAGTTGCGTCCGCAGATGGCAATCTTATCGCCTTTCTTAACGCCTGCACTCTCGAAGGCTATGTGTAGTTTTTCAATTTTACGGGCTACATCGTGATATTGCAACGTGGCTCCCTGATAGTCGGTTAGGGCATTGGCATCCCAGTTATCAACGATGGTTTTCCAGATATAATAATTGAAATTGTTGTTGTTATTCATTGCACAGTTTTAAAATTTCTGTGCAAAGGTACATCAAATTCTGCACACAACAAAATTTTTTGTGCAATATTTTATGTTGGGAGCGAAAATAGTTTGATTTTTCCCGTTTGCTCTTATTCGTAGCGCATGGAACGGGCGGGATGGATGCGCGAAACGAGGTAGCTGGGACCTATCAGTACGAACAGACTGATGAGCAGCGTGGCGATGTTGATCAGCAGTACGAACAGCAGGTTAAGCTCCATGGGTGCCTCGCTGACATAGTAGGTGTCGGCATCCAGTTTGATGAAGCCTGTGGTCTGCTGAAGCACCACGATGCCAATGCCTATCAGGTTGCCCCATAACAGTCCCCAACCGATGATATAGGCCGAGAACCAGAGGAATGTCTTCCGAATCAAAGTGTTGCGTGCGCCAAGGGCCTTCAGGATGCCGATCATCTGAGTGCGCTCTAATATAATAATAAGGAGTCCGCTGATAATGGTGAAGCTGGACACGGCAATCATCAGCGCCAGGATAATCCAGACGTTGATGTCGAGCAGCTCCAGCCAGTCGAACACCTGTCGGTAGGTCTCCGTGATGGTGGTAGCCGTATATTCGTTGCCTTCGCGGTCGGGACTGGCCTTCACTTGCTGTATGACGCGGCTGTTCACCTCGTCGAGCTTGTCGAAGTTGTCAACCAGCAACTCTGCTCCTGAGCACATGTCTTTAGGCCAGCCGTTCAGCTGACGGGTGACGTGGATGTTGGTCAGGCAGATCACGTCGTCGAAGCGTTTCATGTGACTCTGATAGATGGCCTTCACCGTGAAGGGGCGCTTCTCGGGGCGTGGCTCTTCCTCGTCATCGTCATAGACAATGAAGTAGGCCATGATCCTGTCGCCCACCTTCAGGCGCAACTTGTTGGCCATTGTCTTCGAAATGATCAGCGGACGGTCCTGCGTCTGTGCATCGATGAACTGGGGCAACTCGCCTGCCACGAGGTTTTCCTTGATGAAGCTGATGTCGTATTCTGGTCCTATGCCCTTGAACATGACGCCCAGGAAGTCCTGGTCGGTCTTCAGAATGCCTTGTGCCATCACGTAGCGCTCGGCATGACGCACGCCAGGCACGCCTTTCAGTTTCTGCAGATAGGCGCTGTCTATGCTGATGGGCTGTGGGGTGGGCGCTATGAGCGACTCCTTGTTGACTACCTGAATATGGCTGCCAAAGCCTATGACCTTGCTTCTTACCGTGTCCTTAAAGCCCAGTACGACACTCACCGTGATAATCATCACCACCAGTCCGATGGCCACTCCGATGGTGGCAATGCGGATGGCAGGACGACTCACCTTCTTCTGGTCGCCCTGTGCACTATACAGTCGTTTGGAAAGAAACAGCGGTAGGTTCACCTCTCAATTCTCAACTCTCAACCCTCAACTCTGCCAGGATAGGCCTCAAGAGCCTTTGCCAATACGACAAGGGCCTTCTCAAGGTCTTCTTTCTTCAGCACGTAGGCTATACGCACCTGATTGATGCCAGCGCCTGGTGTGGTGTAGAAACCTGCTGCGGGCGCCATCATCACGGTAGCACCTTCGTATTCGAATTCGCTCAAGCACCAACGGCAGAACTTCTCGCTGTCGTCAACGGGCAACTTGGCCACCGTGTAGAAGGCTCCCATAGGGATGGGCGAATAGACGCCAGGGATGCGGTTCAGTCCGTCAATCAGGCACTTACGGCGCTCCACGTATTCGTCGTACACATCACGGTAGTACTCCTCGGGAGCATCCAGCGAAGCCTCGGCCACAATCTGTCCGATGAGGGGAGGGGAGAGGCGTGCCTGACAGAATTTCATCACGGCCGCGCGTACCTCTTTATTCTTAGTGATGAGCGCACCCACACGGATGCCGCACTCAGAATAGCGCTTCGATACGGAGTCGATAAGGATGACATTCTGCTCGATGCCCTCCAGATGGCAGGCCGAGATATAGGGCGAGCCGGTGTAGATATACTCGCGATACACCTCGTCAGAGAACAGGTAGAGGTCGTATTTCTTCACCAGGTCGCGTATCTGGTTCATCTCGCGGCGTGTATAGAGATAGCCGGTGGGGTTGTTGGGGTTGCAGATCATGATGGCACGGGTGCGCTCGTTGATCAGTTCCTCAAACTTCTCAACCTTCGGCAGCGAGAAACCCTCGTCGATAGTGGTGGCGATGGTGCGTATCTTGGCACCTGCCGAGATGGCGAAGGCCATGTAGTTGGCATAGGCAGGCTCGGGCACGATGATCTCGTCGCCTGGGTTCAGACACGACATGAAGGCGAAGAGCACGGCCTCGCTACCACCACTGGTGATGATGATATCGTCGGCAGTCACGTTGATGTTGTACTTCGCATAGTAGCCCACCAGCTTCTCACGGTAGCTCAAATAGCCCTGCGAGGGAGAGTACTCCAGAATTTCGCGGTCTATTTTCTTCAGGGCATCCAGACCCACCTGTGGTGTGGGCAGGTCGGGCTGACCGATGTTCAGATGGTAAACATGGGTGCCACGCTTCTTGGCAGCGGCAGCCAAAGGAGCCAGCTTGCGAATCGGCGATTCGGGCATCTCCAAGCCTCGTATGGATATCTCAGGCATCTTGTTATTTTGCGATTTACGAATACAATTTCAAATTTGTGTGCAAAGGTACAAAATAATTCTTAATTCATAATTCATAATTCATAATTATTTTCTACCTTTGCAGTCAAAATCAAAAAAACACGATAAAATGAGAAGTAGAACAGCAAATTGGTTTGAATGCAAAATCCGCTATGAGAAGGTCATGGAGGACGGTTTGCAGAAGAAAGTAACTGAGACTTACAGCGTTGATGCCCTGTCGTTCAGCGAGGCCGAGGAACGCATCACGGAAGAGATGTCGTCCTACATCAGCGGCGAGTTCACGGTTCAGGATATCAAGAAGGCTCCTTATGGAGAGATTTTCTTCAGCGACAGCGAACTGGCTGACAAGTGGTACAAGGCCAAGCTCCAGTTCATCACCATCGACGAGAAGACCGAGAAGGAGAAGCGCAGCAGCGTGAGCTATCTGGTGCAGGCCGGTTCGTTCAACGGTGCCGTGAAGAATATCGACGAGGTGATGGGTGGCACGATGATCGACTATGTCATCGCCTCTGTGGCTGAAACCCAGATTCTCGATGTCTTTGAACACGCGCCCTCTACCAAAAATAAACCCGAGTCTGAAGAGTAACCCATTGGTCCTATAAGTCCAATAGGCCCTATAAGTCCTATAAGCCCCATAACCTATGAACTACCCCGTCAAAGAAAAACTCCATGAAGTGCTTGCCTCGCTGCCTGAGGGTGTGCGGCTGGTGGCTATCAGCAAGTACCACCCCGAGGACTACATCATGGCTGCCTACGAGGAAGGTCAGCGCGTGTTTGGCGAGAGCCACGAGCAAGAGCTGGCACGCAAGGTGACGGCCTTGCCTCAGGACATTGAGTGGCATTTCATAGGCCATCTGCAGACCAACAAGGTGAAGTACATCGCCCCCTATATCTCAATGATTGAGGCTGTTGACTCGCTGAAGCTCCTGCGCGAGATTGAGAAGCAGGCAGCCAAGGCCGATAGGGTGGTGAAGGTGCTGTTGGAACTGCACATTGCCGAGGAAGCCACCAAATATGGCTTGACGCTCGATGCCTGTCGCCAGCTGCTCTCTGAGGGCGAATGGCGCCAGATGCAGCATGTGCAGATATGCGGTCTGATGATGATGGCATCCTTTACCGACGACCATCAGCAGATAGAACAGGAGTTCCAGACGGCTTCTGACTTCTTCGACGAGGTGAAGCAGCAGTATTTTGCTAATGATCCTGCCTTCTGCGAGCGCTCCTGGGGCATGAGCGACGACTATCCCCTGGCCGTTCAGCACCGTTCAACGATGGTCCGCATCGGCACCATGATTTTCGGACCGCGAGTTTATTAGTTATGTCCACTCCAGTTTATATTATCGAGGAACGAAAACTGCGTCGCAACCTGGCGCTGATTGCCGATGTTGCCAAGCGAGCCGACGTAGAGATTATCCTGGCATTCAAGGCCTTCGCCCTGTGGAAGACCTTTCCCATCTTCCGTGAGTATATCCATGCCACGACGGCCAGCTCGCTTTCTGAGGCACGGTTGGCCTTCGAGCAGTTCGGGGCCCCTGCCCACACCTTTTCTCCTGCCTATACCGACGACGAGATCGACGAGATTGTGAGCTGTTCCAGTCACCTCACGTTCAATTCGCTCTCCCAGTACCAGCGCTATCATGAACGTGCCAAGGCCTGCTCTCTTGGCCTGCGCGTCAATCCCGAGTATTCCGAGGTAGAGACGCTGCTCTACAATCCCTGCGCCCCTGGCACTCGCTTCGGCGTTTCGGCTGACAAACTGCCTGACACGCTGCCTGCCGACATCGAGGGCTTCCATTGCCATTGCCATTGCGAGAGTGGGGCCGACGTGCTGGAGCGCACCCTGGTGCATATCGAAGAGAAGTTCTCCCGTTGGTTTCCGCAGCTGAAGTGGCTCAACCTGGGTGGCGGTCATCTGATGACGCGCAAGGACTACGACGTTCAGAAGCTTGTTGCCATCCTGCAGGGCCTGCACCAGCGTTATCCCTGGCTCCACATCATCCTTGAACCAGGCAGCGCCTTTGCCTGGCAGACTGGTCCCTTGGTCAGTCATGTGGTCGATATCGTTGAAGACAAAGGCATCCGCACCGCCATCCTCGACGTCAGCTTCACCTGCCACATGCCCGACTGTCTTGAGATGCCGTATATGCCCGAGGTGAGAGGAGCCTCCCCCCTTCCCCCTCCAAAGGGAGGGGGGGCATCGACGCAGAGTCTCCCCCTCCCTTTGGAGGGGGAAGGGGGGAGGCCTTACCGTCTCGGTGGCAACAGCTGCTTGAGTGGTGACTTCATGTCGTCCTGGACCTTCGATCACGAGCTGCAGATTGGCGAGGAGATCATCTTCGAGGACATGATCCACTACACTACGGTGAAGACCACCATGTTCAACGGCATCACCCATCCCTCCATCGCCATGCTCCACGAGGACGGTCGTCTTGAGATGCTTCGTCAGTACCGCTACGAGGACTATCGCGACCGCATGGACTAAAGTCCCGACGAGCGCGACATGATACCGTACTAAAGGTGGCACTATACAACACAGCCAGACACACTTCTCAACACAAGGAGACGCACTTCCCTACCTTTTGACTTAAGTCAAAAAGGTTTTCGACTTAAGTCAAAAGGTCTCGTGACTTAAGTCAAAAGGTCGTTCGACTTAAGTCAAAGGGTTGCTTTCTGTGTCACTCTGCCTGAGAAAGTGCGTCACTTATTGAAAGAAAATGCGTCACTCCCTCCCAGAAAGTGACGCATTTGTTCTATATGAATGTCTAATCTGTGCGTTTACTTCACGATGACCTTGTGCCCGTTTCTGATGGCGATGCCTTTCTTGGAGGCGTTTACACGTTGGCCCTGCAGGTTGTAGCAGGCGTTGTCAGTAGGGGCGAAAGGGGTGGTGACGGTGCGGATGCCGCTGGAGGTGTTGCATGGCGGGTAGTACTCGTCGAAGCCTGACTGGGCATCGGCGTTGCCGGCCTTCATGATGTTCTCCACGAGGGAGTTGGCATAGACCTCAAGATTGGTGTACCATCCCTTCTCGGTGTCCAGCGTGTAGAGCTTGCCGTCGGCAGCGTTGTTGGGGTTCAAACCGTTGAGGGTCTCCCACTCATCGGGCATGCCGTCTTGGTCGGTGTCGAAGCCTGCGCTGCGGGTGGTTGATTCCAGTTCGTAGGTGCCTTGGTCTTTCACAAAGTCGATGATACCTTTTACATGAGTGACGGTCTTGTTGTCACCGCTTTTCGTAGCTGAACCGATATAGGTGGTGGTGCCGTTGAGGGCTTCGTCCATGTATCGGGCATCGACACCGTCGCGATGGAGTGATGCACCAGCGTAGGCCAGCACTTTTTCATAGGCCGTTTCAGCTGTGTGTGTGGTCACCTCGCCAGCATCTACAGGACTGTCGAGCTTGATCTTTATGCAGTCAACATTACTGGTGTTCTTTTTATATGTCTGATTGCTGCCGTATTTGTGATCGGCATCGGCACAATAGCGTTCGCCGTTGATGGTGTAAACGCCTGAATCGTAAATAACGCCCTTCCAATCGTAGTTGGCAGCATCGCTACCGGCAGCCGTAACGTAATTGCCGTTGATATAGTAGCGACAACAGTAGCCCATGAAAGGAGAACCTGAGGCATTGCTGGAAGTGGCCACCGAGACCTGTGTTACGCGGGTTTTGTTGTATGTGCCTGGGCCAGCTTTGTAATAGTTGTTCACAATGTTGATCTGGCCGCCGCCCGTGCCACCGTAGCAACCGTTGCCGTTGCCCCAGTTGTACATGACGCAGTTGCGGAAATCAACATTCTCGGCTTGTATGGAGTTCTCGTATAAGGATTGGTCATAACCATCCCAGTCGTAGCGGGCTCCACAGAAACGAGGGGCACGGTTCTGCATGTGACAGAGGAAGTTGTGGTGGAACGATGCTCCCTTGCCGCCCCAGATGCCACCATAGCTGTGCTCGCCTTTGCTGTGGCCAGGGTTGGCCAGTGCTTCGCCCAGGGTGCACCACTGCATGGTGAAATGGGTGTTGTCATAGAAAGAAGCCAGCTCGTCGATGCTCCACGAGAACGAACAATGGTCGAGGATGATGCCATCGGTTTCGCGCTGCCAAGTGGCATCGGCACCGTCATTCACATTCTTTTCTTCACCACGACGGAAGCGGATGAAGCGGATGATGTTGTTTGCTTTTGGACGCACGGTATAGTAGCGCAGGGTGATGCCAGGGTAGGGGGCTGTCTGTCCGAGGATGGTGGTGTTCTGACCGATATCTAGATCCTTGGTCAGGGCAATAATGCCGCCTACATCGAACACCACGATTTTCTTGGCTGAGCCGTTCACAGCCCAACGCAGGGTACCAGCGGTAGTGGTCTTGCCATCATCGACAAGGGTGGTGACGTGACGAACCTCGCCTCCGCGTCCGCCTGTAGCATAGCGTCCGTGACCTTCAGCGCCAGGAAAGGCGGGTGTCTGGGCCAATGCCGTGAGTGATGCTACGGTAAAGATGAGTGCTGCAGTTAGAAGTTTTTTCATTAGAAGTTGTTTTGTGGGGGTAGTGATTGACATAAAAGCTCCGAATGCTTGAAAAAACACCCGGAGCGTAAAGATATTCAGATGGATTAGTCCTCGTCCTTCATCTCAGCCTCGTGCTCCTTGATGAGCTGCTGCTGGATGTCGTTAGGCACAAGCTCGTAGCTGGCGAACTTCGTAGAGAACGAAGCACGTCCGCCCGTGAGAGAGCTCAGAGCGATAGAGTAGCTTGACAGCTCCTTGAGAGGAATCTTGGCATTGAGCTTCTGGTAGCCAGCCTCGCTGTCCATACCCATGATGATGGCACGACGGCCCTGCAGGTCGCTCATGACATCGCCCATATAGTCGCCAGGCACCAGCACCTCGAGGTCGTAGATAGGCTCGAGAACCTTGGGACCTGCCTCCTTGAAGGCTGCTGAGAAGGCGTTGCGTCCTGCCAGCATGAATGACAATTCATTAGAATCGACGGGGTGCATCTTACCGTCATAGACGATGACGCGGACGTCGCGGGCATAAGAACCGGTGAGAGGTCCCTGCTCCATGCGCTGCATGATACCCTTCAGGATGGCAGGCATGAAACGCATATCGATGGCACCACCGACGACGCTGTTGATGAAGACGAGCTTGCCGCCCCATTCCAGGTCGATCTCTTCCTTGCCCTTGATGTTCATCTTGAACTCCTGACCGTTGATGGTGAAGCTGGTGGGATCTTCCATACCCTCGGTGTAAGGCTCGATGATGAGGTGTACCTCACCGAACTGACCTGAACCGCCTGACTGCTTCTTGTGACGATAGTCGGCACGTGCCATCTTGGAGATGGTCTCACGATAAGGAATCTTGGGCTCCTGATACTCAACGGCAATCTTCTCGTTGTTCTCGAGACGCCACTTCAGGGTACGCAGGTGGAACTCACCCTGACCATGAACGATGATCTGGCGCAACTCCTTGGACTGCTCAACCACCCATGTGGGGTCTTCCTGACGCATCTTGTTCAAAGCAGCCATCATCTTCTCGGTGTCGCTCTCGTTGACGGCCTTGATGGCACGTGAGAACTTGGAGTTAGGATACTTGATGAAGTCGAACTTCCACTCGTTGTCCTTGCCATTCAACGTGTTGCCGGTCTTCACGTCTTTCAGCTTCACGGTACAGCCGATGTCGCCAGCCTTCAGCTCATCGACCTGAATACGGTTGGCACCGGCACAGGCATAGAGCGTGCCAATGCGCTCCTTGGAACCACGGTCGGCATTGGTCAGGTCGTCTCCGCTCTTCACAGAACCGCTCATCACCTTGAAATAGCTCACCTCACCAATGTGGGGCTCGATACCGGTCTTGAAGAAATAGAGAGAGATGGGACCAGCTGCATCGGGAGCAATCTCCTGACCGGCAGCGTTCTTCACCTTAGGCATCTCGCTGACGAAAGGCACCACGTTGCCCAGAAACTCCATCAGACGGCGCACGCCCATGTCCTTACCACCGCAAACGCAGAAGATGGGGAAGATGGAACGTGTGACAAGACCCTTGCGGATACCCTCGCGCATCTCGTCCTCTGTCAGGTCCTCGCTCTCGAAGAACTTCTCCATCAGTGTGTCGTCGCCAGCGGCAGCAGCCTCAACAAGAGCTGCCTTCCACTCCTTGGCCTTCTCCAACTGATCGGCAGGGATGTCCTCGATGATGGGAGCGCCACCCTCGGGCTTCCAGGAATACTTCTTCATGAGCAGTACGTCGATGACGCTGTTGAAACCAGCACCAGTGGCAATAGGATACTGCACGGGAACGCAGTTGGGACCATAGATTTCCTTCAGATTGTTCAGGATCTGGTCGAAGTCGCAGTTGTCGCGATCCAGCTGGTTAACCAGGAAGATGACGGGCTTCTTCAGCTTCTCGGTGTTACGGAAGGCGTTCATCGTACCTACCTCGGGACCATACTGTCCGTTGATGAGGATGAGGGCCTGGTCGGTCACGTTGAGGGCTGTGATAGCACCACCCACGAAGTCGTCGGAACCTGGGCAGTCGATGATGTTCAGCTTCTTGCCGTTCCACTCGGTGTGGAATACGGTTGAGAACACAGAATAGCCATACTCCTGCTCAACAGGGAAGTAGTCACTCATCGTGTTCTTGCCCTCTACTGTGCCGCGACGCTTAGTGATGCCGGCCTCGAATACCATTGATTCGGCAAGAGTAGTCTTGCCGCTACCCGCACTGCCAATGAGTGCAATGTTTTTGATCTCGTTTGTCTGGTAAATTTTCATTGTTTGATATAATTTTAGGTTGATGTTTCAGAAAAACGGTTCGAAATTAGTCATTTTTTATGGAAACACCAAGAAAAACTTTCAAATATTAAACAAAATTAGTACTTTTGCCCTCAATTATGGCAGGAATCTATGTTCACATACCATTTTGCAAGACGCGTTGCCTGTATTGCGGTTTCTATTCCACGACGCGTCATGAATGGCGTCAGCGCTATGTTGATGCCATTTGCAAGGAATGGCAACTGCGTCGTAATAATATAGATGTACCCGTGCGTACAATATATATAGGTGGAGGTACGCCCAGCCAACTGATGTCCGATGAGCTGGAGCAGCTTTTCCATGCGATTGGCTCTGCCGAAGAGGTGACCATAGAGTGCAACCCCGATGATGTGACGCCGTCGTTTGCCTCGCTGCTGTCGCAACTACCCGTCAATCGCGTGTCGATGGGTGCCCAGACATTTGGTGACGAGCGCCTGAAGTTCATAGGCCGTCGTCACAACTCCTCCCAGATACAGGTGGCTGTAGAGCGTCTGCGCGATGTGGGCATAGGCAATATCAGCATTGACCTGATGTATGGCTTCCCCAACGAGACGCTGGCAGAATGGCACTATGACATTGACTGTGCCTTGGCACTTGGCGTGGAACACCTGTCGGCCTATGCTTTGATGTTTGAGGAAGGCACTCCCTTGTATCGTCTCTTGGAACAGGGTAGGGTGAAGGAGGTTGATGAAGAGGTGAGCAGGCAGATGTACTACGAGCTCATTGACCGTCTCGTGGCTGCCGGCTATGAACACTACGAGATCAGCAACTTTGCCAAAAGAGGCTTCCGCTCTGTTCATAACAGCAACTATTGGAACCAAACGCCCTATATCGGTCTTGGGGCTGCAGCCCATTCTTTTGACGGGAAAAGACGACAATGGAATATTGACGATGTAGAGCAGTATATGGAAGGTGTGGAATCAGGTCTTCTTCACTATGATTACGAGGACCTTGATGGCGATGCCCATTATAATGATGTGGTGATGACAGCCCTCAGGACGTGTGAGGGACTTGATTTGTCGTTACTCTCTGATACACAGTGGGATTACTGCATCCAACAGGCACGCCGCTATCTGGACGACGGCTTGTTGATACAAGAAAAAGACCACCTTCGTTTGTCCCGACGTGGTCTTTTTGTGAGTGATATGATCATGTGCGATTTGATGCGTGCTTAGAAGGGTTGTGGTCCTTCAGGCGCTGGTCCGCCTAACGGATCGAAACCGCTGGATGTGAAATCCTGTGACGGTGTTTCGCCATTGATCTTCGAGCCCAGTATCTCACCACCGCCTGCCGGAGCGCGATTGCCAAGCCGACTGTCTTCAGGATTCTCAAAACGAGTGTATTCACCACGGAACGTCAACAGCACATCACCTGTAGCACCCTTACGGTGCTTGGCAATGATAATCTGTGCCATACCGTGCAGGTCGCGTCCGTTGTCATCCTGATAGATGTGGTAGTATTCCGGACGGTGGACGAACAGCACCATATCGGCATCTTGCTCGATGGCTCCTGATTCACGCAGGTCGCTCAATTGAGGACGCTTGCCTTCCAGTCCTTCGCGTGACTCTACACCACGGTTCAACTGCGACAGCGCCAGAATGGGAATATCCAACTCCTTGGCAAGACCTTTCAGCGAACGGCTGATGGTGCTGACTTCTTCCTGACGGCTGGAGAAACGCATGCCGTTAGCATTCATCAGCTGCAGGTAGTCAATCATAATCATCTTGACACCGTGCTCGCGAACCAGTCGGCGTGCCTTGGTGCGCAGTTCAAAGACCGAGAGACCCGGGGTGTCGTCAATATAAAGAGGTGCACCATAGAGGTTGTTGATGCGCTTGTCAAGGCGGTTCCACTCGTCAGGTTGCAACTGACCACTCTGGATGTGGGAACCCTGAATCTCACAGACATTCGACATCAGACGGTTCACCAGCTGAACGTTCGACATTTCAAGTGAGAAGAATGCGGTAGGTATCTGGTAGTCAGCAGCGATATTCTTGGCTAACGACAGGGCGAACGATGTCTTACCCATTGCCGGACGACCTGCCAGAATAATGAGATCGCTGGACTGCCAACCGCTGGTGATGTCATCCAGCTTGTGATAGCCGGTGGGAACACCGGTCAAACCATCGGTATTGGCTGCCGCCTTGGTCACGATGTCCATCGCATTCTTGATGACAGGGTCTATCTGGGTGTAGTCCTTCTTCATGTTCTTCTGCGACAACTCGAAGAGCGAGCCTTCTGCCTGTTGCATCAGGTCGTCAATATCGATAGTCTCGTCGAAGGCACGGGTCTCGATGTCGCTGGCAAAAGAAATGAGCTGACGGGCCAGGAATTTCTGGGCAATGATACGGGCGTGGTATTCCACATGGGCCGATGAAGCCACCTTGCTGGAAACCTCGGCAATGTAGGCAGGACCGCCAACTTCCTCCAGCAGTCCACTCTTTGCCAATTGCTCGGCAACGGTAAGAATGTCAACAGGCCGTTCTGCCATAGACAGGTCACGGATGGCCGTGTAGATCATCTGATGGCGAGGCTCGTAAAAGCTCTCTGGATGAAGGATCTCGCACACCACGGGGTAGGCGTCCTTATCGACAAGGAGTGCACCTAAAACGGCTCTTTCAATATCAAGAGCCTGTGGCTGAAGATGACCATAGGTGTTATCTACAGGCTGTTGACGGCGTTGTCTGCGGTTGGTATTTTGTTGTTCTGGCATATTAAATATGGTTTTGGGCTGCAAAGTTACAAAAATATTTCGTATTTCGTAATTCGTAATTCATAAAAATTTCGTACCTTTGCAGCCGAATTCGAATTTATAACTAGTTTTTAGAAATGAATATTTCTTATAAATGGCTGAAAGAATACGTCGACTTCGACCTTTCGCCACAAGAGGTATGCGATGCATTGACCTCTACTGGCCTCGAAGTTGACGCTCTGGAGGAAGTCCAGTCCATCAGAGGAGGACTAAAAGGACTTTATGTGGGAAAGGTGCTTACCTGTGAGGTGCACCCGAATAGTGATCATCTTCATGTGACGACTGTTGACCTGGGCAAGGGCGAACCTTCACAGATTGTGTGTGGCGCTCCCAATGTGGCTGCTGGTCAGAAAGTGATTGTAGCCGACCTTGGCTGCGTGCTCTATGATGGTGATCAGGAATTTGTTATCAAGAAATCTAAGCTGCGTGGCGTCGATTCAAACGGTATGATCTGTGCTGAGGACGAGATTGGCGTGGGTACCAGTCATGCTGGTATCATCGTGTTGCCCGAGGACGCTGTGGTAGGTACGCCCGCTGCAGAATATTATAATTTGGAGAGCGACTGGCTCATTGAGGTGGACATCACCGCCAACCGTGCCGATGCCCTCTCACACTGGGGCGTGGCTCGCGATCTTTATGCCTGGCTGAAGCAGAATGGCTACAAGACAAGCCTGCACCGTCCTGTTGTCAGCAGTTTTGTTGCTGACAATCACGACCTTCCCATTGAGGTGAAGATCGAGAATACCGAGGCCTGTAAGCGTTATGCCTGCGTGAGCATCACTGGTTGCGAGGTGAAGGAATCACCCGACTGGCTGAAAAATAAGCTGACCACCATTGGTCTGCGTCCTATCAATAACATCGTGGATATCACCAACTATGTGATGATGGCCTACGGACAGCCTTTGCACACCTTCGATGCCGATATGGTGAAGGGTCATCAGATTGTGGTGAAGACCATGCCCGAGGGTACACCTTTCGTCACGCTCGATGGTGAGGAGCATAAACTCTCTGAGCGCGACTTGGCTATCTGCAATGCCGAGGACCCCATGTGTATCGCTGGCGTATTCGGTGGAAAGGGTAGTGGTACCTACGAGACCACTAAGAATGTGGTGCTGGAAAGTGCCTACTTCCATCCTACATGGATTCGTAAGAGTGCCCGTCGTCACGGACTCTCTACTGATGCTTCGTTCCGTTTTGAGCGTGGTATAGACCCCAATGGCGTTATCTATGCCCTTCAGCAGGCTGCTTTACTCTGTAAGGAATTGGCAGGCGGTAAAGTATCAATGGAGATCTGCGATGTCTATCCAGAGAAGATAGAGAACGCCGTGGTTGACCTGCAGTACAGCTACGTACACAACCTCGTAGGCAAAGACATTCCCGTGGAGACCATCAAGAGTATCTGCGATAGTCTGGAGATGAAGGTCCTTGAGGAAACTGCTGAGGGCCTGAAGCTGGAGATTCCTGCTTATCGTGTGGATGTACAGCGTCCTTGCGACGTGGTAGAGGATATCCTGCGTATCTATGGCTATAATAATGTGGAGATTCCCACACAGCTGAAGTCGAGCCTCGTTATCAAAGCCGAAGAGGACCGCAAGCACAAACTGCAGAACTTGGTTTCTGAACAGCTTGTGGGTGCTGGCTTTAATGAGATTCTGAATAATTCGCTGACGAAGACGGCCTATTATGGCGAGGATGAACCAGTGGTGAAGATTATGAATCCTCTGTCAAGCGACCTTGGCGTGATGCGTCAGACCTTGCTTTATGGTGGTCTGGAGAGCATCGAGTACAACGTGAAGCGTAAAAATGCCAACTTGAAGTTCTTCGAGTTTGGTAACTGCTACTTCTTCGATCCTGAGAAGAAAAACGAGGAGAATCCCATGCAGGCCTATAAGGAAGAGAATTTCATGGGCATCTGGGTGACAGGTAAGCGCGTGGAAGGCTCGTGGGCACATCCTAATGAGGATTCAACCTACTTCGAATTGGCTGCCTATGTACAGAACATCCTGAGTCGTATTGGTATGAAGCAGGGCTTGATGGTTCAGAAAAAGTCTGAGAATCCTAACTTCTCTGCTGGCATCGTCATTGAGAACCGTGGCGGCAAGAAACTCATTGAGATGGGTATTCTTTCGAAAAAGCTCCTGAAGCAGTTCGACCTGCAGCAGCCTGTTTACTTCGCTGAACTCAACTGGACACAGCTGATGAAGGCTACGAAGAAGAACGAGGTGACCTTTACCGAAATCTCGAAGCATCCTGCTGTGAGCCGTGACCTGGCTCTGCTGGTGGACAACGCTGTAGAGTTTGCACAGATTGAGCAGATTGCTCGTCAATCGGAGAAGAAACTCCTGAAGAAGGTGGAGCTCTTTGATGTTTACGAAGGCAAGAACCTTCCTGCCGGTAAGAAGTCGTATGCTGTGAACTTCATCCTGCAGGATACTGAGAAAACGATGAACGACAAGCAGATTGACGCTATCATGCAGAAACTGATTGCCAATCTGAAGAAGCAACTCAATGCAGAACTGAGATAAGAGTCATCATAACCTAATAACGATATAACGTAATAACGAAAAAATAACAATAATACAAAAATGGGAAGAGCATTTGAATATCGTAAAGCTACAAAGCTGAAGAGATGGGGCCACATGGCCAAGACATTCACCAAGATTGGCAAGCAGATTGCCATTGCCGTGAAAGCCGGTGGTCCGGAGCCCGACATGAATCCCGCATTGCGCGCTATCATTGCCAATGCTAAGCGTGAGAACATGCCGAAGGACAACATCGAGCGTGCCATCAAGAACGCAATGGGTAAGGACCAGAGCGACTATAAGGAGGTGAACTACGAGGGCTATGGACCTCACGGTGTGGCTATCTTCGTGGAGACGCTGACTGACAACACCACCCGTACTGTAGGTGATGTCCGTTCGGTGTTCAATAAGTTTGGTGGTAACCTGGGTACTCAGGGTTCTTTGTCGTTCTTGTTTGACCACAAGGCTGTGTTCACTTTCAAGAAGAAGAACGGCCTGGATATGGACGAGATGATTCTCGATCTGATTGACTATGGTGTGGAAGATGAGTTTGACGAGGACGAGGAAGAAGGCAGCATCACTATCTACGGTGATCCTTCATCGTTTAGCGCTATCCAGAAGCATCTGGAGGAGAATGGTTTCGAGGTGACGGGAGCTGAGTTCACTCGTATCCCTAACGACTTGAAGGACGTGACTGCTGAACAGCGTGAGACCATTGATAAGATGGTGGAGCGACTTGAGGACTTCGATGACGTGCAGACCGTCTATACCAATATGAAGCCTGAAGAGTAAAGAAAATAGTTAAACATTAAATTTAATATATGAATTTCACTTTGTTAATTACTGTCTTCATGACAGCTATTACACTGGTGGCGGCAGCTTACATCATAGCAAAGCTAATAGGTCCGCGCTCGTATAATAGGATAAAAGGTGAGCCGTACGAGAGTGGTATTCCCACGCGTGGCTCTTCCTGGATACCTATTCATGTGGGCTACTACCTGTTCGCCATCCTTTTCCTCATGTTTGATGTGGAAACGGTGTTTCTGTATCCGTGGGCTGTAGTAGTGAAGGAGTTTGGTTCGATGGCTCTGCTGTCGATAGGCTTCTTCTTGTTAGTATTGGTATTTTGCCTGGCCTACGCCTGGCGGAAAGGAGCACTGGAATGGAAGTAAGAAAACCGAAAATCAAGAGCATTCCTTACGACGAGTTCAAGGACAATTCTACATTGGAGAAGATTGTCGACGAACTCCATGAGGGAGGCGTTAATGTGGTGACAGGTTCGCTTGACCAGCTCATCAACTGGGGTCGTAGTAATTCTCTTTGGTCATTGACTTTTGCTACATCATGCTGCGGTATTGAGTTTATGGCTTGTGGCTGTGCACGCTATGACTTTGCACGCTTTGGCTTTGAGGTGACTCGTAACTCTCCTCGTCAGGCAGACCTGATCATGTGTGCTGGTACCATTACCCATAAGATGGCTCCAGCCTTGAAGCGTCTCTATGATGAGATGGCTGAGCCTAAGTATGTTGTCGCTGTTGGTGGCTGTGCTATCAGTGGTGGCCCCTTCAAATCGAGCTACCACGTAGTGAAGGGTATCGAGGAGATTGTGCCTGTCGATGTGTTTGTACCTGGTTGTCCTCCACGTCCGGAGGCCATCCTCTATGGTATGATGCAGTTGCAGCGTAAAGTGAAGATTGAGAAGTTCTTTGGTGGCGCCAACCACAAACAGACGGAAGAGGAGAAAGCCCTCGGTGTATCGAACGAGGAACTGGTAGCTCGTCGCCTGGGTGACCACAGAAGAGAGCCCATCGTAGTGACTGACGTACCTGCGGAAGTGATAGAAGAATTAAAAGCAAATAAGGAGGAAAACGCATGAAACTGAACCATCTTGTATTCGATTTCGATAAGTTTGCCTCTGAGATGGCAAACCTGAAAAATAACAAGCACTTTGACTATCTTGTTACGATTGTTGGTGAAGACTTCGGCGAGGAAGGACTTGGTTGTGTTTACATCCTTGAAAACACCGAGAACCATGAGCGTTGTAGCGTGAAGATGCTTGCCAAGAAGGTGGGCGAGGAGAGTGTTATCCCCTCTGTCGTAAAACTATGGAAGGTGGCAGATTTACTTGAACGCGAAGTATTCGACTTCTTGGGTATCAAGTTCTTAGGTCATCCTGATATGCGCCGCTTGTTCCTGCGTAACGACTTCAAGGGCTATCCCCTTCGCAAGGATTTCAAGAGCGATGGCAGCTACACACTGGAGGATGATAACGAGCCTGACTACGGTATGGAGTATGCACTCAATGCTGATGGTGAACTGGTGAGCAAGCAGAACAAACTCTATAGCTCAGATGAGTATGTCATCAACATTGGTCCTCAGCACCCTGCTACTCATGGTGTGCTCCGTCTGCAGACTGTGCTCGAAGGTGAGACGGTGAAGCGTATCTATCCACACTTCGGCTATATTCATCGTGGTATAGAGAAGATGTGGGAATCGATGACCTATCCGCAGACTCTGGCTCTGACTGACCGCTTGAACTATCTTGGGGCTATGCAGCACCGTCATGCACTTGTTGGCGTCATTGAAGAAGCAATGGAAGTGGAACTTACTGACCGCATCAAATACATTCGTACCATTATGGACGAACTTCAGCGTTTGGACTCTCACCTGTTGTTTACATCATGTGTGGCTCAGGACCTTGGTGCATTAACCGCTTTCCTCTATGGTATGCGTGACCGCGAGCATGTACTGAACTGCATGGAGGAGACCACAGGTGGACGCCTGATTCAGAACTATTACCGTATTGGTGGCTTGCAAGACGATATCGATCCCAACTTCGTAAAGAACTGTAAGGATCTGGTAAAGTATCTGCGACCGATGATTCAGGAGTATATGGATGTGTTTGGCGACAACGTCATTACCCACAACCGTCTTGAGAATTGTGGCCCGATGAACCTTGAGGACTGCATCAGCTATGCTGTGACTGGTCCTGCTGGTCGTGCCTCGAACTGGAAAAATGATGTGCGCAAGAACCACCCCTACGACATGTATGACAAAGTGGAGTGGGAACAGTGCCTTGAGACATCGTGTGACTCGATGGGACGCTACCTCGTCCATATTAACGAGATGTACCAAAGCCTCAATATCATTGAGCAGCTTATAGACAATATTCCCGAGGGCGATTTCTATGTTAAACAGAAACCTATCATCAAGGTGCCCGAGGGTCAATGGTATTTTTCTGTGGAAGGTGTCGCAGGCGAGTTCGGTATTTATCTCGACTCTAATGGCGACAAGAGTCCATATCGCATGAAGATGCGTCCTATGGGACTCTCACTAGTAGGTGCCTTCGACCCGATGTTGCGTGGTCAGAAGATTGCTGACCTGATTGCCACTTGTGCTGCAATTGACGTAGTTATTCCTGATATAGACCGTTAGAATATGTTTGATTTTAATATAGTAACAACATGGTTTGACCAGTTGCTTCGAGTCACGCTTGGCTTGAATGACCTCTGGGCAATACTGATTGAGTGCGTGCTGGTAGGAGCGCTTATTCTTACTGGCTATGCGCTGATAGCTATCGCACTGATTTTCATGGAGCGTAAGGTCTGTGCCTACTTCCAGTGCCGACTGGGACCTGTGCGTGTAGGACCTTGGGGCTTGCTTCAGGTGTTTGCCGACGTGTTGAAGATGCTTATCAAGGAGATCTTCTTCGTTGACCGTGCCGACAAGTTTCTCTATATTGTGGCTCCATTCTTGGTCCTTATTGGTTCGGTAGGTGCTTTCGCCTTCCTGCCTTGGAACAACGGTGCCGTGATTCTCGACTTCAACGTAGGCGTGTTCCTGCTGACTGCCATTTCATCAATTGGCGTGGTGGGTATCTTCCTTGCTGGTTGGGGCTCCAACAACAAGTATTCGGTGGTATCGGCTATGCGTGCAGCTGTGCAGATGATCTCTTATGAGATGTCGCTCTGCCTATGCTTGATTACTGCTGTCATTCTTGTCGGTTCCATGCAGGTAAGCCAGATTGTGGACTACCAGACTGGTGCTTGGAACTGGCTGATCATCAAGGGTCATGTGCCTGCCATTATCGCCTTCATCGTGTTTATCATTGCTGGTAATGCTGAGGCAAACCGTGGACCGTTCGATATGGCTGAGGCTGAGAGTGAGTTGACAGCCGGTCACCACACCGAGTATTCAGGTATGGGCTTCGGATTCTTCTATCTGGCAGAATTCCTCAACATGTTTATCATTGCTGGCATCGCTACGATGGTGTTCCTTGGCGGTTGGGCTCCGGTGAACATTGGTATTGAGGGCTTCGACAATGTGATGAACTACATCCCAGGTGTTGTATGGTTCATGGGTAAGGCCTTTGCTGTTGTCTGGCTGATGATGTGGATTAAGTGGACGTTTCCCCGTCTACGTATCGACCAGATCCTGAAACTGGAGTGGAAATACCTGATGCCGTTGGCACTTATCAATTTGGTGCTGATGACGGTGGTCGTAGCAATGAAGTGGTATCTATAAGTCCTAGAGGACCTGTGAGACCCATTAGACCTATAAACAGATAATAGAAATGGAAAAAGAACAATCATATTTCGGAGAAATTGGGCACGGCATCAAAACATTGGCTACCGGTATGAAGGTCACTCTTAAGGAGTACTTCACCAAGAAGTCAACGGAGCAGTATCCCGAGAACCGCAAGACCACACTTCACGTGGCAAAGCGTCACCGTGGCCGCTTGGTGTTCAAGCGCAATGAGGACGGTAGCTACAAATGTACGGCTTGCACCCTGTGCGAAAAGGCTTGTCCTAACGGCACTATCAAGATTCTGGCCCACATGCAGGAAGACCCTGAGACGGGCAAGAAAAAGAAAGTGCTTGACGACTATCAGTACGACCTTGGCGACTGCATGTTCTGCCAGCTCTGTACGAATGCCTGCAATTTCGACGCCATCGAGTTTACAAACGATTTCGAGAATGCCACGTTCGACCGCTCAAAGCTGGTGCTTCACTTAGACAAAGAGGTGTACCAGGGTGGTTCGTTGCCCAATCTGATTGATGGCGGTGCAGACTTGACTATCGGCAAGTTTAATACTAAAACGAAGTAAAGCGTTATGGGAAATATAGTAATGTTTATCATACTCGCGGTGGTTATCCTGGGCTCAGCAGTGCTGTGCGTTACCACTTCGCGAATCATGCGAGCTGCAACATTCATGTTGTTTGTGCTCTTTGGTGTGGCAGGTATCTATTTCCTGCTTGACTACACCTTCCTTGGAGCCGCACAGATTGCAGTATATGCTGGTGGTGTGACGATGATTTATGTATTCGCCATCCAACTGGTGAGCAAGCAGACCCTGCAGGGTATTACCGAGAAGGTGAAGTCGAGCCGTATTATTTGCGGTGCTTTGGCTTCGCTGGCCGGACTCGTAGTGGTCGGTTTCATACTGCTGAAGACAGGTTTCATTACTCTTTCAATGGCAGGCAGCGACACAGAACTGCCGATGAAGGAAATCGGTAAGGCTCTCGTTGGAAGCGATAAGTATCAGTATGTTCTGCCGTTCGAGTTCATCTCAGTATTCCTGCTGGCATGTATTATCGGCGGTTTGGTAGTTTCAAGAAAGGAGGAAGACAAGTAATATGGTACCTGTAGAATGTTATTTCGCACTCAGTGCACTATTGTTCTTCATCGGCGTGTTCGGCTTTGTCACGCGTCGTAACCTCATTGGCATGCTGATTAGTGTGGAGCTGGTTCTCAACGCTGTTGATATCAACTTTGCAGCTATCAACCGTCTGCTGTATCCCAATGGCATGGAGGGTATGTTTATGACGCTCTTCGTCATCGGTGTGGCAGCTGCCGAGAGTGCAGTGGCTATTGCTATTATGATCAATGTGTATCGCAACTTCCGTAGCGACAACGTTGACAGTATTACGAATATGAAAGGCTAAGTAGATAGAAAATAGAAAATAAAGAATTATGTATAGTTACACAATATTCATTCTCCTTCTGCCGCTCCTTTCGTTCCTGATACTGGGACTCTGCGGTATGAAGATGAAACACAAGGTGGCCGGTCTCATCGGTACCACTTCGTTGGGTATTGTCGCATTGCTTTCTTACATCACGGCTTATCAGTATTTCACTGCAGCCCGTAATGCAGAAGGCATCCTGCAGACAGTTGTACCTTATAACTTTACTTGGTTGCCCCTTGGCAATCTGCACTTTGATATGGGTATCCTGCTCGACCCGATTTCAGTGATGATGCTTATCGTCATCTCTACGGTGTCGCTGATGGTACATATCTATTCGTTCGGCTACATGAAAGGCGAGAAGGGCTTCCAGCGTTACTATGCTTTCCTCTCGCTGTTCACCATGTCTATGCTGGGACTGGTGGTGGCTACCAATATCTTCCAGATGTACATGTTCTGGGAGTTGGTAGGTGTGAGCTCTTATCTGCTCATCGGCTTCTATTATCCGTTGAAGCCGGCCATTGCTGCTTCTAAGAAGGCATTTATCGTGACGCGCTTTGCCGATATGTTCTTCCTCATTGGTATTCTGACCTTCGGCTACTTTACTGATTCGTTCAGCTTCTCGTTTGCTGGCGACATCGTGATGGGGCAGGGAACCACGCCGTTTATCGAGGGTAACATGGCAAAGGCCATTGCTGCCAGTGGATTCATCCTGCCTACCGCGCTGACGCTGATGTTCATTGGTGGTGCCGGTAAGAGTGCTATGTTCCCGCTGCATATCTGGCTGCCCGATGCTATGGAAGGTCCAACGCCTGTTTCGGCTCTCATCCATGCAGCTACGATGGTGGTAGCTGGTGTGTTCCAGATTGCTCGTATGTTCCCCTTGTGGATTCAGTATGCACCCCATACCATGTCAATTATTGTCGTTGTGGGTGTCTTCACCGCTTTCTATGCTGCTGCAGTGGCTTGTGCCCAGAGCGACATTAAGCGTGTGCTGGCTTTCTCTACAATCTCTCAGATTGCCTTTATGATGGTGGCACTTGGTGTCTGCCTGCCTTCGCATGAGGCTGGTGTCGTGCTCGACAACCACGCTCAGCTGGGTTATATGGCTGGAATGTTTCATCTGTTCACGCATGCTATGTTTAAGGCTTGCCTCTTCTTGGGTGCCGGTTGTATTATCCACGCCGTTCACAGTAACGAGATGTCGATGATGGGCGGACTTCGCAAGTACATGCCTATCACGCATATTACGTTCCTTATCTCATGTCTGGCTATCGCAGGTATTCCTCCGTTCTCAGGTTTCTTCTCTAAGGACGAGATTCTGACTGCCTGCATGCACTACAGTCCTGTGGTTGGTTGGATCATGACTGGTGTGGCAGCTATGACCGCCTTCTATATGTTCCGTCTGTACTACGGTATCTTCTGGGGTACAGAGAACAAGGAGGCACATGCTCATCATACGCCTCACGAGGCTCCCTGGACAATGACCTTCCCGCTCATCTTCCTGTCGTTGGTAACTATTGTTTGCGGATTCTTCCCCTTTGGCCACTTCGTGTCGGCCAGCGGTCAGGCCTATGACATTCACCTTGACTGGACAGTTGCCGGTACGTCTATCGTGGTTGCTGTCTGCTCTATCCTGTTGGCTACCTTTATCTATAAGGGAGAAAAACAGCCTATTGCAGACAAGCTGTATAAAACGTTCCCGCGTCTGCATCGTGCAGCCTACAAGCGTTTCTATCAGGACGAGATATGGCAGTATGTAACTCATCGCATCATCTTCCGTTGTATCTCAACGCCTATTGCATGGTTTGACCGCCACATCGTTGACGGCACATTCAACTTCTTGGCTTGGGGTGCCAACGAGACTGGCGAGAGCATCCGTTCTTGGCAGAGCGGCGATGTGCGTAAGTATGCCGTGTGGTTTATTACAGGTGCTGTGGCACTGACGCTTGTTTTACTCGCCTTATAAAATCGTAATAACGAAATAACGTATTAACGAAAATGAACATATTAAGTCTATTCGTTTTGATTCCCGCACTGATGCTTCTGGGATTGTGGCTTGCTAAGAATCTCAATCAGGTGCGTGGCGTGATGGTGGCAGGTGCTTCTTGTCTGCTCGCCCTATCAATATGGCTGACTGTCTATTATGTGAACAATCACGATAATCCCGAGGCTTGGGTCAACGGCATGATGCTGACCAACAGCATACCTTGGTTCAAACCGCTTAACATCGCCTACGCAGTGGGTGTCGATGGCATCTCTGTAGTGATGTTGCTACTATCGAGCATTATTGTGTTCACGGGTACGTTCGCCTCATGGCAGTTGAAACCCCTTACCAAGGAGTACTTCCTCTGGTTTACCTTGTTGTCAACAGGTGTCTATGGCTTCTTCATCTGCACCGACCTCTTCACCATGTTCATGTTCTACGAGGTTGCTCTTATACCGATGTACCTGTTGATTGGTGTGTGGGGTAGTGGACATAAGGAGTACTCGGCCATGAAATTGACGCTGATGCTGATGGGAGGTTCTGCCCTGCTGATTCTCGGTATTCTCGGTATCTACTTTTTCAGTGGTGCTACGACGATGAATGTCAACGAGATTGCAGCTATGCACAATATCGATGTAAACATTCAGACGGCGTTCTTCCCCTTCATCTTCATAGGTTTTGGTGTGCTGGGAGCCCTCTTCCCATTCCACACATGGTCACCCGACGGTCATGCTTCGGCACCTACAGCTGTGTCTATGCTGCACGCTGGTGTGCTGATGAAGCTTGGAGGTTATGGCTGCTTCCGTGTAGCGATGTACCTATTACCTGAGGCTGCACAGGAGCTTTCTTGGATTTTTATCATCCTCACGACAATTTCAGTAGTTTACGGTGCTCTGAGTGCTTGTGTTCAGACTGACCTGAAGTATATCAACGCCTATTCGTCGGTGTCTCACTGTGGACTGGTGCTCTTCGCTCTGCTGATGCTTAATCAGACTGCTGCTACGGGTGCTGTGCTCCAGATGTTGTCTCACGGTTTGATGACGGCTCTCTTCTTTGCCCTTATCGGTATGATTTACGGTCGCACCCATACCCGTGATATCCGTGAGCTGGCTGGTCTGATGAAAATCATGCCGTTCCTCGCCGTGGGCTATGTCATTGCCGGTCTTGCCAACCTCGGTTTGCCAGGCTTCTCGGGTTTCATTGCTGAGATGACTATTTTTGTGGGCTCGTTCGGTGCTGATGCACAGGTGGCCGACCCCAACACATCGTTCCGCATGGTGGCAACTATTATTGCCTGTATGTCGATTGTCGTCACGGCAGTCTATATCCTGCGTGTCGTCGGAAAGATTCTCTATGGCAATGTGGAGAACAAACACTTCCTGGAGCTTACAGATGCTACATGGGACGAGCGCGTTGCTGTAATATGCCTTATCTTCTGTGTGGCTGGCCTGGGTTGCGCTCCGTTCTTCTTCAGCGACATCATCTCGCCTTCAGTCGGTGGTATTCTTAGTTCAATTGGAGTAATGTAAAGTAAAGGAGGACAAAGATTATGAATTACAGTCAATTTTTGAATATGGTTCCTGAAGCCACGCTGATGCTGGCTTTGATTCTTGTGTTCATCGCTGACTTTGCTTTACACAAGAGTGAGCGCAAGACCTTCGTGCTTGGCGTGCTGACTGGTGCCCTGCTGCTTTGCCAGTTAGTGCCCTGCGTATTGTCACAGCCTGCAGAGGCTTTTGGCGGCCTGTATGTTACAAGCTCCATTGTCAATGTTATGAAGACCATCCTGACAGCTGGTACGTTCATTGTCGTGCTGATGGCTCAGGCATGGATTCAGGGTGCCGACGATCAGTCGTCAAATAGAAAATACTCTGGCGAGTTCTACATGCTGGTTCTCAGCACGCTGCTCGGTATGTACATGATGATGTCGGCAGGCAACTTCCTGCTGTTCTTCCTCGGCCTTGAGATGGCTTCCGTGCCTATGGCATGTCTGGTGGCCTTCGACAAGAAAAAGAAGAACTCTGCTGAAGGTGCTGCCAAATATATCTTGATGGCTACATTCTCAAGCGGCGTGATGCTCTTCGGTATTTCGTTTATCTATGCTGCCACTGGTACACTCTACTTTGACGACGTCGCTGCTGTTATCACAGTGACCCCCCTGACTATCCTGGGTCTGGTATTCTTCTTCAGTGGTCTTGGTTTTAAGATTTCGCTGGTGCCCTTCCACTTCTGGACGGCCGATACCTATCAGGGTGCACCTACACCTGTGACAGGTTATCTGAGCGTTGTCTCTAAAGGTGCCGCTGCGCTGACCTTGGCCATTATCCTAATGAAGGTGTTTGCCCCGTTGGTGGAGTATTGGAATGTGCTGCTCTATATCGTCATCGTGCTCTCAATCACAGTGGCCAACCTGTTTGCCATCCGTCAGTCAGAACTCAAGCGATTCATGGCATTCAGCTCTATCTCACAAGCTGGTTATATCATGTTGGCGGTGATTGGTGCAGACGGACAGATGAGTCTCACCGCCCTGACCTTCTACGTGCTGGTCTATGTGGCTGCTAATATGGCCGTCTTCACAGTTATTAGTGCTGTTGAGGAAAATGGTGGTAACACCCAGATGTCGGCGTACAACGGTCTCTATCAGACCAATCCTAAGCTGGCTTTCCTCATGACTCTGGCTCTTTTCTCGCTGGCAGGTATTCCTCCCTTTGCAGGTATGTTCTCTAAGTTCTTCGTCTTCATGGCTGGTGTATCCGGTCACAACGAAGCTCCGTTCTGGCCCTACTTTGTGGTTTTCATCGCCCTGGTCAACACGGTTATCTCGTTGTACTACTACCTGCTCATCGTGAAGGCTATGTATATCACGAAGACCGAGTCGCCCTTGCCTGCTTTCAAGAATGGCAAGTGTATCAATGCTTCGCTGGCCATTTGCACCCTAGGCATCGTGCTCATCGGCATCTGCTCGTGCATCTACCAGTGGATCTTTAATGCTGCAGCTATGTAATCCTGTATCTCGCAAATGATTTCTCAGCAGTAGCTATAGTCCTCTTGTGGTTGTAGCTGCTGCTTTTTTTAAATAAGATGAATATAGTAATACTCGATGGTTATACAACCCAGACCGATGCTCGTTTGTGGGAAGGTTTGGAATGCATGGGAGAACTGACCGTTTATGACCGAACACATCCCGAAGATACGGTAAAACGGGCAAAGGACGCTGACATTGTGCTTACTAACAAGGTGTGTCTGCATAAGGTAGAGATAGAGCAACTGCCTCGGCTCAAGTATATCGGCGTGCTGGCTACGGGCTATAATGTTGTTGATGTGGATGCTGCCCGCGAGCATCGCATCATCGTTACCAATGTACCAGCCTACAGTACCGAGAGTGTGGCGCAGATGGTCTTTGCCCACCTGCTCACTGTCACCAATCGCACGGAGCACTATGCCCTTAAGAACAGGGCAGGGGAGTGGTCTGCCAGCCCAGATTTCTGTTTTTGGGATACCCAGTTGACAGAATTGGCAGGAAAGACTTTTGGTATCGTTGGCCTTGGTAATATCGGTAGTCGTGTTGCAGCTATAGCCCAGGCTTTCGGTATGAGGGTCGTTGCCTTTACCAGCAAGCGTGCTGATGAGCTGCCTGCTGGCATCGAGAAACTATCTATGGACCAGCTTTTGATGCAGAGCGACGTTGTGAGCCTGCATTGTCCGTTGACCCCCGATACCCGTCATCTCATCAATCGCCGTACCCTCCAGTTGATGAAGCCGTCGGCCATTCTTATCAATACTGGTCGTGGACCTTTAGTAAACGATCAGGATGTGGCTGATGCCCTCAACGAGAACCAGCTTAGGGCCTTTTGTGCAGATGTTTTAACAGAAGAGCCGCCTCGCAAAGGTAATCCCTTGTTCCAATGCGATAATGCTTTTATCACTCCGCATATTGCATGGGCTACCAAAGAAGCCCGTTCGCGCCTGATGGATGTAGCTATCAACAACGTGAAAGCATTCGTGGATGGTGCTCCAGTGAATGTGGTTAGTTAAAAAGCCCCATCCTGAGATCCTAATAATCAGTATCTTGCCTTAACCTAAGGGCTTCTCCAAAGTCAAGGGCGTCTTGATGTTGATATCGCGCTGTGGGAACGGAATCTCAATGCCGTTGGCGTTCAGCGTGTCATAGACAACCTTGAGAACTTCGCTGGTGACGAGGGCTCGCTTCGTGGCGTCAGACCATACGAGGAGCTTGAAATCGATACTTGAGTCGCCCATGCCGATGACGACTGTCTTGGCCTCTTTGGTGGGGTCAATCCATTCGAGGTGCATGTCGTTGACGGCCTTTTCAACCAACTCGGTGACCTGCTTCAGATTGGAACCGTAAGCTACGCCAAACAGTATAGGAACAACTACGTAGCCGTTGTTCTTGGTTAGGTTCTTGTAGTTCTTGGCAAAGAGCTGGCTATTTTGGAAGGTGATGACTTCTCCGCCAGGTGTTTCGATGATGGTTGAGGTATAGCTGATGGATGCAACCTTGCCGAAAGTTCCATCAACGTCAATCCAGTCACCCACCTTAATACGTCCCGCCATCAGGGAGGCACCGTAGTAGATATTCTCAATGATATCTTTCGAGGCGAAACCAATACCAGTGGACAGACCGCCTGAGATGGCAAGCAGCCAGGCAACGCTGATGCTCAGCAGCGACAGCGACAGCAGCAGCCAGATGCCCCATACCAGCACCTGTACCACGTTCTTGCCCATCACCTCGCGGCTGGCTGCCGTCGTCGGGTCTTGTATCTGATAGTGCAAGCGCATGAGCGACAGGATGGTCTTGGCGATATACGAGAAGATGAACCACAGGCACAGCACCATCGACAGCTTCATAATGCTGATCTGCAGGTTCTCAAAGTCTATGAAGTTCTGCTTGAACATCGTCCAGCACAGGTCGCTGAGGTTGAAGACGTCGGCAGCCCAGTAGATGGACAGCATGACGGAGCCTACGCCCAAGATGGGCAGCATCACCTTATATATAAATATGAAGAACCAGGTCTGGGTGATGGGCTTGTCCTCATAGCCGTGACGGACGCTATACATCTTCAGGTAGCGGCTGATACAGTTGATGGTGAGAATACACGTCAGCTGCATGATCCACCAGATGAGTATCTGGACGGCCAGCAGGGTGTAGCCTGTCCATGAGCAGACGAGCGAGATGATGAAGATGGTCAGCGATATGTAGGTGTAGAACATATCGGAGTGCGGCACGTTATGGTTGTGGCGTTTGATGACCCACCATTGCCAGAGCGTGGCGATGAGTAGGATGGGGGGGAAGCTCATGTTGACCAGCTCGTTTGGTATCAGGACGATGCGGAAGGTGATGACCAGAAAGCCGATGATGATCAATGGCGCATAGATGCGGAAGGCACTCTTGATCTGGTCTCCGTTCACACGCAACAGCAGGGATATCAGAATGACACTCAACAGCCAAGCATATTCTATCAGCAGGCTACTGGCCATGATGAAGAAATGTTGCTCAAGGGTGGCATGCAGGATACCCATGATGGCAGCAAATGTCACCGTTGTCGTAGCCATGATGAGGCTGGCACGCTTCTTCTTGAACTCCTCCGTGCGTATGCGCTTGGGCAACAGACGGAAGACAATCTGGTTCAGAATGACTGCAATGATGACGTAGAAGCCTATAATCATAAACAGTCGCAGTATGACGGTGCTGTTCCAGTCCGATTCGTGTTTCTTAGGTGTGTACTTGTCTACTACTGTCTGTGCCGCTTCTGAATATTTTCTGCGGAAATTCTTCAGAACGACGAAATAGTTGTCTCCGCCATTCTGGAAAATACTCCGCTGAATGTCATTATAGCGTTTGTTGGCATAGTCGTTTAGGTTTTTCAACCTTCTCTCAGTCATTTCGTAGAAACTGACGTAGTCAGCTGCCTGCGAACGATTAGACTGAAGGATGTTCCTGATGTTGACAGCTAGTGTCAGACATACAGTACGGTCGGTCTTCGCTTCTTGACTGAGCATCGAAGTCTGCATGCTCTTGAGACTGGACACAAGACTATCATATTTGGCAATCTCTTGGTCGGCCTGCTCTAGGAATTGTTTGAATGGCAGTTGTTGCTCCTGAAACTTACGATACTGCTCAGTGGCTTCATGGCAGGCATATGTCAGGTCGAAGACGTAATCAGGGTGTTGCGAATACAGCATCAGGGCATTCTGGTTGCTGCGTTGCATGGTCTCCTGCAACTGCTTAATAATGTTCTGCGTTTGTTGCTTTTTGGCTTCTGCTTGGTCTGTCAGATCCTTGTGATATGCTGTCAACTCTGCCCTGAGGACACTCAGCGTCTTCGTAATGTCTTTTTCTTTTAGAACGGCACTCGCATTAATTGTTAGCAGAGTGGCAATCAACAAGAGAATAACTTTCTTCATTTTTTATTGAATATGGATTTTTGGTTTTATTTTGACTGCAAAGTTATACTTTTTTTTTCTAATAAGGAAATATATTATGTATATTTTGTAAACTATCAAGAAATATTGCAGGTTTTGATAAAAAATATTCAAAAATGTTTTGGCAGTTCGGAAAAAAGTTGTACCTTTGCATCCGCTTTCGCGCTAAAAAAAGTGGTGCGCAGCGATTTTGAAGGAGTTCTTTGAAAGTTTTACATAGACAGAAGAAGTAGTACAAGAAGCGAGAGCAGTAATGCTCTTGGGTAATTGAACGAACCGTTTGATTCTTGAATACTGGATAGTCGTTCTGAGACAGATTAATAGGAATCTGGTTTAACTAGTCATACTAGTGGAACTGGTTCTAGAGATAAAAGTTTTTACAATGAAGAGTTTGATCCTGGCTCAGGATGAACGCTAGCTACAGGCTTA
>CAMVDU010000013.1 GCA_947166345.1 uncultured Prevotellaceae bacterium
ACGAGCTTCACACTGACGGCAGCCGTTGGGTTGATGTTCTTCAGGTCGAAGATGAGCTGTGCCAGGTCCTCAATACTATAGATATCGTGATGAGGTGGCGGTGAGATGAGCGAAATGCCAGGGATGGCGTTACGTGTCTTGGCGATGATCTCGTTGACCTTAAAGCCAGGCAGTTGTCCGCCCTCACCAGGTTTTGCACCCTGTGCCACCTTGATCTGTATCTCTTCTGCATTCACCAGGTACTCGGCGGTTACACCAAAGCGGCCACTGGCAATCTGCTTGGTCTTTGAACTCAGACTCACACCATCCACTTCTGAGTGATAGCGCGTGTTGTCCTCACCACCCTCACCGGTGTTACTGCGTGTACCCAGTTTGTTCATGGCCAGAGCCAAAGCCTCGTGGGCTTCGATGCTCAAAGCACCAAACGACATGGCGCCAGTGACGAAGTGCTTGACGATGCTCTCTATAGGCTCAACCTCGTCGAGGGAGACGGAAGACCCTCCCCCCTGCCCCTCCCTGTCATGGAGGGGAGTAGTAACTTTCTTGAATCGAAGGAAGTCACGCAAGAAGATGGGAGATTCTTTCTCGTCAACCAATTTTGACCACTCTTTAAACTTCTCGTACGAGCCTTGTCGACAGGCCAGTTGCAGTTTTGCAATCGTCTCAGGGTTCCAGGCGTGCTTGATGCCGTCCTTGCGCCAAGCAAACTGGCCGTTGTTGGGCAGGACAGTATCATTTTTGCCCCCCTGCGGAAGCCATCCCCCCGTTTGGCGGGGGGATTCCGCATGCAGCGCGATGGCATCGCGGGCAATCTCCTTCAGGCCCACACCGCCGATGGTGCTCACCTCGGTACCAAAGTAGCGGTGTAGCAGGTCCTCGCTCAATCCGATGCTCTCGAAAATTTTCGCACCACGATAGCTGCGGATGGTCGAGATACCCATCTTCGACATGATTTTCTTCAAGCCCTTATCCACGGCTTTAATGTAGTTTTTCTCGGCTGTGGCATACTCCTCCTGAATCTTGTGTTTCTTCACGAGGTCGTCCAGCACGGCAAACGTCATGTAAGGACAGAGGGCGCTGGCACCATAGCCCAGCAGCAGGGCTGCGTGCATGACCTCGCGGATTTCACCACTCTCTACAATCAGGGCGGTCTGCACACGTTTGCCCACGCTAATCAGGTAGTGGTGAACAGCTGATACGGCCAGTAGCGATGGGATGTAGAAGAGACCCTCCCCCTGCCCCTCCCTGTGAGTGAGGGGAGTAGATACCTCTGCATCTTCAATTTTATCTGTTAATATAATGTAGTTCACGCCCTCATCCACGCAGGCCTCAGCATCCTTGCATAGCTTATCAAGAGCAGCCCTTAGCGCTTCTCCGGCTTGAGTGTAATCACTCCCTTCCCTCACAGGGAGGGGTAAGGGGGAGAGTCTGAAGGTCATCGCCAGTTTCTTAGTTTTGAAGCCCTTGTAGCGGATGTTACATAATATATCGAGTTGTGTGTTGGTCAAAACTGGTTGTGGCAGGCGCACCATCTTACAGTTAGATGCATCGGGCGTCAGGATATTCGTTCCCACAGCACCGATATACTCCGTCAGACTCATCACGAGTTCCTCGCGGATGGGGTCGATGGCAGGGTTGGTGACCTGTGCAAACTGCTGACGGAAGTAGTTGAAGAGAATTTGCGGACGGTCACTGATGACGGCCAGCGGGGTGTCGTTACCCATGGCGGCTACAGGTTCCTGGCCTGCGGTGGCCATGGGGATGATGGTCTTGTCAATATCCTCCTGACCAAATCCGAAGGTCACCAGTTTGGCGCTGAGGTTGCTCACTCCATTGTCCACCTTACGACCGCTCTTCAGTTTCTCCAGTTGCACGCGGTTCTCGTTCAGCCAGTCGCGATAAGGATGCGCCTTGGCCAACTGTTCCTTAATCTCGCCATCGTAGTATATCTTGCCCTCCTGTGTGTCGATGAGCAGAATCTTACCTGGCTGCAGACGACCCTTCGACACCACATCGCCGGGCTCGAAATCCATCACACCCACCTCGGAGGCGACCACCATCATGCCCTGCTTGGTGATGGTATAGCGACTTGGGCGCAAGCCGTTTCTGTCGAGCATGCCACCTGCATAGCGACCATCGCTGAACAGCAGGGCGGCAGGACCGTCCCATGGTTCCATCAGGATGGAGTGATATTCGTAGAAGGCTTTCAGATCCTCTGAAATGGGGTTCTTGTCGTTGAAACTCTCGGGCACCAGAATGGCCATGGCCTGTGGCAGTGACAGACCGCTCATCATCAGGAACTCGAACACGTTGTCGAGTGAGGCAGAGTCGCTCATGCCGTCTTGGACGATAGGACGCAGGTCCTTGATGTCGCCCAGCGCCTCACTGTTCAGCACGCTCTCGCGGGCCTTCATCCATCCACGGTTACCACGGATGGTGTTGATCTCACCGTTGTGGGCCAATAGGCGGAAAGGCTGTGCCAGTTTCCATTTCGGGAAGGTGTTCGTAGAGAAACGTGAGTGGACTAAAGCCAGTCCGCTCGTAAAGTAATCGTTAGACAGGTCGGGGAAGTAGCGGCGCAGTTGTCCGCTGGTCAGCATGCCCTTGTAGATAATATTCTTTGAAGAAAGGGAGCAAATGTAGAAATCGGACTCTCCCCCCTGCCCCTCCCTGTGAGGGAGGGGAGTAGATGCCTCCATTTTGGCTACCCTATTCTCGATTCTCTTCCTTATTATATATAATGTGCGCTCGAATGCCTTCTCCTCTTCGTCTGGAGTGTAATCACTCCCCTCCATTACAGGGAGGGGATGGGGGGTGGGTCCCCTCTTTACAAATATCTGTTTGATGTCGGGTTCCACCTCACGGGCAGCCACACCCAGCACCTCGGGGTTGGTGGGTACCGTGCGCAGGTGCATCAGTTGCAGTCCTTCGCGCTCAATCTCCTCGATCATCACGCTCAGAATCTCCTGCTGCGCTTTCTCGTCTTTAGGCAGAAATACCAGTCCGGTACCATACTTACCTTTTTCAGGCACAGGGATTCCCTGAAGCAGAATAAACTCGTGGGGTATCTGTACCATGATACCCGCACCATCACCGGTCTTGTCGCGTGTCTCTGCGCCACGGTGTTCCATGTTTTCCAGCACCTTCAGTGCATTGTCCACCAGTTCATGACTCTTTCCACCATGAATATTCACCACCATGCCCACGCCGCAGGCATCATGTTCATACTCACTCTGGTAGAGTCCTTTCTGTTCTTTCATCTGAAAACTTTTCGTCATATTATCCTTCAAAATCTTTCTAATACATAAAAATCGGGCGCAAATTTATATCAATTTGGCAGAATGCACCATTATTTCCCGATATATTTATCTTCATTTTGACCGAAAATTACAATCTGAAAGCAAATCCTAGCTTTTCTGCGCAAATTGTTATTTGGCTTAAAAAAGTAAAATGAAAGCACGAAAAGGATGATTGCCATGTTAAAAAATGATTGTACTTTTGCCACCGAATTCAGGAGAGTCACAGTGACAATAAGTATTAATTAAAAGGTAAAAAGGTATGAAAAAGATTGAAGCAATTATCCGAAAGACCAAGTTTGAAGAGGTCAAGGAAGCCCTGCTTGCGTCTGACATCAACTGGTTCGAGTATCACGACGTGCACGGCATCGGACAGAGCCGTCAGGAGCGTATCTACCGTGGTGTGATGTATTCTACGGATGTCATCGAGCGTGTAGCGATCACTATTGTTTGTCGTGACCAGTTTTTGGACCCTACCATCAAGGTTCTGCTTGAAGTGGCCAATACCGGTGAGGTCGGCGACGGTCGTATCTTCGTGAGCGATGTGCTGGAGACCTATTCTATTCGCACAGGCGAGAAGGGTGACACCGTACTGAGAGACAAGAAGTAAAGCCTCCCCCGGCCCCTCCAAAGGGAGGGGGAGACCAAACACAAATATAAACCCCGTACCTCCGTTCGGGTTCCCCCTCTTTTTGGAGGGGGTTAGGGGGAGGCTCATAATTATGAACGAAATAGGAATTTCACTTGATACTGTATGGATGCTATTGGCAGCCATGTTGGTATTCTTTATGCAGCCCGGTTTTGCGCTGTGTGAAGCAGGTTTTACCCGTAGTAAGAACACAGCCAACATCCTGATGAAGAACTTTGTCGACTTCATGTTCGGTTCACTCTTGTTCTTCTTCATTGGCTTCGGTTTTATGTTTGGAAGCGATGGTGCAGGTTTTATCGGTTTGCCCAACTGGGGCGACCTCTCTTTCTACAAAGGCGATCTGCCTGTAGAGGGTTTTCTGATTTTCGAGACCGTTTTCTGTGCCACCTCTGCTACCATTGTCAGTGGTGCTATGGCTGAGCGCACCAGGTTCTCCATGTACCTTATCTATAGTGCGGCCATCTCATTGTTCATCTATCCTATCGAGGGTCACTGGACCTGGGGTGGTGGTTGGCTCTGCAACGATGCTGCCGATGGTTTTATGATGAGCACTTTTGGCGATGTGTTCCACGATTTCGCTGGTTCGGCCATCGTTCATAGTGTAGGTGGTGTCTTGGCCCTGATCGGTGCTATTGCCCTCGGTCCCCGTATCGGTAAGTATGGTAAGGACGGCAAGAGCCGTGCTATCCCAGGTCACAACCTCGCAATGGCTGCTCTGGGTGTGTTCATCCTCTGGCTCGGTTGGTTCGGTTTCAATCCTGGTTCTCAGTTGGCAGCCTCTGGTGAGGTAAACCGCGTGGCGATCTCTCACGTGTTCCTGACCACCAACCTCGCTGCTGCTGCAGGTGGTGTTGCGACTATGTTCCTCACATGGTTCAAGTATGGCAAACCCTCACTCTCTCTGACACTCAACGGTGTGCTGGCAGGTCTTGTCGGTATCACGGCCGGTTGTGACCTGGTATCTCCTATCGGTGCTGTCATCATCGGACTTGTATGCGGTATCGTACTGGTTTACGCCATTGAATTCATTGACCACAAGTTGCACATCGACGACCCCGTAGGTGCTTCTTCTGTACATGGTGTCTGTGGTATTCTGGGTACCATTATGACAGGTCTGCTCGCTGTTGACAACGGAGCTTTCTATGGTCATGGTTGGGGATTCTTCGGTGCCGAGTGCTTTGGTGTACTCGTAATTGACCTCTGGGCTGCCGCCTGTGGCGTGGTATTGTTCTTCGGTATCAAGAAACTGAGCGGTCTGCGTGTTGACAAACGCATTGAAGAGGAAGGACTTGATATTTACGAGCACGGAGAAGCTTGCTACAATTAAAGGTAAAAAGTAAAAAGGTAAAAAAGTAAAAAGCGTATGAAGAAGATTGTTTTATTCGCATTGGGTATGGTTATGAGTACGACCACCTTTGCACAGGATGAAGTTGAGACAACGGTTAGTGCTGACGTTGTAAGTAGTTATATTTGGCGTGGTCAGGATCTGGGTAGTGCAGCCCTCCAGCCTACATTAGGCGTAGCCTATAAAGGTCTGTCGTTGACAGCCTGGGGCAGTTATGGACTCGTGAATCCTGCTGACACCAAGGAGTTTGACCTGACGTTGGCTTATACCATTGGCGGACTGAACATCGGTATCACTGATTACTGGTTTAACCAGGCAGTGAATGGTGATCCCCTGAACCGCTACTTTAAATATGAGGCCCACGGCACCAACCATGTGTTTGAGGCTAACGTAGGATACGACTTTGGTGTGGCTTCACTCCAGTGGTTCACCAATTTCGCAGGAAACGACGGTGTAAACAAGGACGGCAAGCGAGCCTACAGCAGTTATGTCGAGGCCATTGTCCCATTTAAACTCGCTTCTGTCGATTGGACTGCCACGACTGGCGCCGTCCCGTTTGCCACCGATTTCTATGGTACGACGGGCTTTGCCGTTACCAACCTGTCGCTAAAGGCAACAAAGGATATTAAGGTGACCGACTCGTTCTCCATCCCCATTTTCGGACAGGTCGTCGCCAACCCTTGTTCACAAAAAGCTTACCTGGTTTTTGGATTTACGTTGCAGCATTGAATTTTTCCAGGCACGCGTTCCTCCCCTCCGTCTTTATGGCGGTCGGGAGGTTTTTTATGTCTATAGTCCGCCGAAGGAGGTTCCAGAATCAATGAGAGATACCACGTATATGGTATTTTATGGAAAAACCTAAGCGGACATGATGCATTCTCGTTGCTATTTCGTACCTTTGCATCCGATTAGGACACAAAAAGAATAGAATTATGACTAACGAAAAGATTGTTTTAGTGACAGGTGCAAACAAAGGTATCGGATTCGGCATCGCGAAGCACCTCGGCCTGAGTGGTTGGAAAGTAGTTATCGGTGCTCGCGACGAGCAGCGTGCAGAAAAAGCCATCGGTCAGTTGAAGTCTGCTGGTGTTGACGTGCTCGGTTGGGTTAACATCGAACTGAAAGATCCTGCCGGCATAGAGCATGCCGCCAAGGAAATCGGTGAGCGTTTCCCTGCATTACATCTCCTTGTGAACAATGCCGGCATCCCTGGTGACATGAGTGTGGACAGTGAGCATACGGAACTGAGCGCTATTCGTGAGACGCTTGACGTGAACTTCATAGGCACCTGGGCGCTTACCAAGGCCCTTGTTCCCCTGATTGCAAAGAACAGTGGTCGTATCGCCAACGTCACCGTGCCCTCAGAGATCAGTCCCTACTGGCATCCTCTGGCCTATGTAGCCAGCAAGGCGGCCCAGAATGCGATGATGGGCATTATGGCTATCGAATTTCAGCAAAGCAACACTCCCGTGGAGATTTTCTCCGTTCACCCTGGTCCCACCACTACCGACCTGAACGGCAATATGTCGCTCCCCGGATTCCACGACATCGAGACCGTGGGAAAGACGTTTGCCGAACTGATTAACGATGGAAAGAACCATCAGGGCGAGTTCATCGAACTCTATCCTATCGTAGAGGAAAAATAGCTCGCACAACATTCGCGCAATCCTAATAATTATAATTTGTAACATAAAGGCGCAAGAAAACACGACGTTAGTTACAAAACGACAATTATTCAAAGGAAAAGTGACAATCTGTTACTTTTCCTTTTTCTATTGTTTCCAAAAGTCGGAAGTTTTTTGGTTATTCGGGATTTTTGCGCTACCTTTGTCCCCGATTTACAGCAAAAGGATAGCGAGATGAGTAAGATACCCTTTACAAAGATGCACGGTTGCGGCAACGATTATATATATATAGATGTGTTGCAGCATCCCATTGACGCCCCCCAGGAGGCGGCCGTCAAATGGAGCGACCGGCATAAGGGCATCGGCTCTGATGGCTTGGTACTCATTGATAAGTCGCCCGATTCGAGGGCAGATTATTCCATGCGCATCTTCAATGCCGATGGCAGCGAGGCCATGATGTGTGGCAATGCCAGTAGGTGCATTGGAAAATATCTCTACGAGAGGGGTCTCACCACAAAGACAGAAATACACCTCCTGACGTTGTCGGGTATCAAAGTGCTCAGCCTGCACGTAAAAGATAATATCGTGGAGAGTGTTACCGTGGATATGGGTGAACCCGTCTTCGAGGACAAGAATCTCTTCAATCCCATTCTTGCGCAAAGTCAATCTTTGCCCCTCGCCCTTTGGAGAGGGGATGGGGGTGAGGCTGGCACGTTTGTGTCGATGGGTAATCCTCATTATGTCATCTTCACAGAGGATGTAGATCAAGTAGGCGAAACAGGTCGTGGCCTCGAGTATCACCCAGCCTTCCCGCAGAGATGTAATATCGAATTTGCCCGCATCGAGGCTGACGGCAGCATCCGTACCCGCGTCTGGGAGCGTGGTAGCGGCATCACCCAGGCCTGCGGCACGGGCGCTTGTGCCACGGCTGTAGCAGCTTTCAAGACGGGTAGGGCAGGGCGCACCTCACAAATCGTGATGGATGGCGGCACGCTCAGCATCGAGTGGCGAGAATCTGACAATCACGTCTATATGACGGGCCCTGCCGCCTTTGTCTTCGACGGCGAAGCAGAATTATAAATTATGAATTAAGCATTAAGCATTGAATATATGGCATTAGTTAACGAACATTTCCTGAAGCTGCCAAACAACTATCTGTTTGCAGATATTGCCAAGAAGGTGAACACCTTCAAAGTGATGCATCCCAAGGCAGATGTCATATCGCTGGGTATTGGCGATGTGACGCAGCCCCTGTGTCCTGCCGTTGTTGAGGCCATGCACAAGGCTGCCGACGAGATGGGCACCGCTGAGGGATTCCGCGGCTACGGTCCTGAGCAGGGCTATGACTTCCTTCGTGAGGCCATTCTGAAGAACGACTTCCTGCCACGTGGTATCCATCTCGACATCGACG
Source organism: uncultured Prevotellaceae bacterium (assembly GCA_947166345.1). Classification (GTDB taxonomy): domain Bacteria; phylum Bacteroidota; class Bacteroidia; order Bacteroidales; family Bacteroidaceae; genus Prevotella. Next base: position 8,327 of record CAMVDU010000013.1, read on the forward strand.
AGATCTTTGTCAACGATGGTGCCAAGAGCGACACAGGCAATATTCAGGAACTGATTCGTTGGGACAACTCCATCGGCGTCACCGACCCTATCTATCCCGTCTATATCGACTCCAACGTGATGATTGGTCGTGCCGGCACGGTGGAGGATGGTAAGTGGTCGAATGTCATCTATATGCCCTGCAACGCTGAGAACGGTTTTGTACCGCAGATTCCCAAGCGTCGTGTGGATGTCATCTATCTCTGCTACCCTAACAACCCCACGGGTATGGTCATCACACGCGAGGAACTGCGCAAGTGGGTCAACTACGCCCTTCATAATGATGCGCTGATCTTTTACGACGCTGCTTATCAGGCTTATATCCAGGACGAAAGCATCCCTCATTCTATCTATGAGATTCGTGGTGCCCGCAAATGCGCCATTGAGTTCCACTCCTATTCCAAGACGGCTGGCTTCACGGGTATCCGTTGTGGTTATACCGTTGTACCCAAGGACCTCACAGCTGCCACCTTGACAGGCGAGCGCATCGCCCTGAACAATTTGTGGTACCGTCGCCAGTGCACCAAGTTCAATGGCACCAGTTATATCTCCCAGCGTGCGGCCGAGGCCATCTATACCCCCGAGGGTAAGCAGCAGGTGAAAGCCACCATCGACTACTACATGCAGAATGCGAAGAAGATGCTCACCACCCTGCGCTCATTGGGCTATGAGGTCTATGGCGGCGAGAACGCACCTTATATCTGGATGCGCGTGCCCGATGGTTTCCAAAAGGAAGGCGGCACGTTGCAGACATCCTCTTGGAGGTTCTTCGAGAACCTGCTCTACGGGGCCAACGTGGTATGTACGCCTGGTGTGGGCTTTGGTCCTGCCGGCGAGGGCTACGTCCGTTTCACGGCCTTTGGCAGTCATGAGAAAACTGATGAGGCCCTCAGCCGCATTGAGGCGTGGTCAAAGAAATAACACAAACACATCATAGAACACTAAATCGAAAAAAGAAAATCTTCAAATTGTAAATTGGTTTATGGAAGCATTAAGATTTCAGGTTGTCGGCGAGGCATTCAAGAAGAAGCCGCTCGACGTAAAAGCACCAAGTGAGAGACCTAGCGAGTATTTTGGCAAGAAGGTCTTCAATCGTGAGAAAATGTACAAGTACCTGCCTAAGGACGTGTACCAGAAGATGATCGATGTAATGGACAATGGCGCACGCCTCGACCGTGCTGTAGCCGACGCAGTTGCTGCCGGCATGAAGCAGTGGGCTACCGAGAATGGCGTCACACACTATACGCACTGGTTCCAGCCTCTTACCGAGGGTACTGCCGAGAAGCACGACTCGTTCATCGAGCACGACGGCAAGGGCGGTATGGTAGAGGAATTCAGCGGCAAGCTGCTCGTTCAGCAGGAGCCTGATGCTTCTTCATTCCCCTCTGGCGGTATCCGTTCTACCTTCGAGGCCCGCGGTTACTCTGCATGGGACCCCACATCGCCTGTGTTCATCATCGACGACACCCTGTGTATCCCCACCGTGTTCATCTCTTACAGCGGTGAGGCCCTCGACTATAAAGCACCGCTGCTGCGTGCCCTCCATGCTGTGAATGTGGCTGCTGTGGATGTGTGCCACTATTTTGATCCTGCCGTGAAGAAGGTTACTTCCAATCTGGGTTGGGAGCAGGAGTACTTCCTCGTCGATGAGGGTCTCTATGCCGCCCGTCCCGACCTGCTGCTCACGGGTCGCACCCTGATGGGTCACGACTCAGCCAAGAACCAGCAGATGGACGACCACTACTTCGGTGCCATCCCCGAGCGCGTGCAGGCCTTCATGAAGGATCTCGAGATTGAGGCCCTGGAACTGGGCATTCCTTGTAAGACCCGTCACAACGAGGTGGCCCCCAACCAGTTTGAGCTGGCTCCTATCTTCGAGGAGACCAACCTCGCCGTTGACCACAACATGATGCTCATGTCGCTGATGAAGAAGGTGGCCCGCAAGCATGGCTTCCGCGTGCTGCTCCACGAAAAACCCTTCGCAGGTATCAACGGTAGCGGTAAGCACAACAACTGGTCGCTCTCTACCGATACCGGCGTGCTGCTACATGCGCCTGGCAAGACCGCTGAGCAGAACCTGCGCTTCGCAACCTTCATCGTAGAGACGCTGATGGGTGTCTATCGTCACAACGGACTGCTCAAGGCCTCTATCATGAGTGCCACCAACGCCCATCGTCTGGGCGCCAACGAGGCACCTCCTGCCATCGTTTCTTCATTCCTCGGCAAACAGCTCTCTGAGTTGCTCGACCACATCGAGAAGGCCGACAAGGACAACCTCTTTGCCATGAACGGCAAGCAGGGCATGAAGATGGATATCCCCGAGATTCCTGAGCTGCTCATCGATAACACCGACCGTAACCGCACCTCTCCCTTCGCCTTCACCGGCAACCGCTTCGAGTTCCGTGCCGTCGGTTCCGAGGCCAACTGTGCCAGCGCCATGATTGCCCTGAACAGTGCTGTGGCTGAAGCTCTGGTCGACTTCAAGAAACGTGTCGATGCCCGCATTCCTCAGTTTGTCGATAAGCTGAAGGATACTGAGCACAGTGCTACCTTCCACGCCATCATCGACGTGCTGCGCGAGGACATCAAGACCTGCAAGCCCATCCGCTTCGACGGTAACGGCTATTCTGACGAGTGGGTCGTTGAGGCCGAGAAGCGCGGGCTCGACGTCGAGAAATCGTGTCCCAAGATATTTGAGCGCTACCTCGACGAGGCCAGCATCAAGATGTTCGAGAGCCTGGGCGTCATGACCAGGAAGGAACTCGAGGCCCGCAACGAGGTGAAGTGGAATACCTATACCAAGAAGATCCAGATCGAGGCCCGCGTCCTTGGCGACCTCTCCATGAACCACATCATCCCCGTGGCTACCCGCTACCAGAGTCAGCTGCTGAAGAACGTGGAGAACATGACCCTCGTCTTCGGTACCGAGCGTTCCGAGACCCTGTCTTCCCGCAACCTCAAGCTCATCGAGGAGATTGCCGAGCGCACCTCAGCCATCGAGAAGGGCGTGGAGGAACTCGTCGAGGCCCGTAAGAAGGCCAACAAGATTGAGGACGAGCACACCAAGGCCATTGCCTATCACGACACCGTGGAGCCCTATCTCGACCAGATCCGTCACGAGATTGACAAGCTCGAGCTCATCGTCGACGATGCTCTCTGGCCTCTGCCCAAGTATCGTGAGCTGCTCTTCATTCGCTAATCGTCTTACGATTCCTTATATCAAGAGGGTGTGCCAGTTTTATTGGCACACCCTCTAATTTTAGTTCCTAATGACTTTATGCGTCTTGACCGTTCCGTCGTCTGATGTCTCACGTATCAAGTAGATACCTGGAGCAAGGTTCTGAACGGAAGGCTTTTTGGATGTTGTTTGCAACAGTTGGCCACTGGACGAATATAGTTGATAAGAACAATTAGAGTTTGCTGGACCGACCGGCACCTGACTGATGGATGTGGTGTCCGACGGTTTGTAGATGCGGAAGTTTCCTGACGCATTCAGGAATCCCAGGAAGTAGAGCATACCATCATAGTAGCGGTAGCGTCCTGATGGAATGGCAGTTTCCCAGAAGTCATCCACAAAGTCCCATGCAGCCTTTGTATCGCTGGCCAGTACAGCCACAGCGTTACATGCCACCAGGCCAGGCGAATGGTCGCTGTTGCCGCTGTCTTGGTTGCCTTCCAGTGTGTAGTTGCTATAGTACTCCTTGACACCCTTGCTGATGAAGAAGTTGTGAGCACGCTTCACCAGCGTAATCTCGTCCTGACACTCTCCGAACCAGGCATAGTCAACGCCCATGTTCATCATGCATCGCCAGGCATCAAACCTGAAGTTATTATGTCCTCCCTCCCCGTTAGGCGTACCGTCGAAGTTGGCATAGTCGGGCATCAGACCCGTGGTGGCGTGTGCAAACTTGGGGAACATCTCACGGCTCTTCGCAGCCAGCTGGGTGTAGAAATCGTTATGGTTGTCGGCCCATTCTGCCCAGAGGCGGTAGAAGGCTGGCAGGTGGTACGACGGATCGGTCTTGGTGGCCGAGGTGGCAAAAGGCACGAAGACTACCTGTTTCTCATTTTTGTCGAACAGAGGCTTTACGTCCGAGAACGGGTAGTTGGTCACGTCGGGTTTGTTCCAGCTGTTCTCCAGGATGGCGTTAGCTTCAGCCATATAGTTGTAGATGCCTGTGCCGTTGCCCCAGCGGTTAGCTGCGAACATCAGGGCGGTTATGAAGTACTCCTCACCGTCGGGGGCAGGACTTTTCTCACGCTTCGATCCGTCCTTGTTCATGACCCATGCAAAGTAGCCCTTAAATTCACCGTCCTCGTGCTGCATGTGGGTCTTTGCCCATTTCCACAGGCGGTTGAACTCCTCCTGTTTGTCCATCTGCACGCAGATCATCATGCCGTATGACTGACCCTCAGAGCGTACGTCGTCGTTGTTCACGTCGAGGATATAAGCCTCGTCGTCGCCTACAGGATAATAAACTCTTTGTCCATCCTCACGACCGTCGGTTCCGTAGAATAGCTGGTCCCACAGCTGCTGCAGCCGGTTTTCCACCTGGCTGGCTGAATAGCCGGCCTCCACGAACAGGTTGCGGTAGTTGCCAGTATAGAATGCACCTTTTTCGGGGAGTACGGGGTCGGTACGTTCCTGTATTTCGTTGAGTAGGGTGAAGGTGATGTAGTCAACGAAAGTATCGTTCGAGCCATTGTCGGTCTCCAGGTTCAGTTTCACCTCTGCTGTCGTTGCATCACCCAGAAGCACCTTACAGTCGGCATACTTCGTGTCGGGTGACGTGACGTAGAACGTAAAGACAGCTATCTTTGTTCCGTTGACATAGAGGGTGATGCCGGCACCGCTGTTATTGCTGCTGGCACCACGCACGCCGACGCGGTACATGCCGTTCTTTACGGGAAACGTCACCGTCTTCGTGGCGCAGTCGCCGTTACCGTAGAACCCCATGCCGCTGAATGGCTCGCTGCACTTGCCGGCATACTGTCCGCCGGCAGTCATCGTCTCTGTCTCAATCTTAACGCTGGTCCCAGTGTCCTCGCCCTGTGAAGGATCGTCGCCGCCACCGCTTGGCGTATCGTCAATGATCTCTTCCACCGTGCAGTCTTTTCCCGAATTGGCGTCGTAGCTGCATTCCTCCTCTGTGCCGTCGGCCTTGATGAGCACCATACGCTTCAGTATCACTACAACGTCGGCCCCCTTCGCCTGAATGTTCAGCACGGTGATGGTTCGGTCGGTGCCAAAATGGCTGGTGTCGAATTCTACGGCTATCTGCGAAGCACCTTTCTCCACGTTCTCATACTGACCGGGAAAGGTGTTTGTGTTGGCCTTGTCGGTGGCATTCTGAATCTTCAGCTGCACGTTAGCAGGTGCTGCCTCCGCAAACTCCAGGCGGCAGCCCTTGTAGTTGTCTAACGATATGGGCAGTTTGGAGCACAGCCCCAGCTCGCCCCACTGTGCGGTGAATGTCACCTTCAGCTTTGTGCCAGCAGCTTGGCATACCATTGTCAGACCTACCAGCAATACGGATAAAACTACCACTCGCTTCATATGATTAACAGGAGAAGATGATTATTAGATAATGTTGTTATCGCAGCCTATTCTTAGTCTTCGTCATCGAAAGAAGACGAGCGGGAAAGTCCAGTATTGGCATTTCCACTATTGCCTTTATACTGGAGAGCGCTATCTCCATCAACATTTGCAGAAACCTCCAACAGACTGCATGGATGCATATTCACTATAATCACTTCGGGTGCAAAATAATTCTTTTTCATAATCTTCTATTGTTTTTTTTTGTCAAGAATTTGAGAATAATCACTTAATCACAACTTTTTTGCCGTTCACGATAAAGAGGCCCTTGGTAGGCTTAGCCACACGCTGACCGTTCAGGTTATAATAACCATTAACCATGAACCCTTCACCATGAACCGCATTGATGCCTGTGGTTCCGCCTTCTTCGTCGTCAATAGTGAATCTACGAGCAGTAGCTATTGAGCCAGAAGGAACGGTGAAGTAGCAACGCAACGACTTCAGGGTACTATTATATTCAGGTGTCATCAGTTCATTGCCAGCAGCTACAAAGAGAGAAGTATTACATTCACCAGCGGAGAAAGTTTTAGTTGAGAAGTTACCTACGAAGCTGTAGCCATCATGAGTAACCGTCTGAGGAGTCTTAGCTGTGATGTTTACATCAATCAATACGACAGGGCTTCCATTGCTGAGGCTTGCAGTTGGCCACACAAGATAAGGCACACCAGCCTCAAATTCGTCTGTTGTAGTGAATTGCAACGTTGTTCCGCTAACACCCGTAAACGCTGCCAGCTGATAGCCAGAGCCAAACAGTTGTGTAGCCTGTGCTGATGTGAGAGCGAACGGCAGACAGATGGTGTTCCAATTATCAGCAACTAACGAGCGGGTCAGTTCAACAACAACATTGTTAATCTTAGATTCAATGGTGTTGTCCACAGACTCTGAGATAGCTTTAGACTCATAGATAGAGAACGAATTAACAGTCATTTCTGAATAAGTACTAGTGTCTTTGATTTTTGAGCCTACTATCTGAACATTGTTTCCTGTAAAAGCATTAACTGCATTTTGATCTGATATTTTCATCCACCAATACGTATCATTTTGGTTAACCCAACAATCATTGGCTGAATTACCTGAATAAATTGATGTACATTGATTGAAATAATTATCGCCCCACCCCTTTTTGAAGCAGAACCAAGTATTATCATTTACTACATTAATGTCTAAGACAACATAGTTGCCAATAACAATATTTTCATTATTGAATTTGTTTTGGTTGAATTCAATATTGTCCCCTGTGTTATTAAATGTATGGGGAAGAGTCTGATTGTTTGATGCTATCGATGTTTTCCCACTCGGAACATCAGTGGTGTATGTATTTCTAACTTCGCTTGAAGGATTGTCTTCTGCATCGTAACCAATAGCTGTAACTGTTATAGTTCCAGTTCCAGTCAGAGTGAGAGTCTTGCTAGTTTCTGTAAACATAGCATCTGTCACATTTCCTGTCGTGGCACCACTAACAGAATAAATCACCTTAGCATTACCCTCACCCTTCGTAATGGTTACAATGAGATCTTCGTCTTCATCGTATGTGCCAGATGCTGGCGTAATTGTAGGAGCTGCTACAGAAGATGGAGTCGAAATAGTACGTGTTATTGAGGAGATATTTAATTGCGCACCTTGTGTTCCTTCGTTTACAATATAAACCCACTTGTAAGGACCCACATTATCCCCTTCTGGCTTTAATAAATCAGGATAAGTAGTTGCGTCAATGCTATAAGATACTGAAGTAGCTCCTTCAGGGATAGTTGCGTTTACGTATTTTCTCGCATTTGCATTGTCGAAATCGCCATACCTGTCAGAAGCGATATAAAAATGGAAACCAGCGGGAGCTCCAGAATTTAAAGTAATTGTAAAAGTGTGAGTTTCTTCCGCGTTAAGGTCAGCAACCCAATTGGATCCAGTAAGTCCCTTCCATCTTCCACCAAACGTGTTAGTGCTAAATGTAACTATAGCACCCGTCACATGTGAATCTGTATACACTTGATTACTTAATGAAACGCTTCCACCTCCGTCAAGGTATAGCGTAGTAACCTCCTGTGAAAATACCCCTCCAACCATTAGGAGGAATCCCATCAATGTAAATGTAAATCTTTTCATCATTTTGTTGTTAGTTATTTATTAGTTATTATTTTCTATTTTTTTACGCACTTTGTTTTAGGGACAAGCGACAATGGTACCTACCACTGTCGCTGTCGTTATGATTACATGTAGTGTACTGAGGATTAATATTCATCCTCATCGTCCTCGTCATCCCATATATTCGACTTTCTTCCCAATGCATTCACGGCATCTTCTGTAGTTCCGTCGTCTGATAAAGCTCCTTTGCTGTCAACTTTGACAGAACCAGTCATTAAACAATACGGTTTGAGCGTATATACCTTCAGTTCCGGTGTGACATAATACTTCTTCATCATCTTTATTGTTTTTATTTGGGATAATAATTCTATTTGTTCAATACAACCTTTTTGCCGTTAACGATGTACAGACCCTTTGTGGGCTGTGCCACACGCTGGCCGGCAAGATTGTATATCACGGAAGAAGATTCTCCCTTCGCGAGATGCTCTTCATTGATAGAAGTGGTCGATTCGTCCTCGAAACCATCGATGGTGAAGTTGCGAGCCGATGCATAGGCGTCAGGAAGTACGAAGTAGGCACGAAGGGCCTTCATCGTTGTTCCTGCTGCCGGGGTGTTCAGCTTGTTGTCTGAAGCAACAAAGCGCGAGATAGCACACTCACTGCTTGCAAATGTCTTTGGTACGAATGTGCCAGCAAACGTATAGGTGTCTCCACCGTCAGTCTGCTCAACGTTGCTTGCTGTTGTAGCCGTAATACTGACGTTGTCAAACACGGTGGGTGATTCTGTCGTTTTGCTTTCTGTGGGCTTTACAAGATAAGGCACACCAGCTGCAAAGGTGTCAGTCGTTGTGAACTCCATAGTGTATTCCGATACGCTAGTAAACTCTGCCAGTTTATAGCCATAGCCGAACAAGGCTGTTGCCTGTTCTGCTGTAGGAACGAAGGGCAGGCAGATAGTGTTCCAGGTTTCAGCCTCAAATGAACGGGTCAGCTCAACAAATACGTTGTTGCACATAGTCAAGTCGTTGCTGCCCTCGTCGATAGTCTTTGTCTGATAGAAGGCCATGTTGTTCAGCGTCAGGTCGTGACCCTTGAACTGAGAGTTGTTGGCTTGCAAAGCGGTTACCATATCAGCCGTAGCCTTGATGCCCCACAGGGTGCCACCATTAAACTGAGTCAAAGCATAGTCGCTGCCGTTGCAAACCAGCTTGATGGTTTCGGGAGTTCCTGTCACATCGGCACAGATATAATCACCTGCGTTCAAGCCAGAGAATGCCGACGAAGCGATATTGGCCACCTGGTCGTCGGTGGTAAAATGATTATCGCCACCAGTAGCTGCCTCCTCTACCTTATATAATATAATGTCGTCAAAACGGAAATCGCCTTTAAACATACCGCAGTTAAAATAGAGCTTTTCACAATCAGCAGCATCAGTCACTGTGGTTTCCAAATCATATACTGTCCAATCGCTTGTAGGAATAATGCCATCGGTAAATTCACCGCATACAGTCCATGGGTCAGAGTTTCTTTGGAGGGCAATTTGCATTCCTTTGCTGCCATCTTTGCATTCAAAACCATCGGAAGCCTTTACTGCAAAATGGAGAATAGCTTTAGTACCTGTTGGCCAATCAGATTTGTCAAGAATAATATACAACTGGCTATCCCAATCGTTGCCTGTATTATCGTTATTATGTAACCATAAATTGTATGGAGCGCTGTAACTATCGTCTGCGCTGTCATATCCAGGATTAGATTCCCCATTAAAACCTGATTTGGCGATATAATCATTATTGTCAAAAGTATAGGTGTACATGGCGGTGTTCACCACATGAGGTATGCCATAGGCTATATCGGTCTTGCCGCTGGGTACATAATAGGTGTACTCACATTCTGTCGTTGATGATGCATTGGTTTCTAAAGCATCGTCATATCCAGTAGCAGTCACCGTGATGGTTCCTGTACCTGTCAGATTGAAGACTGTTGCCGTTGTGATAGTCTGATCTGTCACATCCTCGTTACTTCCGCTGATGGAATACTTCACATGGTCATTACCCTCACCCGGCGTGATGGTAACACTCAGGTTTCCTGCATAGGTGGTACCTGTGGCAGGAGCGATGGTGGGGGCGTTGACAGAGGGGGCACCGCCAGTAACAGTACGGGTGATAGAAGTAATCTTATATGTTTTTTTATGACCTCCATCACTCGTTGAATACAAATATACAGCGGCATAATCATTGGTAACTTCCAATGTCAATGTCTTTGTAGAAGTCGTATTGATGTTATTGACTGCGATAGCAGAAAAACCTCCCCCCAATTTCTCGCTGGTGTTATTATCTGCATCTACTGCCACAATATGCAGGTCCAAATCTCCTGCACTTTCTGCATCTAAAGTTACTGTAAAAGTATGTGTCTCTCCTGTATTAAAAGTTGCAGCCCAATGAGTTCCACCTACAGCACTAGCTGTAATGTGATTAAGGCCTCCCCATGCATTGTCATTTAATGTCAAAGTACCTGTGGTGTAGCTGACATCACTTCCCTGATCCCAGTTATTAACTCCATCTGTTGCTTGCCAGTTATATCCACCTTTTAATGGCAGCGTTGTCTGGGCTCCAACTTTACCAGCAACAAGAAACAAACATGCCCATAAGAACAATTGTAATTCTTTTCTCATAATAGTTTGTAGTTAAATTAGTAATTTGGGTTGCAAAAGTACAGTTCTTAAACTTAACAAAAAAAAAAAGAAGTTAATAATACATAAATAAGAAGTTAATAATATATAAAAGGATGTAGATAATGTATAAAAAGATGTTGATAATGTATAAATAACGTATAATAATGTAATAACAGTATAAAATATAATAATCGTGCGAAAATCATGCAACAAAATGACAATCAAAGGGTTTAAGGTCAGCCACAATTATATTGTAGATAACTGCACGTAATAGTGTTGCGTGACGCTGCTTCCACCACAAGCTGCGTCACCTTAAATGAAATTCTCTAGAGAATTTTGTCTAAGATGACGCTCCTTCCTCACCAAAGTGACGCACTTTGCATAAAATTCTCTAGAGAATTTCTTATAAGATGCGTCACTTTGTGTGTCAATCTATGTCACTCTGCGTTCCAATCCAAGTCTCTTTGAATCATTGAGGACGTCAATCAAGGTATCCAGGACATGGCCCTGCCCCAGCCGTTGTATGAAACGGGGGGATTGTCAAGGGGCTTGACGGCCCTGACGGGCATCCCTATATGGCGCTTAAAGGCACCCATGTTGGGATGGGTGTTTCTGCCGAACACCAGCACTTCAACAACGTTGGGGCCTGTGTCTGCCCCAGGACCGCCACCGCCAGGGACGGAATTGTAAGTCATCGTGCTGGGATAGTAAGCTTCACTGAGGTATTTGATGTTGAGACCGTCATCATTGCGGTATTTGACACAAGGCAACAGCAGCGTCCGTCTGTTGGGGGCGGTGAGTTTTAGGACCAGACTGTCGTTGATGTACTGATAATCGTGTTTGCAGCAATAGATGAGCTCCATCAGCTCGTGGGGCGACGGCAGGCGATAGTCTTTGCCCAGCAAGACCTCGGCGGTGTCGGTACCTTCCAGATATTCTGTGTATCCACAGCTTGTCGGCGATGCATAGTCCTGATACATGGGCGGCACATCATAGACCATGGCGGAGGCACTCTTCTGGTTCTTATAGTTCACATCCTTGTACTTTTCCTTGGGAGTGGTCTCGTTGTGGGCGAGGAGCGTCCCGGGTTGTTCCGGACTTGAAGCGCCAATGTTGGCGGTCCTCCACAGCACGCTCAGTCCCAGGTCGGTGAGTGCGCTGTCGGTGTCGGGAGGTGTGGTGCCCCATTCTTCCTGTGCGGAGAAACGTGCCAGCGTCTCCCTAAAATCGTCGGGCAGCAGACTGAGGCAACGCTCAGCGATGTCAGCAGGAACGGCCATGCCTGGTGTGGCAGCAGCCAATGCGCCGGCGATGGCTGCCAGCGTGTCGGCATCGCCTCCCAACGAGACGGCGTTTCTGACGGCCTCCTCGTAAGATGTGGAGTGGTACCAGCAGGCAAAAGCCTCGGGCACGCACTTGCGACATTCAATCTCGAACTGGTAGTTCTGGCGTATCTTCTCGGGGGGTGTGAGGATATTTGTAGCATACGACTCATAGCCATACCAGTTCATCACATAGTTCATGATGGCGTCCTTTGACAGACCCTTGCGAGTGAGCAGGATGGCTGAGGCCACAGCCTGGGCTGCCAACGACGCTTCATCAGAATTGTGGCTGACGCGAGCCGAGATGTCGGCAAGGCGGCGCACCTCGCGCAGACTGTCGGAGGCATAGCCGATAGCTGCCACCCGCATCACGGCACCGTTTGACTTCACGCCGCTGCGGTCCATCGTGCCGTCGGACTCCACCCACTGCATAAAGCCTCGTCCCCACACGTTCTTGTGCTTGAAGCGCCGTGCATAGTCCAGCAGCAGCTGGCGCAGCGCGTCTTCCGTGCGTTCGTTGCCCATCACCCACTGTGCGATGGCGATGCTCAGGATGGTGTCGTCGGAAAAGTCATCCAGTTTCATGTCGAAGTTGAAGTCCTTGGTTCGTGTACCGTTAAACTCGTAGGGCAGTCCAATGATGTCACCGCAGATGGCCCCCATCAGGGCGTGGCAACAAACAGAATCCATCGTCATATTGCTCATGTCTCTTCGTTTTAGTTATTGTTTTGGTGGCAAAGTTACGAAAAAAACTGCAAACAGATTGTTTTCTTCGCTTTTTTTATGGTGCAAGGTGTTTGGATTTCAAATTTTTTGTGTAAGTTTGCAGACAGAATCTAAAAGACTACTCAATTTGAAACAATGGAAGACTATGTACTGAACGAGCACAACAAGGAGGAATTTCCGCCAGCGCATACCGCGGAGCACCTGCTGAACCAGACGATGATCAGGCTGTTTGGCTGCGGTCGCAGCTATAATGCCCACGTGGAGAGGAAGAAGAGCAAGATGAGCTTCCACCTGGACCACAAGCCCTCGCGACAGGAGGAGCGGGAGATAGAGCGCAGGATGCAGGAACTGATAGAGGAGGACCTGCCTGTGACGTTCGAGTTCGTGACGCGCGACAATCTGCCCGAGGACGTTGCGCTGGACCGGTTGCCCGACGATGCCAGCGAGACCATCCGACTGGTGCGCATCGGCGACTACGACGTGTGTCCCTGCATCGGCAAGCACGTGCGCTCTACGGGTCAGATAGGACGCTTCGAGATGCTGGGCACCAACTGGGACGAGGCGGAGCGCTCGTTCAGGGTCAGATTCAAGATTGTGTAGTGGCGTCCCGAAAAATGGGTTGCTTTCTATGCTTATCATCTGCAGAAAGGCGCGTTTTTAGCCATAAATGTGTTAAAGATTATAAATTATTTTGACAGTTTGCGGAAAAAGGCTACTTTTGCGCTGTATAAAAACCTACCTAAAGTTACTATTAAATCTAAAAACACTATGGAAGTTGAGAAAATTATGCAGGGTCTGGAGCGCAAGCATCCAGGCGAAGTGGAGTTCTTGCAGGCAGTACGTGAGGTGCTGGAGTCTATCAAGGATGTCTATAATCAGCACCCTGAGTTTGAAAAGGCCAAGATTGTGGAGCGCATCGTGGAACCTGAGCGCATCACTACCTTCCGTGTGCCCTGGGTCGATGACAAGGGCGAGGTTCAGGTGAACATCGGCTACCGTGTGCAGTTCAACAGCGCCATCGGCCCCTATAAGGGCGGTCTGCGCTTCCACCCGTCAGTAAACCTTTCTATATTGAAGTTCCTGGGCTTCGAGCAGACGTTCAAGAACGCCCTGACCACGCTGCCGATGGGCGGTGGTAAGGGTGGTTCCGACTTTGCTCCCCGTGGTAAGAGCGATGCCGAGATCATGCGCTTCTGTCAGGCTTTCATGATGGAGCTCTACAAGGTGATAGGTCCCGATATGGACGTGCCTGCCGGTGATATCGGCGTGGGTGGTCGAGAGATAGGCTACCTCTTCGGCATGTACAAGAAGCTCACCTCACAGTTCCACGGTGCCACCCTCACGGGTAAGGGCATGGAGTGGGGCGGAAGTATCCTGCGTCCTGAGGCTACGGGCTATGGTGCTCTCTATTTCGTGAACCACATGATGAAGACCCACGGTCTTGACATCAAGGGCAAGACGGTGGCGCTGTCGGGCTTCGGCAATGTGGCGTGGGGTGCTGCCAAGAAAGCTACCGAACTGGGTGCCAAGGTGATTACCATCAGCGGTCCTGACGGTTATATCTATGACCCAGAGGGTCTTGATGCCGAGAAGATTGACTATCTGCTGGAGCTGCGTGCCTCGGGCAACGATATCTGCCAGCCCTACGAGGATGAGTTCCCTGGCTCAAAGTTCTTTGCCAACAAGAAGCCTTGGGAGCAGAAGGCCGATATCTACCTGCCCTGTGCAACGCAGAACGAACTGAACGGCGATGATGCCGACGCTATCCTGGCCCAGAAGCCGTTGTGCGTGGCTGAGGTGTCGAACATGGGTTGTACGGCCGAGGCTGTGAACAAGTTCATTGCTGCTGGACAGCTCTTCGCTCCTGGCAAGGCCGTGAATGCAGGCGGTGTCGCTACCAGCGGTCTGGAGATGACGCAGAACTCCATGCGCATGTCGTGGACAGCTGAGGAGGTGGACCAGCGTCTGCACCAGATCATGTCGGGCATCCACGAGCAGTGTGTGAAATATGGTAAGGAGCCTTCGGGCTATGTCAACTATGTGAAAGGTGCCAACGTTGCTGGCTTCATGAAGGTCGCCAAGGCCATGCTGGCGCAAGGTATAGTTTAAAGTGAATAGGGAATAGTGAATAGTGAATAATTTGCTGCCGCCCTTGAAATATTAATGTGAATAGTGAAGAGTGAAAGATCAGCTACCGCAGTATGTTTACGCCGCATGATTGTATTGTGCGCCTTCTTGTTCTGTGCGGTAGCTGATTCTTCACTTTTCACGCTTCATGCGCAGCATGTGCAGAGAGGTATTGCCTCTTACTATGCACACCGATGGACGGGCAGGAAGACGGCCAGTGGTGAGCGTTTTCATCATGACAGTCTGACCTGTGCCCATCTGAAACATCCCTTTGGAACCATTCTGAAGGTGACCAGCGTTGATACGGACAGTACGGTCTTTGTACGCGTTAATGACCGTGGACCCTATCATCATCGCAGAATCATTGACCTGTCATGGGCGGCAGCAAAAAAACTCGGCATCATCGGTAAGGGTGTTGCCGAGGTGATTGTTGAAGTGTGTCAGCCCGTGGTGCATGTCGAGGTACCGTCAGTCAGCGTGGTGGTACCGAAAGCACCGTGGGACAGCCTGTCTAACGAGCCACTTTTGCCGTGGGCACCGTGAACTGTCGGGTCTCAGAGGTGATCTCGTTCCGTCCCTGAGCCACGCCGACACGTACCAGTATCTCTCCGTCTTTCAGTTTCTTATCGGCCAGGATGGTGGCTGTGTAACGTACACCCCTGTGTGGAGCGATGTTCTCGATGTGCAGGTTGGGTGAGATGTTGACATGCTTGTTGCCTGTCACGTCTTCCACCAGCGGACGCACATCGTAAACCACCTCGTTGGTGTTGTTGAAGATCTCGAACACCACCTTACACTCCTCACCACGTGTCAGCACACCGTCCTTCACACTCTCGTAGATGCCGGCATGACGAATCTGCAGGGCTGGAGCTACATAGTCGTTGCCCTGAAACACGATACGGTCGTCACCGCGTCCCATGGGGTCGTAGCCGCTCTCATTATCATAGCTGTGCTGACTCATGCGCTCGTTAACGCGTTTCTCGTATTTTGCCTCCTGCTTCTTGTCAATGGAGTTGCCGATGGCTGCACCAGCCGCCATACCGCCTACCGTACCAATGAGTGCGCCCCATTCATAACCGTGACGGCCACCCGTAATGCCACCGATAGCCGAACCAATCACATGACCGAACTGTCCGCCGGCGTATGCACCCGTCGCCGTGTTATAACTGTCGCAACTGCTCAACATGAGTGCAGCCAACAATATCACTATCAATCCTTTCTTCATAATCTTCTATCATTTTTAGTTGATGGTGCAAAAGTAGCTAATTCACATGATACCGAAAAGGGATTTCCCCTAAATCATCAGAGGAAATCCCTAAAATTTGACATCAACGGCCAACTTGCTTCTTGCCTTGTCGGATGTAGATGCCAGTAGCAGGTTTTCCTTTCACCTCACGTCCTTGGAGGTCGTAGATGTTAACAGCCCCATTATTTTCACTATTTTTCCCTATGATTCCTGTTGATTCGCCATCGCCGGGAAACCCAGTTGCTTCCTCGACCAGAAGCTCGCCTCCCTCGATTGAAACTTTCAACACCTTCGTTGTCAATGTCACCTCCTTCATCAGATGATGGTCGTCATCGTTAGCCACTACCCAAAGTTTGTTTACACCCTTTACCAGATTCAGAAGATAGATGACATTGGGATTATCCTTCTCTTGGATGGCTTCCAGGCCAGAGCCACTGATGAAGAACTTCAGGGTGTTCACCACAGAGTGGTTCATCTCGGCAATGAAAGAGGCATCAGAGCCATTGTTGTTGATGGTGGTGCGTACATCGAAGACGGGCTTGCCCAAACGGTTGTAAACACCCTTCAAGGTGCAGTCCTGTTCGCCGGCAAAATTAGACAGCAACATATAATAAGTGCAGTCCGGTCCGTCCTGACCGTTACCATCAGGCACGATAACACCATTCCAACCTGTTGGCAGAGTATAGGTCAGCTGCTGCATGTCCTGGAAGAAGGCATTGGTCTTCTCAGCCGTCATCTTGCTGTAATAGGCCACAGCACGACGGTCCACCACGTCACCCTGTTTCACCTGTCGGCTCGTCTTGTCGTAGGAGCCATAGAGTTTGGCGGTCATAATGGAGTTGTTGTTGGCCTTCTCGCCAAAGGCAAAGCCCTTGCCGCTGGCATTGACGATACTCAGGGCATTATCGACGTTGATCCATGGTCCGGGCAGGGTGGTGAAGGAGCTGCCGTCAAGCTGTTTGTGGGTGTAGCACTGGCAGTCGAAGTCGGCTGAGTAGTCAGCATAATAGAGCGTGCGACTGGTCTTTGTCAGCTCATCCACGCTGATAGCCATCAGTGCGCCCTTCTCGGCTGTGATGGTGGCATCGGCTTTCGCACGTACATAATCTATATAGATAACAGCATTGCCTGGTGTTGAGTAGATGGCGAAGCGGTTGTTAAGTGTGGCATCGTTGGTGTTCAGTTCACCGTTCATCACGTAGCTGTTGCCACGTAGGTCGTAGATGCCGCTGACCACCGGTGTGGCATTGGTACTCTTGCCCTGTACCTCGTACCAACCGAGGAAGTTACCTGTGTTGTTGGCACGGAAGGGCACGATGATCTTGTTCTTGTCTATCGAGTTGGCAGCAATATAGCCCGTATAGCTCTGCAGGCCCTTGCTCCAAGAGAAGCAGGTGAAACGAGAGTCGGTGGCGGCACGTACGATGTTTTGCGAAGGGAAAACCTTCGCACACTCGTATTCACGGTTGAAATCGTCCCAGGTGGTGGGAGTCATCTCTGCTGTCGAGAGTACTTCGTGCATCAGCCACGTCATCATCACGCGATGGGCCTCTACACCCATGCGACGAGCACCCACATCGGCACGCAACAGCCACGATCCATCCTGTGTGGTGGTCTGACGGGCCTTAATCATCTTGTAGGCCAAGTTCTCCAATAGCAAGGCATGCGGGTCTCTAAGGAAGCAGGCGTTGGTGCTGTAGGAGGTAATCTGATCGTAGAGGAACAGGCTCCAGTCGTTACCGTTAGGCATAGCCAGTTCACCGTCGGCCAATGCCAGCCAGTAGAGCACCTCCTGCATCACCTTGTCGTTGTTGTGCATCAAGGCATTGGTTTTCCATTTCTCTTCGCCATAGAGTCCCTGTTGGAACAGCTTCAGGGCCAGAGCTGCCTCGCCCAGCTCCTGAATCACCACATTCTGATAGCTGGTATGGAAGTAGTTGTGGTTCTGAAGGGTATAGTCATCATAGAGGTTCTTGCCCCTGTAGAGATTCTTCACCGTTTTCTGGTCGTAGTCGGGATCGATAATGGTATTGTCTGTTGCGTCATCCTTCTGCGAATAGCTGTTGATGGCGAACTCACGCAGACGGGCAAACCACTGTGGTGCCAGCTCATCATTGGGGAAGAGTCCAAGCGTGGCTGCCAACACGTCGGCCTCCCATCCGTTCTCCTCGGCCTTGGTGTCGCCGTTATAGCCCGTAGGGATAGAGCGATAAAGCTCATAGTTGCACTCTGCCTTCAGCAGCTGGTAGATATAGTTCTTCTGCGCATCGCTGAGCTTGTCCCACTGGAAAAAGGCCGAATAAGCCACCGACATGGCCCACAGCGAGCTCTCCCACACGGCATCACTGGTTGAAGTAGAACCCCAGTAGTTACCGCCCGAGCAGACTTTCAGTTTGTTGGCCTTGTGGGTGCTATAAGCAAAGACAAGACTCTTCATGGCCATAGTCTCTAAGTCATCCCATGTCACCCCCTGCGGCAGTGTCACCTTGCCCTTGCCGTATTTCACGAGGAACGCACAGATCATCGACAGGTCGGCATTGGGACGAACACCGCGCTCATCATTAGCCATTGTGTTCTCGCCCTTGAAGCAACCGCAGACCTCGTCAATGGAGTTGGGCCACTGACAGTCCTGGAAGTCGTTCTTCAGGTAGGTGGCAAAGTTGGCCAGCATCTGCAGCAGGTCGGACTTCATCTGGGTCTCGCCAACAAAATCGGCGAGCACCGCGCCTTCGGTGGGACTGTCCACATCGGTCTCGGTGGGGTCTTGAGGTGCCACATAGTCGTCAGACAGTCGATAGAGGCGCACGTTGTCGAACATGATGCACGAACCACCCGACTGCCAGGTCATATTGAAGCCGATGTCCACACTCCGTTGGGTAGCCAACTCAAAATAGACCGTTGCAGTCGTCCAGGGCAAGGAGGTGAAGAAGCCTTGGCTCCCCTGTGTAAACGACAGCGTACTCGTGGCTGTACCAGCGTAGATGTCAACAGCAGAGGTGGCTTGGTTGGCATAGCCCGAACGGACATCCACCTCCAACTGGTATTTGCCGGCAGGCAGGGCTTTGGTGGTTTGCATCACCGACGAGGCACCTGTAGCCCATCCCACACGTAGGTAGTAGGCCTGCGAACCGTCGCTTAGCGTGGTCACCTTTCCGAAATTATTATCGGTGTAGCAGTCGGCAGTCACTATCAGACTGACTGTTTCCACGCTATTACTCACCGTCCATCCTTGCGGAGCATTTACCTTATAGCCACGCAAGCCGTCGGCACTGTTTGTCACTTTTTCCAGCTGTGCAATGTTGTCAGCTTCAAACGACGCATTCACCACATACGCAGCCGTCACGTCTTCTTTTTCCTGGGCGATGGCTCCTCCAGCTAAGAGACAAGACACACATATCAAAAACAATCTCCTCATATTTCTCATTGCGGTAGCAAATTTTTCACTTCTCACTATTCACTCTTCACTTTTCACTCTTCACTTTTCCCTTTTCCTGCTAATACGATGACAATCTCACCCCGGGGCTCTGTCTGTTGGAAATGGGTAATCACCTCTTCCAATGACCCGCGCACGCTCTCTTCGTGGATCTTCGAGATTTCACGGCAGACACTCACCTGACGGTCAGGGCCGAAGTGCTCAGCAAACTGCTGAAGGGTCTTCACCAGTCGGTAGGGCGACTCATAAAAGATCATCGTGCGCTCCTCGTCGTGCAAAGACTCCAGTTTCGTCTGACGTCCTTTCTTCTGTGGCAGAAAACCCTCGAAGGCAAAGCGGTCGCAGGGCAATCCGCTGGCAACCAATGCAGGTACAAAGGCTGTGGCACCAGGCAGACACTGTACCTCGATGCCGGCACGTACAGCCTCGCGCACCAAGAAGAACCCTGGGTCGCTGATGCCAGGTGTCCCTGCGTCGCTGATGAGGGCGATGGTCTGACCGCCCAACAACCGTTCCACGATATGGGCACTGGTGCCGTGCTCGTTGAACTTATGGTGCGACATCAACTGGTTCTTGATGTCAAAATGCTTCAGCAGGATGCCCGACGTGCGGGTATCCTCGGCCAGAATCAGATCTGCTTCCTTCAGCACACGGATGGCACGCAGCGTCATGTCCTCCATGTTTCCCACTGGTGTGGGCACAATATATAATATTCCCATTTCGCCACAAAGGTACGAAAAAGATTATAAATAAGGTACTTTGCACACAAATTTTTTATGGCGGCAGCAAATTTTTCACTTTTCACTTTTCACTTTTCACTTTATTTCGTACCTTTGACTATCGTCGAAAGTACTCACGTTCGAAAAAACTCAAATTTTATTTGGTTTTTTGCTCACTTAATCGTACCTTTGCAGGCAAATGACTAATAATCTGACAGGTGAGGTACATCGCCCTGGTAGAATCGAGGTGGTGTGTGGCTCGATGTTTTCGGGCAAGACAGAGGAACTGATACGGCGCATGCGTCGTGCGCAGTTCGCCAAACAGCGGGTAGAGATCTTCAAACCCGCCATCGATGTGCGTTATTCCGAGGAGGACGTGGTGAGCCACGACCAGAAGCATATCCAGTCGACGCCTATCGACTCGTCGGCTTCTATCCTTCTTCTGGCCAACGACATCGACGTAGTAGGCATCGACGAGGCCCAGTTCTTTGACATGGGACTGGTCGATGTGTGTAACGAACTGGCCTACCGTGGCGTGCGTGTCATCATCGCCGGTCTCGATATGGACTTCAAAGGAGTGCCCTTCGGACCGATGCCTGCCTTGTGTGCCATTGCCGACGATGTGACCAAGGTACATGCCATCTGTGTGCGCTGCGGTGCCCTGGCCTATGTCAGCCACCGTAAGGTGGACAACGACCGTCGTGTGCTGCTGGGCGAGACACAGGAGTACGAGCCCCTGTGTCGTGACTGCTATCAGAAAGCGCTGAAGAACACAGAGGCCCCAGAAGCCGCCCTATAGGTCCTATAAGTCCTATAAGCCCTATGAGTCCTATAAGCCCCATAACCCCCAATACAAATGCTTACTTACAATAAAACCATTACCTTCGATACGTTTGTCCGCTGGCTGGGCTATGCATTGCTGGTGGCAGGTCTCTTTTTGTTGCTGAACCGCCTGAGCAATGTGTTGCTGCCCTTTGCCGTAGGATGGCTGTTGGCCTATATGCTCTATCCCGTTGTCAAGTTCGTGCAATACAAGATGCATGTAGGCAGTCGTGTGCTGAGCATCATCATCACCTTCGTTGGCGTACTGGCAATCATTGGGGGCGTGTTGTGGCTCATCATCCCGCCGATGGTTGAGCAGTTCCAGAAGTTGGGCGGTCTGGTGACAACCTATATCGAACAGCAGGCCCACATCGGCAGCATTCCTGATGCCATCCGTCATTGGACCGACAACCATCGTGACGACCTGAACAACTACTTCCAAAGCAGCGAGTTCAGTGAGAACCTGAAGGATATTATCCCCAAGATGTTCATGGTGCTGGATAGGACGGCGAATGTTCTTTTCAGTATCGTGGCGTCGTTGATAGCCCTGCTCTATATGTTCTTCATCCTGAAGGATTATGAGTACCTGACTGAAGCCTGGATCAAGATCTTCCCCAAGAAGAGCCGTCCCTTCTGGCGCGAGCTGGCATCCGATGCCGAGCGTGAGTTGAACAACTACATCCGCGGACAGGGTATGGTAGCCTTCATCATGGGTGTTCTCTTCTGTATCGGCTTCACCATCATCGACTTCCCCATGGCCATTGGTCTGGGCATCTTGATAGGTATCATGGACATGGTGCCCTACCTGCACACGCTGGCGCTGGTGCCCACCGTGTTCCTGTCGCTGCTGAAGGCAGCCGATACGGGTCAGAACTTCTGGGTCATTCTGGCTTCAGCAGTTGCTGTGTTCTGTATCGTTCAAGTTATCATCGACATGATTGTCACGCCCAAGATCTTAGGAAAGGCCATGCGACTGAATCCTGCCATCCTGTTGCTGTCGCTGTCGGTATGGGGTGTACTCTTCGGCTTCGTCGGACTGATCATCGCCCTGCCGTTGACCACGCTGCTGATGGCTTACTACCAGCGTTACGTCACTCGCGAGGATGAACCCGAGGAAGAGGTGGTAAGCGAAACGACATAACATCATATTGCAATAACAATCATTTCTATCATCATGAAGAAAACGAATCTTTTCCTGATGTTGTCGATGCTCTTTGCAGCATTGATATTGACATCCTGCAGTAAGAAAGTGCCCGACTACGCTAAGCTGATACCTGCCGATGCCGATGTGGTGGTACGTGTTGATGTGCGTCAGCTGGCTGCCAAGTGTGGCTTCGGCAAGGACGATAAGATGAGCGGCAAACTGGAGAAGACCCTCACGCAGGGACTGAGCGAGAAGGCTCAGAAGAAGGTGGCTGCCGTCATGAAGAGTCCTGCCCAGCTGGGTCTCGACCTGCGCGACCCCGTCCTTCTCTATTTCTGCCGTGAGCGTGGCGAGTTCGGTATGGCAGGCACGGTCTATAAGGCCGACCGTTTTGCCGACTTCCTCAACGTCATGGGCGAGGAGACAGGAAGCGGTAAGGTGAGCAAGACGGACGATCTGAACTATATCACGCTGTCTGACGTGCTGTTCGTGTTCAACGACGACTGGTTCTTTGTCACCAATCAGAGCGAAGACCAGACACCGCAGGCACAGGCCAAGGCCATCGCCAAGCGCTATGCCTCGGAGAAGAACCCGTGGGCCGAGAACGAGGCCTTCAGGCGGGTGTGCAAGAAGGGTGGCGTCATGCAGGCCTACGTCAATGGCAATAAGCTCTATCAGACCGTCTATGAGCTCTTTGGCGAATATACGTGCTATTATGTGGATGAGAGTGGTGAGGCCCCTGCCGACGAGGTTACTACCGTGTTCGACAAGCTGAATGACAGTCAGGGCATCGACGTCAGGAACATGGACGGCGTCCTCGACATCTCGATGGAGCGTGCCGAGCTGAAGCTCTCGCTCGAGGCCGTTCCGTGTAATGATCAGGGCCGCTGTCAGGTGGCAAAGATCGACCATCTGCTGGGTGGCAAGAAGCATGGCTTGTATATGCGTATGGGCATCGACCTCCTGGCAGCCTCTCTCGTTGACGACCCCGACGACTATGTACTTGGCTTCCTCCGTCAGTGGATTCACTATGTGGAGCTGAAGTATGAGGGCGATGCCCGCATGACCTACCGTCTGGTGACGCGCGATATCACCAAGACACCGATGGAATCGTTCATTTCTTTATGCAAGAAAGAATTAGGTTTATAAAAACGACAAATCATTTTTATTATAACAAACAACTATGAAACGAATTTTTTATTCTTTTGCAACCCTGCTGGCAGTTGTGCTGCTGGCATCGTGCAGCAGTGAGAAAGACGGTACGGCATGTCTGAAACTCATTCCCGAGGATGCCGCACTGGTGATGCGCTTCGACCTGAAGGCCGTTGGCGAAGCTACTAACTATGCAAACGACAAGGCTACGAAGGACGAGCTGAAGAAGCTGGTCAGCGACATCCCTGGCGACAAGGACGTCAAGGAGAAGATCAAGGCCATTATCGAGAATCCCTCTGAGAGCGGTATCAGCACCGAGCACCCCGTCTATTTCTACCTTGCTCCCAACGTGAGCAATATGATTGGTCTGGTGGGTACCACTGGCGACAAGGACAAGTTCGTGGAACTCCTGCAGCTCATTGCCGATGAGAGCAACCTCGATGACGTGGAAGAGTACGAGGGCATCAGCTGTCTGGACCTGGGTGTCGCCGCCTTCTTGGTTGCCGACGACTGGTTCTACGTTGGTGCCGGATTCGAGAACCTGCAGAAGGGCAAAGTCGATCTGGAAGAGCGTGCCAAGGACCTGAAGGAGCTGGCAAGTGCCGACAAGGCTCCTATCATGGAGAAGCCCGACTTCAAGGCTATGACCGAGAAGAAGGGACAGTTCCAGATGCTCCTCTCTGGTCGTGGCATCGATGCTTTCTTCAACAAGGCTAAGAGCTTTGGTGCCAATAACGAGGTCAAGGAGGTGCAGGATGCCATGAAGAAGATTCTCCCTGGCAAGCTTTCTGACATCTCCCTCCTGGGTAATGCCAACTTCGAGAAGGGCGTTTCCACAGGTACGATGGAGGTGCTCACCTATTCGAACGAATGGAAGAACGCCATCAGCGAGTTTGATGGCATCTTGGGTAACATCACCCCCGAAGTGGCTAAGTACCTCTCTGCCGATGGTATCGCCGTCCTGGCCAACATCGATGGCGGCAAGCTGTTCGCACTCATCGAGAAGGTGGCTGCTAAGTTTGGCAAGGATCTCAACGAGGACGAGGACTTTGTAGAGGTTCGCAACTTCGTGTCCACCATCAACGGCGACATGGGCTTGGGCATCTCGTCCATCGATAACGATTCGGGCGAGGGCGTCGCCTATATCAGCACGAAGGATGCCTCTATCCTCAGTCTGCTGACGCAGAATGCTGCCGACAACGAGGACCTGAAGCAGAATGGCGAGAACGACTACACCGTCTACAACTACAACTACGACTACAACTACTATACAGGCGACCTCGAGAAGACCGACCTGCAGAGCATCATCAACTTCGGCTATCGCGACGGTCTCACCTATTTCGTCCTCAGCAAGAACGAGAACGCTGCTCCCTTCGCTACACCGGCAAAGCCTCTCTCTACAGCCAAGATCAAGGGTAAGGGCTTCTACATGTATATGAACTACGAGCTCTTCACCAAGCTCACCAATGGCGACATGAACGACGAGATGCTGAAGGAGTTGTCCAAGGACTTCGACTTCGCTGAGGCCTACTACGAGGGCAATGGTAAGTTCGTCGGTCGTTCCGAGATGAAGGACAAGAACAAGTCGCTGTTGAGAGTCTATATGGACATGCTCAACAAGTTCCTTCCTAAATGAACCGTCTGGTCAACAAACTCTTAGGCCGACATATCAATGCTTGGCAGTTGGCGGGCTTCGTGCTCGCCAACCTGCTGGGTATGGCTATCGTGCTCATCGCCGTCCAGTTCTTCAGTGACATCAAACCGCTGATGACCGCTGGCGACAGCTTTATGCGTCCAGGACAGCTGGTCGTCACCAAGCGCATGAACGCCATGTCGAGCGCTTCTGCGGCATTCACACCCTCCGAGATAGACCACCTGCGCCAACAGCCCTTTGTCAAGGCCCTGGGCATCTATACCCCCGCCCAGTTCGAGGTCTATGCCACCATCGGCGGTGGCGACCTGCCCATGAAGTTCTCTACCGATATGTTCTTCGAGTCTGTGCCCGACGATTTCCTCGATGTCAGCGCCGAGCAGTGGGAGTACGATCCCGACAGCCATCTCGTACCTATCATCCTGCCGCGCACCTATCTCAACCTCTATAACTTCGGCTTCGCCAGCAGTCAGGGACTGCCCACCATCACCGAGAGCGTCATACAGAGCATCCATATCGACCTGCGACTGACGGGCTCCCGCGATGTGCTTCTGAAGACAGGACGCGTGGTGGCTTTCTCGCGCAAGCTGAACACCATCCTCGTGCCCCAGGAGTTCATGGACGACATGAACCAACGGCTGTCACCTGAGCGCGAGCCCGAGCCGGCACGACTCATCATCCGTACCGACAACCCTGCCGACGAGCGTATCGTGGCCTATCTCAACCAGCATGGCTACGACACCGAGACCGACGATGCCGACGCCTCGCGAGCCGCCTCCTTGATGCGGCTCATCACCAGTGCCGTGCTGGTCGTCGGTCTGGTCATCTCCATTTTGGCATTCTATGTGCTCCTGCTCAGCATCTTCCTGCTGCTACAGAAGCATACCGAGAAGATCGACAACCTCCTGCTCATGGGCTACAGCCCCTCGATGGTGGCCCGTCCGTTCTACCTGCTCACCATCGTGCTCAACCTCCTGGTGCTCCTGGGCGCCCTGGTCATCGTCATCGTGACGCGCGCCTGGTACCTGCCGCTCTTTGGCGAACTCTACCGACAGTTCGAGCCGTCGGCCTTTGTGCCCACGCTGGTGGTGGGCGTCGTCATCTTCCTCTTGGTGTCTGCCCTCAATTTCTTCGCCATCCGCCGCAAGGTGCGCACCATCTGGCACATGCACGAGTGATCATCCCCTCACACCTCTTATCGACATTTTGGACTATCTTTGAGCTTTGCAACCACAAACTAACGACTAGATTAATCAATGAAAAAACTACTAACAATTCTTCTCTGTCTGCTGGGACTTTTCGACCAGTCATTTTCTGGCAGACTGGCTGCACAAAATACCTTTGTGAAGGGCGCCGACGTGGGATTCCTGATGGGACAGGAACGGCGGGGCGTCAAGTTCCACGACCGCAACGGAAGGGAGCGCGAATGTCTGGAACTGTTGAAGAACGACTATCAGATGTCGGCCATCCGGATGCGCGTCTGGGTGAATCCGCGTGGCGGCAACTGCGACAAGAACGAGCTGCTGGCGATGGCCAAGCGCGTAAAAGCGCTGGGCATGGACCTGATGGTGGACTTCCACTACAGCGACTCATGGGCAGATCCTGCCAAGCAACCCATTCCTGCCGCCTGGCAGGGACACAGCTATAAGCAGATGAAGCGCGACCTCAGGGAGCATACCATCGACGTGCTGACCCTGCTGAAGCAGAACGGCATCACGCCCCGCTGGGTGCAGGTGGGCAACGAGACGGCCAACGGCCTGCTCTGGCCCATGGGACATATCGAGAAGAACCCCAAGCAATACGCGGGCTTCATCCGTGCAGGCTACGATGCCGTGAAGGAGGTCTTCCCTGAGACTACTGTCATCATCCACCTGGACCGCGGACACAAGCAGAGCCTCTACGACTGGAACCTCGACATCGTGAAGAAATATGGCGGCAAGTGGGATATGATCGGCATGTCGCTCTATCCCTACTGGGCACGCCAGGACCATCCCGAACTGAATGCCGACAGCATCATCAGCGACTGTATGCGCAATATCCGCTATTGCAGCAAGAAGTACGGTTGCGACGTGATGATTGTGGAGACGGGCTTTGAGGTGGACGAACAGCATCCGGAGGTGATGGAGGAGGGCCGTCGCCAACTGACCCGCGTGGTCCGTGAGGCACAGACCGAGACCGACGGCCACTGTCGTGGTGTCTTTTACTGGGAGCCCCAGTGTCTGCCCGGCGGCTATAAGCTGGGTGCCTTCAACAGTAAGGCTCAGCCCACAGCCATCATGGAGGGTTTTGTGGAGGGTCAGACACAGGCACACCAGCAACGTCCACACATGAGGGGCGAGAGCTTCCAGACAGAGACACCCATGGTGCACGACCCCGTGATGGCCAAGGAGGGCGACACGTACTATCTCTATTCTACAGGCGTGGGCATCCAGAGGATGACTTCGAAAGACCGCAAGACGTGGACGGTGACGCGTCAGCCTGTGATGACGGTTATCCCAGGTTGGACCACAGACTCCGTGCCAGGTTTCCGTCATCATGTGTGGGCACCCGATGTGATTCAGTGGCACGGACGCTGGTGGCTGGCCTATAGCTGTTCCACCTTCGGCAAGAATGGCTCTGCCATCGGTCTGCTCAGCAGTCGTTCGCTGGCTGCGAATATGTGGAAGGACGAGGGCTGCATTGTGACCTCGCGCGAGAAACGTGACAACTGGAACGCCATCGATCCCAACTTCGTCATCGACGATGCCACCGACACACCGTGGCTCGTCTGGGGCTCGTTCTGGGACGGTATTCAGATAGCCCGTCTCGACTCAACGATGCACTTGGATAATTCACAATTCATAATGCACAATTCACAATGGCCACGCACCATTGCCCGTCGTTACGACCCTAACTATAAGCCCACAGAGCCGAATCCTACGTCAAAATATGCCGGTACGAACGCCATCGAAGCACCCTTCATCTTCAAACACGGTGGGTATTATTATCTCTTTGTGTCGTGGGACTACTGCTGTCGCGGAGCGAAGAGCAACTATCGCGTGACAGTGGGACGCAGCAAGACCGTCGATGGTCCTTATCTAGACCGTGATGGCAAAGATATGGTCAACGGCGGTGGAACACTCTTCATTGAAGGCGACAAGAAACAATGGGAGGCTGCAGGCCACTGTGCCGCATACACCTTCGATGGCGAGGATATCTTTATCTGTCACGGCTACAGCGCCACTCAGAATGGTGCCGCCCTTCTCATCCAGCGTCCTATTTCCTGGACTGCCGATGGCTGGCCGGAGTTGAAGTCTTTAACAGAAAAACAATGATAGTTTACTACTTTCAAAAAATCTCCGCTTCCAGAGTGTTTACAGTGGAAGCGGAAGATTTTGCTTAAATGTCAAAAAGTGGGGATTAGTGATCATTCAGTCCCCAGTGATCACATGCCCTCGCAGCCCAACAGGAGTCTATTACCAACGGCATCCGCCCCGTTACGGATACCAATGCCCCAGTAGGCTACTACTACGGCGGCTAGACGATACTGAGTATCAGCTACTTACAAGTTTAGTGTAAAGTACTGGCACCTTAAATCCGACACATTCTGCGCGTTTTTACACGCTCGCAACGTGTTTTGGGAGCAGAATTTTCATTTTAATGTTATTATTTCTATTTTTGTTTTACACTAAATTGCTCGACATTACGTCTCACAATCCTTAACTGTCAACGCTTCACATGTCCCGAAGAAACAACCTCCAAAAACACGTTCTGCAAACTTTGTTTGCAAAGTTAGCAATTTCTTCTGACTTTACACTCGTTTTGCACGTTTTTCTTGCAGAATGTGTCTGCTTTTAATTAAATTTAAGGTATAATGAACACCAAATCTGTCAATTCTTGCTTCAGTTAAAAGAAAAATGATTGGTTTTCTAGTTTAGGTTTAAGTTTAGTTGTTCTTATATATAATAAGGTATAATAAACCCAAATCAGAAGAATGAAGGTTTAATATTTAAGTTTAGAAATGCATGTATAATACATAGATAAACGTAAACCTAAACTTTGTCGAATGAAACGTCTTAATGTTTCCCCAAAAACAAATTTTTCTTTTTACTGAAGATGAACCTATTTATACTCTCCCCTTCTCTATCTTATTCTCTTTTAATAGAAGAACCAAAAATAGTCATAGTTTAATAAAAAAACAATAGGGAGCGGCATCCATGGAGGGTGTTGCCCCTTTTATTTGGCCTAAACAGAAAGAAAAGTTGAACTAAATAGAAAAGTCTGTTTGACGGAATCGTCGTACCTTTGCACCCAGATTCAAACATCGTTTAAATTTAAAGCAAAGGAAAAATGAGAAGTAACATCGCAGATTACAATGCTGTCGTAGAAGCAGCAAGCAAGTTCACACGTAGCGTTGCCGAGGGCAACAGCAAGTATGCAAAGGAGTTGTTCACCGAGGATGCCTGTCTGTTCGGATTTCTGAACGGCAAGCTGGAGCGTGGCAGCATTGACCAGTTCTATCACAACGTAGATACCGTGGGTGCCGGAGAGGAATTCAAAACCCGCATCGATGTGCTGGAACTCGAAGAGACGCTGGCCGTTGTCCGTGTGCTCGAAGAGGGCTGGGGAGGCAACATAGACTTTACTGACGTGCTACTGCTCTTGAAGATTGACGGCGAATGGAAGTGCGTGGCCAAAGCATACAATCAGAACTCAAACACCATTCAAAAATAGCGTAACAATGAACAAGAACAATGAAACCGTACAGGGCATCCTGAATGCCATTGAACTTTATGCAGAGGCAGGCCGCAAGGCAAGTCGTGAACTTGGTGAAAAGGCCTTTACAAAGGAAGCTACGATGTCGTGGGTAGAGAAGGGTGTGATTACCACCGTACCCATCAATGCCCTCTTCGACGTGCTGGAGCAGACGGGCGAGGAAGAGGTGACTTATACCGTTGAGGACGTGACCGTTGCAGGCAACATCGCCTTCGTGCGCATCTCGTCATCGTTCAGCAAACTGACCACCTTCAATGACATGTTCACCCTTGCACAGCAGGAGAACGGTGAGTGGAAGATTGTCAGCAAGATTTACAGCGTGAAGTAATGGCAGTAAAGCGGGTCTTTATCATTAACGGAAGCCCTCGCAAGAATTACAACACGGCAGCGTTGCTCCATGCTTTTGCTGATGGAGCGCGTGAAGCCAATGCAGAGGTGGAGGTCACGGAGGTCAATCTCTACGACCTCCACTTTACTGGCTGTCGTGAGTGTTATGCATGTAAGTTGCGAGACGGCCGCAGTTATGGGCAATGCGGATTCCAGGACGACATCACCGAATTGCTACACCAGGTGGCTCATGCCGATGTGGTGGCATTTGGTTCGCCTATCTATTTCTCTGAAATTACAGCTCAGTTGCGCAGTTTTCTGGAAAGACTATGGTATCCTTTCGTGCAGTTCAAAAGAGGAGAAAAACAGATTATCGCCCCCAAACGTGTACGTACTGCATTCCTCATCACTATGAACCTGAGCGAAATGGCTATGCGGCGCAGTGGCTACGATGCACTCCTGTCTCCTGTGCTGCAATGGACAGGCTATGTGTTCGGCTATGAGCCACAGGTGCAGTTCTGTTTTGATACGCTTCAATATCGCGACTACAACCGCTATTGGGCTGATGCCTGGGACGTGGAAGGTAAGAAACGCCGATATGAGACACAATTTCCACTCGACCTCAAGCAAGCGCAACAGTTGGGGTATGCTATGACTATGGAATCCGTCTGATTTATGGCGGATTTCACCATTTTCGGAAAATTTTGATTAACTTTGCACTCGAAAAAACGGTGTTGCATTCTACGCACCACTCAAAAAATGAAGTTTTATGAACAGATACTGTACTCTTTTGGTATGCTTGTTGACTGTGGCTGCCTTCGCTGGCAATGGTACTTATGACAAATTTTATGACCGTTTGCCGATACCAATCCAGAAAGTCGAGAGCGTTACAATTCCAAACCATTCCGTATGTCTGAGCGACTATGACTGCGAGGGAAATGGAGTATGCCTTTGTACCGATGCTTTTCAAAAGGCAATCAATGATTTGGATGTTCATGGCGGTGGTCGCTTGGTCGTACCTACTGGGGTGTGGCTGACGGGACCTATTGAACTGAAGGATAACATCGAATTGCATATAGAGCACAGTGCCATTATCAGATTCTCGCCCGACAAGCAGTTGTTTCTTACCAACGACAAACTCTTCAACGGGCGGGTATTGCCTTGCATTTGGGCTGTAGGCCGGAAAAATATTGCCATCACTGGTCATGGCGTAATTGATGGTAATGGTCAGCAATGGCGTTATATAGCCAGAAATAAGGTGAGCGATGTGGAGTGGAAGCGTCATCGCAGCATGGGGGGAGCAACCATCAGCGAAGGTCGTTTCTGGTATCCGTGGAAGATGAAATCCGGCTATCCCGACATCGCTGAATCCCCAGAACAGCAGGAACACATGCGTAATGACCTGATAAGAATAATGGAATGCGAGAACGTCCTGATAGAGGGTGTGGTTATGCGCAACTCTCCCCGGTTCCATCTGCATCCCGTCATGTGCCGCAATGTCATTATCGATGGAATAACGGTGCATTCTCCCTGGAACTCTCAGAATACTGACGGCATAGACCTTACCGACTGTCATCGTGTAATCGTCGTGAACAACACTGTTGACGTTGGCGATGACGGTATATGTCTGAAAAGCGTAAAGCCACAGAAAAATAAATTGAGCGGTTGTTCCGACATCATCGTTGAAAACAACACCGTCTTCAATGCTCATGGCGGATTCGTTTTAGGCAGTAATACGGCAGGCGGAATAAGGGCTGTCGTAGTGCGAAACAATAGTTTTGTCGGCACCAACATAGGACTACGCTTTAAGAGTGCATCTGACCGAGGCGGTCGAACAGAACGTATCTACATCAACAACATTATGATGACTGATATCATAGACGGAGGCGTCGTATTCCAATGTGACTATGCAAACCGCAAAGGTAACAAAATGAATGAAACACTGGCTGCCGAGAAGGGACAATGGATTCCAGAATTCCAAGACATTCACATGGAAGAAATTCATTGTCACGGAGCATCGATTGGTATTAAGGCAAATGGGATGCAGGATAAGCGGTGTGTACACGATATTACAATCAAGAATTCGTCTTTCGTATATACCACTCGGGCAACTGACATAAACCAGGCAACAACACAAATAAATCTGGACAATGTCGAGATGGTAGAAGATAGAAAATAACAAATGTGACAGATACAGATGACCAAGATAACGAAATTCCCTTCGACTCTGATTAGCGGTGACTGCACCACGTCGTCGCTACAACTTGATGGCGGCAGCATCATCGACCAATGCATTGTGACGGCTGGCGAGAGAGGCACGTTCTTTCTCGAACAACATCTGCTCTACGTGGTGCTGGGAGGAAGTGTAAAACTGACCTGCGGACGGCAGTCGTGGACGGTGGGCAAGAACGAAATGATACTGCTTCGACGGGCGCAAAGCGTCAGTTACGAGAAGCAAGGCTCTGAGGAAACAGGACTTTTCGAGAGCCAACTCTTTGCCATCAACGACGAACTACTGAAAGACTTTCTCACGTCGCAACAGGTAGTCATCCCAGCGATGACCGAGGAATATGGTGCACAGGTAAGCCCCATGAGTGAACGGCTGGTGGCTTATTGCTGGTCATTGGCTCCTTACTTCAACGATCCCTCGCAAGTGAATCCCGGCCTGCTGCGTCTGAAGGTGATGGAACTGCTCTACAACGTGATGGACTGCTCGAAGAACATCTTCCGCCAGATGCTGCAGTTGCGCCAACCCGTGAAGACCGACATCCACCGTGTGGTGGAAGAGAACTACACGTCGCCCATCTCCCTCGATGAACTGGCTTACCTCTCAGGCCGCTCGCTATCGAGTTTCAAACGCGAGTTTCAGGATATCTACGGAGAACCGCCAGCACGCTGGATTCGTGAGAAGCGACTCTCGAAAGCCCACGAAATGCTGCGCTCGTCAAGCCTTTCCGTAGCCGATGTGGCCTACAGCCTCGGTTTCGAGAATCCCACCCATTTCAGCCGTATCTTCAAACAGCAATATGGTTATGCCCCTTCGCAATCTTAAAGTCCTGATACGATATCTCCATGACGTTTCTCATCTTTCTTCACACTATCCACTTTCTCTGATCGCTGGGGACGGTTCTGAATGATCACATTTCTCTCATCTGTCTTCCTTTTTTATTCATAGTTACAGGTTTTATCTGATTCTACGTTCATAGTTCTCAGTTTATCAATCAAGAGTGCCGATTCGAAGCTCCACCGAAGTTGACGCTGCATAGATACACAATTATTCTCCATCCGCCAAATGTTTTCTCTTAAAAGTGATCATTCAGAATGCCGTCCCTAGCGATCACCAGCTTCGCACGTGCCTCGTCGTTGAACTTCGTGGCGATGTACAGGCACTCGGTCTTGGTGAGGGAGTAATACGGTTGAAGTTTCGTTCCACCATTCGGTAATTGGTAGGTTTTCTGCAAGAGGGAAAATTTTCCCCCTTGTACTTTCTCCCATGCTGGTTCCATCTTTCTGATAGCTTTCATGAGATCATTGTGTTGCTTACCTGTCAGCTCGGCAATCTCGAGCGACGTCATTGTCTGAAAATAGGCAATATGACCTGACACGACATTTTGTCGGGTCAGCTCAGAATCTTCAATTGAAACATTCAACTTCTGCCAGGGATAAGAATTAAGGTACCAAACAGGCATTCAACCTATGGCAGGGTTAAGGTAAAATCCATTCAACTTTTTCTAGGGTAGTACAGTCCCCAGCGATCACTCTGCACTCGCTGTTGCAGCGTTGCAGTTGTTGCAGTTCCAAAATAGATTGTGCGAAAGTCAAAATTTAACTCTATATTTATATATATATAAATATAGAAGTATTTTTAGGGTATGTGAAAAGCTTTTGGAGAACTGCAACAACCGCAACACTGCAACAACTGCAATAGTGCACATGTGCAACGAGACGCTCCCTGCATCGCACCGAGACGCTCCTTGCCCAGCAAGGTGACGCACGGTGGTGACCAAGATGACGCTCCGCACGCACCAAAGAGACGCTGCTTGGTAGGCAAGAAGACAATTTTCTTGTTTTGAAGACAACATGGACAACAAAGACAACTTTTATTTAATTCTGCCAGTGTTTGTTAAAGCCTCATATACATTTTCCTAGTTGTCCTGGTTGTCTTTTACAAAAAATTATTTGTTTTTTACGGACACCAATGTGTCGATAAGAGTGCGATAAGCAAGGAGCAAACAAGACATAACGTATTGTATACTAAGTAGTTAACAAGAAGCCGACTAAAAGTTTTTTGGATCATCTTCAAAGAAATCTTGGAGGACTCAGGAAAAAGTCGTACCTTTGCATTGTGAGACGAGAGAACGAGGATTTTGACGAGAGAACGAATGGACGAGTTTTTTGACCAAGACGAGAATAATGCTGCCGCTGCAGAGGCCTGCAAGACTATCGTCTAAACTTCTAAACTCCGAAACTCCTAAACTCCGAAATTCCTAAACTCAAAAACTCATCAACTTATCAACTCAAAAACTCACATGAAGAGAGAGTTATTAAAGCCTGCGGCGCTACACGAATGAACATAAATCTACATGAATAAACCATGAATATTTGGGCTCACAAGTTTAAACAAAATCAAATCATCTGCTTTTTGCATCTTTAACGGGGAAAGCTGACAATATCTCGAAAATTTTATCTAAATTTGCAGCACAATTCAAAAACAATCTATGAAGAAACTGACAATCCTATTCCTGTTGGCCGTGGGCCTGCAGGCTTCGGCACAAGAAATGGCTGGCTACCTTTTTGCCTATTTCGAGGGCAGCGGCGACACAAACCTGATGGAGCAACTGCGCTTCGCGGTGAGCGAGGACGCACAGAACTGGTATGCGCTGAACGGCAACAGACCGATCATCGCCAGCGACAGCATCAGCGAGAGTGGCGGCATTCGTGACCCGCACATCCTGCGCGGCGAGGACGGCTGCTACTATATCGTGGCAACAGATATGCATACCTACGACCCGAAGCAGGGGTGGGGGGCTAATCCGGGCATCGTGCTGCTGAAGTCGAAGGACCTTGTCAACTGGACGCATGCGAAGATCAACCTGGCGAAGGACTGGAGCGAGCACTTCGGCGATGCCTACTGGGTGTGGGCGCCGCAGACCATCTACGACCGTAAGGCGAAGAAATACATGATCTACTTCACCCTGCAGCGCAACGACCGTAAGACGCTCATCACGTACTATGCCTATGCCAACAAGGACTTTACGGCCTTCGAGAGCGAGCCGAAGGTGCTGTTTGCGGCGAAGTATGGTTCTATCGATAACGACATCATCGAGAAGGACGGCGTCTATCACCTCTTCTATAAAGGTAATACGAAGGACGAGAACGGCAGGGAATACAAGAACGGTATCCAACAGGCAACGTCTAAGAAGTTGACGGGACCGTACAAGGAAAACTTCGAGTATATCGATGCCTATGCTGGCACGAGCACGCATGTGGAGGGTAGTGGCGTGTTTAAAAGCCTCACCCCCGGCCCCTCTCCGAAAGGCGAGGGGAGTGAGTACATCCTGATGTACGACCTCTACAGCTCTGGCCGCTACGAGTTCCAGCGGTCAAAGGACCTGAAGACATTTACCAAGAAGCCCGAGTCGTTCCGCAAGGACTTCTTCCCCCGTCACGGTACGGTGATGACGGTGACAGCCGACGAACTGGAGCGCCTGCAGCAGAAGTGGGGGTATGTGCTGACACACGAGTAAAATCTGAATAGATTCGAAAGATTACTCGCGACTAAAAGACCTCTATCTAATAAAATTCGTTCTCAAAGGAGGCTCCTGTTGGGGGTGTCCCTCTTCGCTGACGTTAAGACGGCGAATCATCCACGCCATGTTGCGACCAAGGGTACGCATGGTTTGCATGCCCTCCTCATCCTGAGCAGCCTGTCCGGGGGTCTGACCATACACCATGTTCCAGTACTGCGAGCTGACGATGGGCATGTTCAGGATGGTGAAGTACTTGTTCAGGCGGTCGAAGGCTGCCGACGCGCCTCCCCTGCGGCATACCACCACACTGGCACCGGGCTTGAACTTCAGTTCGTTGCCCAGGGAGTAGAACACACGGTCGAGTAGGGCGCAGAGCGAACCGTTGGGACCACCGTAATAGACGGGCGAGCCGATGATGAGGCCGTCGATGCCGTCCTTCACGGCCCGCCACACCTTATAGTACAGGTCGTCGCGGAACGTGCACCGTGCGCCGTTCCTGCCACACATACCACAGGCGATGCAGCCCTGCACGGCCTGTTTGCCAATGTTGATGATCTCAGTCTCTATGCCCTCGCCATTGAGGGTCGTTGCCACCTCGCTCAGCGCCGTGAACGTATTGCCGTTCTCTCTGGGGCTTCCGTTAATCAAAAGAACTTTTGCCATATCTGTAAATATTGTTTCAAGTGTCGTAATTTTTCTTGCAAAGGTAGTTATTTTTTTTCAAAAAGCTGTACTTTTTGCAAATAAAATATCAAGACCCCGACCTGCAGGATGCAAGTCGGGGTCTCATGGATGATATATGGAATGGCTCTTAGGCCATGAAGTGCCTGATAGAGCGTGCTGACGTTACCTTGGCATCGTAGATGACGGTCAACTCACGTGTACGCGGATTCCACTTGGTGTCCATCACGCCCTTCATGTGCTCAACCTTTGCCACCGCCTTGCGGTGAGAGTCGTGACGGCTCAGTTTGATGGTGCAGGTCTTCACATCAGGACGATAGGCATGTCCCTTGTAAGAATCGTGGTGCAACGTGTTGATCACTTTGTCAAAGTGCGTCCCACCTTTATGGTTATTCACTTCAACAACATTTCTGTCGTTGTTATTACCGTGTTTGTTACCTGCCATTGCTGGCGCTGCTGTTGTGATTGCCATCATCATCATGGCTGCGATCACCTTATTCATTGTTTTCATAATCTTCAGTTTTTAAATGTTCAACTTCAGTTTGGTGAGAGACTCTTATGTCCTTTTCAAGTTGCAAGGACAGTGCAAACCGAATGCAGAGAGCTTGCTCTATGCTGAGGTGCAGCCTGTTCTCGCTTTTTTCAAGTGCAAAGATAAGGCGAATCTCTGGCATACCAAAATGAAAAACCCTATAATGATGGGGTAATATTCCTAAAACAGCGTAGGGTTTTCCCTCTATGCCCTCACACGGGGACTGTCCCCCTGTGAGAGAAAAACTTATGTTAATATTTGCTGCAAGGATGCGAATAAAAGAAATTTTTGAGTACCTTTGCAAATAAAACTGAGAACTTCAGCAAAGACTAAACCTTTAAACAATGTAGAACGATGATCAGAAGAGCTGAAAAAAGAGACATTCCAGGTATCATTCATCTGTTGCATCAAGTGAACATGGTGCACCATGTACTGCGGCCCGACTTGTTTAAACCTTACACGACAAAATATGATGAGCAGGAACTCGAAACCTTGCTGGGTGATGACAGCAGACCTGTCTTCGTCTTTGAAGATGGAGCGGTCTTAGGTCATGCTTTCTGCATGGTGACAGAAGTGAAGGACGATAAGTTGCTGCAAGACATCAAGACGCTGTATATTGATGATATCTGCGTGGACGAAAAGGCTCGCGGCCAACACGTCGGCAAGGCTTTGTATGAGTATGTACGCGACTATGCCCAGTCAATAGGTTGCAACAACATCACCCTGAATGTATGGGAGGGTAACGATCCTGCTCTGCATTTTTATAGGAACATGGGCATGAAAGTGCAAAAGACGACTATGGAAGTCGTTTTGTGATCATAAAACAACAGGTAACTATTGACAAGAAATAAAAGCATGAAGAAAGTGTTTTTCTGCCTTATGGCAATGATGGGCGTAATGACGTCATCATCACAGACAACAAGACAGCTGTTTGACTTCGGCTGGCAGTTTACACATAACGGAACGACGCAGACCGTGGACCTGCCGCACGACTGGGACATCTTCGAAGGTCCTAATTCTGGCAAAGGTGCTACGGGCACTGGCGGCGGATGGTTCGAGGCCGGCAAGGGCGAGTACCATAAAAAGTTTAGAGTTGAGAGTTTAGAGTTTAGAGATAATTCTCTCGTCAAACTCCACTTCGAGGGCGTGTATCAGAAGGCTGAGGTCTATGTGAATGGTCAGAAGGCCGGACAGCATCACTATGGTTACACGCCATTCACCGTTGATGTGACACCTTATATTTATAAAGACAAGCGACTCAATGAGGTTGTCGTGAAGGTGGACAATAGCAATCAGCCCAACTGCCGCTGGTACTCAGGTTCCGGCATCTACCGCCACGTATGGCTCGAAACGATGCCTGCGTTCCACGTTGCCGAGAATGGCGTCTTTGTTACTACACCAGAGGTGTCTGCCGACAAAGCGAAAGTACAGGTTGAGGTAACGGTGCAGAACGAGGGCACAACAGACCAAAAAGGCATCGTTGTGGTAGAAGGCAAGCATCAGGAAGTATCGCTGAAAGCTGGCGAGAGCAAGACAGTCGCCTTTACCTATACCATCAACAATCCCAAACTCTGGTCACCCGAATCGCCCTATTTGTACGAGGCACAAGCAAAGCTCATCTCTCACCTCTCAACTCTCAATTCTCACCTCTCAACTAAATTTGGTGTCCGCACGTTCTCGTTTGATGCCGAGAATGGTTTCGTGCTCAACGGCCAGAAGGTGCTCATCAACGGTGCCTGCGTGCATCACGACGACGGTGTGCTGGGTGCCCGTGCCTTCGACGATGCCGAAATCCGTAAGGTGCGCCAGATGAAAGAGGCAGGCTTCAACCTCATCCGTACTTCGCATAATCCCACGACACGTGCCTTCCTCGATGCCTGCGACTCAATAGGCATGCTCGTCATCGACGAGGCCTTCGACGGCTGGCGCACGCAGAAGAATCCCCACGACTATTCCACCGTCATCGACTCCTGCTTCCGTGAGGACATCCATGCGATGGTGCTGCGCGACCGCAACCACCCAAGCATCATCTCGTGGAGCATCGGCAACGAGGTCATCGAGCGCAAGGACATCCGCGTGGTCTATACCGCCCGACAAATGAAGAAGGCCATCCACGAACTGGATACGACACGTCCCGTGACTGAAGCCCTCTGTGCCTGGGACCCCGACTGGGAAATCTACGACCCGCACGCTGAGGTGCTCGACGTGGTGGGCTACAACTACATGATCTTCAAGCACGCCAGCGACCATGAGCGTGACCCCAAGCGCGTCATCTGGCAGACGGAGAGTTATCCGCGTGATGCCTTCCGCAACTGGGCCGTAGCGAATGACTTCCCCTACGTCGTGGGCGACATCGTGTGGACAGGTCTCGACTATCTGGGCGAAAGCGGCATAGGACGTAACTATTATAAAGGTGAGCGCGAGGGTGAGTCGTGGATTGAGGGCGGACAGCCCGAATGGCACGGCGCTCCTTGTGGCGATGTCGATATTACCGGCTGGCGCAAGCCTATCAGCCACTACCGTGAGATGCTGTGGAGGAGCCTCACCCCCGCCCCCGGCCTCACCCCTAACCCCTCTCCAAGGGGCGAGGGGAACTTTAAGGGCGAGGGGAGTATATACCTTTGCGTGAAAGAACCCAACGGCTACCACGGCGAGATTCACACCACGATGTGGAGCGTATGGCCCACATGGGAGTCGTGGACATGGCCCGGTTGGGAGGGTAAACCTGTCGAAGTGGAGGTCTATACTAAAGCACCAGAAGTAAAACTCTATCTGAACGACAAACTTATCGGCACAAAGAAAGTCGACCGTTCTACGGAATATAAAGCCGTCTTTACCGTAAACTACGAGCCAGGCACTTTGCGCGCCGAAGTATCTACTCCCCTCCCTCACAGGGAGGGGTCGGGAGAGAGTCTTCGGACCGCTGGCGAACCAGCCCGTCTGCGCCTCACCCCCGACCGCACCGTAATGTCTGCTGACGGACAGTCGCTCACCTTCGTCACCATTGAGGTGGTTGACAAGGACGGCACACCCGTACCCGAAGCCGCCATCGACTGTGAGGCTGTTGTCAAGGGACAAGGACAACTGCTGGCTTTCGCCTCTGCCGACTTGAAGGATACGGAACCCTATACCTCGCCTCGTGTAAAAACGTGGAAGGGTCGT
Source organism: uncultured Prevotellaceae bacterium (assembly GCA_947166345.1). Classification (GTDB taxonomy): domain Bacteria; phylum Bacteroidota; class Bacteroidia; order Bacteroidales; family Bacteroidaceae; genus Prevotella. The sequence goes on from CAMVDU010000013.1 coordinate 48,260, forward strand.
GCCCTCCTCGTTGTTCGCAGCACACAGAAGGGAGGCTCTGTCAACGTGAGCGTCAAGAGCGCATTGCCCACTGCCAGCCTGAAACTAAAGAGCAAATAAGATGATGAAGCCCAAAGTTTTTCTGTTCTATTTGATGCTGATGCTCACCGTTGGTGTGCAGGCGGCTGAACGTCAGAAGCTCAACTTTAATGCTGACTGGCGATTGGCAGTAGGCGATTATGTGGATGCCGAGAAGCCAGAGTTTGACGACAGTCAGTGGCAGCAGGTGACGTTGCCTTACGCCTTCAACGGCGTTGAAGCCTTCCGTAAGGATATCGTGGATCTGACGGATACGGTGTGTTGGTACCGGAAACGATTCATAATTCATAATTCTTCGACTAGCGAAGCGGCAGAGCCGATTACACAATTCATAATTGATAGTTCTAAGTTTTTTATTGAGTTCGAGGGTGCCCGTCAAGGTGCCGACGTATGGGTGAACGGACAAAAGGTGGGCTTCTCGGACAATGGCGTGATGGCTTTCGGATTTGATATCACACCGTATGTCAAGAAAGGCGAGAACGTGATTGCCGTGCGATGCGATAACAATTGGAAGTACCGCGATAGGGTGTTGGATAGCCGCTACCAATGGAACGATAATAACTTCAATGCCAACTACGGCGGTCTGCCAAAGAACGTGTGGCTGCACATCACGGATAAACTCTACCAGACATTGCCGCTTTATTCGAACCTCGGCACCACGGGTACTTACATCTACGCCTCGGATATAGACGTGGCAGGACATAAGGCCGTGATTCATGTAGAGAGCGAGGTGAAGAACGAGGGTGTAACGGCGAGAACTTTTACTTTTGCCGTGCGGATGATGGATGCAGAGGGACATGAGGTGGCTCGCTTCAATGGTGAGACGGTGACCATGCAGCCAGGCGAGACGCGAACGGTCACGGCTCAACAGCCTGTTGAAGGTCTGCACTTCTGGTCATGGGGGTATGGGTATCTATATACGGTAGAGACGGGGCTTCTTGTCGACGGCGAAACCGTCGACCACGTTGCTACCCGTACTGGTTTCCGCAAGACGCGTTTCGGCGAGGGTAAAATTTGGTTGAATGACCGTGTGATGATGGTGCACGGCTATGCCCAGCGCACTTCGAACGAATGGCCGGGCGTGGGCATTAGTGTGCCAGCTTGGATGAGCGACTACTCGAACGGTTTGATGGTAGAGAGTGGGGCGAATATGGTTCGCTGGATGCATGTGACGCCCAGTAAACAGGATATAGAGAGTTGCGACCGCGTGGGATTGCCGCAAGCAATGCCTGCTGGCGATGCTGAGAAGGATGTGGAGGGTGCTCGCTGGCAGCAGCGCACGGCATTGATGCGCGATGCCATCATCTATAACCGCAACAACCCCTCGATACTTTTCTATGAGAGTGGCAACGAGAGCATCAGTCGTGAGCACATGTTGGAGATGAAAGCTATCCGCGATCAGTATGACCCTCATGGCGGACGAGCTATCGGCAGTCGTGAGATGCTGGATATCGATGAGGCTGAGTATGGCGGCGAGATGCTGTATATCAATAAAAGCAAAAAACACCCCATGTGGGCGATGGAATACTGTCGCGATGAGGGCTTGCGCAAATATTGGGATGAGCAAAGCTATCCCTATCACAAGGAAGGTGATGGACCGCTTTATCGTGGAAAACCTGCGGATGAGTACAACCATAATATGGATCAGTTTGCTGTGGAGATGGTGCGCCGCTGGTATGACTACTGGCGTGAGCGTCCTGGCACAGGCACCCGTGTGTCGTCTGGTGGTGTGAAGATAGTCTTCTCAGACACAAATACGCATCATCGTGGCGAGAAGCATTATCGCACCAGTGGCGTTGTGGATGCTATGCGTATTCCCAAGGATGCCTTCTATGCACATCAGGTGATGTGGAACGGATGGGTAGAGCCGGAAGAGGCGAAGACGTATATTGTGGGTCATTGGAGCTATGACAATTCACAATTCATAATTCATAATTCACAATTGAGAAAGCCTGTGTATGTGGTATCTACGGCTGACAGCGTTGAACTCTTCCTTAACGGCAAGTCATTAGGTTACGGCAAGCAGAGCTATCGCTACCTCTTTACTTTCGACAACGTGGGCTTTGAGCCTGGTACATTGGAGGCTGTGGGTTCCGATGGCAGTCGCTATCAGCTGGAGACGGTAGGCGAACCGTATCAACTGAAACTTACAACCATAGAGAATCCGCAGGGCATTAGGGCCGATGGTGCCGATATGGTGCTTGTTCAAGTGGAGGTGGTAGATAAGCAGGGACGTCGTTGTCCGTTGGATAATCGGATGATACATTTTTCGCTCTGGGGTGAAGCCCAGTGGATTGGCGGTATCGAAACTGATGCGATGTCGCTACCCGTGGAATGCGGCGTGAATCGTGTGCTGCTACGTACCACCACGAATGCTGGTGAGATCAATCTCTCAGCCTATGCCGATGGCGTGAAACCTGCGTATCTCTCAGTGAAGAGTGAAAAAGGAAAGGATAATTCTCAATTCTTAATTCTTAATTCTCAATTAAACAAGGGCGAAACACCGCTTACACCTTCTTATACAGAGCAGGCGCGTGGTATAGAAATCGTTTCGGCAAAGGCAGGCTACGATAGTGAGCACGCCGTTTGTAGTTATGATGATAATGAACTGTCGGAATGGAAAAACGACGGACGACTCTCTACGGCATGGATAACCTATAAACTGGCGAAGAAAACGGTTGTTGATGATATTTGTCTGAAGCTGACCGGTTGGCGTCTGCGCAGTTATCCGATAGAAGTATATGCTGGCAAACAGCTTATCTGGAACGGTGAGACAGAACGCAGTCTGGGCTATATCCATCTGACGCCCATCAGGCGTGTGAAGACCAACGAGATCACCATCCGTCTGAAAGGGGCCGGTAAGGATCAGGATGCCTTTGGTGGAATAACAGAGTTGGCTCAACCTGTTGCTGGCGAGCTGGATCTGTTCAAAGCCAAGAATGGTGGTGACACCAAGAGCGAGTTGCGCATCGTGGAAATAGAATTTCTGTCCTCCGCGGCAGTAGCTTTGCGCAGTAAAATTGAGCGAAATTTCTTACGATGACAACGACATTGATTATAGGACTGTTGATCCCGCTGCTGGGCACAATGCTCGGCTCAGCCTTCGTGTTCTTCATGCGGGACGAGATGTCGGCCCGATTGCAGAAGTCGCTACTGGGTTTCGCATCGGGCGTGATGGTGGCTGCATCGGTATGGTCGCTGCTGATTCCGGCAATGGAGATGTGTTCAATGCATAATGCACAATGCATAATGCATAATGAGGGTAGTGCGTGGACGGTGTTTCCTGCCGCTGTGGGATTCCTGTTAGGCATGGGTTTCTTGTTGCTCATCGACGAACTGACACCCCATCTGCATATTGGTACGGACAAACCCGAGGGTATGCGCTCGCATCTGTCGAAGACTGCGATGCTGGCCCTGGCCGTCACCATTCACAACCTGCCCGAAGGTATGGCTGTGGGTGTGGTGTTTGCAGGAGCAGACAGCGGGGCAACGCATATCTCTCTTGCCAGTGCCGTCGCCGTATCGTTGGGTATCGCCATCCAGAACGTGCCCGAGGGAGCCATTATCTCGATGCCGATGCGGGCGGCAGGTAACTCGCGTTGGAAATCGTTCCTGCTCGGCTCTCTGAGCGGTGCCGTAGAACCCGTAGGAGCTGTTGCCGTTCTGCTGTTGGCATCCCTGCTGATGCCTATGATGCCCTACATGCTCGCCTTTGCCGCAGGTGCCATGTTCTACGTGGTGGTCGAGGAACTCATCCCCGAAGCCTCCAGCGGTCAGCACTCCAATCTCAGCACCATCGGCTTTGCCATCGGTTTCGTCCTGATGATGGTGCTCGACGTAGTAATGGGTTAATTGAACATATCACAACTATACAGAATAATGAACATTGAGCAAGTAAGAGACTACACGTTGTCACTTCTTGGTGTGACTGAAGATCAGCCCTTTGGTGACGATATTCTTACCTTCCGACTGGAAGGAAAGATATTCGTATGCCTTTGGTTGGGTGGGGGAGAGCATGATATCAAGGACTCTCAACCTAGGCTAGCGCTGAAGCTGTCGCCAGAAAGAAATGAAGAGCTGCGCAGTCAGTTCTCTGCTGTAACTCCCGCCTGGCATTGGAACAAGAAGCACTGGAGCGACGTTTATTATGAGCAGCTGGAAGATGCACTGGTCCAGGAATGGATCAAGGAATCCTATCAACTGGTGGCATCGAAACTGCCCAAAGCCATACGGCAGAAGTTGTTAATGGCTAATCGTTAATATAGGATTTCGTGGTCATGTCATAATACAGTGCCTCCAACTCGGCTAAAGTCAGTTTCTAATCCCCAATTATTCGTATATTTGCACCAAGATTTAAGAAGAATTTAAATATGCAATAACTAAACGTATGGACAGAAGAGATTTTATCAAGAAGGCAACTATGGCAGCCGCAGGAGCGGCGGTCGTTTCGCCCGTGTCGGCGATGCTCAAACAAGTGTCAGACAAAAAATGCAAGGTTTTACTGATTAACGGCAGCCCGCGGACTGACGGTAACACGTTCTGTTGCCTGAAGGAGATTGAGACAACATTGCAGAAGCACGGCGTGGAGTCGGAGATCGTTCAGATTGGCCGCAAGCCCGTCCGTATGTGCATCAACTGCGGTGGTTGCCGACAGAACGGTGGTAGGGGCTGCGTGTTCGATGATGATATGTGCAGTGTGATTACTGAGAAGATGAAAGAATCAGATGCGCTCATCGTAGGCACTCCCGTCTATTACGGACAGCCGAATGGTGGCATCCTCTCACTGATGCAGCGACTGTTCTACTCAGCAGGTCGTCTGGTGCAAAACAAGCCAGCAGCGGCGCTGGCAGTATGCCGTCGCGGTGGTGCTACGGCCACGCTCCAGACGATGAATATGATGTTCGAGATGATGAACATGCCCGTGGTGACCTCGCAGTACTGGAACATCGCCTACGGAGCCGGCAAGGGCGAGGTGAAGCTCGACACCGAAGGCATGCAGACCATGCGGACGCTGGCCACTAACATGGCCTTCCTGCTTCAGAAGATCCATGCCGACGGTGATGCTGCCCCCAAACGCGACGAGCGCCCTGCATTTATGAATTTCATCAGATAAATGGATATCTTGGAGAAACTTATTTCCCTCATTTTATTAAGCAGTAGGAATATGAATAGGATTATCAGGGAAGCAAGACCATCGGACATGGCTGAGATCATGAAGGTCATAGATGCTGCAAAAGGGATTATGCGGCAGTCTGGCAACATGCACCAATGGATGGACGGCTACCCTTCGGAGGCTGTCATAACGGCTGATATGGAGAAGGGCGGTGGCTTTGTCGTAGTGGACAATGGTGATTGCCAATCTCCAAGCCGCATTGTTGGTTACTTCGCATTCCTTCCTTCGCCTGAGCCCACATACGCCAAAATCTATGATGGCGAATGGATAGATGATGTTCAACCTTATCATGTAGTCCATCGCATTGCCAGTTATCCAGATGCTCACGGTATCTTCAGCAGCATAATGGATTTCTGCTTCTCACATGATACAAACATCCGTATAGACACCCATCGCGACAACAAAATCATGCAGCACAACATCCTAAAGCACGGCTTCACTTATTGCGGCATCATTTATCTGTTGTCAGGCGATGAAAGACTGGCATACCAGAAGAGAAGAATTTAAATATGCAATAACTAAACGTATGGACAGAAGAGATTTTATCAAGAAAGCAACAATCAGATAACCTAACAAAAACTATAAAGATTATGAGAAAAGTATTTTTCTGCCTTATGGCAATGATGGGTGTGCTGACCATTTCGGCACAGAGTATTTATGATTTCAAGGTAAAGGATGACGTAGGACAGGAGGTCTCGCTCTCTGACTACAAGGGCAAGGTATTGCTGATAGTGAACACCGCTACCCGATGCGGATTCACACCACAATACAAGGAACTGGAGGCGTTGTATGAGAAATATTCGAAGGATGGCTTCGAGATTCTCGATTTCCCTTGCAACCAGTTCGGAGAGCAGGCTCCTGGCACGATTCAGGAGATTCACTCGTTCTGTACAGCCAACTTCGACATCCAATTCCCACAATTCGACAAGATTGATGTGAACGGAGCCAACGAGCATCCGCTATACACTTACTTAAAGTCTCAGAAGGGCTTCGGCGGTTTCGATACCAACGACCAGCGAGGCAAGTTTATGGACGACATGCTCCGTAAGAAGGATGCCAACTACGATAAGAAGAGTGACATCAAATGGAACTTCACCAAGTTCCTCGTCAGTCGCGATGGTCGTGTATTAAAACGCTATGAGCCGACGGATAAGATGAGTGATATTGAGGCCGCTATCCAGATGGAGGTGAATCCCGCGATGCCTCGAAAGTGAAATACATTAGGTAAATGCTGAATAGCTAAACAGCCATTCGTTGAACAAATCGCGGTGTTCACTGAAAATAATTGGCGGACATCCTGTTTTTTTCTTATCTTTGCAAATAATTTTTAGCTACAAGACAACTACGTTTATGAACAAGGTTCTATTATTTTTGACCATGTTGGTAGGGACGCTGACGGCGCAGGCCAGCCTCACCCCAAGCCTCACCCCTAACCCCTCTCCAAAAGGCGAGGGGAACTTCATGGGCGAGGGGAGTAATTTCACCTACCTGACCTTTGAGACGACGGACGGGGCGAAGGCTTCGGTATCCGTTACTTCGGACGTTTCGCTGAGCATCAGCGGTACTACTCTGACAATAGGCTCGCAGTCGTTCACACTTACAAACCTGAGCAAGATGTACTTCTCGACGTCGGATGAAACAGCAACCAGTATCGAAACAATTGAGAATTCACAACTGACAATTGACGATTCCACCGACATCTACGACTTGCAGGGCCATAAGGTCACGAAGGCGCAGATGAAGAAAGGCGTGTATATCGTAAAGACTAAACAGGGAACATATAAAATGGTGGTAAGATGAGACAGCTATTCAGAATACTTCTTTTGACCGTAATTGTCAATTATCAATTATCAAATGTCAATTGTGATGCCCAGACGCTAAGCATCACTACGGGCAGCGGTACGAAGACGTACGACGCAGCTGACCTCACGTCGAGTTCACCAGCCACGTTCAGTAATGGTACGACGATGACCATCGGCTCGGACACCTACACGCTCAGCGACATCACCAGTGCCGGAGCGGGAACGCTGGATGCCAACGAGGTGCACATTATCTATAATGGTTCGGCGGCAACGGTTATCGTGGCCAGCAACGTGGCCAGCTACGTCTCTGCCACCGTCAGCGGCGGACATGTCACTATCACGCAAAGTAATACGGCAGCTGTAGATGGTGACGAGATAACCTACGTGCTCAGCGGTACAACGACCGACGGATCGCTGACGCTGGCAGGCTCGTATAAATGTACGGTATCGCTGGATGGTGTGACGCTGACCAACCCTAACGGTGCAGCCATCAACATCACCAACTCGAAGCGCATCCAACTGAGTGCCAAAAAGGGCACGGTAAGCACGCTGACCGACGGCAGCGGTTCGCAGAAGGCCTGCATCTACTCGAAAGGTCAGTTGCAGTTGCAGGGCAACGGTACGCTGAACGTGGTGGGTAACTATAAACACGGCATCAAGTCGGCTTCGTATATATCCGTCAAGAACCTGACGCTGAACATCACCTCGACCGTCAGCGATGGCATCAGCTGCGAGGAGTATTTCCAGATGAAGAGCGGCACGGTGACCATCAGCGGTGTGGGCGATGACGGCATCCAGTGCGACCTGGGCAGTACGACATCGACAGGCGAGATCACCGACCATGAGGATGAGGACAGCGGCAACGTCTATCTGGAGGGCGGTACGCTGACTATCACCACGACGGCAGCAGCTTCAAAAGGTATCAAGGCCGATGGAGGAATAACTGTTAGTGACGGAACCTACATCACCACCACCAAGGGCAGTGCTGCGTGGGACAGCGACGATAGCGAGGTGAAGGCCTGTGCAGCGATGAGTGCCGACGGCAACATGACTATCAGCGGTGGCACACTGACGCTGAGCAGCACAGGTGCTGGCGGCAAGGCCATCAGTGTGGACGGTACGCTGACCATCAGCGGCGGCAATATCTCGGCCACCACAACCGGACAGATAGCCTACTGCTCAAGTACCAGCAACACCACCATCCGCACGACGACCAGTTCGAACACCACCGAGCGTCTGGCTGATGCGCTGAAGACATCACCGAAGGCTATCAAGGCTGACGGAGCAATGGTTATCAGCGGTGGTACAACATACGCAAAGGCCAGCTACCACGAGGCGGTGGAGACAAAAAGCACACTCGACGTGACGGGCGGTGTCATCTATGCCTATTCTGCTGACGATGCCATCAACTCTGCCAGCACGATGACGCTATCGGGCGGCTTTGTGGGGGGCTACTCTACCGGCAACGATGCCATCGACTCCAACGGCAACCTGTATGTCAAGGGGGCTACGGTATTTGCCTACACCACCAAGAGCAGTCCCGAGGTGGCTATCGATGCTAATACCGAGGGCGGCTACAAACTCTACGTACAGAGTGGAACAATATATGCCTATCCGTCGCTCGAAAACGGATCGTCGCTCACGCAGTCGTGCTACACGGCATCGCTCAGCACCAGCAACTGGTACTCGTTCACACAGAGTGGAACGGCCTTTGCCTTCAAGGTTCCAGCCTCAGGCACCTGGATTGTATCAGGCGGCAGCTCGCTCTACAGTGTATCGAAGAGCAACGGCACCACTATCTTTGGCGGCTATGGCGCTACTGACGCCACAGTAAGCAGTGGTTCGTCGGTCAGCCTCAAGTCCTATACTGGAGGCGGTGGCGGCCCTGGCGGAGGCGGTGGCAGACACTGATTACCAAATAAATCATAAATTCCAAGGCATTTTGATCATGATGCCATATTCTTCTTCATTATTCTTTGTTTCGTAACTGCTTTCATTTTCCTGTGCCGTATCTATGATGGCATCCTCGTAGCCTGTCAACGCAGCGAAGGGTGCAAACTGGGCTGCACGGTTCCACATCGACATCTGAGGGTGACGCTTCGAGACGTGGTGCGGCAGATTGATGATATCGTCGTAATTATCCATAACTATAAACTATGAACTATGAACTAAGAACTACGCCTTGTGTCCTCCTATCTGTTTATTACGTTCCTTGGCGGTGGCACCCTCCTCGAAATTCAAACCGCGAAGAATGGCGTTCTTGCCGAAACGCTGTTTGATTTTCAATTGTGTTTCCTGCATCCGACGCTCCTTGTCGCGTTTTGCCTTTTCCTCCTGCTTCTGCTTCTCCATCGCCTCGTAGTCAGTAAAGAGGTCAAGCTGCTGGGGTGCCTTGTCTTTTGCAGCGGTGGATGCCTCCGATACCACATGGTTCGTGGTCAGGTTCAACCTGCGAATCAGCAAGTCTGGATTCACTTGGCGGTCGAAGAGTTCTGCTGCGCCATCCATGATTTGCCTCGATGACGATGTGGGCTTCTCAAAGTTGAATGTGCCGTGGGCGTGTTTCGGAACGGCCTTGCCGTAATAGTTGTTGGTGATTTCACCATGATACTTCTCGCGGATCTCAGGACGTGTCAGGTTCTCTGCATCGTAGCCGACCGTCAATACCAGTTGGTCTGTCACCAACCGTTTCGATACCAAGTTGAGTGCCATTCCTTCTGCCATTTCCTGTATCACCACACGGGCCTTTTTGAAGTCGTAAGGCTCCTGTAGCACCTGTCCGCTACTGAAGGAGTTTGTTTCTGGACGATAAGCCTTCACCGCTTCCATCGTACATGGCTCCCAGCCCCAGGCATGGTCTATCAGCAGTTCTGCATTCACACCGAAAAGCCGATAGAGCGTTTCCTCATGTTGCACGGACATCCGGGCCAACTGCCCCATTGTGTCTACGCCATACAAAGCCAACTTCTCTGCAATACCGCGTCCCACCCTCCAGAACTTCGTGATCGGACGATAGTCCCAGAGCTCACGGCGATACGACATTTCATCCAGTTCGGCGATTCGTACACCGTCCTTGTCGGCAGGTGCCTTTTTCGCCATGATGTCCATCGCGACCTTACAGAGATACATATTTGTGCCGATGCCGGCCGTAGCCGTGATGCCCGTCTGACTCAGCACGTCACGAATCATCTTCATAGCCAACTGATGGGCAGTCAGTTTGTATGTGCCAAGATAAGCAGTCACGTCCATAATCACCTCGTCAATGGAATACACATGGATGTCCTCTGGTGCAATATACTTCAGATAGGTCTTGTAGATCTTCGAGCTGACCTCGATGTAGTGGGCCATCTGAGGCGGTGCGGCGATATAGTCAACAGCCCAGTCCGGATGCTCTTTTAGTTCTATATCCGACGTGGATTTGCCAGTCAGACGATGACCTGGCACCTTGCTCTGCCGCTCGTAGTTCACTTCCCGCATCCGCTGCACCACCTCGAAGAGTCGTGCCCGTCCACCTATGCCGTATGCTTTCAGCGATGGCGACACAGCCAGACATATCGTTTTCTCCGTGCGGCTCACATCAGCCACCACGAGGTTGGTGGTCAGCGGGTCAAGCCCTCTGTCCACACACTCAACCGAAGCATAGAACGACTTCAGATCGATGGCAATATATGTCCGCTGCTCTGACATAATCTTCTTAAAGTATTGTAATATTTGGGTACAAAGATACGAATAATAAAGTAAAAATGAGTACCTTTGCAAAGAAATTTGCTAAAACGGGAGAAACGAGTCGGGAGGTAATTCCCCTGTATTTAGAATGAGGGGAAGAAAAAAAGATGAAATTATGAAGTGGACGGTTTTATCAGATAATAGGTCGAGCAATCCGATGCTTGAAACAGAGCATGGGTTGTCTGTCTTTCTGACAACGGAGCGGTACAAGATTCTGCTTGATACAGGAGCGAGTGATGTGTTTATCCGAAATACAGAGCTGCTGGGCGTAGATCTCAGCGATGTTGACTATGTTTTCATTTCTCATGGGCATAGCGACCATGCGGGAGGGCTACGTTATTTCTTAGAACATAATCAAAAGGCTCAGGTTATCGTTTCGCCCGATGCCATGAATGCTCAGTTCTTTTCCAAACGAGGCAATCTGCATAGCATTACTACAGAATGGCCAGAGATAGGCAAGGACAGACTCGTCTTGATAGACCATACCTGTGAGATAACAGAAGGGCTCCATGTGATGGCTCATATCCCTCAGAATCATCCGATGCCCAAGGGGAATCAGCATCTCTACGTGCAAGATGCTGATGGAGCTTATATCCACGACGATTTCCGTCATGAACTGGCCCTGTATGTCGAGGGACTGCTATTTACAGGCTGTGCGCATAGTGGACTGGAGAATATTCTGGCAGCTTGCCCATGGCCAGTAAATACTGTTGTAGGCGGTTTCCACTTACTCGACGGCCAAGAGACGGATGAAGAAGTGAAATCTTTGACTCAACGATTGAAAGCTAAATATTCTAATACGCAGTTCTTCACCAGTCATTGCACAGGTGACCATGTGTATGATGTAATGAAAGGCGTGATGGGTGAACAGCTGCAGTCTTTCAGTTGCGGATATGCTAATTTGTCATGAGTATGACTACACCGCTGATGCAGATGTAGGCATAGACGATGTAACGGAAGATGCGAATGGGGATATCGGGATTTATCGTTTCGATTACATATCAATGGAATCCGTAAAAACAAAACAGATCAAATAAATAAATTGAATAATTTTGCGATGAAGAATATAGCACTTGCCACCATCTGTCTCTTTTGCACAATAGAACTCCAGGCACAGGACATAGATGGATTCGTCAACAAGCAACTACAGACTTATCCTCAGTTGCGTTTGCTCGACTTGTATAAGTCGTGCTTTCAGGACTACATGGGGGCAGAGCATCTTGTGTCGGACAGACAAAGGGTGAAGGCTTATTTGGATGATGAGCTGAATACTACCAGCATAGATGACCTGATGCCCTGGAACTATGAGCCTTGCGGCATAGACAGCAATTATTATCGTGTCAGTATCAGAACGATCAAGGAGTCTGTTATATCAGAGGATTTGCTATTGGATGCCTTTATTCGTAGTGCAAACAGCAAGAAGCGTCCTACTGTAGATTCTTGGAGAGACCGATGGCACGTGATTATTGGCACAATTGACAAGATGCAACTTGAACTCCCTTATTATCAGCAGGACAAAGCTTTCATTGACAGCATCCTGTCAGTCGGCAGATATGCCATCAGCCATTCTCCAGAGTATCGTGAGGCATACCATCCACACTATAGGATAGTAGAACGTGGTATCTTCGAACGAGAGTTAAAACCATTGATAGAGCACAAGTATTTACAAAACAAAAACAATGATATGGATGACATGATACAGGTCGGAATGTAACGGGATGGCCGTCGGATGCGCTGAAGTATGAAGTTCAGAATGCGAATGAAATATAAACACATTAATCAGGAATTTATGGAAAATAGCAAAATACAATTTTTGAAGAAAAACTACCTGCTGTTT